>NZ_CM161514.1:0-635000 GCF_056725145.1 Xanthomonas sp. NCPPB 3442 | reverse complement strand
GTCAAAAACGTGAATGATGTTAAACGCGGGTTAATTCCGCGCCAAGTGAAAATAATGAACAGGCTCAATGGTTTGACGCGCTGTTACAGGCTGTCTATGGTACCGGCGATTGGGCTCGCACTTCGAGCCAGCGAGGAATTTGAACGATGCAGAACTCAGAGCAGGGCCGTGCACGCAAGCGGCGCTTTCACGAACGCCTCCACGTCCTCCACGACACTGCACTGCATCGCAAGCTCAAGGCGCATCTGCCGGCGGCATTCAATGACCGCTGGACCCGCCGTCACTGGATTCACGCCAGCCTGTTCGCCACCATCGGTGCGCTGGTCGCCACGATCGTGCCGGGTTTTTCCAACGCCATCGACGCACCGCTTTCCAGCCATTCCACGCTGGCATTGCCGTTGCCGCCGCTGGTTCCCAGCCGCAAGCAGCTGGCACCGAGCACCGATTGGGAAATTCTGCAGGTCAAGCCGGGCCAGACCCTGAGTACCTTGTTCGGCGAGCTGGGAATCCCGACCACGGTGATGTACCAGGTATTGGCGCACCCGGGGACCAAGGAGGCGCTGACCAAGCTGCGTCCGGGTACCGAGATCGCCTTCGACATGCCGACGCCGGGGCAGCTGCGCGCACTGCGCTTCGATCGCGACGACAGTCATCGGGTGGAACTGCGCCTGCTGGGCGACGCCGTGCGCGAGAACGTGACCGAGCGGGCGACGACCACGCGCACGGTAGTGGCCAGCGGGGAGATCAGCAGTTCGTTGTATGCCTCGGCCGGCAAATCCGGACTGTCGCCGGCGGCGGTGGCGATCATGACCGACGAGATCTTCAAGTACGACATCGACTTCGACAAGGATCTGCAGCCCGGCGACCGGTTCAGCGTGGTCATGGATGAGACCTGGCGCGAAGGCGAGCGGATCAGCACCGGCGACATCCTGGCGGCGACGTTCACCACTGGCGGCAAGACCTATACGGGATTTCGCTTCGAGCGCGCCGGCAAACCGGCCGAGTACTTCGACATCACTGGCCGCCCGCTCAAGAAGAGCTTCATCCGCATGCCGGTGGCCTATAGCCGGATCAGCTCCACCTTCGGTGCGCGCAAGCATCCGGTGCTGGGCACCATGCGCATGCACAAGGGTGTGGACTATGCGGCCGCCTCGGGCACGCCGATCATGGCAGCCGGCGATGCACGGGTGGTGTTTGTCGGGACCCAGCGCGGTTACGGCAACGTGGTGATCCTGGATCACGGCAAGAACTACAGCACGCTGTACGGGCACATGTCGCGCTTTGGCAAGATCAAGGCCGGGCAACGCATCAACCAGGGCACGGTGATCGGCTATGTCGGCATGACCGGCCTGGCGACCGGCCCGCATCTGCATTACGAATTCCGCGTGGGCGGGCAGCAGCGCAACCCGATGTCGGTGACGATGCCGCCGCCGGAGCCGCTGCAGGGCGCCGAACTGGCGGCGTTCCGCGCGCAGACGGCGCCGGCCATGGCCCGTATCGAGGGCATGGAGAAGCTGATCTACGCCGACGCCGGCAAGCCGGCCAAGGGCAAGTCGCGCAGTTAAGGCCTGCGGCTGGTCACTGCCTCAGCTGCGTTGCGGCTGCGCAGGTGGTGGCGGGCAGGTTCGGCGCTGCCTCCAGCCGTGTCGCCTGGTAGTTGCCGTGCAGCTACGGGTTGCGGCGCACTGCAGGTGTTGAACGCTGCGATGTCCCCATGCGGCACCTGGTCTTGGCTGTCGAGTGACAGCTTCTGAGGCGACTGCAGACCTTGACGATTCCGGAGATGGGTGGGGAATCTCGAGGCATGGGTCATTGTCGCGGCAGCGATTGGCGCGCGTGGCCCGACGATGACGCGCCCGCTGCACGGCTGCCACCGGGGTAAGACCGGTTGACGGACCCGGCCCGGCTGCACAAGCTGGCCGGCCGTGTCTTTCTGGCTTCGGCATGTCTGTCTTCGAACACGTTGACTCCCCCTTGTATCTGGGCCTGATGTCGGGAACCAGCGCCGATGGCATCGATGCCGCGCTGGTGCGCTTTGCCGACGCCACCCACCGCCGCTGCGAATTGGTGGCCGGGACGACGGTGGCGTGGGAGCCGCAACTGCGCGAGACCTTGGTGGCGCTCGGCCAGGGCGCCGAGACGGTGGCCATCGATGCGCTGGGCCAGGTGGACGCGCAGGTGGGGCTGGCATTCGCGGCGGCGGCCAATCGATTGATCGGCGACAGCGGCGTGGAGCGCCGGCAGATTCGTGCGATCGGCTCGCATGGGCAGACCATCCGCCACCGGCCCAACGCCAACCCGGCGTTCACCTGGCAGATTGGCGATGCCAGCCGGATTGCAGAGCACACCGGTATTACCACGGTGGCCGATTTCCGCCGCCGCGATGTGGCCGCCGGTGGCCAGGGCGCGCCACTGATGCCGGCCTTCCATCTGGCCATGCTGGGTGCAGGCGACGAAGACCGCGCGGTGCTCAATCTGGGCGGCATCGGCAACCTGACCTTGATTCCGCGCGATGGCGCGGTGCTGGGATTCGATACCGGCCCGGCCAACGCGTTGCTGGACAGCTGGTGCCAACGCCATCACGGCACGCCGTTCGATGCCGAGGGTGCGTTTGCCGCCAGTGGGCGCGTGGATGCGGTTTTGCTGCAGGCGCTGTTGGCCGATCCGTGGTTTGCGTTGCCGCCGCCCAAGAGTACCGGCCGCGAGCAATTCCATCTGGACTGGGCCGTGCAGGCGATGGGCAGCGCGCGGTTGGATGCTGCCGATGTGCAGGCGACCTTGCTCGAACTCACCGCTGCCAGCGTGGCCGATGCCTTGTTGCGGCTGCAGCCAACCACGCGACGGGTCCTGGTCTGCGGCGGCGGCGTGCGCAACCCGGTGCTGTTGGCGCGACTGGCGGCGCGGCTGCCGGGCATGGTGGTGGAATCCAGCGCGCGATACGGACTGGACCCGGATTACCTGGAGGCGATGGGCTTTGCCTGGCTGGCGGCCGAGCTGCTGGCCGGACGCGCGGCCAACCTGCCCGCGGTGACCGGGGCGGCCGGACCTCGGCTGTTGGGGGCGATCTATCCGGCGTGAGCCCGTTGGCCTGTGCTGGCCGGGATGAAGCTGCGGCAGCGCTAGGGATTATTTCCCGCCGGCAGCGCCTTGAGCGCGGCAATCGCCTCGGCCAGGGCATCGACCTCCGGGTGCTGCAGGCCGCCGGTGACTTCGTATTCGCTGGCGAACAGGCCTTGTTCGAGCAGATGCATGACGGTCTGGTGCTGGGTCCAGCCCCGTGCGACGGAAATGCGGCGAATACGGTCCACCAGCACCGGGTCGATGTCACGCAATACCAGATCGGTCATGCCCTGCCTCGTGCAATGCGCTGCTCCGCGCGCATCATCGGCAACCTTGGCGGACGTTTCAATCCGGCCGCCTGTCGTGCGCCAATAGCCGCGGCCATAGCCAGGCCAGCAGCATTAACGTGGGAATGACGGTCAGGGCGCTGAGGATGAAGAAGGTGCTGTAGGAGGTCGCCTGGACGACGAACCCGGACACGCCACCGGCAAACTTGCCCGGCAGGTTGGCCAGCGAGACCAGCAACGCATACTGGGTTGCGGTGAAGTTGCGGTCGGTCAGCGAGGACATGAAAGCCACCAGCACCGTGGCGGCGAACCCCTGGAAGAGATTATCGGCACTGAGCGCGGCATAGAACGCCCACAGCTTGCCGGGGTTGTGCGCCATCAGCAGGAACGCCAGGTTGGACAAGGCCACCCCCAGCGCGGCCACCAGCAACATGCGCCGGAACCCGAACGCGGCAATTGCCGCGCCGCCAGCGAAGGCGCCGACAATGCCCATCCAGACGCCGAACAGCTTGGAGACGGTGGCGATATCGGCCTTGGTGAAGCCCGAATCCAGATAGAACGGACCGGCCATGACGCCGATCACCTGGTCGGGAAACTTGTACAGGCCCACGAACAGCAGCAGCACGATGCCCAGCGCCAGCCCATTGCTGGAAAAGAAGCTGGAAATCGGTTGCCAGAACGCACCGGCGACGTCCACGCGGCGCACGACCGTCGCCTCGGGCCGGTCGGGCTCGCGGCATAGCAAGGTGGTGACGATCGGCACCAGCATCAGTGCGGCCATGCCGACGTACGCCCACGTCCAGCCGAGGTACTGGGCCATGTACAACGCACCGGCACCGCCCAGGATCAGGCCGATGCGGTAGCCCAGCGTGTAGGTCGCCGCCAACGCGGCCTGCGCGGCATCCGGAGCGATTTCGATGCGGTAGGCATCCACCACCGAGTCCTGGGTCGCGCCCCAGAACGAGGCGAACAACACCCAGCCCACCAATCCCGTAACGCTCAGGTCCGGGCGCGAAAATGCCAGCGCGAACAGGCCGATGGTGACGCCGATCTGCGCCACCAGCAGCCAGGAGCGACGGCGCCCCAGAAACGCGGTGAGCGGAAACGCATAGCGGTCGATCAGCGGCGCCCACAGGAACTTGAGCAGATAGAAGAAGCTGGCCAGGCTGATCAAGCCGATGCTGCCCAGGTCCAGCCCCACATCGCGCAAGCGGGTCGACAAGGTCTGCGAGGCGATCAGCAGGAACGGCAAGCCGCTGCCGAAGCCCAGCAGTGCCATGGTCGCCGCCGATGGCGTGGCGAAGGCGCGCTGGATACCACGCCAGCCCTTATAGCCCGGTGCAGACGTGGTCATGCGTCACTCCGGCGAGCACGAACGCCAGTGGTCGTGGCCGGCGCGGCCCACGGCACCGCTGCATGCAGCCCGCCGCGGAGGGCCGTCATGGCGTCACGCGTCCTGTCTTGAGCGGTCTGTGCAGGACCGTAACGACGCACTCCCGTGCCGAAGCAGAAGGTTGCGAAAGGCATCGGCCGACTGCGTAAGGGCCAATGAGAGCCGCCGCGCGTGCTGCAGTGGCCGAGCTGCCGCCGGATGGCGATGTTGCCGGCGAAGTCTTGGCCCCGTTCTGCAACATGCCGGCGCGCTATGACCGAAACCATAGCCTTGGCCTGCCTCACTGCGCGTAATCCACGATGTACGGCGCGTGGTCGGAGAAGCGCTCTTCGCGGTAGATCGAGCAGGCCTTCAAGGTGTCGCGCAGGCCGGGGGTGACCAGTTGGTAGTCGATGCGCCAACCGACATTGTTGGCGCGCGCCGCGCCACGGTTGCTCCACCAGGTGTAGTCCTGGCCCTGCGGATGCAGTACGCGGTAGCTGTCGACCCAGCCGCGGCCTTCGGCGGGGTTGGCGTCTTCTGGCGCGTCGGCGCACAGGCCGTTGAGCCAATCGCGCTCGGGCGGCAGGCAGCCGGAGTTCTTCTGGTTGGATTTCCAGTTCTTGATGTCCAGCGCCGTGCGCACGATGTTCCAGTCGCCGCACAGCACGTACTGGCGGCCACTGGCCAGCCACTGCTCCAGGATCGGCCGTAGCCATTGCATCACCTGGAACTTGTAGTCCTGGCGCAACTCGCCCGAGGAACCGGAGGGGATGTAGAAGGACACCACGCTGAGGTTGCCGAAGCGCGCTTCGATATAGCGCCCCTCTTCGTCGAACTCCGGCCAGCCCAGCGCGGTGCGCACCTCGTCGGGCTCGTGCCGGCTGTAGATCGCCACGCCGCTATAGCCCTTCTTGGTGCTGGCGTCGCGAAACCAGGCCTTGTAGCCGGTGGGCAGGAAGTCTGGCCCGGCCAGCTGATGCTCCTGGGCCTTGGTTTCCTGCACGCACAGCACGTCGGCGTCCTGGGCGGCGAACCACGCGAAGAAACCCTTGCTGGCGGCCGAGCGCAGGCCGTTGGCGTTGAAACTGATGATGCGCATGGATGAAGAGCCGGGATTCGGGAATGGGGATTGGAGATTCGTGAAAGCGTACCGCATCAGCGGATGCCGCAAGGCGCGACCGGCTATGCTTTCCAATCCCGAATCCCTACTCCCCAATCTCGTCACATGACCGACCACCGCACCCGTTTCCTGCAGCTGGCCCTGGACGCCGATGCCCTGCGCTTTGGCGAGTTCACGCTCAAGTCCGGGCGGCTCAGCCCGTACTTCTTCAATGCCGGGCGCTTCGATTCGGGAGCCAAGACCGCGCAGTTGGCGCAGTGCTATGCCGATGCGATCGATGCGGCCGGGCTGGACTTCGACCTGTTGTTCGGGCCGGCCTACAAGGGCATTCCGTTGGCAACCGCGCTGGCCTGCGCCTACGCGGGGCGCGGACGCGACCTGCCGCTGGCGTTCAACCGCAAGGAAGCCAAGGACCATGGCGAAGGCGGCACCCTGATCGGCGCGCCGCTGGCCGGCCGTAAGGTATTGATCGTCGATGACGTGATCACCGCCGGCACCGCGATCCGCGAGGCGCTGGCCATCATCCGTGCCGCCGGCGGCATGCCGTCGGGGATCGTGGTGGCGCTGGACCGGCAGGAGATCGCGTCCGATCAGGACCGCCGTTCCGCCGCCCAGGCGGTGGCGGCCGAGGCCGGCATCCCGGTGATCGCGGTGGCCAACCTGGGCGACCTGCTTGCTTTTGCGGCAGGAAACGCCGACCTTGTGGGCTTCCAGGAACCGCTGCTGGCCTATCGTGGCCGCTACGGGACCGACACCACAGGCTGACGGCAGGCGACAGGGGGCTGCGATGATGCCAATACACACACGTTCGGCATTGTTCGCCGTTGCGGCGGCTGTCGCTGCGACCTTGATCATGGCGGCGCCAGCCGGCGCGCAAGACAAGCCGGCCGGCAAGAAGCTGTATTGCTGGAACCAGAACGGCGCCCGCGTGTGCAGCGATACGCTGCCCCCGGAGGCGGTGAACCAGGCGCGCGACGAATTCAACGTCAAGAGCGGGATGCGCAGCGCCGAGGTGCAGCGCGCCATGAGCAGCGATGAGCGCGCTGCCGCTGCGGCCAGCGAGCAGCAACGCCAGGCCGATCTGGCCGCCGAGCAGATGCGCCAGCGCACCGACCAGGCGATGCTGATGTCCTATCAGAGCGAGGACGACCTGCGCCGGGTGTTCAAGGAGCGCATCGCCATCGTGGACAACAACATCCATACCGCGCGCTTCAACGTGACCAGCCTGCGCGAGGGGTTGGCCAGCCTGCTGCGCAGCGCCGGCGACCGCGAGCTGGCCGGCCAGGCAGTGGCTGACAAGCTGGCCGGCGACATCCAGCAGCGCCATCGCGATCTGATGGCGCAGTTGCGTCTGCAGATCAGCTTCGAGCAGCAACGGGTGGCGCTGGATGGCGAGATCGCCGACATCCTGCAGCGCTACCGGGCCATGAAGGAGCCACCCGCCGGCACCCCGCCCGCCGGCTGACCGGCGCCTGCGTCATTCCGGCCGTGCGGCGCACCGCCGCGGGCGGCATTTCCCGATCCGACGCCCTGCCCGCATAATGGCCGGTCTTACTCTTTGCCCACGAGGCTCTCCCGCATGGCCCGGATCATCGCCATTGCCAACCAGAAAGGCGGCGTCGGCAAGACCACGACCGCGGTCAATCTGGCGGCCGGCCTGGCGCGCGCGCCCAAGCGTGTGTTGCTGGTGGATCTGGACTCGCAGGGCAACGCCACCATGGGCAGCGGCATCGACAAGCGCGATGTGGCCGCCTCCACCTGCGACCTGTTGCTGGGCGAAAACACCGCCGCGCAGATCCGGGTGACCGCGCCGGAAGGCTTCGACCTGCTGCCAGGCAACATCGACCTGACCGCTGCCGAGATCCAGCTGATGGACCAGGGCGAACGCGAACAGCGGCTCAAGCGCGCCCTGGCGCCGATCCGCGACGAGTACGACTTCATCCTGATCGATTGCCCGCCGGCATTGTCGCTGCTCACGCTCAATGCGCTGACCGCGGCCGATTCGATCATCGTGCCGATGCAGTGCGAGTACTACGCGCTGGAAGGGCTGACCGCGCTGCTGGAAACCATCGAAGCGTTGCGCGCCAACCTCAACCCGACGCTGGAAATCGAAGGCGTGCTGCGCACCATGTTCGACATCCGCAACAACCTGGCCAATGCGGTATCGGCCGAGCTGACCGAGCATTTCGGCGACAAGGTGTTTCGCACCATCGTGCCGCGCAACGTGCGCCTGGCCGAGGCGCCCAGCCATGGCCAGAGCATCGTCGGTTACGACCGCACCTCACGTGGCGGGGTGGCCTACCTGGGCCTGGCCGGTGAGATCGTGCGCCGCCAGAACGACCGCAACAAGGCCGTCCGGCCCGTGGAGACCGTCTGATGAGCAAGCCGCCGCTGGCAAAGAAGCGTGGCCTGGGCCGTGGTCTGGAAGCGCTGCTGGGGCCCAAGGGCGCGGCCGCCGCCGCACCGGCCGGTGCCGACGAACAGGCCTTGCAGCCCGGCGATACCCTGCGCACCTTGGTGGTGACCCAGCTGCAGCCGGGCAAGTATCAGCCGCGCCGGGAGATGGACGAGGTCAAGCTGGCCGAGCTGGCCGAGTCGATCAAGGCGCAAGGCGTGATCCAGCCCATCGTGGCGCGCGAGCTGATGCCGGGGCAGTTCGAGATCGTGGCCGGCGAACGCCGCTGGCGCGCTTCGCAGCTGGCTGGGCTGACCGAAGTGCCGGTGGTGGTGCGCGAGTTGGACGACCGCACCGTCATCGCGATGGCGCTGATCGAAAACATCCAGCGCGAAGACCTCAACCCGCTGGAAGAAGCGCAGGCGTTGCAGCGGCTGATCGACGAATTTTCGCTGACCCATGCCGAGGCCGCCGGCGCGGTGGGACGCTCGCGTGCGTCGGTCTCCAATCTGCTGCGGTTGCTGGAATTGCCGGTGGCCATTCGCGTGTTGCTGGAAACCCGCCGGCTGGAAATGGGCCACGCGCGCGCGCTGCTCACCCTGGCGCCGGAGCTGGCCAGCAAGCTGGCCCAGGAAGCAGCCGACCAGGGCTGGTCGGTGCGCGAGGTCGAACACCGCGCGCAGCAGTTTGCCGCCGGCAAGGTGCCCGGCTCGCTGCGCAAGGGCAAGCCGGCGCCGGTGGCCCCACAGGCCGATATCGCCTCGCTGGAAACCGAACTGTCCGAGTCGCTGGGCACCAAGGTGGTGTTCAATCATGGCCGCGGCGGCAAGGGCAAGCTGGTGATCCATTACACTGATCTGGACACGCTGGACGGCGTGCTCGAACGCCTGCGCATGCAGCGCAGCTGATCGCTTGCACATCCAACAGGATCCTCGTCGGCCATGAATCCCGCCAAGGTGGACCGCCAGCATCTGCTGCAGCTGACCGACCTGCCCAACGTCGGGCCGGCCTGCGAAAAGGACCTGCGCCTGATCGGCATCCGCGTGCCTGCGCAGCTGCGCGGTCGCGATGCCTACGACATGCACGCACAGCTGTGCCTGCGCACCGGCGTGCTGCACGACCCCTGCGTGATCGATGTGTTCCTGTCGATCGTGCGCTTCATGGACGGCGAGGCGGCGCAGCCGTGGTGGAAGTTCAGCGCCGAGCGCAAGGCCAAGCTTGCCAGCGAAGCGCCGCTCGCGCTGCGGTGAACGAAGACGCGTGGCGCGCTGCAGCCTTGATTTCGAGCGCCGCATGCGCGGCGACCGCGGCAGATCGCGCCTGGCACGCCGCGCACGGCAGGCGCGTTGGCAGCATAGAGATGCCGAACCCGCTCGCAGCGGCGCCTGCAATGCGCCGCGCATGCGCATCCGGAGCGCCAGCCTTTTGTTTCCGCATTTCCCAGGATCACAGCCATGACCATTCTCGTCACCGGCGCTGCCGGTTTCATCGGTGCCTACACCTGCCGCGCGCTGGCAGCCCGCGGCGAGACGGTGGTGGGGCTGGACAACTACAACAGCTACTACGACCCGCAGCTCAAGCATGACCGGGTGGCGGCGCTGTGCCCCGGCATCGATATCCGCACGCTGGACCTGACCGATCGCGAGGGCCTGGCCGCATTGTTCGATGAGATCCAGCCGACCCGCGTGGTGCATCTGGCTGCGCAGGCGGGCGTGCGGTATTCGCTGGAAAACCCCCACGCCTACGTGGACAGCAACCTCGTTGGCTTCGTCAACATGCTCGAGCTGTGCCGGCACCGCGGCGTGCAGCACCTGGTGTATGCCTCGAGCAGTTCGGTCTACGGCGATTCGGCCACCCCGCCGTTTTCCGAAGACCAGCGCGTGGACCAACCGCGTTCGTTGTATGCGGCAACCAAGGCCGCCAACGAATTGATGGGCTACACCTATGCGCAGCTGTATGGCCTGCGCGCGACCGGACTGCGCTTTTTCACGGTGTACGGGCCGTGGGGCCGGCCGGACATGGCGCCGCTGATCTTCAGCCGTGCGGTGCTGGCGGGGCGGCCGATCGAGGTGTTCAACCACGGCAAGATGCAGCGCGATTTCACTTTCGTCGACGATATCGTGGCCGGTGTGCTGGGCGCGCTGGACACGCCCAGCACCGCGCCGGTGCCGCACCGGGTGTTCAACCTGGGCAACCACACGCCGGTGGAGCTGGAGACCTTCATCGACGTGATTGCGCAGGCCGCCGGCCGCGCAGCCGAAAAGGTCTACCGGCCGATGCAGCCGGGCGACATGATCCGCACCATGGCCGATACGCAGCGTGCGCAGGCGGCCTTCGGGTTCGATCCGGCGACCCCGGTTGAGCGTGGTTTGCCGCAGGTCGTGGAGTGGTGCCGGCAGTATTTCGGCGAGCGCACCTAGCGCTTGGCGGGATTTACGGGGGGAGGTGCGAAGGCGTCGATGGGCGCACGGAGCGCGGAGCGCCGAGGCTGCCATGCGAGCCAGATGCAGGGCCTACCTTCCAGCAGCCGCCCGGGCGTACGACCGCATGGCAGCCACGCAATGCATGGCGATGTGTGCCAGCTGATGCACCGGAAGAGGACGCGTGATCGGCCCGCTGGCCCACGCCTTCGCAGCCTTGCCACCTCCCCACCGTACGCTACAGGCTGCTTCCAACCGGTCCAATGCGCATAACGCGTGCATGCTTCATGCCTGACTCAGAGAGTCAGGGCACAATGCCCGATCTTTTTCGCTCAGCCTTCATCCGGCTACCCCGCATCCATGAGCCAACCTCAGCTGTCCGTCGTCGTCCCGGTATTCAACGAGCGCGATAACGTCGCCACGCTGGTGGGCGAAATCGTCCGCGCCCTGCGCGGCGTGGTGGCCTTCGAAATCGTGTATGTCGACGACCATTCGCGCGACGACACGCTCGCGGTGCTGCAAGACCTGAAGAGCACCACGCCGGAACTGCGCGTGCTGCATCATGTGACCCAGAGCGGCCAGAGCACGGCGGTGCGCAGCGGGGTGAAGGCCGCGCGCGCCAGCTGGATCGCCACGCTCGATGGCGACGGCCAGAACGACCCGGCCGACATCCCCAAGCTGCTCATCGCGCGCAGCCAGGCCGAGCCGCAGGTGAAGCTGTTCGCCGGCTGGCGGGTCAACCGCCAGGATTCCGGCTCCAAGCGCTGGGCCAGCAAATGGGCCAATGCGATCCGCTCGCGCATGCTGCGCGACAACACGCCCGATACCGGCTGCGGCATCAAGTTGTTCGAGCGCGAGGCGTTCCTGGACCTGCCGTACTTCGACCACATGCATCGCTATTTGCCGGCGTTGATGCAGCGCGCCGGCTGGCGCACGGTGAGCGTGCCGGTCAACCACCGCCACCGCACCGCCGGCGTGTCCAAGTACAACAATCTCAATCGCGCCCTGGTCGGCATCCGCGACCTGCGCGGCGTGGCCTGGCTGATCACCCGCAGCAAGCGCACCGTGGTGCAGGAACGCTGATGGACCCGTCCTTGCTCGACCAACAACTGACCTGGCTGTACTGGACCGGCATCCATGTGACCGGGTGGAAGCTGATCGGCTATGTCGGTGCGCTGATGTTCGGTGGCCGCTGGCTGGTGCAGTTCGTTGCCTCCAAGCGCGCCGGCAAACCGGTGATTCCGCGCCTGTTCTGGTACATGAGCGTGGTCGGCAGCTTGATGACGCTGAGCTATTTCGTGTTTTCGGCCAAGCAGGATTCGGTCGGTGTGCTGCAGAACCTGTTCCCGGCGTTTACCGCGTTTTACAGCCTGTATCTGGATGTGAAGCATCGCGGGTGGAAACGCGACCGGGCCGGTCATTGAGGCGGGGATTCGGGATTCGCATTGCCTGGTCCGGATGGTTGCTGGTGATCTAACGCTCTCGGTGATCCGCGGCGGATCGAGATGATCCCGGTGCGCTGCAAAGCGCGTTGCTGCATCCGATGTTCGGTGATCCATCGTGGTTGGCGATGCCTCAGCGTACGCAAGCGATACGGCTGCACTGCATCTCACTGACCAGGTTTTGGGCTGCGATGCAGCGTGATTGATGTGCGCCTACGCGCCTTGACGCCACCTGCGGCATCCACCCCATGCAGCGCAGCTTGCCGGAGGCGTGGCGATAGCGCTGAGCGCCGATGCCCGCTTTTCGGACACGCCATTGCGCGCGCGGCCGACGCGGTGATGGACTGCCCGCCGATGTTGCCGCTCTCGCGCCGCGGGCAACCTGTAACCATGTCCACTGCGCTCCGTCATCGCCTCCTGTCCACGCCGACGCTTGAAGCCGCGTATTGGCATCTGCGGCTGCCCACGCATCAGCACGTGCCGCTATTCGCCGATTGGCGCTGCGCTCGCGCCGCGGCGGCCAGCCTGGCGCTGCCACGCCATTGGCAAGGTGCGCAGTTGCTGTGCTGGGTGCTGTTGCCTGAGGCGTGGTGCGGGTTGCTGCAGGCACCGAGCAAGGCGATGTTGCTGCAATTGGCCGCGACGGCGCGACTGAGGACCGCCGATGCAGTCAATCGCGCACGCGGGCGTGGTGGAACGGTGTGGCAGCCGCAGATGCAGGTCTCGGCGCTCCCGCAGCAAAGCGATCATCGACAGTTCGCGCGCACGCTGGTCGCATTGCCCCTGCGGGCGGGCCTGGCCGAGCAGGTGGGCGAGTATCCGTACTGGGACGCAGTCTGGCTATTGACGGACGGTCACGACGCCGCGTCGATCACCACGCACTGCGATCGTGCCGAGCCAACCGGAACAGGCGCAACACACGGTTGATCGCGTACACCGAAGCGAGCCGGATAACGGCCCGCCGCGTCGCCCGCCGGCCCAGCTGCGCTGCCCCTGCCCAGGCAACGCAGCGGACGGTCCGCGCATCCGGCGATCAAAACGCCAATGGATGCTCCGGCAACAACGTCTGCAGTTCGTTGCGGAACAGCGTGCGAATCCGCTGCAATGCGGCCTCGCTGTCGGCTTCGAACCGCAGCACCAGGATCGGCGTTGTATTGGAGGCGCGTACCAGCCCCCAGCCGTCGATGAAGTCCGCGCGCAGCCCGTCGATGGTCGACAGCCGCGCCGATTCGAACGGCGATTCTTCGCCGGTCTGCGCACGCGCGACAAAGCGCGCCACCAGCGCATGCGCATCGCCTTCCACCGGCACCTTGATCTCCGGCGTGGAGACGCTCTCGGGCAGGGCGTCCAGCACGTCGGAAGGGGTTTCCTCGCGCTGGGCCAGGATTTCCAGCAGGCGTGCGGCGGCGTAGATGCCGTCGTCAAAGCCGTACCAGCGCTCCTTGAAGAAGAAGTGGCCGCTCATCTCGCCGGCCAGTTCGGCATCGGTCTCGCGCATCTTGGATTTGATCAGCGAATGCCCGGTCTTCCACATCAGCGGACTACCGCCGTTGCGCAACACGTAGTCGGACAGCTTGCCGGTGCACTTCACGTCGTAGATGACCAATGCGCCAGGGTTGCGCTGCAGGACATCGGCGGCGCGACGCCCCCCCGATTTTGAGTAGCACCTCAGTTTGGAGTCCAATTCCCTAACTCGAGGAGATTGGACGTGAAGAAGCGTTTTTCTGAAGAACAGATCATCGGCTTCCTGCGCGAAGCTGATGCCGGTGTGGCGATCAAGGACCTGTGCCGGCGGCATGGCTTCAGCGAGGCTTCCTATTATCTGTGGCGCAGCAAGTTCGGCGGGATGAGCGTGCCCGATGCCAAGCGGCTCAAGGACCTTGAGTCCGAGAACGCGCGGCTGAAGAAGTTGCTGGCCGAGCAGCTGTTCGAGAACGACCTGATCAAGGATGCACTGCGAAAAAAGTGGTGAGCGCACCGGCGCGTCGCATGCTGGTGCGCGAGTGGATCGGGCGTGGTGCCAGCGAGCGTCGTGCGTTGGCAGTGATCGGCATGAGCGCCAGTGCGCTGCGATATTGCCCGAGCGAAGATCGCAACGTCGAACTGCGCGAACGCATCTGTGCGTTGGCGCATCGCCATCGCCGTTATGGTGTGGGGATGATCTATCTCAAATTACGACAGGAAGGACGCATCGTGAACTACAAGCGTGTGGAGCGGTTGTACCGCGAGCAGCAGCTGCAGGTCCGGCGCCGCAAGCGCAAAAAGGTGCTGATAGGAGAGCGTCAGCCGCTGCTGCGGCCATCGCAGGCCAATCAGGTGTGGTCGATGGATTTCGTGTTCGACCGCAGCGCCGAAGGCCGAGTGATCAAGTGTCTGGTGATCGTGGACGATGCAACCCACGAAGCGATCGCCATCGAGGTGGAGCGCGCAATCTCGGGCCATGGCGTGACACGCGTGCTGGATCGGCTGGCGCACAGTCGCGGCTTGCCACAGGTGATCCGCACAGATAACGGCAAGGAGTTTTGCGGCAAAGCGATGGTGGCCTGGGCACATGCGCGTGGCGTGCAGTTACGGCTGATCCAGCCTGGCAAGCCAAACCAGAACGCCTACGTCGAATCGTTCAATGGCCGGCTGCGCGACGAATGCCTCAACGAGCACTGGTTCCCAACCCTGCTGCATGCGCGTACCGAGATCGAACGCTGGCGACGCGAATACAACGAGGAGCGACCCAAGAAGGCCATTGGCGGCATGACGCCATCTGCGTATGCCCAACAGCTGGCCAACACCGATATCATCAACTCCGGACTCTAAACCCGGCCGCTACTCAGAGCGGGGGGACGTCGGGCGAACAGCATCAGCAGGCGGTCGGGGAACACCATCGCGCCTTCCTTGGTCACCACGCCCAGGCGATCGGCATCGCCATCGAACGCCACGCCGATATCCGCATCGAAACGCTGCACCATCTTCACCAGATCGTTGAGGTTGTGCGGCTCGCTCGGATCAGGGTGATGGTTGGGGAAGGTGCCATCGATGTCGCAGTACAACGGCACCACTTCGGCGCCGATCGCTTCCAGCAGGCGCGGTGCGATCTCACCGGCCACGCCGTTGCCGGCGTCCACCACCACCTTGATCGGGCGATCGAGCTGGACGTCATCGGCGATACGCTGGATGTAGGCATCGCTGATGTCGCGCTGTTCCAGTTCGCCAGGCGTGGCGGCGGTATGCAGGCGACCTTCGTTGATGCGCTGGTGCAGTTCGGCGATGGCGGCGCCGGACAAGGTCTCGCCGCCGATCACGATCTTGAAACCGTTGTAGTCCGGCGGATTGTGGCTGCCGGTGACCGCCACGCAGCTGCCGGCACGCAGCTCGTAGGCGCCGAAGTACACCACCGGCGTCGGTGCCAGGCCGATGTCGGTGACGTTGCAGCCGGCGCGGCGCAGGCCTTCGATCAGGCCGTTGCTCAGCTCCGGCCCGGACAGCCGGCCGTCGCGACCGACCACCACATCGCGCAGTCCCTGCGCCTGCATCACGCTGCCGATGGCCTGGCCCACCAAGGCGGCAACGCCGGGGTTGAGGTCCTTACCGACCACGCCGCGGATGTCGTAGGCACGGAACATCTCGGTGGCGACCTGCACCGCCGGCACCAGCGCTGGCGGTGCCGGCGGTGCCTCGGCGTCCAGCGCGCGTGCCTCGCTGGCAACGCTGGCGTCGTGCTGCAGGCTCTGACTGAAGGTGGGTTCATCGGCGCCGGATTGGTCGGCAACCCGGCGCCGTGGCAAGGCCACCTGACCCCGGCTGGCCAGCACCAGCAGTACCGCAATGATCAGCAGCAATGCCGCCACGATGGCGCAACCGACGGCGCCCAGGCCCAGTGGGCCGCTGTCGCCTTGCGGCACCGCCGCAGCCACGCGCAAGCCGCTGGTCCCAAGCGGCCTGGCCAGCGTTTCGGCCGCATCGGCCAGTGCCATATCGCCCTGCTGGGCCACGTTGTAGCTGCCCTGGCGCACGGCCAGGTAGGCGCTGTCCGGTGCCGCGATTGCATCCAGCGGGCCGGTCAGGCGCAGTAACGGCAACCGTGCATACGCCACCGCCGGCTGCCCGCCAAGGCGCACCGCGGCAGCCACGCCCAGGCGGACTTGTTTGGCCTCGCGTACCACCCGGACCTGCGCCCGGTCGGCCACCTGCGCCGATTCGAGCAGGCTCAGACGCGCGTAACCGAAATCCTTGGGGTTGGCATAGGCCGCGGCAAGGTCGCCAGGCAGCACCTGCACATCCTCGGCGCCCTTGAAGCGCTCGCGGATGGCCGATGCGGCCGCCAGCGCGTCGCCACCGGCCAACGCAGCGATGACCGGCGGCTGCTTGAGCACCGCGTCGAGCTGGCTGGCCTGGGTGGCCATGGCCTGGCCCACGTCCTGCACCGCGCGGTCGCGCGCCTGCTCCAGCCCTTGCGCCACCGCGTCCTGGCGCCATTGCGCATAACTGTTCCAGCCGAACCAGGCAGCCAGCAGCAGCAATATGCCTCCCAACACCGGACCACTCGTACGCACGCTGGACATCCCCTGCCTGCGCTCGTTCGCCTTGCTCATGTAATTTCCCCTGTCAGCGCACGCCGGTGTGGCCGAATCCACCCGCTCCCCGCGCGCTGTCGACGAAAGTATCCACCACTTGCAAGCCCATACGCACGATCGGCAGGATCACCAGCTGCGCGATGCGGTCGCCCGGCTCGATGGTGAAGGCCTCTCGGCCGCGATTCCAGGTGCTGATCAGCAGCGGCCCCTGGTAATCGGCATCGATCAAACCGGTGCCGTTGCCGAGCACGATGCCGTGGCGATGGCCCAACCCCGAGCGCGGCAGGATCACCGCGCACAGCTGCGGGTCGGCCAGATGGATCGCGATACCGCTGGGGATCAGCGCCGCATCGCCCGGCTGCAGCGTCATCGGCGCCTCCAGCGCGGCGCGCAGGTCCATGCCGGCGCTGGATTCGGTGGCGTAGGCCGGCAGCGGCCATAGATCGCCGAAGCGCGGGTCGAGCAACTTCACCTGCAAGGACTGGGTTGGGGGGCTCATGCCTGCAATCTCTCCGCGATCAGGGCCAGCAGTTGGTCTGCCAACTCGGTCTTGCTGCTGCTGGGGAACACACGCTCGCCGCCCTGCCAATAGGCCGTAGCTGCGTTGTTGTCGCTTTCGAATCCGCCGCCTTCGATCCCCACCTGGTTGGCGATGATCAGGTCCAGCCGCTTGGCCGCCAGCTTGCCACGGGCGTAATGCTCCACATCGTGCGTTTCGGCAGCAAAACCGACCACCAGTTTCAGCGCCCCGGTCTGCGCGGCGACCTCGGACAGGATGTCCGGGGTGCGTACCAGCTCCAGGGTCAACGTTTCGCCAGTCTTCTTGATCTTCTGCGACACCACCCGCTTGGGGGTGTAGTCGGCCACGGCGGCAGCGCCGATGTAGATGTCGGCCGGGAATGCACCCAGCACTGCGTCGCGCATCTGCGCGGCCGAGCGCACGTCGATGCGCTGCACGCCCTCCGGGGTGGTCTGGTGCACCGGCCCGCTGACCAGCACCACATCGGCACCCTGCCTGGCAGCGGCGGCGGCCAGGGCGTAGCCCATCTTGCCGCTGCTGCGGTTGCCGACGTAGCGCACCGGGTCCAGGTCCTCGAAGGTGGGGCCGGCGCTGATCACGATGCGCAGGCCTTCCAGCTGGGCACTGCTGGGGATGAACACGGGCGCGGCGACGCTCTTGGCGCCCTCCGGGGCTGCGCTGGCGACCGCCGCGCCGCCGGCCAGCGCCGCAAGGATCGCGGCCGGTTCGGCCAGCCGGCCGGGGCCGGATTCGCCCTCCGCCAGCGGGCCGTCGTCAGGGCCCACCACCGCCACCCCCCGCGCGCGCAGGGTGGCGATGTTGGCCTGGGTGGCCGGATGCAGCCACATGCGGTGGTTCATGGCCGGCGCCACGGTCAGCGGCGCGGTCGTGGCCAGGCACAGCGTGGTGACCAGATCGTCGGCCAAACCATGCGCCAGACGCGCCAGCAGATCGGCGGTCGCCGGGGCAACGATCACCCGGTCGGCCCAGCGCGCCAGTTCGATGTGGCCCATCGCCTGCTCGGCGGCGCTGTCCCACAGCGTGGTGCGGGTGGGCTGCCCGGACAATGCCTGGAAGCTCAGCGGGGTGACGAATTGTTGCGCACCGCCGGTCATGGCGACCTGCACCTGCGCACCGGCGTCGCGCAGGCGACGGACCAGTTCGAGCGATTTGTAAGCGGCGATGCCTCCGCCGACGCACAGCAGCAAACGCTGTCCGTCCAGGGGGCGGGCCTGAGTGGAGCCGATCACGTCGGGGTCGTCCTACGGTTACAAGGACAACTAGATTAGCCGATGCCTCTGCTTGGCCTGATGGGCGTCGGCGATGAGCACCGGCAATCTCGCCATATGCACATACACGACTGGCCCACCCACGAACGCCCGCGCGAGAAACTTCTGGCGCGCGGGGCCACTGCCTTGTCCGATGCCGAGCTGCTGGCGATCTTCGTCGGCTCCGGCCTGCGCGGCCAGGATGCGGTGCAGACCGCGCGCGATCTGCTGCACCGGCACGGCCCGCTGCGTCTGTTGCTGGACCGCCCGGCCAAGACGCTGGCGCGCCTGCCCGGGCTGGGCCCGGCCTCGGCCTGCAAGCTTGCCGCCGCGATGGAGCTGGCCCAGCGGCACCTGATGAGCGCGCTGGAGCGCGGCGAGGCGCTCAGCGACCCGCCCAGCGTGGGCCGCTATTTCTCGCAGCGGCTGCGCGCGCGGGCCTATGAAGTGTTCGCCGCGCTGTTCCTGGACAACCGCCACCGCGCCATCGCCTTCGAGGAACTGTTCACCGGCACCATCGACGGGGCCGACATCCACCCGCGCGAAGTGGTCCGGCGGGCGCTGCTGCACAACGCCGCGGCGGTGATCGTCGGGCACAACCACCCGTCGGGTAATCCGGAGCCCTCCGAGGCCGACCGCGCGGTCACCAAGCGGCTGCTGGACAGCCTGGAGCTGGTGGATATCCGCCTGCTGGACCATTTCGTCATCGGCGATGGTCGACCGGTGTCGTTCGCCGAGCGCGGCTGGCTGGAATGAGCAGTGGTGCGCTGACCTGAACCATCGGTCGGACCCTGCGCCGCGCGGTCGGGTAAAATCGCTGGTTTGGTTCCAAGCAGATCCCACGTGAAAGCCCTACTCCGCGCACTGATCGGCCAAGGCATTGAAGCCTTGCGCGCCAATGGCACCCTGCCCGCCGACACCCTGCCGCCGGATTTTGTGGTCGAGCGACCCAAGACCCGCGAGCACGGCGACTTCGCCACCAATGCCGCGATGCTGCTGGCCAAGGCTGCGCGCAGCAATCCGCGCGCACTGGCGCAGGCGCTGGTTGCCGCGCTGCCGGCCAGCGACGACGTAGCCAAGGTGGATATCGCCGGTCCGGGCTTCATCAATTTCCATCTGGCCCCCACCGCGTATCAGCGCGAAGTGGCGCATGTGATCAAGCAAGGCCACGACTACGGCCGCGGGCTGGCCGGCAACGGCCGTTCGGTGGGCGTGGAATACGTCTCGGCCAACCCGACCGGCCCGCTGCATGTCGGCCACGGCCGCGCCGCGGCGATCGGCGACAGCCTGGCGCGCGTGCTCGACGCCAACGGCTGGAACGTCAAGCGCGAGTTCTACTACAACGATGCCGGCGTGCAGATCGAGAACCTGGCGCTGTCGGTCCAGGCACGCGCGCAGGGGCTCACCCCCGACAGCGACGGCTGGCCGGAAAACGGCTACCGCGGCGACTACATTGCCGATGTGGCCAGTGCCTACCTGGCCGGCGACACTGTCGACCTGGAAGGCCATCTGGTCACCGGCACCAAGGATCCAGCCGATCTCGAATCGATCCGTCGCTTCGCGGTGGCGTACCTGCGTAATGAGCAAAACCACGACCTGGCCGCGTTCCGGGTCGATTTCGACATCTACTTCCTGGAAAGCTCGCTGTACAAGGATGGCAAGGTCGAAGAAGCGGTGCAGAAGCTGATCGCCTCCGGCCATACCTACGAAGAAGGCGGCGCGCTGTGGCTGAAGTCCACCGACTTCGGCGACGACAAGGACCGCGTCATGCGCAAGTCCGACGGCACCTACACCTACTTCGTGCCGGACGTGGCCTATCACCTGACCAAGTGGCAACGCGGCTACGAGCGCGCCATCACCGAACTGGGCGCCGACCACCACGGCTCGCTGACGCGCGTGCGCGCCGGCCTGCAGGCGATGGAACTGGGCATCCCGCAGGGCTGGCCGGAATACGTGCTGCACCAGATGGTCACGGTGATGCGCGGCGGCGAGGAAGTGAAGCTGTCCAAGCGCGCCGGCAGCTACGTCACCCTGCGCGACCTGATCGAAGAAACCAGCGCCGATGCGGTGCGCTGGTTCCTGATTGCGCGCAAGCCCGATTCGCAGCTGACCTTCGATATCGACCTGGCGCGCGCGCAAAGCAACGACAACCCGGTGTTCTACGTGCAGTACGCGCATGCGCGGGTGTGCAGCGTGCTGCGCCAGGCGCAGGAAAAGGGCTACAAGTATGACCAGGCCCACGGCCTGGCCGAGCTCGCATGCCTGGACGACGAACACTCGCTGGCGGTGATGCTGGAGCTGTCGCGTTACCCGGAAGTGGTGGAAATCGCCGGCCAGGCGCTGGAGCCGTACCAGATCGCGCAATACCTGCGTGAATTGGCGCACGCCTTCCACACGTGGTATCACAACAGCAAGGTGCTGGTGGACGATGCCGCCGAGCGCGACGCCAAGCTCACCCTGGCGGTCGCCACCCAACAGGTGCTGGCCAATGGCCTGGAACTGCTCGGCGTCAGCGCTCCGGAAAAGATGTAGACAGGCGGCAGCTCCCGGGTGCCGGCGCAGGCAGCGGCGCAGCGCGTGGCACTGCGGCAGGCGCCGGCCTGCCACCTCGGGCGCCGATGGCGCTCACCGGGCAATCAGCGCAGCGGCGCGCATTGCCACAGCAAGCCGGGCCAGCGGGCCCGCAACGACACGATTCGGAGAAGTGGTAGATGGCAGCACGACGCGGTAAGAGTCAGGCCCGGCGCAACACCAGCAATGGCACCCCCGGTTGGGTGTGGCTGGTGGCTGGCGCCGCGATTGCGGCAGTGATCTTCCTGGCCGCACCTAACCTGTTCAAGAAGGACGGCGACGGTTTCCTGCGCGTGGGCCCGCGTGCCAATCCGGATGCGCAGCCCGAGCCGGTGGCCGATGCCGACGTGGACACGCCGGCCGAACTGCCCAAGCCCAGCGCGCAGCCGCCCAAGCCGCAGGCCAAACCCGGCGATGCGCAGACCCAGTACGACTTCTACACCTTGCTGCCCGGCAAGGAAGTGCAGATGTCCGATGCCGAACTGGCGGCCAGCGCGCGCGCCGAAGAGGCCGCGCGTGCGCGTGCGGCGCTGGAAGGCAAACCCGTGCCCCCCGCACCCGGCGCCAGCGTGGCAGCCGCCACACCGGCGGCCAGCGTCCCGACGCCGTTGAAGGAAACCGCCGCCAGCGCACCCAAGCCGCTGCCGGAAACCGCACCGGCACGCCCGGCCGCCACGCCGGCTCCGGCCAGCACCGCCGCACTCACCACACCGGCCGCTGCCGCGCCCAAGCCCGCTGCAACCGCCGGCGCTGCAACAGCGCCCGCGGCTGCAGCGCCGGCGGTCGCCGACAACACCCGCTACATCCTGCAGGCCGGCTCGTTCGGCGCCTCCGGCGATGCCGAATCCACCAAGGCCAAGCTGGCGATGATGGGCCTGGCCGCACGCGTGGAATCGGCCGACATCAGCGGCAAGACGGTCTACCGCGTGCGCATGGGGCCCTATGGCAGTGCCAGCGAACTGGCCGAGGCCAAGCAGAAGCTCACCGGCAGTGGCCTGTCCGCCATTGCGATCAAGGCGCAGTAAACGCCCGTGTTGCGACGTAGCGCTGGCGTGTTGCTGGGCGTGCTGGCGTGGGCCGGCCCGGCGCAGGCCACCGATCAACTTCCCGACCTGATCCAGATCGACGGTCAGCAGGCGACGTTGCTGGCCGAACCCTTGTCCGGCCCACTGGACGACCCGGCCACCTGGAAGCGTTTTGTGGCGCACGCAGGCAGCGCGCTGGGCAGCTGCAGCGCCAACTGGCGCGGCTACCGCGCCCACTGGCGCCTGGACGAGCAACAGCTGGTGCTCGACCGCGTGGTCCTGGGCGCCTGTAACGACGCGCCGCCCACGCTGCCGCTGGATGTGCTGTTCCCCGGCCAGGCAGCGCCCGTGCCCGCCGTCTGGGTGGATGGCGAATTGCTCGTCGCGCTGCCCGCCACCGCGACGAGCGCTGCGCACGCACCGGCCCCGTACGTGGTGCTGCAGCTGCGGCGTGGCCAGGTCGTCGCACGCCAGACCCTGACCGAAGAGCGGCTGCGTGCGCGGCATGCCGCAACGGCGAAGCCGCGGCCTGCTCACTGAATCTGGTTCCCGCCCCCTGTCCCCCTGGAGTTCCCCATGTCCAAGACCGTCCTGATCACTGGTGCCACCTCCGGATTCGGCAGCGCCGCCGTGCGCCGCTTCGCTGCAGCCGGCTGGAAGGTCATCGCCACCGGCCGGCGCGCCGAACGCCTGCAGGCGCTGGCCGCTGATCTGCCGGCCGGGCAGGTCCACACCGCCGCGTTCGACATGCGCGATGCACACGCCTTGTCGGATGCGATCGACGCGCTGCCGCCGGCCTTCGCCGACATCGACGTACTGGTCAACAACGCCGGCCTGGCGCTGGGCACCGCGCCGGCGCAGCAGGCCGACCTGGCGCAGTGGCAGCAGATGATCGACACCAATGTCACCGCCCTGGTCACCCTCACCCACCGCCTGCTGCCGGCGTTGATTGCGCGCCGCGGCGCCATCATCAATATCGCCTCGGTGGCGGCAACCTACCCATACACCGGCGGCAACGTCTACGGCGGTACCAAGGCCTTCGTGCAGCAGTTTTCGCTGGGCCTGCGCTCTGACCTGCACGGCACCGGCGTGCGCGTGACCTCGATCGAACCGGGCATGGCCGAGACCGAATTCACCCTGGTGCGCACCGGCGGCAACCAGGCCGCGTCCGACACGCTGTACCGTGGCGCCACCCCGATGACGGCCGAAGACATCGCCGAACAGATCTTCTATGTCGCCAGCCTGCCGGCGCATTTGAACATCAACCGCCTGGAAATCATGCCGGTGACGCAGTCTTTTGCGGGGTTCCAGGTGGCCCGCGACGCGCAGTGAGGCGTGCACCGAAGCAAGGGCTTAGGCGGTGAGCGTGCAGTGCGCCAGCCGCACCCCCCGCTGCGCCGCGCAAGCCCTACCGAGCATCGAACGAAGCATCGAAAAGCCGCGTACTGCGCGGCTTTTCGTTACATCAGCGCTGCATGGTCGCAGCAACTGCGCAGACCGGTTGCCCGACACCAGGTGCTGCAGCGGCGGCCGCCACGCCGCCACCCGTGCACGCTCGCCGTTCTCCGCAACCATCGCATCACGCAAGTTCGGCATCGCGGCGCACGGCTGCGCGCCGCCGCAGCAACGCGCCGCGCAGCTGCAGGAACGGACGTTCCACCACGTAATGCAGCAGCGCACCCGCCGCCAGCGCCACCACGCCATACACTGCAAAGGCCAGGACACCACGGCCGTCCAGCGTGGCGCCGAGCCAGCCCTGGGTCACATGGAACATCGCCTTGTGGGTCAGATACACGCTGTAGGAAATGGCGGCCAACCAGGCGGCACCCGGCACGCGTAGCCGGCCCAGTGCGCTGTCGGTCGCGGTGCCTGCCAATACCAGCAAGGCCAGCCCCAGCGAAAGCACCGGCCAGCCCACCGCGTTGCCGATCAAACCGGTGCGCTCGCGAAATAGCCACATCGCCAGTACCAGCATGGCCACACCGGCCAGCGCCCAGGTGTTGCCGCGCTGCTGCAGCCATTGCCATGTGCGGGGGCGGAAGACCTTCGTCATTGCCAGCACCACACCGGCCAGCAAACCGTCCAGCCGGTTCCAGGTGGGGTAATAGAGATCTTCGACAAACCAGTTGCGCTGCTGGCCGCTGCCGATCTGATCCAGCGCCGTGTTGTGCAGCCACACGCTAGTGCGCAACGCGATGCCGGCGACCACCACCGCCACGCACACCGCGACCACGCGTGCCGCCGATGGACGCCGCAACAACAACGTGGCCAGCAACGGAAACACCAGATAGAAATGCTCTTCCACACAGAGCGACCATGCGTGCGAGAACGCCGCCTGCTCGGCGTAATCGACGAACAGATTCAAGGTGAAGGTGAGGAACATCCACCATGGCGCCAGCCCGGGCGATTCGCGAAAACCCGGCCATGCCATGTAGATCGCCAACACCACCAAAAACGCCGGTAGGATGCGGAGTGCGCGGCGCAGGTAGAAATCGGCGAAGTCCAGTGGCTTGCCGCGCGACAGCGGGGTCAGCACCTGGGTGCCGATCAAAAAGCCGCTCAGTACGAAGAACAGGTCTACCCCCATCCAGCCGTAGCGCGACAGCCATTCCCAGTCCGGACCCAACCCGCCGACCACGAACGAATGGAACAGCATCACCCAGACGATGGCGATGCCACGCAACAGGTCCAAAGCGGGATAGCGCATGCGGGCCAGATCAACCGAGGGAGCCCGATTGTGCCGCATGCCGGCAGCGCGCAGGGCGTCGCCACCAACCACGCACTGCTCCACCGCGCCGCAGTGCGCGCATCAGCGCTGCGGCGGATGCGCAGCATCGCCATGCTTATGCGATGGCGTGCTGCTCGGTCCGTGCGGCCGCCGCGGGCGTCACTGCCGCGGGTTCAAGCAATTGCCAGGCTTCCAGCTGATCGACCGCATTGCGGACGCCGTCTTCCTGGCCGATCCGTTGACCGAGTGCGCGCGCAGCCGCACGCATGGCCGGCGTGCCCGCCTGCCGGATGGCAGCGGCCAGGGCTTCGGGCTGCAGCCCGGCACGCGCCAGCGCTGGCGGCGCAACGCCGCGCTGGGCCAGGCAATGGGCCCAGAACGACTGGTCGTAGCCAAAGGGCAGCACCACCGAGGGAATGCCCGCCGCCAACGCGGCACCGCTGGTGCCGGCGCCACCGTGATGCACGGCCACCGCCACGCGCGGGAACAGCCAATCGTGCGGTGCCTGTTCCAGATGGAAGAAGCGCTCGGCATCATCGGCGACAGCGGCGTCCCCGGCCCCCAGACCGCCCCAGCCGCTGGCCAGCAACGCGCGCTGC
Organism: Xanthomonas sp. NCPPB 3442; assembly: GCF_056725145.1. NCBI lineage: Bacteria > Pseudomonadati > Pseudomonadota > Gammaproteobacteria > Lysobacterales > Lysobacteraceae > Xanthomonas > Xanthomonas sp. NCPPB 3442. The sequence continues at coordinate 609,622 of NZ_CM161514.1, read as the reverse complement.
CCGGTCAGTCGCACCGCTGCCTTGACCGTGGCAGTGAGCTGCACGACCGCGCTACTGGTCATGCTGCCGAAGCCGATATACAGCGGCGGCGGCCCGGCCTGCAAAAACGCCTGCAGCGCGGCCGGCGGTTGCCACTGCGACGGCGGCAGCTGCCAGAAGCCGCACACCTGCGCGCTCTCCGGCCAGTCCGGCGGGCGCGGACACACGTGCGCGCTATAGCCGTAGATCACGCGTAGTGCGCTGCGATCCGGACCGCTCCACGGATATCCCGGCAGCCCCAACGCCGGACGCACGATATCGTTGAAGGCCGGCCGCATCAGCTGCCAGCCGACAAAGCGCATCAGGCGATGCAATGCCACGTTGACACGTCCCGGCAGACGCAGGTTGGGCATCAGCATCAACGGCAGGTGGCGCGACTCGGTGAGCGGCTGCAACTGCGCAAACGCCACCGGCACGCCATACGCCTCGCCCAGGCTATGGACGAGGAAACTGGCACTGCCCACGCCCAGGATCAAGCCGGCATCGGCACACGCCGCGCGGCCCTGCGCGGGCCAATCGCGCGCCCACTCCAGCAACTTCTTGCGCAAGATGCCAGGGGCACCGCGCATCTCGGCAACGTCCGGATGGTCGTGCAACAGTTGCTGGAGATCGCCGCTGAGCGGGAAGAATTCCAGGCCGTGCGCACGGATCAACGACTCGAAGTTGGAACTGGTCAGCACCCGCGCCGGAAAACCGCGCCGCTGCAGGCCAAGGGCCAGCGCAATGATCGGGCGCACGTCCCCATGCGTGCCAAGGGTGGCGATCACCACCGGGCGCTGGCGTGACGGATCGGCGCTGGACTCAGGCATATTCGGTCACTCCGTCGCCGGCGACCGCGCCACGGCCGGCCTGTCCCACCGGCCGCACAGCCCGGGTGGACTCTGCGGTGGCCGCGTGCAGCAAGGTGCTGAGCGTGGCCGCATGCGTCGGCGAGAGCATTGAATGGTGGTCACTGTCCAGAACGTGCAGCTGCAGGTTGCGCACGTACGGGTGCCACGCCTGGGGACGGTAATCCACCCACAGCGCATCGTCGCCGCCGGAGCTCATGCGCACGCTCGCTTCGACAAAGACCACATCCTGGTCCAGCTGCCTGGGCCGATGACGCCGCGCCAGCTGCAGGTGATGCTGGGTGAGGGCGCCCAGATCGTCCAGCAAGGTGGGACGTTGCTCCAGCAACTGGCGCACCGCAGGCAATTCGTTCAGCCCGTAGTGATCGCACAACAGGCTCGCCAGCTCGGCGACCGTCGTCGGCATCGGCTGGCCCGGCGCCAGATGCAAGGCCAACGCGTGCACCGAGGCGCGCACGTTCTCCGATTCCGACAACGCTGCGGCCTGTTCCAGATGCGGGTAACTGTCGAGCATGGCCAGCACCTCGACCTCTTCGCCCAGCGCATGCAATTCGGCGGTGATGGCGTGCGCGATCAAACCGCCCAGCGACCAGCCCAGCAGACGGTACGGCCCCCTCGGCTGCACGCTGCGCAGACGCGCCAGGTAATCGCGCGCGATCGCCTCGATGCTCTCCGGACGGTGCTGCGGGTCGCTCAAGCCCGGCGATTGCAGCGCATACACCGGCCACTGCGGATCCAGCTGACCCAGCAAGGTGAGATACGACCAGCCCAGACCGATGACCGGATGGATGCAGAACAGCGGCGTGCTGCCCGCGGTGCCTGCACGTAGCGGCAGCAGCACGCTCAACGGGTCGTTGGGCGTGTGTGCGCTGCGCTTGATCACCTCGGCCAGGCCGGCGACCGTCGGCGCATGGAACAACGTGCCCAGCGGCAGTTCCACCCCGAACATCTGCGGGAAACGCGCGGCCATTTCCGCCGCACGCAGCGAATCGCCGCCAAGTTCGAAGAAATTGTCGTCCACGCCCACCACTTCGATGCCCAGCACCTCCTGCAGCATCGTTGCCAGCTGGCGTTCGAGCGCATCGCGCGGCGCCAGGTGCGCGCGTTGCGGCAATGCGCCAGGCGCCGGCAACGCACGCCGGTCCAGCTTGCCGTTGGGGGTCAGCGGCAACGCCTCCAGCGGCACCCACAGGGTGGGAATCATCGATGCCGGCAGGCGCTGCTGCAGATGCGCGCGCAACAACTCGATCGACGGCGCATTGCCGTGCTTGCCCACCACATAGGCCAGCAGTTGCAAGGCATGCTCGCCATCGCCGTGGCCCACCACCACCGCCTGCGCCACCTGCGAATGCAACAGCAGTGCGCTTTCGATTTCGGCCGGCTCCACTCGATGTCCGCGGATCTTCAGCTGCGCATCGGCGCGCCCGATGAATTCCAGCAGGCCATCGCTGCGTTGACGCACGCGGTCGCCGGTGCGGTACATGCTGCTGCCGTCGTCGGCGAACGGGTCGCGCATGAAGCGCTCGCTGGTCAGCTGGCGCTTGCCGCGATAGCCCTTGGCCACGCCTGCGCCACCGATATACAGCTCGCCGATCGCACCGGTCGGCAGCGGTTGCCGCTGCGCATCCAGCACATAGACGCGCGTATTGAGCAGCGGCCTGCCGATCGGCGGTGCGGCGGCATCGGTCAACTGCAACGGCATGATGGTCGACCAGATCGTGGTTTCGGTAGGCCCGTACAACTGGGTCAGGCGCCCCACCCGGCTGAGCAGTTGGGTGGCCAGTTCCGGCACCAACGCCTCGCCGCCGATCAACGCATGGATGCGATCCAGCACCAGATCCTCATTGGCCAGCAGGATGCGCCACAGCGATGGCGTGGCCTGCACCACGCTGATGTGTTCGTCGGCGATCAACCGCGACAGGCCGCGCGGGTCGTGGCTGATACCGGCCGGTGCAATGACCACGCGCGCCCCCACCAGCAACGGCAGGTACAACTCCAGCCCGGCGATATCGAAGGTGATGGTGGTGACGGCCAGCACACGGTCGCGCGGGCGCAATGCCAGCTCGTGCTCCATCGCATGCAGGAAATTGAACAGGTTGCGATGGCTGATCTCCACGCCCTTGGGCGCACCGGTGGAGCCGGAGGTGTACAGCACGTACGCGGTGCCGTCGGGCGTCGCCAGCGGTGCGATTGCCTCCGGCAACACGGCCGGGCGCGGATCCAGCCAGACCATGCCACCGAGCAGATAGCGCTCGCACAGCGCTGGCTCGCAGACCAGGCCAATGGCACCGGAATCGTTGAGCATCTAGCGGTTGCGTGCAGCCGGGCTCTCCGGATCCAGCGGCAGATACGCCGCCCCGCTCCACATCACCGCCAGCAACGCCACCAGCAATTGTTCGCTGCGCGGCAACGCCACCGCGACCACATCGCCAGGGCGCACGCCATCGGCCACCCATTGCGCAGCGATGCGCGAGGCAAGCTCGCACAGCGTGGCGTAGTCGAGCGTGCGGTTGTCGTATTGCGCAACCACGGCCGCAGGCATCAACTCGGCGCGTTGCAGCATGCCGTGCAACAGCGTGGCCGGTTCCGGCAGCGGCGCTGCGGTGTTGTTCCAGGTATGCAGCAAACGCCGGCGCTCGCTATCGCCGAGCACATCGACCTGGCCCAGCGCGCATTCCGGATCGGCCAATACCGCGTCGGCCAGATGGGTCAGACGACGGCAGTGTTCGGCCAGCTCCTCGCTGTCGTACAGCGCCGGGTTGGCATCCAGATCGAAACGCAGCGCTGCCCCATCGCCGCGTTCGTAGCAGAAGATGGTGAGGTCGTCGGCCGGGCCGTTGGAAAGGTTATGCGGCACCGCGTACGCCTCGCCGAAGCGCAAGGTGTAGTCGAAGGCCTCGATGTTCACCGCCAGGCGTGCGAACTTCTGCTCCATCCCGAACATGCCCAGATCGCGGCGCACGTCCTCGAAGCGATATTGCTGATGGCGCAATGCATGCCGCACCACCGACGACACCTGCGCGAACAAGGTATGGATGGGCTGCTGCGGGTCCATCTTCAGGCGCAGCGAAATCACATTGGCCACCAGGCCCGCGGTTTGCCGGTAGCGCGCATTGATGCGGCCGGTCACCGGCATCGCCAGCACCAGATCCTCGGCACCGGTGCAGCGGTAGTAGTACGCGGCAATCAGCGAAATCAGCATCTGCGGCAGGCTGGCGCCGTACTCCTTGCCCAGCGCGCGCAGACGCACCACCTGCTGCGGCGAGAACTGCCCGGTGCCGCGCAACAACCCGGTGGACAGCTGATTGCCCGGCCGCGCCAGCGTCGCCGGCGGCGGCAGATCGGCCAACTGCTGCATCCAGTACTCGCGATCGCGCTGGAACCGATCGGAGTTGCGATAGTGCTGTTCCATTTCGAGCAGCGACAGTGCACTGCCGTACTGCGCAGGCGCAGGCTCCACGTCGGCCAGGTAGGCGTTATAGAGCACAGCCATGCGCTGCATCATGATCGACGCGCAATAGCCGCCCATCACCAGATGACTCACGCATTGCACCCACAGATGATGATCTTCGCCAAGACGGAACACCGCGCAATGCCATAGCGGCCCGTTCTGCAGATCTTCCGGTTTGCGGATTTCTTCGTCGATCCAATGTTCGGCGGCATTACGCGGAGCAGGATCTGAGCTGACGTCGAAGTATGGAATCGTGCCGTTGTACGCGGGCAAGACCACCTGCGAAGGCACGCCCTCGCGCTCGACGATACACAGGCGCAGCGTATCGAACTCGTGCGTCAGCTGCATGCTGGCGCGGATCAGCACCTGGGGATTGAGCGGACCGAACATTTCCAATACTTCGGCCAACATCAAGGTGTTGTCGGTATGCAACTTGTTGGCCACCCAAAGGCCACGTTGCGCCTTGGTCAGGGGAAAAACGGGAGAGGCGTCAGCGTGCATTGCGTGCATCCTTCTGGTGTGGCGCGCAGTCCGTCGACACCCCTCAACCGTTATGCGGTCGATGGACGCCGAATCAGCACCTGGCCTAAGAAAACGAGGGGTAAGAAACACCGCCGACCACCGACACTTGCCGGCAATACGCGATGGAAACGCATGATGAAGACGCACAGCACAGCGACTCGCACAATCGAACCCCGGTGTGCGGGTGACTCGTTGAAGCACTTGTATCCCGACAAGTTAAACGAACACTAACAATTCGCGCGGGGCCGAAACCGTGCAAAAAATCACGGAAATCGCGTGATACCTAAAATTTTTTCACTGAAGTGTGATTTGAACTAGTGTTCTGCATGCATACATCCGATCAATTTCCGCGCCGCATCCGGCGTAGGGCATGGCCGACGATACGCATGGGCTTCAAGGCGAATATGCGCGCACCACGGCAGATAAAAAGCCGCATTGAATAAGACCAATTCCAAATCAGCGTTGCCGGAATTAGGGTATTCGGCAAATCACTTCAGGAGAAAAAAGATGCGTTCAACGCGTCTGCCTCGACAAGCGCACGATCACGCGATGGTCGCCTGATTGTCATCGGCATGCAGCACAAACGCGCGAAAAGCGTGAGTCGAACCGATCGACGGCGTCGCGCAAGGTAAGCGCAGGTGCTCTTGCTCGATGCGACGAAGCAGGTCGACTTGAAGTGCGAGATCGCACCCGACGTCGGCGCGATGGCGCATCGACGTGTTGCAGAACCTGCAGCGTCCATGCCGACGATGTCCCTGCTGCTGCAAGCGGCGCTCGCGGCAGGAGCGCGTGCAAGATGGGCCATGTCGCGCACAGCCAGCGCTGCGGCCCAGCCGCAGCGCACTGCGGATCAGCCCAGCGGCTCGTCGGACAGATAGGTGTAGCCGGTCAGCCCCGCTTCCAACGCAGCGCCGAGTTCCTGCGCCCGCTCGGGCGACAGATTTGCGGCAGCAATGCGCTCGGCATAGGTGGCACGCAGCGTGTCCAGCTGATAGCCCACGTAGTCCAGCATCACGTCGGTGGTATCGCCGCGGCGCTGCTGTGCGATGCGATAGCCATCGCGATTCACCACGACTTCCACCGCATCGGTATCGCCGAATAGGTTATGGATATCACCCAGGATTTCCTGGTAGGCGCCCACCAGGAAGAAACCGATGCGATAGCTCTCGCCGGCATTCAAACCATGCAGCGGCAGCGAGCTGTCCAGGCTTTCGTTCTCGACATAGGTCTTGACCATGCCGTCGGAATCGCAGGTCATGTCGGCGATGATGCCGCGCCGCTGCGGCGCTTCGTTCAAGCGCTCGATCGGCACGATCGGGAACACCTGATCGATCGCCCACACGTCCGGGATCGATTCGAACACGCTGAAGTTGACGAAGTACTTGTCCACCAGCCGCTCGTTGAGCTCATCCAGCACCGGGCGATGGCTCTTTTCATCGAAGCTCAGGCGTGCGCGCACGCCATGTGCGATGGCGTAGAACAGATCGTCGATGCGCGCGCGCTGCGGCAGGTCGATCTGGCCCAGCGCATACGCGCTCAAACCTTCGGCATGGAAATGCTGGGCTTCCTGGAACAGCTCCACTGCCGGGCGCACATCGAGCTCGTCATGGATCTCGCGCAGGTGGCGGATCGCGGCCGGCTCATCGTCGTGCGCATCCGGCACGCGGCCTTCAGGCGCCTGCTCCACTTCCGACACATTGGCGATCAGCACCGCATGGTGCGCCGTCATTGCGCGCCCGCACTCGGTGACGATGCGCGGCGGAGCCAGGCCATGCTCTTCGCAGGCGCTGGCCAACGGCTGCACGATGTTGCTGGCATACGAGTGCAGGCCGTAGTTGATCGAGCAATAGCTGCGCGAGCGCGTGCCTTCGTAATCGATGCCCAGGCCGCCGCCCACGTCCACATGGCTGATCTTTGCGCCCAGGCGCGAGAGCTCCACGAAATAGCGCGTGGCCTCGCGCATGCCGTTGGCGATGTCGCGCACGTTGGAAATCTGCGAGCCCATATGGAAATGCAGCAGGTTCAGGCTGTCGGCGTACTCGGTGTCGCGCAGCGTCTTCCACAGGTCCAGCACCTGGCGCGGCGAGAGACCGAACTTGGCCTTGTCGCCACCGCTGTTCTGCCACTTGCCCGCGCCCAGCGAGGCCAGGCGCATGCGCACGCCCAGGCCGGGCTTGACGTCCAGCGCGCGTGCTTCTTCCAGCACCAGGGTCAGTTCGGAGGGCTTTTCGATGACGATGAAGGTCTGCAGGCCGAGTTTGCGGCCGATCAGCGCCAGGCGGATGTATTCGCGGTCCTTGTAACCGTTGCACACGATCAGCCCGCCCGGACGCGACAGCGCCAGCACCGCCATCAGCTCGGGCTTGCTGCCCGCTTCCAGCCCGAAGCCCTCACCGTGGTGGCTGGCCAGGGTGCCGGCCACGCCACGATGCTGGTTGACCTTGATCGGATACACCGCCGTGTAGCCGCCGGCGTAATCCCACTCCGACTGCGCCTGCGCAAACGCTGCCTGCAGCTTGCCCAGGCGCTGGCCCAGGATGTCCGGGAAGCGCACCAGTAGCGGCAGCTTGGCACCGGCTGCGCGCGCGGCATCCACCACCTCGGGCAGCGACACCGCCGGGCCATCGGCGGTCGGGGTGACCACCACGTGTCCGGCAGCGTTCACATCGAAATACCCGTCGGCCCAATGCGGGATCGAATAGGTCTTGCGGGCTTGGTCGAGGGACCAATCGCTCATTTCGCTGTCTCGGCTGGAATAAAAAAGGGCGTGAAGTGTAACGCCTGGCATGCGCAGGGTCCGTTACAATCCGCGCCGACTTCACGCCCCTCTCCTGGTTGGAGCGGGGCCGAGCAAGGGTCAGCCGCCGCGCAGTTTGGCTGCACGGGGCTGCACCCGACCCTCATCCGGCGCTTTGCGCCACCTTCTCCCGCCGGGAGAAGGAACCGCCCGCTTCTTTTCGATTAGGACGTCCGCATGAGCACCAACGACAACTGGTACATCGAACACTTCCAGCCGACCGGCTCGGCGATCGGCTTCCGCATCAGCGGCAAGCTGGACGAGGTGCAGTCCCCGTTCCAGAAGATCGAGATCTACCAGACCACCGATTGGGGCAAGCTGATGCTGATCGACGGCGCGGTGATGCTCACCAGCCGCGACAATTTCTTCTACCACGAGATGATCAGCCACCCGGCGCTGTTCACCCACCCTGCGCCCAAGCGCGTGGTGATCATCGGCGGCGGCGACTGCGGCACGCTGCGCGAGGTGCTCAAGCACCCGGGCGTGGAAAGCGCCACCCAATGCGATATCGATGAGCAGGTCACCCGCATGTCGGAGAAGTATTTCCCCGAGCTGTGCGATGCCAACCACGACGCGCGCGCTGAACTGCTGTTCGACGACGGCGTGGCCTATATGGCCAATTGCCCGGCCGGCAGCGTGGACATCGTGATCGTCGATTCCACCGACCCGGTCGGCCCAGCCGAGGGCCTGTTCAACAAGGCCTTCTACGAAAGCTGCTTCAAGGCCTTGAAGGACGACGGCATCCTGGTGCAGCAGTCCGAATCGCCGCTGGCGCTGCTGGACCTGATCAACGAAATGCGCACCGAAATGGGCAAGGCCGGCTTCCAGTCGTTCAAGACCCTGCCATTCCCGCAGCCGTGCTACCCCACCGGCTGGTGGAGCGTGACCATGGCCAGCAAGCAGGCCAACGCCGATTTCGCCTTCCGCCAGGACGCCGCGCAGGCCAAGGGCTTCGAGACGCTGTACTACACCGCCCATTTGCACACCGGCGTGCTGGTTGCCCCGCCGTTCGTGGCCAAGGCGCTGGGCGAGTAATCGCGGTTGGCCGAGCATCGCCGGCAAAAAGCGCAGACGACATTCGTTGAATCGTGGCGCTTGGATGGACGTGGCGGGTTACGGCAGCCGGCCGCGTCCGCTTGGCGATAAGCCCGGCCGGTTTGCTGGTTTTTTTCGCGTGCCATGGCCTGCGTGCTTACAGCGCGCGGGCTGATGCATTCGCACCGATCAGGCTGCCGTGGTCGCGCGGCGCTGCTGGAGCGTGAGGCCAGTGCGCGGCCAGCAGCCTTCTGGCGCGGCGATCCACCGACAGCGCCGCCGTGCAATGGACGCGTCAGTTGCTGCGTCACTGCGATCCATGGGCCGACGTAGTTGAAGCCGCCCGATGCGCGGATGTGCTGCGCACGCTATAAGCGCGCCAGCACCTCTGTCTTCTTGGCGTCGAATTCGTCCTGCGTGATCAGCCCCGCATCCAGCAATTGCTTGAGCTTGCTCAGCACCTGCACCGGATCGTCGATTGCAGGAACGGCACTGGCTTGCGATGGCACTGCTGCGCCGTGCGCACCAGGCGCATGCACCACCACGCCACCGGCCGCCGCGCGCAACTTGTCGATCTCCAGCTGCTGGCGCTGTTCGTAGGCGGATTCTTCCACCTGCTGCGCATAGGCGTACACGCGCCGCGCCTGTCTCTTGGGCAGGCTGTCGATGGATGCGTAGGCGCCCTGCGTGGTGCGGCACATGATGGTGGCTCCGAGCATCTGTTCGCTCATGTGCACATCGAGCACCTCGCGCCAGGGGAAATCGCGGAAGGTCATGCCGAGCAGCTTTGGGTAGACCACGATGAAGCGACGGTTGGTCAGCACCACCGCATCCGGCGACAGGTTCATCACCATCTTCTTCTGCACGGCGATGTACTCGACCTGCTCGTCGCGGGTCAGCAACTCGGTGATCTTGGGCAGGATCTTGCCCACCGCCACCGGGTCCTGTTCGTCTGTCAAGAACTGCGCCAATGCGTCCATCTGCCCTCGCCCATGGCTGAATCAGTGCGTTGACCAAGACACTACAGCAAGCCGCATGGATGGCTGTGCAATGCCGATGACCGTTTGCGGTGCAGCTTCAAACGGATTGCCGTCCGCGGCATCGCGCTGCATGCCGCGTGACCCAGAAGGGCGAGCGCTGCTGCCCGCCCTTCGACCGTTGCTAGTTAAAAGCGGACTTCCACTACTGCGTTCAGTACCTCTGCACGGTTGATGGTGGTGTCTTGGGCATAGTCGTAGTAGTCATTGGCGTAGACGTAGTTGGTGTACATCGCGCTCACGCTCGCATGCTTGCCGATATCGACGCCCAGGCCGAGGCTTACGTAACCACCAAAGATTTCGTCGCTCATGTCTGCGACCTCGGCATACCATGAGCCGAGGCGGACTACCGCGAACAGCGGAGTGTCACCAAAATTGAAACGTGCCGTACCCCCGATGCCGCCAAACTTCACTGCGGGGATAAAGACATCGTCGGTTGTATCGCCGCGGTCCAGGCGTCCAATCGATCCCTCAAGTCCGATCAACGTGACCGAGCCAGCACGCCAGCGATAGCCGGCGCTGAGGCCAAGCATGTCTTGCTTATAGCCACTGAAAACCTCACCTCGACCACGCTGCACGCCGATGAACGCGCCCCTTTCAATGCGCGATTCTTCCACCCGTGTGTAGCGCGCTGCGGGGACAGGCGCTGCAGGGTAAGCAGCGACAGGCTGAACTGCCACCGCCTCAGTCTGCTCGGTCACCGTAGTGAACCCGCCGGACGCACCAGGTTGGCCGCCGCTTCCACCGACAGCGGCCGGCGCTCCGCCAACGCCCGCTTGCGCCGGGCGCGAGGATGGCGCTGCAGGCGCGGTGGCGCCCTGGGTGCCGGTCTGCTGCTTTTGCTGTTGACGGTAGCTGTCCCAGCCGCGCGACAACGACTGCGCCGAGGCCTGAGCCGTGACGCCGAACGCCGTGCAAGCCAACAGCACTGTTGCGGTCCTTTTCATTGCATCCCCAATGAGTCGTACTCCATCGTTTCCGCATCCTTGCGCACGCAGGTGGCACCTGACGGCGTCTGGAAGTGGCGCAGTTGCGGTCGCATTCGGAGGCGCACCCGGCATCACCTGGATGTCGTACGACATCGATGCAGGCGACGCTCGAAGAGCGTGCCCGTGTTAACGCGTGCTGCAGCCCCCTGACCGCAGCCGGCACAGTGTCTGGAGTCTCAATCGCTGTCAAGAAGCGGCGTGACCGCTACCGCACGCCGGGTTGCGCTGACAGTGCCTGTCTTGAGGCAGGACGCAACGCTGGCGGGACGACACCATGGCCTGGAGTGGCAGGTCTGCATGCATTCGCTGGCACATGCCGATTCTGATGGGGTCCGCCAAACACCTGATTCCAAAAGCTGTTCCACTCCCGGAACATTTCATTTGTTAAATAAATATAATTTCCATACTCACAAGTTCTAAAATTGGGCAGACCGATCCTCGCGATCACCGTGAACCTGCGCAACGCGTGACAGCTCCGCGCCGCCAAGGTCTGGAGAACTGCCATGCACTACCAGCCGCTGGACGTGTCCAGCCTGCACCTCGTCACTCCCGTTCTGCTCAAGCAAGGCACCCGGCTGCTCGAGCCGGACGTCTACCGCACCCATGTGAACGGGCAACCGGCAGTGGTCAAGGACTACGGCCGCTATCGCCGCACGCTGTTGTCGCCGATCGCCCGGCTCATGGTGCGCCACGAGGCCAGGATGCTGCGGCAGTTGCAGGGTTGGCGGCATGCACCGGCCTTGCTCGGCACGCTGGGTGGGCTGGCGCTGGGCATGGAATTCATTCCAGGCGACACGCTCAGCGCCAGCACCGTCGTGGGCCAGGAGGTCTTCCAGCAATTGCAGCAGGCGCTGCGCAGGCTGCATGCGTTCGGCATCACCCATAACGATCTGCACGGCACCAATGTGGTGGTCAGTGCCGGCGTGCCGGTGCTGATCGATTTCACCTCGGCGTGGCGATTTCCGCGCTGGCTGCGGCGCGGCACGCTGGCGCGTCAGCTGCAGCGCAGCGACGTGGCCAATTTTCAGAAAATGCGCCAGCGCCTTGCCGGCATCGCACCGACTGCCGACGAATCGGCCCGCAGTGCCGAACCGCGCTGGGTGCAGGCGATTCGCAGCGGCTGGAAGCGGCTATATCGGCGTTTGAAAGGCAAGGCGTGATCAGCGCTGCTGGCTCACGGCGACTGGGCACACCGTTACGCCCAGCTACTGCGCTGATGTCTTCGGTTTGATCTGCAGCACAGACATCCTTCGAGCGCGCCATGCCGGGTGCTGCGATGCAGTGGCAATGGCGCTCCCGCATTTGCAGGCACAGCGACGCGAGCAATTCCCGATGCGCGTCGCTGTGTTATTGCACTCCCCCATCACTTTGCTGCTGCCGAGTCGGCAACCGCCGGCACGCGATAGGCGATCAAGCGCGGCGCTTGCGCGATGAAGCGGTCGAGCACGCCGTCAGCGAGCTTGACCGGGCCGCCGAAGCGCGTGGCGCCGGGAATCGTTGGGATCTGGCTTGCGACGGCGGCGATCGCAGCCGCCTCGGCAAACAAGGCCGGCGCCTGCGTGTGGCCGCGATTTGCCGCATCCAGCCCGGCTGCCGTCTTCTGCAGGGCCTGGCCCCAATCCTCCATTGCCTCCAGCCAGGGGCGCGATTGCTCGGCAAAGCCCTTGTCGGCGACGCCGTCGCGGATGATCTGCGGTGCCGCAGCCAGTTCGTCGGCAGCGCGTGCCAGTTCGGCAATCGCCTGCGTGCGCGTTGCCGCATCGCCAAGCGCGATTGCCTCGCGCACATGATCGAGCACGGCCTTCAAGCGTGGAGCCTGTTCCTGCCACGGCTGGCTGCCAAAGGTTGGCGCCAGATGCTGGGTGTCGAAGAAGGTCAGCAAGGCCGCAGCCACGCGCGCATCGCCGCCGGCCAGATCGCGCGCCGCCGCATGCCAGGTGCGTTGCGCGTCGTAGTCTTTGTCGTTCCAGGCGAACGCGGTCACACCCATCACCGCGACGCGGCTGGGCGCTTCCTGGTTCATCGGGTTGGAGACGATGCCCGACAACTCGGCCGACAGACCCGCCTCGCGCCGCGCATACGGCGCCATCAGCAGGCGCCCGGCCGACGTTTCGAAATCGTTGACCGGGTAGTTGTCCCACAACAGCGTCTTGCGACCGAACGCCTTGGTGGCCGCACGCGCATCGGGGATGGAAATGGCCGGCGGCACCACATCGGTGCCGGTCCACTGCACCACGATCTTCGGATCAAGATGCTTGCGCAAGGCTTCCTTGTACGGGCTCTCTTTGGCGTCGTAGTACTCGGTCGGCACCATGATGAGTTCAGCGGCCGCATCGTGGCGCGCGACCAGATCGGCCTGCACCAGATTGAGCAGATGCGACTGCGCGATACCGGCCGCCTGCGCGCCGGACTCGCCAAAGGTGGTCTTGTCGCGTTCGCAATTCCACTTGGTGTATTCGATATCGTCCAGCGCCACGTAGAAGCTGCGCACGCCCAGCGCACGGAACGCATCGAACTTGCGCAACAAGGCCTTGGCATCGGCCGGATCGGAGAAGCACACGGTGGGGCCAGGCGAAATCGCATAGACGAAATCGACGTGATTGCGCTTGGCGGTAGCGGCCAGCTGGCCAAGCGCCTTCAAGGTCGCCCTCGGGTACGGCTCGCGCCAGCGATCGCGCGCGTAAGGGTCGTCCTTGGGGCTATAGATGAAGGTGTTGGCCTTGGTGCGGGCGAGGAAATCGATGTGCTTGCTGCGATCGCTCATCGACCACGGCGCGCCGTAGAAGCCTTCGATGGTGCCGCGGATCGGCATGGCCGGGTAATCCTGGATCGTCAACGTCGGGATGGCCGGCCGCTCGACCAGCTGCCGCAGCGTCTGCGCCGCATGGAACAGGCCATCGTCGTCGTGGCCGGCCAGCGTGATCAGGCTGCCGCGATCGAGCGCAACGCTGGCCAACGTGTAGCCTTCCTTATGGGTGTCCTGGGTCGCCTTGCTGCGCGTCAGCGCATCGCGCACCACTGCCGCATCGCCGGTGCCGAGCACGATGTGCAGGCGGTCCAGCGCGGCAGGCAGGCGTGTGGCGGTCGCAATCTTGGTGACGCCGGCGCTGTCGAGAATGCGGCGCACCAGCGCCACCGTGGCCTTGTCCGCGCCAGGGGCGACCACCAGCACCACCGAGCGGCCCAAGGTCACGGTTGCGCCATCCAGCGTGATCGAGACCGGCGTCGGATAGATCGCCGGCTGGGTGACCGGTTCGGTCACGGCCTGTGCCAACGCCGGAGCAGCCAGGCCCAACGCCACCAATACCGAAAGCAGGCGCACGCCCGGCGTACTGTTGCGTGGCTTCATCTCGAACTCCGGTATTGGAATGGTATTACGCCCTAGAGTAGGCAAGTCGGGCGGCGGCGACAAGCGCGGCCGGGATTTCCATCCTGGCCAGCGCTAGGCTGCCGCGCGGTGACTTCAGCCTGTTTCTGGATCGCAATCCAGAAAGGTGCGGCAGCGATACATGGCGGTATTGAAATGGTATGAAAAGTGGGGCGTTTGCGCCTGAGAGCGGCCTTGCGCGGATGCACCCAGCCGCGCATCAGCTGCGGTGATACGCATCACAGCCAACGCAGTCAGCGCAGGTGGCGCAGGTGGCGCGCCGCATCGCTTGAGCAGTCGAGCTCCTGTGATCAGTGCAATGCCTGCAATGCGCCTGATCCAGCGCCACTAGCTGCAGTGCTGGCTCAGCAATACGTGGCCCGGGATCGTCGCTGCGCCGGCAGAGGGCAGCAACCCCCTCACCACCCACCGCGCATCCGGCAAGCAGCAGGCGTCGCGTTGCGAACCTACAGCGCGTCGCTATCCAGCTCGCCGGTACGGATGCGTACCACCGTGCCCAGGTCGTACACGAACACCTTGCCGTCGCCGATCTTGCCGGTACCGGCCGCCGCGACGATCGCCTCGACCACACGCTCGGCCTGGTCGTCGGTCACCGCCACTTCGATCTTCACCTTGGGCAGGAAATCGACCACATATTCGGCGCCGCGATAGAGCTCGGTATGGCCTTTCTGCCGGCCGAAGCCCTTGACCTCGGTCACCGTGATGCCCGCCACCCCGCAGCCGGCGAGCGCTTCGCGCACATCGTCGAGCTTGAACGGTTTGACGATGGCCATGATCATTTTCATCGGTGCAGGTCCCAGGGCATGACGGCCGCGCAGCATACCGTGGACGGGCGCAACACTCATCCAACCGCGCGCCGCCATCACCGCGGACGACAGCCGAATGGGACTATCCTTACCGCCTGCCGACTGCCTTGCCGATGTCCCGCGTGTCCCGGCCTGCACTAGGCTTCCTACGGACCTGCGGAGAACACCATGATCGATTTCAACCAGCTCGACGACCTCGCCCGCCGCCTCAGCGACCTGGTGCCGCCGGGCCTGCGCCAATCGCGCGAAGAACTGCAAAGCACCTTCAAGGGCGCGCTGCAGGCCGGCCTGGGCAAGCTGGACCTGGTCACCCGCGAAGAGTTCGACGTGCAGCGCGCGGTCTTGCTGCGCACCCGCGAAAAACTCGACGCGCTGGAGCAGACCGTCGCCGCACTGGAGGCGCGCGCGCCCGGCACGCCACCCGCTGCACCGCCCACCATCCCCTGAGCGAAGGCCACCACCATGAGTCTGGCGCTGGTGCACAGCCGTGCCCGCGTGGGAGTGCATGCGCCTGAGGTTCGGGTGGAAGTGCATCTCTCCGGCGGTCTTCCTTCCACCCAGATCGTGGGCCTGCCCGAAGCGGCAGTGCGCGAATCGCGCGAACGCGTGCGTGCCGCCCTGCTGTGCGCACAGTTCGAATTTCCCGCCCGGCGCATCACCATCAACCTGGCACCGGCCGATTTACCGAAAGAAGGCGGCCGGTTCGATCTGCCGATCGCCCTCGGTATCCTGGCTGCCAGCGGGCAGATCGACCGCCAGGCCCTGGCCGATTACGAATTCCTCGGCGAGCTTGCGCTGACCGGCGAGCTGCGCGGCGTCGACGGCGTGCTGCCCGCGGCGCTGGCGGCCGCGCAGGCCGGACGACGGCTGATCGTCCCGCTTGCCAACGGTGCCGAAGCGGCCATCGCCGGACACGTCGAAGCCTTCACCGCGCGTACCCTGCTGGATGTCTGCGCGACGCTCAACGGCAGCCAGAAAGCGCCCGCCGCCGAGCTGGCAGTGCAGGCGCTCGGCGCCCGCGCCCTGCCCGACATGGCCGACGTGCGCGGGCAACCGCACGCCCGCCGCGCGCTGGAGATCGCCGCTGCCGGTGGGCACCACCTGTTGCTGGTCGGCAGCCCTGGCTGCGGCAAGACCCTGCTGGCCTCGCGCCTGCCCGGTCTATTGCCCGAAGCCAGCGAAGCAGAAGCACTGGAAACCGCTGCGATCACCTCGATCAGCGGCCGTGGGCTGGATCTGGCCCGCTGGCGGCAACGCCCCTACCGCGCCCCGCACCACACCGCCAGCGCAGTGGCCCTGGTCGGCGGCGGCACGCACCCGCGCCCCGGCGAGATCTCGCTGTCTCACAACGGCGTGCTGTTCCTGGACGAATTGCCCGAGTGGCAACGGCAAACCCTGGAAGTGTTGCGCGAGCCCTTGGAGTCGGGCGTGGTCACGATCGCGCGCGCGGCACGCAGCGTGGATTTTCCGGCGCGCTTTCAATTGGTCGCCGCCATGAATCCCTGCCCGTGCGGCTGGGCAGGCGATGGCAGCGGGCGCTGCCGCTGCAGCAGCGACAGCATCCGTCGCTACCGCAGCCGCATCTCCGGCCCGTTGCTGGACCGTATCGATCTGCATGTCGAAGTGCCGCGCCTCCCTCCGCAGGCGCTGCGCAGCGGCAACCTCGGTGAAGACAGCGCCAGCGTGCGTGCCCGCGTGGTCGCCGCGCGACAGCGACAGCTTGCACGCGGTGCGCTGCCCAATGCGCAACTGGACCAGGCCGACACCGACCGCCATTGCCGCCTGCAACACGACGATCAGGTGCTGCTGGAGCGCGCCATCGAACACCTGCAGCTGTCCGCACGCTCGATGCATCGCATCCTGCGCGTTGCGCGCACCATCGCCGATCTCGACGACAGCCCAGACATCGCCACACGCCATCTCACCGAAGCGATCGGCTACCGCAAACTGGATCGTGCGCTTGGCACCGCCAGCGCGGCGTAGCGTGCTCGGCAGGTCGACAGGCGCGCGCGATTCGCACGCCATCCGCTGGCGTGACACCTTGGTACCGCAAAGCGCCCGCATTGTCAGGGCATCGTTTCGGTTTCGGTGTCGATGTCGGTGCGCAACCTCATTCGCCGCCACGGAGTTCATCGGATGCAGCCAATTGATCGCTCGCGCGGCATCGGCCCACGAGCGACATCGTGCCAACCGGCCGTGCGCACCGAGCCGGTGCCCTCGCGGACGCCCGCCCTCGCTGCACGACCGCTGGCGCCACATCCCAACATGCATTTCATGGCGCTACACGTACAACAGGCGCCACTCCATTGTGCAGAGGCCTGTATGAGCCACCATCCCGAACTCGCCACGGTCCCTTCGCTGGATCTGAATCGCTACCTGGGCACGTGGTACGAAATCGCCCGCCTGCCGACCCGCTTCGAGGATGTCGACTGCACCGATGTGTCGGCGCACTACACCCTGGAAGAGGACGGCAGCGTGCGCGTCCAAAATCGCTGCTTCACCGCGGAAGGCGAGCTGGAAGAAGCGATCGGCCAGGCGCGCGCCATCGACGACACGCACAGTCGCCTGGAAGTGACCTTCTTGCCCGAAGGTCTGCGCTGGATCCCTTTCACCAAGGGTGACTATTGGGTGATGCGCATCGATGCCGATTACACCGCTGCACTGGTCGGCAGCCCGGATCGTAAGTACCTCTGGCTACTGGCACGCTTGCCGCAGCTGGACGAAAACATCGCCCAGGCCTATCTGGCGCATGCGCGCGAACAGGGCTTCGACCTGGCGCCACTGATCCACACCCCGCATACCGGGCGGCTGACCGAGCAACCGCTTCCGTAGGCGACCCCGGCTGGTTGGGGAACTGGTCAAACCGGCAACGGCAGCACCGTCGCGCCTGCGACCCCGGTCGCATCGAGGCACCGACCAAGGGACGACAGGCACGCGATGCTCTCAACGACCAGCCAGACGACAGTCGCCCACCGACGCAATCGCCATGTCCACGGCCATGGCGACCCAGCGCACTGGCCTAGCCGTTCCATCGCGCAGGCCAGCGCTCGTCCTCTCAATCGTCGAGCGTGCCGAGATCCCTGGCAGCGGCCTGTGCACCTTCCAGGCTGTCGAAGGCCACGCCGGTATCGCCGACCACGTACTTGGTCAGCTCGCCGTCGCGTGTTGTTTCCTGCATCTTGAAGATCGGCACCGCATCGGTGCCGCCGACGCGTTCTTTCTGCGTTGTCATGCGTGATTCCTCCAGTGAAAGCGCCTTGCGTGGGACCGTTGTCCCGCCGCTCCCGGGCGGGAGCGCAGACGATCCGACCGTAGCGCGGTAGTGCGTGCAGTGGCGTGAATCCGCAGGCGGCCCCGACTGCCAGGATGCGACGCAGGACGATCGGAAAAAAATCACAGCCGCTTCGCTCCGCAAACGCGCGCAATGCACGCGTGTGTCGTACATTCGCGACGTGCAGCCTCATCAATCAATGCCGTGCGTCACCAATCGCTACGTGCGCCGTTCGCGCGTACCCGGTTGGCGTACACCTTCCATCTGCCCAAGCCTGCGCCGGCGGCACTTCTCCCGGGGCCATGCGTGAACCGGCAGCACAGCCGTCGCAGGTGGTGAGGTGAAGCGCCAACGCATCATCAGTGTCACCGTGCTGCTGGTGTTGCTGAGCGCAACGCTGCCGATCGGCCTGTCCTACTACCTGGCCTGGCGGCTGGCCTTGGCGCGCGAAGAGGGCAGGCTGAGCCAGCTGGCTGCGCTGTCGATCCGGCGTACTGAAACCGCCTTCGACGAGGCGCATGGGGCATTGTTGAGCATGGCCGCCTCGCGGTTGCCACCGTGCTCGCCTCCGCACCTGGCACAGATGCGCGCCCTGGTGCTGACCAGCCACTACATCGTCGAGCTGGGACGGTTTCAACAAGGTCGCCTCAGCTGCACCTCATGGGGCCAACTGCGCAATACCATTCCGCAGCGCACCGCCGATTTCGTGGTCAAGCGCGGCATCGCGGTGACCACGCGGCTGCTGCCGTTGGCCAATCCGCAGCGTCCGCTGATGGCGCTGCAACTGGGCGACTACAACGCCCTGATCAACCCCGACACGCTGGCCGACATCAATATTCCGCCTGGCCTGCAACTGGCGATCGGCACGCCGGACGGGCAGATCCTCAGCAGCACCGGTACCGCCGCCGAACGCTTGCTGACCGACCCCACCGCCACGCGTGAGCCGGGCGACCTCTTGCTGTCGCAGGTGTTGTTCGGGCGCGACCGTCGTGGCGACTGGGCCGCGGTGGTCACCGAACCGGTGGCCTATCTGCGCGGGCCGCTGGCGGCGGCACGGTTGCAGCTGGTACCGGTCGGCATTGCAGTGGCGCTGCTGCTGGTCGGTGCAGTGCTGTGGGTCTCGCGGCGGCGGCTGTCGCCACTGGCGCGGCTGGAGATCGCCGTGCAGCGTGGCGAGTTCATCGTGCACTACCAACCGATCATCGCGCTCGACAGCGGTGCCTGCGTCGGTGCCGAAGCGCTGGTGCGCTGGCAGCAGCCCGACGGCGTGCTGGTGCCGCCGGACGCCTTCATCCCGCTGGCCGAACAAAGCGGCCTGATCCTGCCGATCACCGATCTGGTGGTGGCCGAAGTCATCCGCGAACTCGGCCCCACCCTGGCCGCCGATCCAGCGCTGCACGTGGCCATCAATGTCTCCGCCGACGACATCAAGAGCGGCCGCGTGCAGGGCGTGCTGGCGCAAGCGTTGCGGGGCACCGGCGTGGACAGCGGCCAGCTGTGGGTGGAGGCGACCGAACGTAGCCTGATGGACATCGATGCGGCACGCACCACCATCACCCATCTGCGCGGTGCCGGCCATACGGTCTCCATCGACGATTTCGGCACCGGCTATTCGAGCCTGCAGTATCTGCAGGGCCTGCCGCTGGACGCGTTGAAGATCGACAAGTCGTTCGTGGACACCATCGGCACCCACTCGGCCACCAGCGCCGTGACCGCGCACATCATCGAGATGGCCAAGACGCTACGGCTGCGCACCATCGCCGAAGGAGTCGAGCGGCAGGAACAGCTCGATTATCTGCGCGCCCATGGCGTGGATCTGGCGCAGGGCTGGCTGTTCTCGCGCGCGTTGCCGGCCACTGGTTTCATCGCCTACTACGCACAGGCACGCAGCGCGACACAATGAACCCGGCAACAAAAAGGCCGCCATTGGCGGCCTTTCGATGTCGATCATGCGTTGCGCAATCCGATCACGCGCCCTGCAATGCAGCGCTGCTCTGCCGCACCGGCTTGGGCCGGCTCGGGAAGGCATGGCGCACGATTCGCCACATCACCTGGCCGAACTGGCGCGGCAGCGAGCCGGTGTTGTAGTGCTGGCCGTAGCGCACACAGACCTGCTTCACTTCGACAGCGATCTGCGCATAGCGGTTGGCCGGCAGGTCCGGATAGAAGTGATGCTCGATCTGGTGGCTCAGGTTACCCGACAGCACGTTCATCAGCTTGCCGCCGGTCAGGTTGGACGAACCACGCAGCTGACGCAGATACCAGTGGCCACGCGATTCGTTGCGGATGGATTCCTTCGGAAACACTTCCGCATCGGCCGTGAAGTGGCCGCAGAAGATGATCACGAAGGTCCAGATGCTACGCAGCACGTTGGCCGTCAGATTGCCCAGCAGCACGGTCAGGAAGAACGGGCCGGCCAGCAGCGGAAATACGATGTAGTCCTTGAGCATCTGGCGGCCCATCTTGCGGCCGACCGGCAGGAACGAGGCACGCAGTTCGGCCGCCTTCATCTTGCCGGCGAACCAACGGCCCAGGCGCAGGTCCTGGATCGCCACGCCCCATTCGAACAGCAGCGCGAACACCACCGCAATGAAGGGCTGCAGCAGGTAGAACGGGCGCCAGCGCTGCTCGGGGAAGATGCGCAGCAGGCCGTAGCCGATGTCGTCGTCCATGCCGCGCACGTTGGTGTAGGTGTGGTGCTTGAAGTTGTGCGTCTTGCGCCAGTTGTCGCCGGTGGCAACGATGTCCCACTCGTAGGTGTTGCCGTTGAGCTGCGGGTCGCCCATCCAGTCGTACTGGCCGTGCATGACGTTATGGCCCAGCTCCATGTTCTCCAGGATCTTGGACAACGCCAGCAGCAGCACGCCGGCGATCCATGCCGGAATCAGCACGCTGTGCACGAACGCACCCAGGAACAGCAGCGCACGACCGGCCACGCCGGTCCAGCGCACGGCGGCCACGATGCGGCGGATGTAGCGCGCATCGGCCGCGCCCACCTGGCTCAGCACGCGCGCGCGGATGGCATCGAGTTCGTCGCCGAAAGACTGCAGTTCGGCAGCGGACAGGGCACGGTTATGGACTCGGCTCATGAAGATTCCTTACAGATCCAGGATCAGGTCAGTGCTTGGCGCACTGATGCACAGGCGCACCTGTGCGGTGGGTTCGTTACTGCGTTCACCGGTGAGCAGGTGCCGGGTGGTGCCGGATTGGCGCGGGCAGGCGCAGGTGTTGCAGATGCCCATGCGGCAGCCATGTTTGGGCCGCAGGCCTTGCGCTTCCAGCCCTTCCAGCAGCGACTGGCCGCGCGGCAGGGTCAGGGTACGGCCGCTGCGTGACAGTTGGACCTGCACCTGGCCGGTCTCGGCCTGGTCCAGTGCCGGCACGCTGAAGGCTTCGGCCTGAAATGCAGCCACGCGTCCCTGCAGCCGTTCGCGCGCGGCCTGCACAAAACCACCCGGCCCGCAGGCCATCAAATGGCGCTGCTCCAGCGCGGCAATGTGGTCCAACGAATAGGTGTCCACGCGTTCTGCAGGAGTCTCGCCTTCGCGGGTGGTCAGCAGTTGCACACGCAGGCGCGGATGCGCCGCGGCCAGCGCGGCGAATTCGTCGACGAAGCAGGCTTCGTCGCGCTGGCGCACCCAATACAGCAGGTCCACGTCCATCGGCATGCCGGCTTGCGCGGCGGCCTGCAGCAACGCACGCATCGGCGTGATGCCGGAGCCGGCGGCCAGCAGCAGGAGCGGGGTAGGCGTGGTCGGCAGCAGCATGTCGCCGAAGGCCGGGGCCAGCGAGACCACCGTGCCCAAGGCCGCATCGTGCGCCAGGAAGCGGCTCACCAGCCCACCCTCGATCGCCTTGACGGTGATCGCCAGCCGGCCGTCGGCCTGCACCGTGGGGCTGTAGCTACGCAACAGCCGGCGGCCGTCGATCTCCACGCCCAGGCTCACGTGCTGGCCGGCCTGCAGGCCGCGCCAGTGGCCGTTGGGCTGCAACACCAGGGTCACCGCGTCCCGGCTGGCCGGGGTGCGCTGGACCAGCCGCGCCATCGGCTGTTCCAGCGTCCACAACGGGTTGAGCCGGGTTGCCCAGAAATCGAACAGTTGCGGCGACACCAGTCGGCGCGCCAGGCGTGCCGGCAGCGGGGACTTGGACTTACGAGGAGATGCCAGGTTCATGGGCCGCACTATACGCATGCATGCACACCCGTGTATACACTTGTATATTGCCAGAGGGGCTATGATTCAGGCCCACGCCCGGCTGCAGCCCCATGACCTCTATCGCCCTGCCTTCCCACGACGCGCCGCCGTCCCGCAAGCCGGCGATTTCACGGGAGGATCTCATCGCTGCAGCGCTGTCCTTGATTGGCCCGCACCGTAGCCTGTCCACGCTGAGCCTGCGCGAAGTGGCACGCGAGGCAGGCATCGCGCCGAACAGCTTCTATCGCCAGTTCCGCGACATGGACGAGCTCGCCGTGGCCTTGATCGATCGGGCCGGGCGTTCGCTGCGCACCATCATCGGCCAAGCGCGCCAGCGCGCGACCTCCACCGACCGCAGCGTCATCCGTGTCTCGGTCGAAGCCTTCATGGAACAGCTGCGCGCCGACGACAAGCTGCTGCACGTACTGCTGCGCGAAGGCGCGGTGGGCTCGGACGCCTTCAAGCAAGCGGTGGAGCGCGAACTCACCTATTTCGAAGACGAGCTGCGCGTGGACCTGATTCGCCTGGCCGCGGCCGACAACGCCAAGCTGCACGCGCCTGCCCTGGTGTCCAAGGCGATCACCCGGCTGGTATTTGCGATGGGCGCGGTGGCAATGGATTCGCCACCGGAAAAAGATCCCGAGCTGATCGAGCAGATCTCGCAGATGCTGCGCATGATCCTGACCGGCGCGCGCACGCTGGGCACCCACGCAGGCTGATTGTCTGCACTGACGTTGGCGCGCGCGCTGGCGTGCGGGCGGAAGGGACACCGCAGGCGGTCAGCGTCGTGCCGGATCACGGATCTTCAAAGACGTGGCGGGTGCGGCATCGCTCTTGCGAGCCACTCTGATCCAACACTTCAGGCCATCCTGCGTGACTGGCGACATGCGGGCGCACACAACGCGCGGTGACGTGTCGTCCCTCTGTCATCGGCACAGAGGCGAAACGGCCCGCGGCACCGATGCGGGACGAGCGATGCCTCGCCCAATGCGACGCATGCGGCTTCTGGGCGAAGACGCTACTGCCCCCATTCTCTCGAAGCGATGGAAGCGCTGCAGGCGAAGGCTTACATGGCCTACAAACCCACAAGGCTGCAGGCCGCGTGAGCGCGTCCAGTGTCCGCGTGGACATGGATCACGGGCTGCACCGGCCAATAGCGCGCCGCTTGAATTGCATGTCGATTGCTCGCCGCGCGCAGCGTCGGCTCGCCTGGTCCTGAATTTCGAAATCGTGGCATCGCTTGGGTCGACCATCCCACGCAATGGCTCTCGCCTGCTGCCGCGACGCGATTTTGATTCTGTTTCCAACGACCGACTCCGACCGCCAGAGAGATAATCCAGAACATAATTGCATAAAGTGCTTGCATCGCTAAAAAGACACGGGTAATGTTCGCGCCCTCGGCAGCACGTCTGCACTTTTACCCAATCGACCTCATGCCCCTGCTCAACTCCGCCACACTCAACCGACTGCCCAGCGCTCACCGCGCGGCATCGTGTGTGCGCACGAAGAAAGCAGACGTGCGCATCACCCTCTTCGACTGATGTCCTGACAAGGAGATCGGTCACCCGATCTCCGAGGCAAGCGAACGCCCTCGGATGCAGCATCCGGGGGCGTTTTCGTATGCGTTCGCACCGACTCTTGTGGATGACCCTCCAGGTACCCGGGCATGGGATTGCCCGACAACACGGACGTTGCACGCGACCAGGCGCCAAAGCGCTATGTGCCGGGCACGGGTGGCGCGTGGTCATGCGCATACAAGAATTGCCGTTTGAATAAAACGGTAATCAGAAACATTGCGAAAGATATTCAGCGGCCTGGAATTTATTCCAGCTGGTGCGCGCGGCAATGCCGTGGCGTATACCGAACTCTTTTTCATGTTTCTCGTTACGGGTATCGGCTCCTGGTGGAGCGGCGGCGCAAGCCGTAGGCCTGGTTCAATTCCGGAATACCCACCACTGGATAGCTCAATTGGTAGAGCAGCAGATTTGTAATCTGTTAGTCGCGGGTTCGAATCCCGCTCCATGCATGACCTTTTCGGTCATTCCTCGGGACGCAAGTCCCTTTACGGAAACGCCCATGCCGCAGGCAAACAGGCAAGCCATCGCCTGACTGCCTGCAGCAGCGGCGCCCCTGCCGGGCCTTTGTCCTGAACGCGCGTGCTGCGCCGTTCGCTGCCGTTGTGCAAGACATCGCACCGCATCAGCCACGCACCTGCAGGCGCCAACAGCGCATTGCGCCCCGCACGGCCGCCGTCACGGGCGTTTCCACCCTTCAACGCCGCGTTGCATCGGCACACGTTCCGCCAGCAGTCCGATCCGGGCGGCGGAACGCTTGCATTCCCGGATCGGACCACCAGAGCCAAACCTAAGGAGAAGTGCCATGTTCTGGACCAAGAGGGTCGTGATCGGTGACGGCGAGCGCGGCCTGGTGTATCGCAATCGTCGGTTCGAGCGGGTGCTCGTCCCCGGCGTCTATCGCCTGTTCGACCCGTTGGGTCGCAGCGAGGTCATCGTCCACGCCATCACGCAAGGCGCCTATATGGGCCGCGATGCGGAGATGCTGATCGATACGCTCGGCAGCACCCTGCCGCAACACTTCGTGCTGGCCGACATCGGCACCGCGCAGGTCGGCTTGCTGATCCGCAACGGCAAGCTCGAGGACGTGCTGCCACCGGGCACACGCACGCTGTACTGGCGTGGTCCGGCGGCAATCGAGGTGCAGACCCTGCCATTGGGCGATGGGCTGCAGGTGCCCACCGATGTGCAGCGCAGGCTGCGTCAGCTCGGCACGCTGTCGCGTGTGGCGGTCTGCATGGACGTGCCAGCCGAGTCGCAAGGGCTGGTGTTCGTCGACGGCAAGCTGTTTGCACCGTTCGGGCCGGGGGCGTATGCGTTCTGGAATTTCCAGAAGAACATCACCACCGACGTGATCGATCTGCGCGTGCAGTCGGTCGAAGTGTCCGGGCAGGAGCTGTTGACGCGCGACAAGGTGTCGTTGCGCGTCAATTTGGCCGCCAGCATGCGCGTCACCGATGCGGTGGCAATGCGCACGCGCGTGGCCAAGGCCGGCGATTACCTGTATCGCGAGTTGCAGTACGGCTTGCGGCGCGCGGTCTCGTCCAAGACGCTGGACGAGTTGTTGGGCGACAAGGCCTGCCTGGATGCGGATATCTTCGGGTATGTGCGCGGCAGCGTGAGCGGCTTCGGCATCGAGGTGCTGGGCGTCGGCGTCAAGGACGTGATCCTGCCGGGCGAGATGCGCGAGATCCTCAACGCGGTCGTGCAGGCGGAGAAGCAGGCGCAAGCCAACGTCATCCGCCGGCGCGAAGAGGCCAATGCCACGCGCTCGTTGCTCAACACCGCCAAGTTGATCGAAGACAGCCCGGTGCTGATGCGTTTGAAGGAACTGGAGGCGCTGGAAAAGGTCACCGAAAAGATCGACAAGCTCACCGTGTTCGGCGGCCTGGATGGCGTGCTGAAGCAATTGGTGACGATCAGGCAATGAAGGCTGCGCGTGGCGGAAGGATCTGCCACGCACTGCCGCAAGGCAATGACAACAATGAGTACATCACAACACTTTGAATTTCTGCATGCCGAGGGCAGCACCACCCCGATCAAGGGCTGGGTGCGCGGCGTGCCCCTGGAAGAGCAGGCGCATGCGCAGCTGCGCAATATCGCGGCGGTACCGTTTGTCGGTCCGTGGGTAGCGGTGATGCCCGACGTACACCTGGGTAAAGGCGCAACCGTGGGCTCGGTCATTCCAACCCGTGGCGCCATCATCCCGGCGGCGGTCGGCGTGGATATCGGCTGCGGCATGGCTGCGGTGCGCACCACGCTGCGCGCCAACGACCTGCCCGACAATCTGGCGCAATTGCGCTCCAGCATCGAGCGTAGCGTGCCGGTGGGCAATGGACGTGGCGGCGAGCATCGCAAGCTGCCGGTTAGCATCGAGACCCGCATTGCGCAGTCCGGGCTGGTGCAGCGTCTGGATGCGATCAAGCAGCAGCACAAGCGCATCCGTACCGACAAGCTGGACTGCCAGATCGGCACGCTGGGCGGCGGCAACCACTTCATCGAGATCTGCCTGGACGAAACCGATGCGGTATGGGTGATGCTGCACAGCGGTTCGCGCGGCACCGGCAACCTGATCGGCACGTACTTCATCGAGCGCGCGCGCGAACAACTGGCGCATCGCGTGTTGGGTTTCCATCTGCCCGACAAGGACCTGGCCTTCTTCATGCAGGGCGAGCCGTTGTTCGACGAGTACGTCGAAGCGGTGTCGTGGGCGCAGGATTACGCCCGCGAAAATCGCGAGGCGATGATGGCGCGCGTGCTGGCCGAGATGCGTCACCGCTTGCCCAAATTCCAGCTGGAAAAGCTCGCAGTCAATTGCCACCACAACTACGTGCAGAAGGAAACGCACGCTGGTGAGGAATTGTTGATCACCCGCAAGGGCGCAGTGAGCGCTCGTGTCGGCGAGCTGGGCATCATTCCGGGCAGCATGGGCACGCGCAGCTACATCGTGCGTGGGTTGGGCAACGCCGACAGTTTCCACAGCTGCAGCCACGGCGCGGGGCGTGTGATGAGCAGGACCGCTGCACGCGCGCAGATCACCCTGGCACAGCATCGTCAGGCCACCGCACATGTGGAATGCCGCAAGGACGCGGCGGTGCTCGACGAGTCGCCTGCAGCGTACAAGTCCATCGATGCAGTGATGGCGGCGCAGCAGGACCTGGTCGAGGTGCTGCACACCTTGCGCCAGGTGGTGTGCATCAAGGGATAGAAAAGGGCCGCGCCAGCGGCCCTTTTCGCTACAGACACGTTGCAAGTGCGAGTGAGCAACCTCATCCGCAATGCAATGCACAGTTCAGTCATGTCGCGATCGCGCTCACATCAAAGCACGCACGTTTCACTCTTGCGACGCCATCGTTGCGCCTCGTTCGCGGTCTGATCTACAGGGCGCATCCATCAGATAATCCGGAGGCGGTATGAGCAATCTCGACAAGCAGGAACGCAAGGAAGAAGCAAAGGACTTGAACCGCGACCCGATCTCCGGTGCGCCTGGTTCGCATCCAGTTGGCGTCGGTGTGGGCGGCATCGCCGGCGGTGCGGCGGCAGGGGCGCTTGCAGGCACGGTGTTCGGGCCGCTCGGCACCTTGATTGGTGCAGCGGCCGGCGTGGTTGCTGGCGCAGCGGCTGGCAAGGGCGTGGCCGAACGGCTCGACCCCACTGTGGAGACCGAATACTGGCGCCAGGAGCATCGCAACCGCCCCTACTACAAGGAAGGCACCGACTACGATCGCGACTACGCCACCGTCTACGGATTCGGTTTGCAGGCACGCGAAACCCGCCCGACCAGCACCTGGGAAGAAACCGAAGCCACGCTGGCCGGCGAATGGCCGCGTAACCGCGGGCAATCGCGCCTGGAATGGGATGAAGCCCGGCTTGCAGCACGCGATGCATGGGAGCGTGCGGACCGTACCCACACTGTCTATCGCGACAGCGACACGCATTACGCAGGCCGCTTCGACAGCGCCAGCTACCGCGATGTCGACTATTCGTACGACGACTATCGCCCGGCCTATCGCTATGGCATGCAGGCACGGCAGCAGCACGCCGGCCGCCAGTGGGACGACCACCTGGAACGCGATCTGGGCGATGGCTGGGACCGCTTCAAGGCCAATTCGCGCCTGAGCTGGGAAAAGGCCAAGCATGCGGTACGTGAGGCATTCGACTCGGATCATCACGATGCAGCGGCGCGCCGTCACCCGACCGACCCGCGCGTCTAACGCGTGATCGCAGCGGCGCGGTCACAAGTGCCGCGGCCAGCGCACGACGTTGAACCAGAACGGGCCCACTCGGGCCCGTTCTGCGTTATGGAGTAATGCGGGTTCCTGCTCACTCGGCGGCGCTCAGAAAAAAAGCAGTACCGAGATGATCTCAGGCTGACGAATCCACAAGGCAATCCGCGGGCCCACCGGGTCTTCAACACGCAGAAAGAAAAGAGCGACGCGTGCGCGACCCCATGGCTTTGCACGCCACGTTTTCCCGGATCACTACCCTGCGGTCTTCTCCACCGCACGGATGTCGCCGCGAAATACCGCAGTGGTCTGTTCCGACGGGGCCGCAGCAGCGCCCTGTTGATCTTTGAGCAACTGCTTGCGCGTGGCCACCACCTCCTTGGCCAATGCAATGCGCCGGCCGACGACCATTTCGGTCAGCCAGTCGATCAGGGCACGCGTGTATTGCTGCTGGTGTTCCTTGATGCTGAGCGCATGGTCCGCGCCAGCGATGACACGCGATGTGAGCGAACGCGCCTGCACGAACGCGTGCGCATAGTTGTGCAGCACCGGCTGCGGCACGATCGCATCGTGCTCGGCTTCCACCAACAGCACATCGCCCTTGTACTCGGCGCAGGCGGCCAAGGCGATGTTGTCTGCCGGACGCAGGCGCTGCTGGCGGTACGCCATCAGGTCCGGGTCGGCGTTGAGGCTGACCTTGGGTTGATCCCAGTGGGCATCCTTGTAGAGCGCAGGCGAACGCAACGCCAGCCATTCCACCGGGCGCTCGCGCGTCAGCAATGCGGACAGATAGCCACCGTAGCTCAGGCCGACCACTGCGATCGACTGCGCATCCACGTAGGGCAGACCTGCCAGTTGATCGTAGGCAGCCTTGATGTCGTCCAGGTTCTGCCCGCGTGTCACGGTCTGGCGCATCGATGCGTAACCCTCATGCCCACGCAGATCGAAGGTCATGCAGATGCAGCCCAGGCCTGCTGCCTCGCGCGCACGTACCAGGCTGTGGTGCTGGCTGCCGCCCCAGCCGTGCACGAACAACACTGCAGGCATGCCTGAGGGCGTGAGCAAGGTGCCGCTGAGTGCGTCCTGGCCGACCGGAATGTCGATGCTAGAAAGTTTGGCTTCCATTACGTCGCAGAGATCCTCCTGTATTTGTAGCGCGGCCCTGGACCGGATTGGGTTGCGCGATAGTAGACCTGTGCATCGGCCGGCGGCTGGCCCTGATAGATTTCGTGTGTGGACGCCCTTACCCACTGCAATGCGGGATCTTGCTGAAAGGCGGCGATTGCAGCGAGTTCTGCCGGGGTTGCACCACCGATTCGCCAGGATTGTTCCAGCACGCCGCATACCGGGACATCGCCAGCATCCTGACCGCTGACCACATCGTAGTTGCGGCGGGAAATCTGCAGCTCAGGATAAGCGGCGGTGACGCATCGATCGTACCTGCACGCCTGCTCGACCACCCGTCGCTCCAGCGATGGCAAAGCTGTGGCCATCAGTGCCTCCAACGACCCGCGGTACACGCACAGCGACGAGCCGCCATACACATCGCTGCCGTCCGCATCGGGCACGCTGCATTGCGTGCCGTAATACGCAATCTGGACGCCGGCAAGACACAACTCGCCTACGCTGTGCGTCGTTGGCTGCAAGATATTGCGTTCCAGCACGCCGCCATGCGTGCCTAGATAGGTATCGGGCAGGCTATCCAGTACCTGCGCCAGCTGCGATGCGTCGGCAATGCGCCATTGGTCGTTGCCGCCCACGCCGGTGGGCAGCTTCAGGCGCACGTCTCCACCATCAGACAGCGCCTCGAACGCATGCATCGCATCCGGGCGAGAAAACGCGGTGTAGCCCGGCAGCGTGGCGGGAATCAGCGACATGGCCAGCGCCTGGTCCCAGCCCGCAGTGCTTGCCGCGTCGTCAGAAACCAGTGGGTGACCGATGACCTTGGTGGCCAGAAACGCATGCGGCACGATACCGCCGAGCAAGTCACCGACGCCGTGGATGCCCAGCCCGCGCGCTTGCGCGGTAGTGAGCGTGTCATCGGGTACGTGGAATGTTCCAACTTCGATCACGCCATCGCCAGCGACGCCGGCATCGGGCACGCCCAGCAAATGCGCGACCTCGCGACAGACCCATGCGTGCGTTGCACGCTCATGACCATGCTCGGGCACCACGCGCGTGGCATGCCCAAGCACCTGCCGATAGTGTGTCTGTGCCATGACATCTCCCCTGCGGCGTGATCGCGCGTCGTTGCTGGCCTCGGTCGCAGCTGAGGGACGAGTCGTGGCAGTGGTATCGCCGGAGCCTTACTTCAGTGCCAGATACAAGCCAAGCACAATCAGGAACACCACGATCAAACTGATGGCAATACGCCCGCCGCGCAACTCCAACAAGGCATGCCACCACACGCGCGCTTCAGGTGTGCCGCTTGCATGATGCGGCTTAGGGCTACGGGTCTCGCTGTCCTGCATCCTGGGTACTCTCGCTCCATTACGTCGCCGCCTACCTTAATGATCAGACGTTACACAGGTGTGGAGCGGTTCAGAATCTTCCGTGAAATGCGGCATTGCGAAAGCGATTTTGCCCGATCGGCGATCACCTGCCTGGTGTGATCAGGCCACGTTGCAGTCGTGACATCGAAACGCATGCGAGACCAACGCGTCGCTTCGACCACACGGGTTCAAACGCGTCACTTGGTACGCATTGACCACATGCACGCACCTGCATGCATTGCGTGTAGATGCACTCGAACAATCTGACCAGTTAAGCGTGCAATGCACCGAAGTGCTGCAATGGTCGGGTTCGATGATCAATCGTTGACATACCCGCAGTTACTCTGCAGGTCAAGTTTGTTTATACCGGAACACCCCAAGTCATGAGCAGAGATCCATCCGTCATCGATGTACAGGCCGAAATCGCGCATTGGCAGGCGCGGCATGCCCAGGGCAACCTCGGCGCAGGCAAGTTCAGCGAGTTGTCCCCGGTGGTGAAAATGGCCTGCGATATCTACCTGCAAGCCCCGCGTTCGAGCGACCAGGAACGTCTGCGCCTATTTCGGGACCGCTTGGAGCACCACTTCATTTCATCCAGCACACAGTCCAACTACGAACAATTGGCAACCGATTGCTGGCAGCGCTTGGGCGCGCGCAATAGTTGAGTCCGCAGTATCGAGCAACATCTGTTTTTCATTGGAGATCGTCATGAAAACCCCGTATCAAGTGCAGCAGGAGCTGGAACGACTGGAGCGGTTGGTACCGCACATCGTCAGCGACCAGGGCGACCGCGCGGAGGAAATCCTTGGCTTCCACGTGGCCAGTCTGTTGGGTAGCGCGCCGATCAGCGAACATGCGCTGATTCGCGAACGCACCGCTCGCATGGCACGTACCTGCCGCAGTGCGCAGGACGCCGTGCGCGCACCCAAAGCGCCCGCCAGACCATTGGGCATGGCGCCCGTTGCCCAGCCGCAGTGGGCCTAACCGACCTCCCCGGAGCCGCCTAGCGGCTCCTTTGCATTCCACCCCGGCAATTGCCGATTCATTCCAGGATC
This sequence comes from Xanthomonas sp. NCPPB 3442, assembly GCF_056725145.1. Taxonomy (NCBI): domain Bacteria; kingdom Pseudomonadati; phylum Pseudomonadota; class Gammaproteobacteria; order Lysobacterales; family Lysobacteraceae; genus Xanthomonas; species Xanthomonas sp. NCPPB 3442. Next base: position 577,896 of record NZ_CM161514.1, on the reverse strand, counting down.
TTCATGAAAGTCACGCTTCTCACCGCTTCGCTGTTGGCCATGCTCTCTCTGACTGCCTGCGACCGCCCCGGCGGCGATGCTTCGCGCACCGCGCCAGCGGTGTCGCCCGAGCCGACGGCTGCGCCCGTCAGCGGAAGCGGCGCGACCGAGCTGGCCAAGGGCGATGGCGCGGTGCTGGGCGTGCTGGCTGCGATCGACGACAACGAGATCGCACTCGCCAAGCAGGCCATCGAACAGGATCTGGGTGGTGCCACCGGCGAGTTCGCGCAGCAGATGCTGCACGACCACGAGGCCAACCTTGAAAAGACCAAGTCGCTTGGCGCAACCGAGAGCCCGCGCGCGCAGGCCATACGTGCCAAGGGCAAGGCGGCAGTGGAAGCGCTGTCCAAGACGCTGACCCTGCCTGACGGCAAGGATGCCTACCGCAATGCATTCATGCGCAACATGGTCATCGACCATGGCGACACCATCAAGATCATCGATTCGGAACTGCTGCCCGCCGCCGAAAGCGCGCCGGTCAAGCAACATCTGGAAGAGACGCGTCGCGTGGTCTCGGCGCATTTCGAACGCGCCCACGCGGTGTCTTCGTCCAAGTAAGCAGCCGATCAGGCGCTTGCCCTGCAAACGCGCCGGCCAGTCCGGCGCGTTTGCGTTGGGTGAACAGCACATGCGGCTGTCGTCGAGGTCGTTGGGCCACGCCGCAGGCTGACCGTGCAGCGCACGGCCGCATGCGCGCTAGCTTCACCTCGCTTGGCGTGATCCTGGCCTATCGTGCCGCATCGATTCGGCCAGGAGCCCTCCATGCATCTGCTCATCACCGGCGGCACCGGCTTCATTGGCCAGGCCCTGTGCCCGGCATTGCTGCAGGCCGGCCATCAGGTCAGCGTGCTGACCCGCGACCCGCACCGCGCCAAGCGCATCCTGCCCGGCATGACCGCCGTGCATACGCTGGATGGAGTGCAGGCCGATGCGGTCATCAACCTGGCTGGCGAGCCGCTGGCCGCCGGCCGCTGGACCGATGCCCGCAAGCAGCGCTTCCGCCAATCGCGCCTGGGCATCACGCGCCAATTGCATGACTGGATTGCGCAGCAGCCGGCCGCACAACGTCCCTCGGTGCTGATTTCCGGCTCGGCCGTGGGCTACTACGGCGAACGTGGCGATACGGCGTTGACCGAGGCCGAGCCCGCCGGCGATGACTTCTCTGCCGTGCTGTGCCGCGACTGGGAGGCCGAAGCCAACACCATCGCCGCACTCGGCCCGCGGGTGAGCTGGGTGCGCACCGGGATCGTGCTGGATCGCGATGGCGGCGCGCTGGCCCGCATGCTGCCGGCATTTCGATTCGGCGGCGGTGGGCCGTTCGGCGATGGCCGGCACTGGATGAGCTGGATCCATCGCGCCGATATGGTTGCGCTCCTGCTGTGGCTGCTGCAGCACGGCCAACCCGGCGCCTACAACGCCACCGCGCCCAATCCGGTGACCAATGCCGACTTCGCGCGCACGCTGGCGAAGGTGCTGCACCGCCCTGCCCTGCTGGCGCTGCCGGCCGGCGTGCTGCGGCTGGGCTTCGGCGAGATGGCCGACCTGCTGCTGATCAGCCAGCGCGTGCTGCCGCAACGCGCGCTCGATGCCGGCTTCCGCTTCCAGTACCTGCACCTGGACGCTGCGCTGCGCGCCATTCTGCAGCGCTGAGCGGCGGCCAGGGCCTGACCAGACGGGATCGAACGGCATGCATGGCCTGGCCTGCATGCGGTTCGGCCATGCCCTAATATTTGCCCAAACTTCATCACCGACAGTGCTGCGGATCTCGGACTGGCCCTGCGCACGGCAGAACACCTATGCATCTGCTCCTCGTCGAAGACGACACCATGCTGGCCAGCGCCATCTGCGACGGTGTGCGTCAGCAGTCATGGACCATCGATCATGTCGGTCATGCCAATGCCGCCAAGACAGCGCTAGTGGACCACCGCTACAGTGCGGTATTGCTGGATATCGGCCTGCCGGGCGAGTCCGGGCTGAGCGTGATCCGCTTCATGCGCAGCCATTACGATGCCACCCCGGTGATCGCGCTGACCGCGCGTGGCCAGCTCACCGACCGCATCCGCGGCCTGGATGCCGGCGCCGACGATTATCTGGTCAAGCCGTTTCAGTTCGACGAGCTGATGGCACGGCTGCGCGCGGTCACCCGGCGCAGCCAGGGCCGCGTGGTGCCCCTGCTCAGCCACGGCGACGTCTGCATGGATCCTGGCAGCCGCAAGGTCACCAAGGACGGTAAATGGGTGGCGCTGAGCGCACACGAATATCGCCTGCTGCTGGCGTTGATGGAACGTGCCGGACGCGTGGTCACCAAGGATCAGCTGGAAGAAGGCGTCTATGGCGGCCCGTCCGAAGGCGGCAGCAACATGATCGCGGTGTATGTGCACCAGTTGCGGCGCAAGCTGGGCGATGCGCTGATCTCCACCGTCTACGGCCAGGGCTACATGGTCGGAAAGACCCCGGAATGAAGTCGCTGCAGGCACGCATGCTGGCGGCGCTGGCCGCGATCGTTCTGCTGAGCTGGTCCACCTCTCTATGGATCCTGGTCGCACTGGTCACCCAGGGTCAGCACAGCGTGTTCGAACAGGAACTCAACCTGCTCGGCGATCGACTGATGGCCACCTTGCCCGACGCGCTCCAGCACCGCTTCGATACGCAGACAGAGCCGCCCGGCGCGGCAGCCACGTCGACCCCGATCGGCAACCCATCCTCGCGCATGAGCGTCAAGCAGACCCTGATTGCCGTGGTGCTCAACACCGTGCAATTGGGCATCCTGGGACTATTGATGTGGTGGGCCGTGCGGACCTCGCTGGGGCCGCTACGCGCCCTGTCCGGCGCCATCGCGCAACGTACCGGCCTGGATACCGAGCCGGTGCCGCTGGCACAGGCGCCCGACGAAGTCCGCCCGTTGATCGCCTCGTTCAACACCTTGCTGGCGCGGGTGGAACAAGCCGTCCAGGCCGAGCGCGATTTCGTCGCCGATGCCGCGCACGAACTGCGCACCCCGCTCTCGGCACTGCATGCCTACGCCGAGGTCGCATCGCGCGCGTCCACACTGGAGGCCAAGGACGCCGCGCTGGGCCAACTGCTGGAAACCGCGCGTCGCAGCAACCGGCTGGCCGAACAATTGCTGGATCTGGCGCGACTGGATGCCGGCATCAGTTCAGCCGCCTATCATCAAGTCGAAATGGGCGAGCTGATCTCGCATGTGCTGGACGAATTCAGCGTGCAGGCCGACGCACGCCAGCTGCAGTTACAGGTTGAGGCATCGCCCTGCCTGCTGCGTTGCGATGTGGATGCAGTGGGCATTCTGATCCGCAACCTGGTCGACAACGCCATCCGCTATGGCCGCCTGCATGGCAAGGTGGAGGTGAGCTGCGGCTATTGTGTGCGCGCTGACGTACTGCACCCGTTCCTGCAGGTCAGCGATGACGGTCCCGGTGTGCCCGAAAGCGCGCAGGCTTCTATTTTCGAGCGGTTCTATCGCGTGCCCGGCAGCGCAGTACAGGGCAGTGGCATCGGATTGTCGCTGGTCGCCGGCATTGCGCGCCTGCACGGAGCAACGATCGAAGCCGGCGACGGCAACGATGGACGCGGCCTCTGCGTGCGCGTGGTGTTTGCCGGCAACCGCCCTGCCGGCGCGGCCTGAAGCCGCCTGCGCTGCAGCGCGAGAGCACTACGATATGCGGCCAACCAAACGACGGCGCAACCACAGGCTGGCGCGGCGAGTGCGCGGTGCGCGATGGACCAGCAGGGGTACGTGAAATGCGCGACTGCGCACGCACACACCCAGCGCCCAGCGCGCAGCGCGAGACGGCCCATCTGACGCGTACATCGCGGCTCCCGAGCGCCGTCCACACCACCTGCTCGCTACATTTTGGTGGTCGCTCTAATGCCGACACCATTGCGTGCTGCAAAGAAATTTCACGCCTTCGCCAAGCGGTGCAGTCGTCGCGTTGATCCAATAAGTTCCCAAAATCGCTTGCCTACAGTGCACTCACCGCACGCATCAAGGATGCCTGGTGATGCCTCATTCGATCCGTTTCACCCAGCACCTCCCCACCGCGCCATCGCTGCCGGTCGGGCAGTGCGCTGCCAATGACCCCGTCGCTGCGCATCCGCTGCCACTGCCTCTCGAGCCGGAATTTCGCTGCGGCTCTGCCGGCACGCGCAACCGCGACATCTGGTGCGCGTTGCCGGATATCCGCAGCGCGCGCGCTGCCCGCCGCCTGCAGCACCTGGCCAGGCGCGGCGTGTTGTTCACTGCCGCAACGGCCGTTCTGGCCTTGGCCGCTGCCAGCGTTCTACTGCACTGAACATCAGGTCACGCCAGCGCGCTGGAACTGCGCCCACTCGCCTTCTTCCACCAGGTAGTTCTCCATGTCGACTTCTTGCTTCGTTCGATACTGCGCACTCGCCGTCGTCAGCGTCAGCCTGATCGGCTGCGCCAGCACCCGCCCCACGCCCTATCGCCAACTGCCATCTTCGAGCTACCTGCGCCCGCACGATGGCAGCCGCGGCGGCCGCATGCCGTACGCGTATCACGGCCAGGTCGATTGGTCGCGGTATCGCACCGCATTGGTCGAGCCGGTGCGCATTTACCGCGGCGCGGACGCGCAATTCGAAGGGGTACCCGAGCAGGACAAACGCATGCTCGCCGATCTCATGCAACGCGAGTTCGGCGACGCGATTGGCCAGCGCTGGCAGCCCACCACCGCCATCGGGCCCGACACCTTGCGTGTGCGGCTCACCTTGACCGGCGCCAAACCCAGCAAGCGGGTGCTCGGCACCTTCATGAAGGTCGATATCGGAGGCGGCGCCTACAATGCCGTGCAGGCCGCGCGTGGCAAGGAGGGCGCATTCTCCGGCTCGGTCAGCTATGCGGTGGAAATCTTCGACGCGTCAAGCGATCGCTTGCTGGCGGCCTATGTCGAAAAGCAGTACCCCAATGCAATGAACATCAAGGCCAGCCTTGGTGCTTATGACGCGGCCAAGGCAGGGATCGGCCTGGGTGCGCAACAGTTGGTCGATGGCATGCGCTAGGCCCTGCTCCTTTTATTGCATGCGTGATGCCTGTACGTATCGAAGTGCGCGCACGCGATACGTTCGGGCAATCCTCCCGCGCAGTGCAGGGTCATCAGCGTGTTGGCTGCAGACGGGGAGCGCTGGCCAAAGCCGCTGCAACAAAAACGCCGACGCTATGGAACAGCGCCGGCGTCTTCACCATTGCACAGGTTCGGTGACACCTATCGCGTGCGTTGCACGCCTTCCACGCTACCTGGCGACCCGCACATCGCACCCTGCGCCGCAGCGTGACAACCTCAGCGCGTGACGCGCTTTGCCGCTTTCTTGCCCACTGCCTTGCGCGCGGCGGTGGTCTTTGCCACGGCACGCGTGGCCGGGGTCTTGGTCACCTTGGCGGCTTTCTTCAGCGCGGTCTTGGTCACGGCCTTCTTGAGCGGGGCCTTCTTCACCGCGGCCTGCCTGGTCGCGGTTTGCTTGGCGACCGGCGCCTTCTTTGTTGCAGGCTTGACCAACGTCTTCGTCGCTGCCGCCGGCTTGGCCCCTACCTTCTTCGCTGCCTTCTTCGCCGCCGTGCGTGCGTTCACCGTTGCGACGGCGGTCTTGCGTGCGGCGCTCTTGGCAGTCGTCTTGGCACTCAATGCGGCCGCTTCGGCCTTGGCATTGGCCTTGGCGGTTTCCAGCTTGCGCCTGGTAGTGGCCTTGGTGTCGGTAATCTTCTTCCTGGCCGCGGCACTGGTGCTGCTCAACTTCTGCTTGGCGGCCTGCGTGGTCGAGGTCAACGTTTGCTTGGCCGCGTCCTTGGTGGCGGTGAGCTTCTGCTTGGCGGCTTCCCTGGTGGCGACCAGCTTGTCCTTGGCAGCGTCCTTGGTGGCCGCCAGCGAGCGCTTGGTCTTGGCCACGCTGCGTTTCACTGCGGTGGCCGCAGTGCCGGCGTTCTTGGCCACGTTCTTTTCGACCTTGACCACCGCCTTGCGCGCTTTGGCCACCTGCGTCTTGACCTCTTCCACCGCCGTGCCTGCGGCCTCCTGCACGCTGGCGACCGCCTCGCTGGCGGTGCTGGCGATGGTCTCGGTCAATTCGGTGGCGGTGCTTTTTACGCTATCGACGGCGTCGGACAGGGTTGCCGTTACGCCATTGCCGTTGCTCATAGACCCTCCTTAAGGGCGTCAGTGCGGGAAACTTAGGCGATGCGCGACCGCACGCAACATGCTGAACAGGCATCGGATCAAGCGGACGCTACGCCCGGCCCGTCGGGCTGTCAACGCAATCAGGGCAAGGGATGTGCGGCACTTTCACCGGCAGTTAAATTGCGCGCAGGCACTCTCGTTCAGCTTGATTTACGCAGTCAGACGCCCTATTCCTCATCCACCGCGTAACCCGGAATCCGTTCCATGCGACCGCTGCCTACCCTGCTGACTCTTTCGCTGGCCGCTGCCTTCGGCGGATTTGCCGCCACCGGCATCAACGCCTGGCTGGACAATCGCGCCGAAGCCACGCCCCCCAGCAACGCCGCCTTTACCCTGCCGACGGCCGCCGCATTGCCGGCTGCGGTGGCCGGCCAGCCAGTGCCATCGCTGGCGCCGATGCTGCAGCAGGCCATGCCCGCGGTGGTGAGCGTGAACACCAAACAAGTGGTGCGCGTCCGCAACCCGTTCTTCAATGACCCGATCCTGCGCCGGCTGTTTCCGCAGGTGCCACAGGACCGCATCAACGAATCGCTGGGTTCGGGCGTGATCATCGATGCGCAAAAAGGGTACGTACTGACCAATCACCACGTCATCGAAAACGCCGACGACGTGCAGGTGACGCTCGGCGACGGACGCACGGTCAAGGCCGAGTTCATCGGCTCCGATGCCGATACCGATATTGCGCTGATCCGCATCAAGGCCGACAACCTCACCGATATCAAACTGGCCGACAGCAACGCGCTACGCGTGGGCGATTTCGTGGTGGCCATCGGCAACCCGTTCGGCTTCACCCAGACCGTCACCTCCGGCATCGTCTCGGCTGTGGGACGCAGCGGAATTCGCGGCTTGGGCTATCAGAACTTCATCCAGACCGACGCCTCGATCAACCCCGGCAACTCGGGCGGCGCGCTGGTCAATCTGCAAGGCCAGTTGGTGGGCATCAATACCGCCAGCTTCAATCCACAGGGCAGCATGGCCGGCAATATCGGCCTTGGGCTGGCGATTCCGTCCAACCTGGCGCGCAATGTCGTCGAGCAATTGGTGACCAAGGGCGTGGTGGTGCGCGGCACGCTCGGCCTGGAAACCCAGAACCTCACCCAGCAGATGTTGCAGGGCCTGGGCGTGGATTCGTTGCGCGGTGCCTTGGTGACACGGGTGTTGCCGGGCTCCGCAGCGGCGGCGGCAGGCGTGCAACCGGGCGATGTCGTGGTAGCGGCCAACGACCAGCGCGTGGACAGCGCCGAGGCGCTCCACAATTACGAAGGCCTGCAGGCGGTTGGCAGTGCGGTCACCCTGGACATCCGTCGCGATGGCAAGCCGCTCAAGCTCAAGGCCACGCTGAAAGAGCAGGACCGCGCCGTCACCGGCGACATGCTGGACCCGCGCCTGACCGGCGCGACCTTCGTCGATCTCCCCGAATCGCTGCGTCAGTCAGGCATCACCGGGGTGATGGTGAGCGAGGTCAAACGCGGCGGTCGCGCTGCCGCCAACGGCCTGGTCGCCGGCGATGTGATCGTGGCCAGCAGCGTGGGCGAGTTCGCCGACCTTGCCAGCTGGCGGGCCAATTTCCAGCGTAAACCGCAGCAGCTTGTCGTGCGCATCCTGCGTGGCAACGCGCAGTACGACGCGCTGATGCGTTGACGCGATGTGTACCGGGCGTTGCTTCCACTAACGCCTCCTACACCCCCCCGATGCTATTGCTACTGCTCGACCGCACGTGAGTGGCGGCTGCCATCAATGACCGAAGGAGATATCGCATGAGCCCCACCAATACCGATCAGCTGAAGGAAAACCTGAGCGAAGCCGGCACCCACCTGAAGTCGGCAGCGAGCGCCGCTGGCGAAGCGGTCAGGGGCGCCACCAGCGCCGCTGGCGATGAGCTCAAGCTCGGTCGCGCCAACGTCAAGGCCGAGCTGTCTGACACCGCGCTGGCCGGCATGGCCGCTGCCGAGTTCGGCGGTGCCGCTGCCAAGGAGCAGATGGACGTCCTGGTTGCCAAGGGCAACGATCTGCTGGAAAGCGCCACCGATCTGATCCGCGAGCGTCCGCTGGCTGCCTTCGGCGTTGCCTTCGCCGCTGGCTGGGTCATCGCCAAGCTGGCACGCAGCAACGACAACTAAGTCGTGAGCGATCAGGCCTCTCCCGCTGCCGGAACCGACGCGCCAGACGCGCGCGCGCAGACGCCAGGACTGGACGAAAGCGTACGTGCGGTCGGCGCAGCCGGCCGTGCAACGCTGGGCTCGGCCAAGGACACCAGCCGCGCCTTGCGCCGGCTGGTGTCGGCCGATCTGCAACTGGCACGCAGCGCATTCGGGCGTGGCCTGGCCTGGGCCTGCGTGGCCGTGGTGTTCGGCGCCTCGTCGTGGTTGCTGCTGGCCGGTGCCATCATCGCCCTGCTGCAACGTGCCGGGTTGTCGTGGTTCCAGGCGATGTTTTTCACTGCGTTGGCGAGTCTGTTGGTGACCGGCATCGCGGCATGGCGCGTGTTTTTCTACTTCGACCACACCGGCATGAATGCAACGCGCCGTCAGCTCATCAAGCTGGGAATTTTCGATGACCCGAGCAAGGACGATGACGCGGCAACCTCTGCCAGTGGAGCACGCCCATGAAGTTTGGAACCTTGCGTCAACGCGTCGAACGCGCCGAGTTTCTGGTCGAAGGACGCGCGCAAGAAACGCGTCTGCACTGGAGCGAACTCCGCCAGACCTGGCGTGCCGGGTGGTCGCCACTGCGGATCATGACTGTGGGCTTCGGGCTCGGCTTTGTCACCGGCCGCAACGAACCGCAGGCGGCATTGGGCAGCATCGCCAGCAAGCTTGGCGGTATTCCCAAGCTTCTGCAGATGATCAGTACCATCTCTGCGCTGTTCACTGCGCACCGTGCGCAGGAAGCTTCCGAGCAGGCCGAACGTGCGGCAGACAATGCCGAGGAAGTTGCAGCCGACCCGCCGGTGACCGTGGTGCAGGTCCCTGCAGATCGCGCCGCCTGAGCGCGGACGGTATTCACGGCGGCTAGCGCTTTGCCAGGCCGCCGTCGACAGCAGCGGATTGCCTGTGCAAGGCATCGACATACCAGTGCCCAGTGCCGCTTTGAAGAGGTCCGACCGCCGCGTGGCCATGTCTGGTCCTGGCGCTGCGTTCTGATCCCGGCGCTGCATGCAGTCCGCGCGTGCCGCGCTGGGTGACTGCTTGAAAGACCGCTGCACGACGGGCCCGCAATGCTGGCATCCGCGTTGTCTATTTCCGCTGGATAACTGCTCGCTGCGAAGGCTGACGGATATCAGCGCTGAAATGCGGGAATCATGCGACGAATGGTCCTTTCCTCGCCAAGAGCTCTGACGCCTGACGGCTAATTCCGCACGGCATGTGTGCTGCCGCAGTCAGCAGCATGCGGCAGGATCCTGCGGTCGATGGCAATCCCACTTCGACAACCGACTCTGCGCCCCGCGACCTGCACAGGGGCGCTGCTGCCGAGTCCGCCAGACTAGCGTTGGTTCGCTGACATCCTGCCCACAGGCTCTGTGCGCGCCGTTGACGCATTGCGCCGATAATGGCGCACCGCTGGCAGCACGCCAGTCTGCTGCCAGGGCGCGCATGTCTCTTCCCGTCGACTCACCGGATGCCGTCACCGCGGCAGATTCGCTTCCGCCCGCACCGGCGCCCCGCCCGCGCGCGCCGGCCTCGCTGGTGGTGCTGGCCACGCTCGCCGTTGGTTACACCCTCTGGGCAGCGCAGACGATCATCCTGCCGATCATGCTGGCCGCGTTTTTCGCGCTGATCGGCAACCCCATCCTGCGGGGTCTGCGCAAGCTGTACATCCCGCGGTTTCTCGGCGCCTTGCTCATCCTGTGCCTAGGCCTGGCCGGCACCGTCACGTTGGCCACGCAACTGGCCGGCCCTGCCGCCGAATGGGTGCAACAGGCACCACGGCAGATGCGCCAGATTGCGCGCGATGTGCGCGATCTCACCAAGCCGGTGATGCAAGCCAACCAGGCAGCGGAAAACTTTGCACGCGCGGCCGGTGGCGAAGGCCAGCGCGGCGTGCAGATCGTACGCACGCAGATGGACGACCCTTACAAAGCGCTGGTCCGCACGCCCAAGCTGGCGGCTTCGGTGCTGGCGGTGGTGCTGCTGACGTTCTTCTTCATGGTGTATGGCGAAAGCCTGCAGCGGCATGCGATCGCCTTGCTACCGAACCGGCAGCAGCAACGGTTCACCACCGAAATCATGCTGGACATCGAGCGCGAGGTCTCGCGCTACGTGCTCACCATCAGCGTGATCAACACGCTGGTCGGGCTGGTATTTGCCGGCATTTTGTCTGTGCTGCAGATTCCGCTGCCCGAAGCGATCCTGTGGGGAACGGTGGTCGCATTGCTGAATTTCGCACCGTATGTCGGCCCGTTGATCGGCGTGATGCTGATGCTGCTGATGGGTTTTGTGGAATTTCGCACCACCTTGTCCTCGCTGCTGCCGGCGATCCTGTACCTGGCCCTGCACACGATCGAAGGCCAGGTGGTGACGCCGATCGTGCTGGGCCGACGCATGGCGATCTCGCCGCTGATGCTGATCCTGGCGCTGATGCTGTTCGGCTGGCTGTGGGGCATGGTCGGCCTGCTGCTGGCGGTGCCGTTGCTGGTCTGCATCAAGATGGTGCTGAGCCGGGTGGACGGGATGCAGCGCTGGGCCCGGCTACTGGAGTAGCCGCGAATGGGGAATTGGGAGTTGGGAATCGCAAGCGCAGAGGCGGTGCTCTACCCATTCTCGATTCCCGACTCTCCATTCCCGGCATTACAATCGTGCGATGAGCTTCCACATCCGCGCCATCACCCTCGACCTCGACGATACGTTGTGGCCCTTTGCGCCGATCGGGGCGCGGATCGATCAGGTGCTGTACGACTGGATGCGCGAGCACAGCCCGGTGACTGCCGAGCGCTTTCCGGTGGAGGCGATGCGCCAGTTGCGTGAGCGCAGCTTTGCCGACAACCCGCACCTGCATCACGACCTCAGCGCGCTGCGCCGATTGACGTTGGAAATGGCGTTGCGCGAGAGCGGCGGCGATCTGGCGTTGCTGGAGCCGGCCTACGAGGTGTTCTATGCGGCGCGTAACCAGGTGGAATGCTACCCGGATGCGCTCGACGCGCTGGCGCGCATTGCCGCCCATGTGCCGGTGGCCGCGCTCAGCAACGGCAATGCCGATTTGCAGCGCATCGGGCTGATGCACCACTTTGCGTTTCAACTGGGCTCGCGCGAACACGGCAGCGCAAAGCCCGACTCGAGCATCTTCCTGGCCGCCTGTGCCCGGCTCGAGGTGCCGCCTTCGGAAGTGCTGCATGTGGGTGACCACGTGCGCATGGACGTGCTGGGCGCGCTGGATGCCGGCCTGCGCGCCTGCTGGATCAATCGCGAGGGCGCGGTGTGGTCGCATCCCACCCAGCAGCCGGATCTGGAATTCGACAGCATGACCGGGCTGGCCGATTGGCTGGACGCGCAGCAGCCGCATCCAGGCCCGATGAACGCCGGCATCACCCTTCCCGCCTGAGCCACTCTGCGCGGCGCACGGCGCTGCACTCGAGGATTTCCATGTCGCACCTCACCGGTTTCACCGATCCCCATGCCGCAGCCTTGCCGCTGTATGTGCTCGACCGCGAGAACTTTACGCGCTGGTGCGCGGAGCAGCCCACCGGTGTGCTGTCGTGGGCGCAGGCACAGCGTTTCGATGCCGCGCCGGGCAGCGTGCTGTTGTTGCCGGGCGACAACGGGCTGGCCGGCGCGGTCCTGGGGATCGGTGACCGGGCCGATGCCTACGCCTACGCGCATGCGCCGATGGCCCTACCGCCGGCCAGCCGCTGGACGCTGGCCAACCCGCTGAGCGATGCCGAGCAGGCATTGCTGCATCTGGGCTGGGGATTGGGCGCTTATCGCTTTTCACGTTATCGCAAGGTGCCGCGCGCGCCGGCCGAACTGGCTGCAACGCCCTCGGCACATACGCATGCACTGATCGAGGCGTGCCTGCGCGTGCGCGACTGGGTCAACACGCCCACCGAAGACATGGGCCCGCAGCATCTGGAAGAGGCCACACGCACGCTGGGACAGGCGCATGGCGCACAAGTCGATGCGATCGTCGGCGACGCGTTGCTGGCGCAGAACTTCCCCACCATCCATGCCGTGGGGCGCGCCTCGCATCGCGCGCCGCGACTGATCCAGTTGCAGTGGGGTGACACGGCGCATCCGCATCTGGTGCTGGTCGGCAAAGGTGTGTGCTTTGACACCGGCGGGCTGGATCTGAAGCCGGCCGATGGCATGCGCAACATGAAAAAGGACATGGGCGGCGCGGCGCATGCGTTGGCGCTGGCCGGTCTGGTAATGGCGCAGCAGTTGCCGGTGCGGCTGACGCTGCTGATTGCGGCAGTGGAGAACGCGGTGGGCCCGGATGCATTCCGCCCTGGTGAAGTGATCACCACCCGCGCCGGCGTGACGGTGGAAGTGGACAACACCGATGCCGAAGGCCGCCTGGTGCTGTGCGATGCGCTGAGCTATGCCACCGAGCAGCACCCGGATCTGATCCTGGATTTCGCCACGCTTACCGGCGCGGCACGCATCGCGCTGGGCCCGGACCTGCCGGCGCTCTTTGCCAACGACGATGCGCTGGCGCAGGCCTGGATCAGTGCCGGCGAACAGACCCGCGACCCGGTGTGGCGCATGCCGCTATGGCGCCCATACCTGCGTTATCTCAACAGCCATGTAGCCGACATGGCCAACGCCGGCTCGCGCATGGCCGGCGCCGTCACCGCCGCGCTGTATCTGGAACGCTTCGTGGCACCCGGCCGGCCGTGGGCGCATCTGGACGTCTACGCCTGGAATGACAGCGACCGCCCCGGCCGCCCCGCCGGCGGCGAAGCGCTGGCACTGCGCTCGGCGTTCGCCATGCTGCAACAACGCTACGGCGGCTGAGCGCGGGCAGCGCTGCAATCAGGCTGAGGCCAGCACAACGCTTGCGCTGCGCTGGTCAGCCCTGGCGACGCAACAATGGCGCGATCGTGCGCATGCGTGTCTGCGTCGCCGGGCCGACCAGCGCGAATGCGGTGTCGCCTTCGGCCCAGTACTGCGCCAACAGCCGGCCATCGCGGCGCTCGCCGGTCGGCATCGGGCCGCTGCGTGGACGCAGATACAGGCCAATGCGTGCGCCGTCGGCATCGCTGTAGACCAGCATCGCGGCCGCGCCTTCCGGTGTGGACAGCAATTGCCCACCGCGCAACGTATACCCCTGCGCACGCAGATCCGGCACCGCGCCTGCGTTGCCGAAATGCGTGCGCAACCACGGTTCCAACTCGGCGCGGCGCTGCACGTCCAACCCAACGCCCCGATGCACGTCGGCATCGGCGAACAGGCGGTAGGCGGCCACTGCATCGGCCATCGGCACGCGTTGGCTGGCGATCCGGCTCGCATGCAGCTGCCAGCCCAGCCCGGTACCCAGGCCAAGTGCCAGCACGCAACTGGCGGCCACGGCAAACGCGGCACGACGGCGCTGTTGCAAGCCACGGCGAATCGCCGCAGGCGTGAAGGCGACGGCGCCAGTCTCCGCCATCAGGCCGGCGTGTGCGGCACGCAGCGCTTCGGCATCGCGCTTCCAGCCCGCCACGCGCGCGGCCTGAGCGGGATGTGCCTGCAGCCAGGCTGCCACTGCTGCATGTTGCTCCGGCGTCAGGCGGCCATCGACGTAGGCGTGCAGCGCGTGTTCGTCGGGCGGCATGGTGGTCATTTCAGGATCCTCAATGCAGGTGCGTGATTCACCTGGCCTTCGTTCACGGCACGCAGGCGTTCGCGCGCACGCGACAGGCGCGACATCACGGTGCCGATCGGGATGCCGAGGGTATCGGCCACTTCGCGATAACTGAAACCGTCCACGCTGACCAAGAGCAACAACGCGCGTTGTTCGGCCGGCAATGATGCAAGGCTGGCCAGCATGGCACGGCCGTCGTGCACCTGCTCAGCGGACGCGGATTGGCTGGGCTGCTGCGGCGCGAACAGGCCCACGACCCGCTGCCAGCGCGCGGCACGCCGCTGCCCATCCAGAAACTGCCGGTACAGGATGGCGAACAGCCAGGGCTGCAGGGCTTCGGCGGTATGCCGGGTGTGCCACCGCCGCAGCGCGCGCTCCAGTGTGGCTTGCACCAGATCGTCGGCGCTGGCGGGCTCGCCGCTCAGCGAGCGCGCAAAGCGGCGCAGCGCCGGCAGCACGGCGCGCAGTTGGTCATCGTCCAGAGCATCCATTGGCGCGCGTGGTGGTGGCATCACACGGTAGACGCACTGGAGCGTGGATTATTCCCGCGATCGGTGCGTGCCACCGTCGTTGGTGGACGAGGGAATAACGCGGCTCGCATGTCGTCTCACTCGTATCAACCACTCACAGTATCGACCACCGGAGCCAGCCATGACGTTGCCACCTCCCTCGCCCCCGCGCGCGCGCCGCCCCGTGCTGCCATTGTTGGGGATTGCCGCCATTGCCGGCGGCGTTGCGCTTGCGTTTGCCTGGACGGCCGGCTGGATCGGTGGCGACCGGCTCACTGCCGCGCGCATGACCGACACCATCGAATCCAGCGGGCCGCCGCATCCGGGCTTTCGCCGCGCGCATACCAAAGGGGTGTGCGTGAGCGGGCAATTCCAGTCCAGCGGCAAGGCCACCTGGCTGTCGTCGGCACGCATCTTCAGCCAGCCCAGCACGCCGGTGCTGGGGCGCATGTCGATCGGCGGCGGCGACCCGCACGGGCCGGACGGGCAGGCGCGCGTACGCAGCATGGCGCTGCTGTTGCGCAGCGACGATGGGCAGGAATGGCGCACGGCGATGAACAGCTTCCCGTTCTTCGTGGTCGCCACGCCGGCCGGCTTTCAGGCGCTCAACGTGGCCTCCAAGCCAGACCCGGCCACCGGCAAGCCGGACCCCGAAAAACTGGCGGCGTTCGGCAAGCAGTATCCGGAAGCGGCCAAGTTCCAGCAGTGGGCCAAGACTGCGCCGTGGTCGGACAGCTGGGCCAATACGCAATACAACGGCGTCAATGCGTTCCGCGCGATTGCCGCCGACGGACGCGAACGCTACATCCGCTGGTCGATGCGCCCGCATACGCCATTCAAGGAACTGAGCGCCGCGCAACGCAAGCAGGCCGATGGCGATTTTCTCGCCACCGACCTGGACGCGCGGCTGGCGCACGGGCCGCTGCGTTGGGACATGGTGCTGACCATCGCCGAGCCCGGCGATGCGGTGGACGACCCGTCGCAACCGTGGCCGGAACGCCGCAAGCAGATCGTTGCCGGCACGCTCTCGATCGAGCGTGCGCAGCCGCAGGCCACCGGCCCGTGTCGCGATCTCAATTACGACCCGTTGATTTTGCCCAAGGGCCTTGCCGCATCGAATGACCCGATTCTGGCAGCGCGCTCGTCGGTGTATTCGCAATCGTTCAACCGCCGCGAGCGCGAGATCGCCAACGGCACGGGCAGCGCCGCCACCGGCCAGGGAGCACGCCAATGAGCCGCCGTACCCACTTCAATCTGCCAGCGCGCGTGCTGCACTGGCTGATGGCCGCGATGATCCTGACCATGCTGTTCGTCGGCGTGGGCATGGTGGCCTCGGTGACGCAGCGGCCGTGGTTGATCGATCTGCATCGCCCGCTGGGCATCGCGATCCTGATCCTGGCGGTGCTGCGCCTGATCAACCGCCTGCGCCATCGCCCGCCGCCGCTGCCGGCCGATCTGCCGGCATGGCAAAGGGCTGCCGCGATTGCCTCGCATTGGCTGCTGTATGCATTGATGCTGGGCATGCCGTTGATCGGCTGGGCGATGCTGTCGGCCGGCGCCTACCCGATCGTGCTGTGGCCAGGTGCGAACCTGCCGGCGATCGCACCACACGACCCTGCACTGTATGCCTGGCTGCGCAGCGCGCATGGCTGGCTGGCGTATCTGTTATTTGCCACCGTGCTGGGGCATCTGAGCGCGGCGTTGTTTCACGCCTGGGTACGCCGCGACGGGGTGTTTTCCAGCATGGCGCGTGGAGAGCGGTCTGCGCGGTGATGGGGTCGCGGTTGATGGTGGGCTGACGCGGCTCGGCAGAGGATCGGCACACAGTGGCAGCACGCAGTTCCTTCTCCATGGGACATCGTCTGCCCTTCATGGGGGAGAAGGTGCCCCGCAGGGGCGGACGAGGATGCGGGCGCAGCCGATTGAAGTAGGCCCACGCGGCCGGCCTCGCCCGTCGCCTTACCCACCTCTCTCCCGCCGGGGAGAGGGGCTGGTGCCTAACGCTGGCGTTTTGTTTTGGCCGCTGGCGCCGATGATTCGATGCCCTTGCCGGTGGCCGCCCAATAAATTCCACCGTACAAATGCTCCAGATAGCGCGGGTCGTTATAGGCTTCGGCCAGATGGCCCAGCGCAGTGGCGAAGATGCGGCCACCTTCGAAGTGGTGGTACCACGCCACCGGGTGCTGTTGGCCCATGCCCTTGGCGACCTGTCCTGGCCAGATCAAGGTGGGGTCATAACTGCGTTCGTCGACGGTGAGTAGCGTGACCAAGTCGTCGCTGTAGGGCGGATCGTATTCGTACCATTCGTCGCTCCACACCCAGCGCTTGGGCAGGCCGGCAGTAGCCGGGAAATTGGCGTCGGCCACATCCACCATCGCCGTTTGCATGTACGGATGGGTGCGGAACGAGCGGCCGATCATGTGGTCGTACCACTCCCATTCACCGCGCTTGATCGCAAAGGCCTTGTGCACCGCGACCACGCCGCCGCCGTTACGCACGTATTTTTGGAAGTTGGCCCGCTGCGCCGGGTCGAGATCGGTGGCCGGCGTATTGAGCAACACGATGGCCGCGTATTGCGACAGGTCGCCATCGAACGCCTTGGCATTCCACGCCCACACCATCTGGACATAATGCTTGCGCGCCATCGCTTCGAATTGCGGCTTGGCCACGGGGATATAGTCGTGGTGATACTGGTTGGGAATGGCAGCCACCAATATCTTGAATTGCTCGGCGGACGCATTGAAGACGCATATCCATAGCAGGCCCGACAGCCACAGAGATTTCATGCATCGCTCGCCGTGTTTTTCGATGCTGTGCAGTGTACCTGGGTGCAAATCGCATGCCTTCGCACGCGTTTGGAATAGCTGCAGATTGGCGGATGAAGCAACCGATGCACCGTCGTCGATGGCGGCTTTGTAGTGCGGTCGCGTCGATTAGGCGCGGCGCACCTGCATGCAATCCCGCACCCCGAAAACGTCAGCTTCCCGCACACGCAAACCATCGACTGGCTGCACTACAACCAGCCCTTCTGCCGCGCCAGGCGGTAGGCTTCGATGCGATTGGCCACGCCCAGTTTGCCGATGCATTCGGACAGGTAATTGCGCACCGTGCCGTGCGAGAGCTGCAACTGCTGGGCGATCTCGCTGGCGGAGCGGCCTTCGCCGGCCAGCCGCAGCACAGTCCGTTCGCGTTCGCTCAAGGGGTCTGCTTCCACCCACGCATCGAGGGCCAGCTGCGGGTCGATCACCCGCCCGCCGCGGTGCACCTGCCGCAACGCATCGACCAGCTGTTCGGCCGGCGCATCCTTGAGCAGATACCCGGCCACGCCGGCATCCAGGGCACGGCGCAAAAATCCCGGACGCGCGAACGTGGTGACGATCATGACCCGTACCGGCAACGCCTGGCGCTGGATCCGCTGCGCCAGTTCCAGCCCGGTCAGGCCAGGCATCTCGATATCGGTGACCAGCACGTCCGGCTGCAGGCGCTGCAGTTCGCGCCACGCGCTTTCGCCATCGCCGGCGCTGCCGACCACCGCAATATCGTCCTCCAGCCCGAGCAAGGCCACCAGCGCGCCACGCAGCAAGGCTTGGTCTTCCGCCAACAACACCCGGATCATCGGTCGCGCTCGCATGCATGCAACGGTTGCGCACGATAACAGCGCCGACGCATGCCGTGCACTTGGCAGCGCAACCGGGGCGCGTTAGAGCGGCTGCGGCATCACCGGCGGCGTTGCGGGGACAACCGCAGGCCGCGGCAACGGCAACGGCAACGGCACACTGGCGCGCAATCGCATGCCGCGCGGCAAGGCCTGCACATCCAGCGCGCCACCCAGGCCGTGCAGGCGTGCGCGCATGCCGTCCAGGCCGTTGCCCGGCACGATCACGCCGCCGCGGCCGTCGTCGGTGATCTCCAGCACCGCCTGATCGCCGTGCGCGCGCAGTTGCACACGCACGCGTCTTGCCTGCGCGTGGCGCTGCACATTGGTGGCCGCCTCGCGCACCACCAGCGCAAGCGCGGTTTCGTGCTCGGGCGGCAAGGCCAGCGGCTCCAGCTGTTGCTCCAGCGCAATGCCGTCCAGGTCCAGCAGCACCCGCGCCGATGCCAGTTCGGCAACCAGGCCGGCAGCACGGATGCCGGTGACCGCGCGCCGTACCTGCGCCAACGCCTCGCGCGAGACCTGCGCCACCGCGTCGATCTCGTTGCGTGCGGCCTGCGGGTCGCGCTCGATCAGGCGCGCAGCCAGATCGGATTTGAGCGCCACCAGCGACAAGGTATGGCCAAGCAGATCGTGCAGGTCGCGGCCGATGCGCTCGCGTTCGGCAGTGGCCGCCAGACGACGAACTTCGTCCTGCGACAAGCGCAGCAACGCGTCCTTGCGTTCGTTGATGCTGTACACCGCGCCCACGGCGGCCATGCCCAGTACCGTCACCGGCATCCACACCAGCGCCTGCATGCTCAACCCGAGCCAGTGCGCCCAACTCAGGTACAACGCGTTCATCAGCAGCAACATCGCAAAGTGCCGCCACAACCCAGGCCGCGTGGAGGGACGCAAGCTCAGGCAGGCAAAGATGAAGTAGCTGATGCCCGACGAATACACCGGCAACAAGGCGGCACTCATCACCGCCATCGCCCAGGCGTAGCGATACAAGGTGCCGCGTGGCGCCAGCAACATGCGTGCGTACAGCAGCAGAAAAACCGGATACGAGAGCAGCGTGCACAACAGCCAGGTCCTGTCGTAGCCCCGCGCAGAAAACACCGGCACCACGAATACCCAGGCCGACCACAGCAGGTGCACGCTGTCCATCCACGGCGATTGGCCCTGCGCCAGCCGCGCGGCAACCTGCGAACTGGCGGCGGGGCGAAGCCATGCGGGAAACCGGGGGCGCATCAGCGAAGGTCCGTGTGGATGAGCGGATTCTGCCACTGCCGGGCCCGCCTGCGTGCGGCTGCGTGCAGGACGATACGGGTGAGCGGCCTCATGCATGCTCCCGGTGCTTGCTGCGATGCGATCGCCCACCGGGGTTGCGATTGGCCTGCGCAAGCGCAAGCCAGATACGTGCAGTCTGCAAATGCAAAGGAAGCATGCCGTTAGCGGATTGCCGGAGGAGCCGCCAGCATGGCCTGCCGCAGCGCTGGTGCACCAGTTGCCGGTGTCATGGTGTGCAGATGACAGCTGTCACTGGTGAGCGCGCCGCGCTGACTGCATGCTGCGCACCAGCTGGCGGTGGCATCGGCGCATCGACCGTTCGTCGCCGCACCGCAGTTGGTGACTTCCGGCAGCTTGCGGCATCGCCTGCAGACCGTCACATTTCGCGCAGCCTTCCGTCCTGGTCATCGATGAACACTTCCGCCGATCTGCTCAAGCAACTCCGCATCGACCGCCAGCGCCCTGCCACGCCGCCGCCCGCCCGCCGTACCGGCTGGATCCTCGCCGCAGTGATCCTCGTCATCGTGCTGGCCGCCGCCGCGTGGTGGTTCACGCGCCGCCCGGTGGTGCAGGTGCAGACCGCGCCGGTGGTGGCGATCAGCGCCGGCAGCAGCAGCGCATCGGTGCTGGACGCCTCCGGCTATGTGGTGGCACGACGCATGGCCACGGTGTCGGCGCAAGTCACCGGCAAGGTGCGCGAGGTGATGATCGAAGAAGGCATGCGCGTCGAACAGGGCCAGGTGATGGCCACACTCGACCCGCTCGATGCCGTTGCGCAGCGCAGCTTGTCGGCCTCGCAGTTGTCGGCCGCACGCAGCCAGGTCGACAACATGCAGGCGCAACTGGCGGTAGCCAACGCCGATGCCACGCGCCTGCAGTCGTTGGTGGGTGCGCAGCTGGTGTCGCGCTCGCAATACGACCAGGCCATTGCGCAGCGCGATGCCTTGCGCGCCCAGCTGCAGAACGCGCAGCGCAATGTGCAGGTCGCCTCCGACCAACTGGCCATTGCCGGTATCCGCTCTGACTTCAATGTGGTGCGCGCGCCGTTTGCCGGCGTAGTGACGGCCAAGGCGGCGCAGCCGGGCGAAATCGTCTCGCCGTTGTCGGCCGGCGGCGGATTCACCCGCACCGGTATCGGCACCATCGTGGACATGGAATCGCTGGAAATCGAGGTGGAAGTGGGCGAGTCCTACATCGGCCGCGTGCAACCCAAGATGCCGGTGGAAGCGGTGCTCAATGCCTACCCGGAATGGAAGATTCCAGGCGAGGTCATCGCCATCATCCCCACCGCAGACCGCGGCAAGGCCACGGTGAAAGTGCGCGTGGCGCTCAAGGTCAAGGACCCGCGCATCGTGCCGGAGATGGGTGTCCGGGTCAGCTTTCTGGAGCAGGCCAAACCGCAGCAAGCAGCCAAGCCGCAGGGCGTGCGCGTCCCGGCCGCCGCGCTGGTGGAGCGCGACACGCGCACGGTCGCGTTCGTGGTCGGCGAGCACAACACCGTCAGCGCGCATGCCGTCACTACCGGCACGGTGATGGGCGAAGACAGGCAGGTGCTCTCCGGCCTGGCCGCAGGCGACAGCGTGGTACTGAATCCGCCGCAAACCTTGAACGATGGCGACAAGGTGACCGAAGCAGCGCCGGACGCTGCCGAATAACGCACAACCAACACAGCGCAGGCGGTCACCACTCAGGGGAATACCGAAAGCGCGTTTGATTGAAACGGCAGCGACGCAGGCGCCTGCGTCGCGCTGCGAGGAACGCCGGTGAAATCCAGTAACGCGGTATCGGCTGTGCTTGCGTATCTGCAGTTGCGATGTTCGTCGATATCTCAGCCGTTGTCGTCGCAGGCACGTTTCAGGCATCGGCGGCGTGCGCCGCACAGGTGCCGCCACAGCAGCCGATGCCTTTGCCTGCACTCGCCCCATCGCTTCATCGCATTTCAGCTCATCGTGTTACTGCAGTGCCGCACAACATCCGCAGTCGCTCTGCGCGCTGCTGTCACCTCTTCCATCGCACCGCCAGGAGTTGCCATGTCCGCTCTCGTCAGTTTGCGCAACATCACCAAGACCTACCAACGCGGCCCCGAGCAGGTGCAGGTGCTGCACGGCATCGATCTGGACATTGCCAGCGGCGACTTCGTCGCACTGATGGGGCCGTCTGGCTCCGGCAAGACCACCTTGCTGAACCTGATCGGCGGGCTGGACAGCCCCAGCGGCGGCGAGATCGAGATCGAAGGCGAGCGCATCGACCGCATGAGCGGCGGGCAGCTGGCGACCTGGCGCAGTCACCACGTCGGTTTCGTGTTCCAGTTCTACAACCTGATGCCGATGCTCACCGCGCAGAAGAACGTGGAGCTGCCGTTGCTGCTCACCTCGCTCAATGCCGCCCAACGCAAGCGCAATGCCGAGATCGCATTGACCCTGGTCGGCCTGCAGGAGCGTCGCAACCACAAGCCCAGCGAATTGTCCGGCGGCCAGCAGCAACGCGTGGCGATCGCGCGCGCGATCGTCTCCGATCCCACCTTCCTGATTTGCGACGAACCCACCGGCGATCTGGACCGCCACAATGCCGAAGAAATCCTGCGCCTGCTGCAGGAACTCAATCGCGAACACGGCAAGACCATCGTGATGGTCACCCACGACCCCAAGGCCGCCGAATACGCCACCCACACCATCCATCTGGACAAGGGCGAGCTGGCCGATGCGCCGCTTGCACTGTAAGGGAGCGCTGCCATGAAGTATCTCTCGCTGGTATGGGCGCAGTTGTTCCGCAGCAAGACCCGCACCTTGCTGACCTTGCTCTCGGTGGTCGCGGCGTTTTTATTGTTCGGCATGCTCGATTCGGTGCGCGTGGCCTTTACCTCCGGCGGCAGCGTCAGCGGCGTGGACCGGCTGGTGGTGGCATCGCGCTTGTCGATCACCCAATCGCTGCCGATCAATCTGGAAAACCAGATCCGCAGCGTGCCGGGCGTGCGCGATGTGACCTCGGCAATGTGGTTCGGCGGCATCTACCGCGACCCGAAGAACTTTTTCCCGAATTTTTCGGTGGCGCCCAATTTCTTCGATGTGTACAGCGAATACCAGTTGCCCAAGGACCAGCTCAAGGCGTTCCAGACCACACGCACCGGCGCGATCGTTGGCGAAAGCCTGGCCAAGGAAAATGGCTGGAAGATCGGCGACACCATTCCGCTGCAGGCCACCATCTTTCCGCGCGGCGGCAGCAACGACTGGCCGCTGCAACTGGTCGGCATCTTCCGCATGAAAGACCGCACCGTGGCCGCCAACCAGGAACGCCAGTTGATGATGAACTGGAAGTACTTCGACGAGTCCAACGACTACATCAAAAGCAGGGTGAGTTGGTACACGGTGACGTTGCGCAACGCCGACCAGGCATCGCGCGTGGCGCAGGCCATCGATGCGTTGTCGGCCAACTCCGACCATGAAACCAAGTCGCAGACCGAATCGGCATTTCAGCAAGCCTTCGTCAAGCAGTTTGCCGATATCGGCTTGATCGTCACCTCGATCATGGCCGCGGTGTTTTTCACCTTGCTGCTGCTGACCGGCAACACCATGGCACAGGCCGTGCGCGAGCGGATTCCGGAGCTGGCCACGCTCAAGACGCTGGGCTTTCAGGACCGCACCGTGCTGAGCCTGGTGATGGTGGAGTCGATGTTGCTGATCGGCCTGGGCGGGCTGATCGGCATGGGGCTGGCGGCGCTGGTGATCCCGGCGGTTGCAGCGCGCAGCGGCGGCCTGATGCCGACCCAGACCGTGCCGCTGCAGACCTGGCTTGTCGCGGTCGGGCTGATGGCCGGCATCGGCATCGTGGTGGGTGTGCTGCCGGCATTACGCGCGCAGCGCTTGAAGATCGTCGATGCACTCGCCGGCCGCTGACAGGAGCATGCACATGCAACGCAAATGGAAAGATCGTGGGGTCAACGCGCTGTCGGTCGTGCTGCTGGCAATCGGGCTGGCGGCCTGGATCGCACTGCCGTGGATGGTGCTGCTGCCGATCGGTGGATTGCTGGCGGTGTGGCTGGTGGCCACACGCAGCGGCAGGCTTTCGCTGGCGGCCGCACGCATCGGCATCGCCACGCTGCCGCAGCGCTGGGGGTCCAGCTCGGTGATCGTGGTCGGCATTGCCGGCGTGGTCGGCGTGCTGGTGGCGATGCTGGCAATGGGCCAGGGCTTTCAGGCCACGCTCAACAGCACCGGCGACGACACCACCGCGATCGTCCTGCGCGGCGGTTCGCAGGCGGAAACCAACTCGGTGATTACCCGCGACCTGGTGCCGCTGATCGGCAGCCTTCCCGGCATTGCCGCCGATGCCAATGGCCGCCCGATGCTGTCGCCGGAATTGTCGCAAGTGGTGAACATCGCCTCCCGCTCCGACGGCACCGACGTCAACGCACAACTGCGTGGCGTGGGCGAACAGGCCTGGGCCGTGCATGACAAGGTCAAGATCGTGCAGGGCCGCCGCTTCAACACCGGCCTGCGCGAAATGGTGGTGGGCAAGGGCGCGTTGAACCAGTTCCGCGGACTGGAGCTGGGCAAGACCCTCACGCTTGGCAGCCAGCAGTGGACGGTGGTGGGCGTGTTCGCCTCCGGCGATGCGCACGATTCGGAGTTGTGGACCGACGCGCAGACGCTGGCCACCACCTACAACCGCAGTGCCTATCAGTCGATCAGCGTGCGCACCAACGGCAAGGCAGGCTTCAGCGCGTTCAAGACCGCCATGGCCGCCGATCCGCGGCTCAAGCTGGATGTGGAAACCACCCGCGCCTACTACGGCAAACAGGGCGGCGGCCTGAACAAGCTGATCAACATCTTGGGCACGGTGATCGGGGCGATCATGGCAGTGGGCGCGGTATTCGGCGCGCTCAACACCATGTATGCGGCGGTGGCCACGCGCGCGCGCGAGATCGCCACCATGCGTGCGATCGGCTTTCGCGGCACGCCGGTGATCATGGCGCTGATGCTGGAAACCATGCTGCTGGCATTGCTGGGCGGGCTGCTGGGCGGCGCGATCGCCTGGGCGGTGTTCAACGGCTACACCGTCTCCACGCTGGGCAGCAACTTCAGCCAGGTGGTCTTCCAGTTCAAGGTCTCGCCGGAGCTGCTCTGGAGCGGGCTGAAGTGGGCGCTGGGCATCGGCCTGGTGGGCGGACTGTTTCCCGCGCTGCGTGCGGCGCGTCTGCCGATTACCACGGCGCTGCGTGAGGTGTAGGCGGGCCTTGGCCCGCCGGGAATCGGGAATGGTGACAGCCGCGGCAAAGCGCACGGCGGCGGCTGAACGTATTGCAGGCTGTCATGGTTCTGTCACCGCAGTGCGGTAGATGCGCCAGCCGGGCAGGCCGTAGCCTGCTCGGCCGTTTGCTCCATCGATCGATCGCCATGACGCGCCTGCTTCTGCTGGTCTGCGCCTGCCTGTGGCTGGCCGGCTGCTCCTCTTCTTCGACCTCGCTCAGCGAGCGCCTGGTTGCGCCCGGTGGTACCTCGCCGCTGCTGGACGAAGAACGCATTGCCGCCACCATCGCCACGGTGCCCAATCGCAGCGGGCATGTGGTGACGCGCGATGGCGTGCCGATCTTCTGGCGCGCGATCGACCCCGGCCAGTACGCCATGCACTATCGCTACACGGGGCAGCGCAGTGACCCGGCGCATGCGCTGGATGTGGATTTCAGTTTCAAGGCACCGACTGCCAAACCGCCGGCGCCGCGCGGCACGGTGGTGCTGCTGCACGGCTGGATGATGGATGGCGACTCGCTGCTGCCCTGGTCGCTGCAGCTTGCGCAGGCCGGCTACCGCGTGGTCACCATCGATCTGCGCAACCATGGTCATTCCGGCGGCGGGCCGTCCGGCTACGGCACGCGCGAGTCCGACGACGTCATCGATGTGCTCGACGCCCTGCAACCACGCGGCGAAATCCGCGGGCCGCTGTATCTGTTCGGCATTTCCTACGGCGCGGCCACCGCGCTGTTTACGGCCGACAAACTCGGCCCGCGCGTAACCGGCGTGGTGGCGATGGAATCCTTCGCCAATGCCGGGCGAGGCATCCGCGACATGGTGCCGCACCTGCTCGCCAGCCAGCCGCACGGGTGGCGTGGGCGGGCGGTGGCGGCGTATGCACGCTGGCGCTATGCCGACCAGAATATCGACGCGGTGATTGCAGCGGCCGACACCCAGCTCAAGCTGGACCTGGACCGTGTCGATGTCGCGCACGCCCTGGCCGACACGCGCAGCTGCGTGCTGCTGTTGCACGGCGATGCCGATCAGCACATTCCGGTGGCGCATGGCCGCGCACTGGCCCTGGCCAGCGCGCGTGCGCATTACCTCGAACTGCCGGGCGAAAACCATTTGAGCCTGCCGCTACGGCTGGACGTGCTCGGCGGGCCGATCGACCAATGGCTGGCACAGGTGCACCAAGACCCCAGCCATTGCCCTGCACCGCAGGCGCTGCCCGCGTCCACGCTGGCCGTAACCAACCCCCTGGCGATGCCGCAGAGTTGAGCACGGCAATCGCGCACGCTGACGCGAAGCGATCGCACTGATGAATGCCACACGCACTGCGTGCAGGGTGGCTGACTTAGCGCGTCAGCACCGGCTGCCGCGACCGCACCACGCTGTCGCCGACAAATAACAGCAAACCCACCCAGATCGCGGCAAAGCCCATCGCGCGCCCCTGATCGAACGGCTCGTGGAAGAACCACACGCCCAGCAGCAACTGCAGGCTCGGCGCGATGTATTGCAGGATGCCCACCAACGACAGCGGAATGCGCCGCACACCGTAGGCGAAACCGATCAACGGCAGCGCCGTCACCACGCCACCGAAGATCAGCATCGCGTCGGTCCGCAGGCTCCAGCCGCTCAGGAACGCGCCGCCGTGGCCCTGCTCGCCCCACGCCGCCAGCAGCAACGCCGGCACGAACAGGTACACGCTTTCCACGCCCAGCCCGGCCACCGGATCCACCGCCACCAATTTGCGCAGCAGCCCGTAAATACCGAAGGACACCGCCAGCCCCAACGCAATCCACGGCGGCGCGCCGGCATCGATGGTCAGCCACAGCACGCCCGCTGCCGCGCAGGCCACCGCCACCCACTGGATGCGGCGCAGGCGCTCTTTCAACACCAGCACGCCCAGCAAGACGCTCAGCAGCGGGTTGATGAAGTATCCCAGGCTGGCCTCGATCACATGCCCGGCGTTGATCGCCCAGATGTACAGGCCCCAATTGAACGCGATCGCCACGCTGCTGCCGGCCAGCATGCGCAGCGCGCGGGGCTGCGCCGCGATGCTGCGCCACCAACGCAGGCCCGAGCTCGCCAGCAGCCAGGCCACCACCAGCACCGTGCTCCACACGATGCGGTGGGCGATGATCTGCAGCGACGGCACCGCCTTGAGCAGATGCCAGTACACCGGCACCAGCCCCCACAGCACGAAGGTGGAGGCGGTGATCAACAACCCGCGGCGTGCTTCCTGCGACGACACCGCGCTCATCGCCGCGCCTTGGCGAAGGTGACCACCAGCACGCCGGCCAGAATCACCGCCATCGCACCGATGTCCTGCGCGCTGAAGCGCTCATGGCCCAACCAGGCACCCAGGCTGACCGCAATCACCGGGTTGACGTAGGCGTAGCTACCGGCGAGCGCAGGACGCACGTGATGCAGCAGCCACACGTAGGCGGTAAACGCCACGATCGAGCCGAACACGCACAGGTACGCCACCGCCAGCAGTCCTTGCGGGCTCGGCCACACCTGCGGGCGCTCGCCGATCAGCAGGCCGGTACTGACCAGCAGCACGCCGCCGCACACCATCTGCCCGGCAGCGGTCATGAACGGCGAAGGCAGATCGCGCCCGCGCGACCACACCGACCCGAATGCCCAGCCGATCGGTGCGATCAGCAGCAACACCAAGCCAACCGGCGTCGCGGTCAGGCTGCTGCCGGCGTTGAGCCACACCACGCCCACAAAGCCGATCACGATGCCCAGCCATTCGCCGCCGCTGGCATGCTGCCCGCGCAATGCGCCGAACAAGGCCATCCACAACGGCACCGACGCCACCGCCGTGGCGGCCAGCCCGGACGACACGCTGCGCTCGGCCAGCACCACCATGCCGTTGCCGAGCAGCAGCAACGCCGCACCCATCAGCGCCACGTTCTTCCACTGCGCGCGCGTTGGCGCCGCCACACCGCGCCAGCGCAGCACGCTGTAGAGCACGCTACCGGCGACGATGAAACGTGCGCCGGACACCATCGTCAGCGGCTGCGCGCCACCTTCCAGCGCAAAGCGGATCGCCAGATAGGTCGAGCCCCACACCACGTAGACCAGCAACAAGGCGAGAACGACTAACCCGCTGCGCGCAGGCGCGGCAGCATCGTGAGAGGAAGACATCGGAACAGTGCCAGGCAGTGCAGCGGAACCTTCGATTCTAGAGCACATGCCAAAGCCCACGCCGCACCTCGGTCGCGCTATGGTGCACTTCCCACCGCATCCGAGCGTGCAGATGCAGCACCCTCTTCGCTGGCTGGCCCTGGCCGCCTTATTCGCAACGTCCGCCACGGCATCGGCGCGTGCCCCCGAGCCGTGGGAACTCAGCGGCCGCAAGCTGATCGACGCCGGACTGGACGGATCGCTTGCGCCAGAAATCACCGCGCCGGAGCAACGCGAGTTCAAGGTGCTTGTTTCAGCCAGCCGCGCCGGTGCGTATCTGCTCGGCGTCGCCAGCGCCAGCTATCGCACCGGCTGGTGCATGCCGGCGGGCAGCACCGGCTCGCCCGATCTGCAGGCGGTCATCGCCGATATCGGCGCGCTGCCCGATACACGCCAGGCCCAGGCCGCACCCGACTTGATCGTCCAGGCGCTGGCAAAGCGCTATCCGTGCAGCGGCGGCGACAAAAGCACGCGTGCCGGCGGCGGCAACTCACCCAACGCCGCCAAGCCGTAGGCACGCCTATACGCAGTCGTTCAATGCCATGGCGTTGATCACAACGCCAGCCTGTGTACCGAGCAACGACAAACATCCCGAGCGGCCGTCTGATGAGCGTGGACGGCGCGCGGGATCCGCACACGCACAAGCAAATGCAGGCCACCGGGCAGCGGCTGCGTTCGCTTGGCGTAGCGCTCAGTCATCCGATGCGCATGGACAGCGTGCAGGACCCCGAATGTACGAGCGCACAGGCCGCATCGAATCCAGCTGCGCCCGTCTGGCGATCAGCGCAGTCGTCTTGGTCGCTGCGCTTGGCCTCTCTCGAGGGCACGGCGCCCTCTCGCTCCTGCGCGCTTACTTGCGCACCGCATCGCTCTTGGCACGGATCGCCTTGAATTCCGAGCCATCCTGCCAGCTCGGCCACTGCCGGCCATTGGCCAGCGCCACGCCCACGTCGTACACCAGCGTGGTATCGGCGGCATGGCCGCTGGCATCCCATTGCGGGGTCCAGCGATCGCACGGCTGGTGGTAGCAATCGGCGAAATACTTTTCGCGCAGTGCCTTGCCTGCCGCGACGCCGCCGTCGAGCATGTCCAGGCCGGGGCCGGCGGT
Organism: Xanthomonas sp. NCPPB 3442; assembly: GCF_056725145.1. Lineage (NCBI taxonomy): Bacteria > Pseudomonadati > Pseudomonadota > Gammaproteobacteria > Lysobacterales > Lysobacteraceae > Xanthomonas > Xanthomonas sp. NCPPB 3442. Next base: position 548,902 of record NZ_CM161514.1, on the reverse strand, counting down.
GATCGCCGGCACACCCATGCGCGCGAACGCGAAATGATCGGCGCGGTAGAAGAAGCCTGCTTCCAGATTCGGATCAGGCAAATAGCTGCGACCACGCGCCTTGGCGGCGGTTTCCAGATCGCCTTCCAGCGACACCCGCCCACGTCCCCACGAGGCGATGTCGCGGGTCGGGCCATCGGGGCTGAACATTTCCATGTTGAGCACGGCCACGGTCTTGTCCAACGGCGCCAGCGGATGCGCGGCGTAGTAATTGGCGCCGAGCAGGCCTTTTTCTTCGGCAGTCAACGCAATGAAGTACAACGAGCGCTGCGGCTTGGGGCCGGCTGCGAACACGCGCGCCAGTTCCAGCACGCTGGCCACGCCGGTGGCGTTGTCCACGGCGCCGCGTCGAATCGTATCGCCACCGGCATCGGCCTTGCCGATCCCGAATGCATCCCAGTGCGCGGAGAAAATCACCGTCTCATCCGGATGCCGGCTGCCGGTGAGTTTGGCCACCACGTTATGCGTCACCACACGCTCGCGCTTGAGCTTGAAATTCACCGACAACGCCGCATCGCCCAGTGCCACGGGCGCGAAGTCGCGCTGCTGCGCACGCGCCTTGGCCTGTTCGAAATCCAGGCCGGCCTGCTTGAACAACGACACCGCCAATGCACGCTGCATCCAGCCGCGCACCGGCACGTGCTGCGCGCGGGCATCGGCATCGCTGCGCTCGATGTCGAACAACGGCGACATGCCCGAGCTCTGCACCGTGGCCCAGCCATACGCCGCCGGCGCCGTCTCGTGCACGATCAATACCCCGGCCGCACCGCGCCGCGCCACCTCTTCGTACTTGTAGGTCCATCGGCCGTAATAGGTCACGGCCTTGCCGTCGAATGCGCCCGGCTGCGGCGATTCGAAATCGGCATCGTTGATCAGCACCACCGCAATCTTGCCGCGCAGGTCCACGCCCTTGTAGTCGTCCCATTGGCGCTCTGGCGCACTGATGCCGTAGCCGACGAAGACCAGTGGCGCGTTCTTCAACGCGACCGCCTGCTGCGGACGCAGGCTTTGCAGGGTCACATCGTTGCCATTGACCAGCGCCTGGGTCGTGCCCCCGACGCGCAGGCTTGCGCGCACCGGGCCATCCACCTGCGCGCGCACCAGCGGCACGGCCTGGGTCCAGCTGCCCTGCTCGCCGCCTGGCTCCAGGCCAGCCGCCTTGAATTGCTCGACCAGGTAATCGACCGTGCGCTGCTCACCGGCGCTGGCCGGCGCGCGCCCTTCGAATTCGTCCGACGCCAGCAAGCGCACGTGACGCGACAATGCCTCGGCATCGATGCCACCGCCCGGCAGATCGTTGGCGGCCTGCGCCACACCTCCTACAAACAGGCAGGCAGACAACAGCAGGATGCGCATCGGATTCACGGTGAGGCCTTGCAACGGTAGATGACACATAGTTTACAAGCGTGCGACCAACACCGGAGCGCAATGACACGAGAATGCAGTCGATCGCATGCATGGCCAAGCGCGGATGATCTCCGGTGTGGCTGCAAGGCGCTTGCGCGTGCGCCATCAAGATGGTCGATGTGCACTGCTTTCAACAACACCACCAGCCAACGTTCTGGTGCGGTGTCCTCACCGATTGCGGGCCCGTTGGCGGCATGGATGCCGCCGTCGAGCCCCATGGACGGGTTCACGGCGTATCCCGCGAGCGGTGAGGGCACCGCGCACCCGACTGATCCGGCCTTAGCGGCACCAGAACGACCCGACCACGCACTACAGCGTTCGAGAGGGTGTGTCACCCCTCAACCAGCGCTAACGCATGCGCGCTGCACGATCCAGCCAACAGCCCAGCCCTTGCGCGTTGAGCTCGATGTCCGTTGCCAGCAGTTGCTCCACGGCGGCATCGTCCAACCGACATCCATGTTGGCGTGCGCGTTCCAGATACAGTTCGGTCAATGCCGCCACCATGCAGCGATGCCGGTCCGGACGCTGCGCGCAGCCCAGCGCAATGTCGGTCATCGCATGAATCTGCTCGCCCAGCGCCCGCGCCAACGGTTCTGGCGAGGTGACACGGCCGTAATGGGTCAGATACATCGCCTCTGGTGCGGCGTCCATCAGGCGCGCGATCGACTGCAGCATGGCCTCGGGTTCGAATTGCACCGGCGAGGACGTCGGCACGATGAAAGCGCCACGCGCACTGTCCAACTGGCGATACGACAGGCCGAAGGTGTCGCCGGTGAACCAGCTGCGGCTGCGCGCATCCCACACGCACAGATGATGGCGCGCATGTCCAGGCGTCTCGACGGTGCGCAGCGCGCGCTTGCCCAGCATCACGGTATGACCCTCGCCGGCCGCGACCACACGCTCGGCCGGCACCGGCTCGATAACGCCGTAATGGCGCGCCATGTCCGCCTCGCCATACACCGCGGTGGCGCCGGCAATCAACCGCGCAGGGTCGATCAGGTGCGGTGCACCGCGCGGATGCACCAGCACCTGCGCATTGGGCAAATGCCGCAACAAGGCTCCTGCACCGCCAGCATGATCCAGATGCACATGGGTCAGGATCAACCACTCCACCTGCGCTGGCGCCAAGCCGGCCGCCTGCACCGCGGCCAGCATCTGCGGGACCGACAGCGAGGTACCGCAATCGATCAAGGCGGCCTGCTGCGCTTGGACCACCAGATATGCTGCATCGAATTGCACGCCGCCAAAGCCGGTATCGATGGTGTGGATGTTGAACTCGGCTGTCGCTGTCATTCGCACCCCGCGGCGGTTGTCGAAACTGCAGTGTAGGCCCAAGCCTGGCGTTACTGTCGCGCATGTCGCCACAGGCACGACCTACGCAACCGCAACAACCCACCTCGACGCCTGTTGCGCCGCGCAGCTCACGCCTCGCGCAAGGCATCCATCGCGGCAACAATCACGTCGGCATCCACCTGCGCATGCACGCCCGGCAGCTGCAGATCGCTGGCTTGGGTGGCCTGCTTCAACCGTGCGATCACCTGTCCGGCATCGCGTGGCGAAGCGAAGCCATCGCTCTGCAGCAGCAATGCACCCGCGCCATCGTTCAACTTGAAATAGAACTGCCCATCGCTTTCACGATATTGCTTGAACACCGGCAGTGCGACCTTTTCGCTGGACTGCACCGCCGCGGTGGCGGCCTGGCTGGACAGATCGCGCAAGCCCACCGCATCGCGCAACTCGGCCAGCAGGGGAGTGGCATAGCGCGCGCGCAGACGTGCACCACCGGCGCGCAGGATCGCTTCAATCTTGGCTGGCTCTGCCATCAACGCCTCGTAGCGCATACGCAGCGGCGCAATCTCTTGATCGATCCGCTCGAACAACTGCTGCTTGGCATCGCCCCAGCCGATGCCGTCGGCAAACGCCTGCGCAAAGGCGGCAGATTCCTGCGGTGTGGCAAATGCCTGGTACAGCTGAAACAACGCCGACCCCTGCGTCTCCTTGGCTTCGCCCGGGGCGCGCGAATCGGTCAGGATGGAAAACACCAGCTTGCGCAATTCCTCGCGCGGTGCAAACAGTGGAATGGTGTTGCTATAGCTCTTGCTCATCTTGCGGCCATCAAGGCCTGGCAAGGTGGACACCTGCTCGTCGATCACCGCTTCGGGCAAGGTGAAAAAGTCGCGCCCGTAGACATGATTGAAACGCTGCGCGAAATCGCGCGCCATTTCGATGTGCTGGATCTGGTCGCGCCCCACCGGCACCTTGTGCGCATTGAAGATCAGGATATCGGCCGCCATCAGCACCGGATACATGAACAAGCCTGCGGTGACGCCGGCATCCTCGTCCTCGCCATCGGCGCGGTTCTTGTCCACCGCCGCCTTGTAGGCATGCGCGCGATTGAGGATGCCCTTGCCGGCCACGCAGGTCAGCAACCACATCAACTCGGTGGTCTCGGGCACATCGGACTGCCGGTAGAACCACACCTTGTCCGGGTCCAGGCCGCAGGCCAGCCAGGTGGCGGCGATTTCCAGTGTCGAACGCTGCGTGCGCGCCGGGTCCTGCGCCTTGATCAGGCTGTGCAGATCGGCCAGGAAATAGAAGCTCTCCGTATCGGCACCTGCACTGGCCTGGATGGCCGGGCGGATTGCACCGACATAATTGCCCAGGTGCGGGGTGCCGGAGGTGGTGATGCCGGTAAGGACACGGGTGGTCATCTACGTCATGCCAGAGTGGGGTAGCCCCCAAGTTTAGCGGTTCCGCACTTTTGCCACCGCCGCAGGCGCCGGGGAGTTGGCTCCACGCTCGAACGCAGAACGGGCCGCACCGGGCGGCCCGTCGTCTGCAAGCTGCTCGCCTCAACTGGCGGCAGATCGGCGCACCTCAGGTGTCGTCGCGCAACGACTTTTCGAACGCGCGCACTTCGGTCTGGGCGCGATCGCGGTCCCAGCCATAGCGCTCCTGGAGCTTGCCCTGCAGATATTCGGCATTGCCTTCGGCAACCTTGAAATCGTCGTCGGTAAGATCGCCCCACTTCGCCTGGGCCTTGCCCTTCAACTGGGTCCACTTGCCGGAAATGATGTCACTGTTCATGCGATGACTCCGCTGATGCGGTCGCGATTGACCGTGGCGCCAGCCTGCCCACGCGGGCGTTGGTCCGGGATCAAAAGGTGTCAAACCGCCGATCACCGCACTGAACCGTTGCCTACTCCCGCCGCTGGTCGCACTGCATGTTGCATGCGTCGACGGAGGCCGCCTTGTACGTAAAGCACGCACAAAAAACGGGCCTTGCGGCCCGTTTTTTTGCATGCGGCGTCGGATTACTTACGCGCTGCGTCTTCCACCTTCTCGCCAGCGCCCTGCACGTCCTTGCCGGCGCCTGCGACGGTGTTGCAACCCGCCAGCATTCCCACCGACAACATCGACAGCACCAGCAGCACAATTGCACGCTTCATAACACACTCCTCAGGGGTAAAGCGGCGCGTTGCCGCAGATCGATCAATTCAACAGGGCCACGCGATGTGACGGATCAGCACTTACCGTCGCTGCATTTTTCGGCCGTTTTCTCGACCTTGTCGCCCGCACCCTGCATGTCCTTGCCGGCGCCGGCCACGGTGTTGCAGCCCGTCATCACGCCGGCCGAAAACAGGCCCAGCACCATCAGTGTCAGCAGTCGCTTCATCGCTTGTCCTCGTTCTATCACGGTGCCAGCGCACCTGGCTTGGCGCCAAATCTGACTGCGCGGCCGTGGATTTGATGTGAACGCGTCCCGGTGCGCTCGGTCCGGATCAATCCCGCATCAGCGTCGACTTGCCGAACAGGCTCTCGACCAGATCCACCGCCAGTTCGGCGGTCGCATTGCGGTTGTCCAGCACCGGGTTGAGTTCGACGATATCCAACGAGCCCATGCGCCCGGTGTCGGCAATCATTTCCATCACCAGTTGCGCCTCGCGGTAGTTGGGGCCACCGGGCACCGTGGTGCCCACGCCCGGCGCGATGCTGGGGTCGAGGAAGTCCACATCGAAACTCACGTGCAGGTGGGTATCGGCGCTCATGCCCTGCAACGCCGCTTCCATGGTGCGCTTCATACCGGCTTCGTCGATGTAGCGCATGTCGTACACATCGATGCGGTGCTGCTTGATCAGCCGCTTTTCCTCCGGGTCCACCGAGCGGATGCCGATCTGCCGCACCTGCTCGGGCAACAACGCCGGCGCACTGCCGCCCAGGTGGGTCAGCGACTCGGGCCCCAGCCCGCACAGGCAGGCCACCGGCATGCCGTGCACGTTGCCCGAAGGAGTCACCTCGCTGGTGTTGAAATCCGAATGCGCATCCAGCCACAGCACCCGCAACGGCCTGCCCTGCTCGCGGCAGTACTTGGCCACCGCCGTGATCGAGCCGATGCCCAGGCAATGGTCGCCACCGAGCATGATCGGCATGCGCCCGGCACGCAGTTCGGCGTAGCTGGCGTCCATCAGCGCCTGGTTCCACGCCACCACTTCGTCCAGATGCCGGTAGCCGGCCTGCGGCGCCTGCCAGGGATTGCGCGGACCATCCAGATTGCCCAGATCGCGCACCTCCACGCCGCGGCCGACCAGCGCCTCCTGCAGGCCGGCGATGCGTAGCGCCTCCGGCCCCATGCGCGCGCCGCGGTGGCCCGCGCCGATGTCGGTGGGAACGCCAATCAAGGAAACCGGCACGTACTGCGTTGCCATGCATTGCTCCAGTATCGATAAAGCCGTGCAGTCTAGTTGCCCGCCCGCACAGTGACGCGCGGCAGCGCAGCACGCATGTCGCCCGTACTGAACAGTGCGAGCAAACGCGAGGTTTAGATCTGCCTCGTCGCGCCGCTATCGTGACGTACCAAGGCACTTTGTGGCGCACCGGACTTTGCCGATTCTGCCTGTCTGACCGCCCAGTTAAGCACCACGGGCGAGCGTGACAGCCTGCTCGGATCCGGGTGGTATGGTGCGCCGCCCGGCGCGGCACACCACGCACGTACGCGCCCGGGCCATCACGCAACAGGGGGATTTTCATGCCGCACAACGCCGTCAACCAGGTCGTCAAGGCTGCCGTAGGCGAAGTCCCGCGGGCGTTGCATTTCTACGATCTGCAGCGCATCGGTCACGAGTTTGCGCAGACCATCGAACGTGAGCCGGGCATCCGCCTGTTGATGCTTTCCACGGCCGACGGGCGCGCCATCACCGAGCGTTCCAGCCTGGACGTGGACAGTCGCCGGCTTGCCGCGATGGCCAATTCGTTCCTGACCCTGGGCGAGACCCTGGCGCGCGAATCCAGCCTGAAAGAGGCCGATTACGCCACCGTCAGCACGCGTGCCGGGCAGCTGGTGCTGATCCGCATCCGCGCCGACAAGCCGCTGACGCTCACCGCAGTGGGCAGTGGCGACATCAATGCCGCTGCGCTGTTGTTCAATGCGCGCGATTGCGCCGGCCGCCTCGCCACCGTGTTGACCCCGCCGCAAGGCTGAGCACCTGGCACTGTTCGTGCATGCCGCAAGGCACCCATTCCTCATCGTTTCCAAGGACCACACGTGTCAAAACTCAATCTGGAACACCTGCATTCGCTGGCCGGCTTCGTCGGCGCGGCGCTGGTCGATAGCGACAGCGGCATGGCGCTGGGCATGACCGGCGGTGCCGAGCTCAACCTGGAATTGGCGGCGGCCGGCAACACCGAAGTGGTGCGCGCCAAGCGCCGCATCGCCGAACAGCTCGGCCTGAACGACACCATCGAAGACATCCTGATCACGCTTGCACGCCAGTACCACCTGCTGCGCCCGCTGGAAAGCAACAGCACGCTGTTCCTGTACGTGGTGCTGGACCGTGCCAAGGCCAACCTGGCCATGGCCCGTCACGAGCTCAAGGCGTTCGAAAAGACCCTCGATTTCGGTTGATGCCGACAGCGCGGTGCCAGCGCATCGCCTGATCCAGCCTGCCGGTGCAGACCGGCAGGCATCTCGTAATCCAATGCGCCGCTACGGCGCCAGCTCATGACCACACCCATCAACGCCATGCGGGTCGCCACGGCCGGCCTGGACCTGCTGCACACCACACGCCTGAAACTGGCGTGCTCGCTGCTGCTCGCCGACCGCATCGACGTGCAGTTGGGCCAATGGCCGCAGCACGCGGCCGATGTGGTGGTACTGGGCCTGGACAGCGCCGATGGCTTGGCCGCCTGGCAGGCATTGCAGGGTCAACCGGTGCGGGTGCTGGTGGTGTCGCGCACGCCCGTGGCTGGCGCTTGGATCAAGCACGGCGCCACCGTGCGCGAACTCAACGAACACATGCGCCTGCTGTTGTCCTCGCCGCACGCTACCCCGGTCGCGGAGCCGGCATTGCTGCTGCGGCACTGCCGTGGCGAATTCGGTGCCGGCGCAGCGACGCTGCAGCATGCGCAGTTGCAGGTGCGTGTGGACCCGGGCAATGGCTGCGTGCAGTTGCCCGCTGGCGTGGCGCTGGCGCAGGTCATCGCCGCGCTGGACCGCTCGGGCTGGCACGTCGTGCCCGACCTTGCCGCGACCGCGTTGCCCCAACGCATTTCCTTCGAAGCGCTGTTTTTCGCCCTGCCCGAGCATCTGCGCCAGGCGCTGCCGGCAGTGGAACCCGGCCATGCGCTGCAATTGCGCCAGTGGCCGGAGTTGACTGCAGAGACCAGCTCGCCAGCCCAGTTGCTGGCCATCGCCCACCTGCATGCACGCCCCTGGCGCCCACAGGCGCTGGCCAATGCTTGCAAGCTGCCGCTGCAAACGGTGGAATGCCTGTTCGCCGCTGCACTTGCCAGCGGCCTTGCCCAGACTGCGGAGATTCCCGTGCCTGCAACGCAGCGCCGCCCAGATGGCGGCAACACGCGGTTCTTTTCCTGGGTCGCACGTCGGTTCGGCCTTTCCCTCTTCCAGGCGCAGTCATGAGTCTTCCAGCCAACAAGCTGGTGTTCGTCGGCGGCATGGGCGCCGGCAAGACCACCGCAGTGCGCTCCATCTCCGATGTGGAGCCGGTCAGCACCGAAATGCCGCTCAGCCAGGACGCCTACGGCGACAAGACCTACACCACCGTCGCGCTGGACTACAGCTCGATCGAGCTGGAAGACGGCGAGCTGCTGCATGTCTACGGTGTGCCAGGTCAGAAATACCTGGATTTCATGTGGCCGCTGGTGTGCGACGGTGCGCTGGGTGTGATCGTGCTGACCAACGCACGCGACCCGCAGATGCTCACAGCCACGCTGGAGTTGTTGCGCGAGTTTTCGCAGATCGCACCCGAGGCCAGCCTGGCGGTGGGCATCACCATGACCGATGAAGTCGAGGATTTCCTGGTGCCGCCCTTTCGCGAGGCCTTGGTGGCCGAAGGCTTCCGCGTACCGGTCATGCGCGTGGATGCGCGCTCGGCCACCCAGATCACCTTCCTGGTGAAGTCGCTGCTGTCCTATCGCTACACCTCGGCGACCAGCTGATCGAAAGCGCGCCTGGCGCCGGCGCCGGGTACGGCCAGCAAGACAAGGAATCTGGTCACGACGGTGCCTGAGCGGGCGTCACGCGGGGGATGCCGCCTCTAGGGTGGCGGCGACGCGTCCGTCTTCCTTGAAGCCAAAAACACGACTCAGTCGCGAGACGCGTGTGCAGTGTGTCTGACTTGTTCAGTATGGCCCGCAGCCAGAAGCCAGGATATCGGGACATTTCCGACATCGCGCAGGACATACCGGCGATAAGTCTTTGGCAATATCCGCCACAGCGCACGTCAACTCATTCTGTTTCCTCCCGTCGCGCGCCGCCGGGCACCTCACCGCAACGCTGTCGCTGCATCGTCGCGTATGCCATGTGCTCCTGCGGCTGAGTTTTGCCAGGCGCGTGTCGCGCAGACTGCACGCTCTTCATCGCCCTGCTGCCGGTTAGGTTCATCGCCACGATCAGCTAAAGTAGCGCGATGACAATCGAACTGAAGCCCGGCGGCTTGCTGATCGCCATCGAAGGCATCGACGGCGCCGGCAAGACCACGCTCGCCCGCCGCCTGGCCACCACCCTGGACGCGGCCGGCGCGCGTGTCGTGCTGAGCAAGGAGCCCACCAACGGCCCATGGGGCACCCAGTTGCGCCAGTCCGCCGCCACCGGCCGCCTGAGTGCGGAGGAAGAAGCCGAGCTGCTCATCCGCGACCGCCACGAACACGTGGACACCTTGATCGCGCCCGCGCTGGCACGCGGCGACATCGTCATCCTGGACCGCTACTTTCCCTCGATGGTGGCCTACCAGGGCGCGGCCGGTCTGCCGCTGGACGAACTCCTGGAGCGCAACGCCTTCGCGCCGCGCCCGGACGTACTGCTGCTGCTCGACCTGCCCCCACCCACCGGCCTGGCCCGGATCCGCGCCCGTGGCGATGCGCCCAACCACTTCGAAACCCAGGACAACCTGGAACGCTGCCGCACGATTTTTGCCGCGCTGGACTTGCCCGGCAAACACGTGGTGGACGCCAGCGCCGATGCCGACAGCGTGCTGCGTCAGGCCCACGCCATCATCGTGGCCGCATTGGCCGACCGACTGAGCGGCGATGCACACACAGACACCGGCAAGGCCGCGCTGGAACTGCTCTCGGGCGGCCGCCCGGCCTGAGTGCTGCACCTCGCATGGCGCGATCAACATCGCGCGATGCGCGTGCCATGGTGCACGCCACTTGAAGCGGCGACCGAACGGGGCGAGCAGCCTTCAAAGTGAGCGTGGATAGCACGCTCAAAAACCGGAGCGCGACGCACCCTCCGGCTTACAAAACGCTGGGCACGCTAACGTACGTTGGGACAGATGGCGGCAGGCAACGCGCCATCGTGCCTGGTAACCGGTTGATGCAAAGATCCCACACCGCATCGCGTGCTCCAACAGCAGCAACGTCGAGCGTGATTGCCACGCTTGCGTGGATCGAGGATGGTGCCGACACCCGGATTCGAACTGGGGACCTACCGCTTACAAGGCGGTTGCTCTACCAACTGAGCTATGCCGGCGAAGGCAGGCGCGTTGCGCGCCGGTGCGCATTCTAGCGCAGCGCGGCGCAATCTAGCGAACGCTGACGGGCGGCACCGGCAGCCCCTTGCAGGGCGTTGGTGGCCGCACTGGTGCGGACATCGATCCACCACCGCGATTGCCCGTTGCCGCTGGGCACCAGTTGCGCCGGGAATCCTGCGCCGACCAGGCTGGCCTGACGCCGCTCGGCGCGCTCGCGGCTCTGGTACTGGCCCAGCGCCACGGTGTTGTCCTCGCCCTGCGCGATCACGTAGTAGTCGCCCATCCCGGCCGCGGCAATGCGCTTGACCAGGGCCTGCGCGGCCGCGCGATCGCCCACGTTGGGCAACATCACCCGAAACGTGCTGATGCCGGCGTCCTTGTCCTCGCGCACGTTGGCGCGGCTGGCCTGCCCACGCACGCGTGCCAGCGCCGCATCGGCATCGGCGCGTGCCGCAAAAGGTCCCAGGCTGGCGCAGCGCTCCGCGGCAGGCGGGGATGGGGCGGGCGATGGTTGTGCCGCCGTCGCGGCGACGGCATTGGTCGGTTTCATCGCAGCGTTCGCCGCTGCCGACGCTTCCGCTGTGCCGCGCGGCGCTTGCGCTGCGGCAGTGGTGGCCGGTGGCGGCGCTGCAGACGTTGGCGCGGCGGGACCGGCAACTGCCGGCGTGGTCGGCGTGGGTACCGATGCAGGCCCGGATGCTGTCGATGGCGATGGCGCCGGTGCTGTCGACGCACTCTCTGCCGCAGACCCCGATCCCGTACGCGCTGCAGCAGGCAGCCCAGGCCCGCCAGCACCGGTCACTGTCGGCAGCAATTCCAGCCGCGCCACACCGGTCGGCTGCAGCGGCGCCGGCGGTGGTGCCGGTGGCGGCTGCAAGGCCCACCACAACGCCACCCCGGCATTGAGGACGATCAAAACGACGATGAGCGCGCGGACATACATGCGCCGATTCTACGGGGACGCCGCAGCGGTCGCCCACGTCGCCAGACCGTCCAGCACCAGGGCCGCGCGGAACGAGGCATCGGGCAGCAGCGGCAGCAACGGCGGCGCGCCACCGCCATGCACCAGCAGCCGCACCGGAACGCCCAGGCTGCGTTGGGCGTGCTGAAGGCTGCGCTCGATCAGCGCCACCGCCGCGCCATCGCAGCCGGAGGTCAAGGCATCGTCGGTGTCGACGGCCAGCTCGACATAATCGCCGCCGCTGGCCGGCAGTTGCACCGCGCGCGCATGCAGCGCTTCGCGCATGGTGGTCGGCGAGGCGGCGATGCGGCCGCCGCGGTGCAGGCCGTCGGCGCCGAGCACGTCGATGGTCAGTGCGGTGCCCACGCCGGCCACCAGCACCGGGGCATCGCCCCGCGCACCCAGCAACGCCAGAAAGCGGTCCACGCCGAAGCGGCTCGGGTCGGCATAAGCAATCCGGACGCCGGCGCATTCGGCGGTGGTCCGCACGATGCGCACCTGCGTAAAGCGCTCCTGCAGGCAGGCGATCATGCGTTGCGTCAATGCCGGCGCGGCCACGCTGGCAACATACGCAATACGCCCGGACGGCAGCGCCGCCAGCGCCGCCGCGTCCATCGCCTCGGCGCCATGCGCCCACGCCTGCACCTGGCCGGCACGGTTGCCGTGCAGTGGCGCGTACTTGAAGCGCGAATTTCCCAGGTCGAACAACCACTCGCTCATGCAGGTCTCACGCTCACTTCTCCGGAGTGGAACAGGCGCACTGTCTCGCCCAGTTGCACCCGCAACGCGCCGTCGGCCGCCAGGCCGAGCGCGACGCCACGATGGTGGGTGCCGGCTTCCTCGACTTGCACCGTACGCCCGTGCAAGACATCCAGGTCTGCATAACGCCCCAGGAACGGCGCCAGCCCCTGCGCCTCGAACAGGTCCAGTGCCGGCAGCAACCCGGACAGCACCGCTGCCGTCACCTGGTCGCGCGACACCGGGCCGCCGGCCAGGGTATCCAGGTCGATCCAGGGCTGGTCGATGCTGGCCGCTGCGGTCGCCGGCATGTGCACGTTCAAGCCCAGCCCGATCACTGCACGCGCGTTGCCGGCCATCTCGCCGCCGCCTTCGATCAACAGGCCGCCCAGCTTGCGCTGCCGCGCCAGCAGATCGTTGGGCCACTTCAGCCCGACATCGGCAAACCCGCAACCACGCAAGGCTTCGGCCACTGCGACCCCCACGGCCAAGCTCAGGCCTGCGAGTTGGCCCAGCCCGCCATTGAAACGGCGCGACGCCGACAGATAAATATGCGCGCCCAGCGGCGAGGTCCATTGACGCCCGCGCCGGCCACGGCCGCCGGTCTGACGCTCGGCCAGCAGCACCGCCACGCCCTGTTCGGGCGCCGGCTGCGCCAGCAAGGTGGTGTTGGTGGATTCCAGCGTCCAGGCCACATCCAGCGCCGCCAGCCCAGCTGCCGCACCGGGGGCCATGCCGGCGCGAATACGCGCCGCGTCCAGCAGATCCAAGGGCGTGGCCAGGCGATAGCCGTCACCGGCCCGTCCTTCGATGTCGACGCCGGCCGCACGCAGATTCTGGATGCGCTTCCACACCGCCGCGCGGGTCAGCCCGGCATCGCGCGCCAACGCATCGCCGGACAACCGGCCACCGGCGAGTTTGGCCAGCAACGCACGGTCATCCACGGCTGCGGCGGGCGATGCGGCGTGAGGTGGCAACGGCGCGGGCTGCAGCACCCGGGAGGAATGCCTGCGCGACGCGGCCGGCGCGCCGCCGAGGCAACGCGCGTGATGCAACATCGACAACCCAGACCAGGCGTGCGGTGGGCTCGGTGACCGACCGCACCGGGCATGCGCCCTGCGGCTGACCGGCGCGCGCGCCCGACCAATCTCCCGCAGCGCCGGCGCCGCACTGCCGGCCGCCGGCGCCTTTCATCTCACAGTGCATTGCGCGCAAAGTCCCCGAATCCATCCGCCAAAGTATGCGCCAAGCCCTCCCGGGCGCCCAGCGCGGCTTGCGTGAGGGAGTGAAAAGCGCGTTATGATCGGCGACTCACGCCGCTTGCCCTGGATGTGGACGATGCGCCGAATCACGGTTTGCCTGCTCCTGTTGTTGGCTCCGCTTGCCGCCCTGGCATCGGACCAGCTGATCGACGGCGATCATGACAGCTGCATCAGCACCAACTCGGCCGCGCGCGGCAGGACACCGGCGCCCGAAGCCGCACCGGCACGCAACAGCCCGCACAAGGCCACGCCGTCCACCGGCGGCGGCGGTGGCAGCGATGGCGATTCGTTGTTCCCGCGCATGCGCACGATGCCGCGCTGGCACAGTTTCCTGCCGGGCATGTTCCGCTGATCCAGTGGTTGATGCGCTGGCTGCGCCGGCCGCCTCCAGACATTGCTGATGCGCTGTGGCAGCGGCTGTGCGGCAGTTGCGCCTGGGTCGCCGCGCTCGATCCACTCCGCCAGCAACGCCTGCGCGCATTGACCGCGCAGTTCCTGCAGCAAAAGACCATTTCGCCTGTCGACGGGCTGCAGCTGCAACCGAACGATCAACTCGTGCTGGCCGCGACCTGCTGCCTGCCGCTGCTGGAAATCGGCGCCGCCGGTTGGCGCGGCTGGTCGCAGCTGATTGTGTACCCGGATGCGTTTCGCGTGCAGCGCACCCACATGGATGCGGCCGGGGTGATGCATGCCTGGGACGACACCCTGATCGGCGAAGCCTGGGAGCAAGGTCCGTTGATCGTCAGCTGGGCCGATGTGCAAGCCGACCTGGACGACCCGCAGGCAGGCTTCAACGTGATCGTGCATGAGATGGCGCACAAGCTCGATGCACTGGATGGCGCGCTCGACGGCACACCGCCCCTGCCGCGCGATGCGCAACGCGCCTGGGCGCGCGATTTCCAGCATGCCTACGATCTGTTTTGCCAACGCGTCGATGCGGGTCAAGACACCGAGATCGATCCGTATGCCGCCGAAGCCCCGGAGGAATTCTTCGCAGTGGTCAGCGAATATCATTTCTCCGCACCGCGCGTGCTTTTGCGCACGATGCCGCAGGTCGCCTTGCACCTGGAACGGTTTTACGGGCGCTCACCGTTTGCAGATTCAATGCAACGTTGATGTGCCGCGTCGCGGAGCGGCGTGCGGTATCGCACTTGGCAGGAGCAACCTGCAGCCGTCGCCCGAAGCAGACGCCGCGGGATCGACACAAGCCGGCTGTCGATACCACGCACGGTGCGATCGCTCGCCATGCACACTCACACCAATCCAAGATCGCGTGGCTTGGCACCTGGGAATACCCGTTCCAACTGCGCTGGCGACAGCCCCCACAGACGGCCGAGCATTCCGCCGAACAGGCTGCGGTAGTTGTTGAGCACCGGGTAATCGCGGTTTTGCAGCAGCTGCGCCTGTTCGACCGCCACCTGCTCGCCAGCGATGCGGCCGCCGCGCACGCCACCGCCCAGCACCCAGTACGTTGTGCCATGGCCATGATCGGTGCCCTTGCTGCCATTCTCGCGGAAGGTGCGGCCGAATTCGGAGATGACCACCACCACGGTATCGTTCCAGGCCGGGCCCAACGCATCGGCATAGGCAGCCAGCCCTTCGCCGAGATTGCGCAGGTTGTTGGCCAGGCCACCTTCCACACTGCCCTGGTTGGCATGCGTGTCCCAGCCACCGACATCGACGAACCCCAGGCGATAGCGCTCGCGCATCAAGGTCGCCATGCGCCGGGTTTCATCGGCAAACGTGCGTGCACTGGCGGCGCCACGACCGGCTTGCTCCATCTCTTCGCGCAACTGCGCGGTGACCTGCTGACGCAATGCAAGACCATCGCGCGCAGCGGCGGCCAGCGGCGTGCTGTCGTACATCTGCGACAGGATCTGCGCCTGCCGTGCATCCAGCCCGCCTTTGCCGATACTCCGCAACGACACGTTGGGTAAATCGCCACCGCCCTGGAACGTCAGCGGCAACGAATCGGTGAACGCGATGGCCGGCACGCCACTGAGCACGCCAGACAGGCGCGCCATGAACCCGGAGCGGTAATCGCGGTGCTTGCCGGCCTGGCCGGATTCGATATCGTCCTGGGTTTCGAAGTGGCTGCGCGATAGATCGTCGGTGCCGGCAAACGGCACGAAGGCCACTTGCTTGCGTTCCCACAGTGGCAGCAGCGTCTGGCCTACCACCGGGTTGAGACCCCACTGCGCATCCAGCGCCAGGGCACTGTTTGGATTGGCGGCATCTGGCCGCGCAATCGCCAGGCTCGGCCGCGACTGGTAATAAAAATCGCTGCCATGCGGCACCAGCAGATTATTGCTGTCGTAGCCGCCACGTAAAAACACCACCAGCATGCGTGCGCTATCGCGTGGCGCAGCGAACAGACGGCCGGCCCACGGCATGCTTGCAGCGGCGGCAGAGGCAAGCAGAAATTGACGTCGTTGCATGGTGTACTCCCGCGGCATTGAGCGCCTGGCATTCGTTGGATCGCTGGATCGGTTGTTGTTGCATCTGCGAACGTGACGCGTGGGCCTTGAATCGCCAGATCCGACTCGGCGCCATGGCCCTAGCGATAATTGAAGTCTGGTGACGACAGCAAGAACCCATTCCATTCGGCAGGCGAGCGCGCCTGCTCCAGCGCCTGCCGTGTGGCGGCCGACAGTGATGGCGCCAACCAGCGGTACGAGGGGTGCGTATCGATCTGCACCGGCGCAGGAATCGGCGTCTGGTTGTCGCCCTCCAGACGAAACAACTGCTTCGGTGCGCCGCCGATCGAACGCGCCACCTCGAACCTGCGTGCCAGCTGCCCGGAACTGGTCCAGGCCTGCGACTGCAGCGACCAACCATCGGGCGTGATGCGACCAAACAACGGTTCACCCAGCTGCTGCACCCAACTGGCCATTGGCGCGGCGTTGATCACCGGTTGACCCTCGTACGCCACCCGCATCGCCGACACCACGAACCGGTTCGGGTCCTTGAACTTGCGCGGTTGCGCCTGCGCAAACTCCGGCGACGCCAGCATGGTCTGCATGACCTTGGCGATATCGCCATCGCTGTGCTGGAAGGTATTGGCCATGCGCGTCACCAGCGCCGCAGGCGGGGCGTCGCTGACGAAGTACTCGGCCAGACGCTGCGAAATGAAATGCGCACAGGCCGGCTGGCGCACCAACACCTGCACGGCGTGTTCGATCTCATCCAGCCCACCGCTGGCAATGCGCTGGCCAAGCAGTATCTTGTCGCCGGGTTGGTGACGCGCCGGATTGAATTCGAACAGACCCTTGCGCACGACCTGCGCCTGCCCTGGCGCTGCAGGCGGCAACGGCGGCGCGCCATTGGCCTTGATCGGCACCAGGCCCGCGCCGGTGAGGATCAGCGCCAGTTGCTGCACATCCTGCTGGCCGTAGCCGCCGTGCACGCCCAGCGTATGCAGTTCCATCAACTCGCGTGCGTAGTTTTCGTTGACCTTGCCCTTGGCGTTCTTGGCGTTGTCCAGGTATTCCAGCATCGCCGGGCTTTCCAGCGTGGCCATCACCAGGTCGGCGAACTTGCCGGTGGCATTGGGGCGGATCGCATTTTCCATGTAGTCGGCCGCCATCCACTTCACCCGGGCCTTGTCGGCATACACGCTGAAATGATTGAGCCAGAACCACACCAGTTGCTCGCGCAGTTGATCCGGCGCGTACACCGCGCGCAACAGTTGCGCCTGCCGCGCCTGCACCAGCATCTGACCACCGCGCGCCTGCCATTCCTTGCGCAAGGCAATCTTCTCATCGCCATCGGGCATGGATTGCAGGCGGACCTTGTCGGCTTCGTACTGGGTCAGCAATGCCACCAGCGGGGTATGCAATGCGTCGAAGCGCTGCAGCTGCGCGCCTACCGCCGCGGGCAACGCAGCGTCGTCGCTGGGCTGCAACAAGAACGCACCAAAGCGCTTGGGGCCCAGCCGTGTCAGCTGCGTCGCGCTGCTGGCATCAACCCCATAGGTGGCCCGCTGCAGCCAGCGCATCTGCGATGGTGTCAGCGGCGTTTCGGCAGCCGTGCAGGTGAGCGCGTACAGGCTGCCGATCAACAGCGGCAGCACACGCCATCCTCGCGTGCGCCGCACGTGCGCGACGCGCGCATCCACGCCTACGGCCTGGCCAACTTGCTCGAACATGCAGCCCCTCCATCGCAACGGCTTGCCCGCCCAGTATGGGTAAGCCAACGCGTGAGGCGTTAAACGGTTGTCGGAACGCCAGCGCACATTGGCCACGGGTTCATCGGCCCTGCGGCGGTCACAATCCAGGCGGCAGGGTCACATCGAAGCGGGCACCGCCCAGTTCCTGCGAGCGCACCACCTGCAGCTCGCCGCGATAGCCCTTGATCAGGTCCTGCACGATCGACATGCCGATGCCATGCCCTTGCACACGCTCGTCGCCACGCACACCGCGCTGCAGAATCTTGGCCACGTCTTCCGGCGCGATGCCGGGGCCATCGTCTTCCACCGACAGAATCAGCCCGGCACGACGGCTACCGGTGGTGGGTCCCGGTTTTGCGGTCAGCAGCACCCGGCTGCGCGCCCACTTGAAGCCGTTTTCCAGCAAATTTCCAAGCAGTTCCTGCAAATCGCCCGGCTCGCCGTGAAAGCGTGCTTCGGGCGAAATATCGAATTCGCACAACACGCCTTTGACCGAATACACCTTCTCGAGGCCACGCACGATTTCTTCGGCGGTCGGTTCGATGGGCAATGGTGCCGCGAACAATTTGTGCCCGCTGGAAGCCGCACGCGCCAGCTGGTACGACACCAAATCGTTCATGCGGCGCAGCTGCACATCCATCTCTTCGTGCAGGTCGCGCTCGGACGCACCGCTATCGAGTTGTGTGCGCAAGACGGCAATGGGCGTCTTGAGGCTATGCGCAAGATCGGCCAGCGTGTTGCGCTGACGCTCCAGGTTGTCGCGCTCACTTTCGATGAAGGCATTGATGCTGTCGGTCAGCGGCTCCAGTTCGCGTGGATGCTGCTCGCTCATGCGCTGGATCTCGCCGCGCTGCACCTTGGTCAACTCGTTGATGACCCGCCGCAGCGGACGCAGGCTCCATTGCAGAATGAAGGCTTGCAGTACCAGCAACACCACACCGGCGCTGCCAAGGTAGAACCACACTGCACCACGGAACACGCGCAGCTGCGCACCCATCGAGCGCGCGTCCTCCATCACGTAGATGGTGTACGGAATCTCGCCGCCGTGCTCGCGTTCGACATAGCTCACGCCCAGCCCGTAGCGATACAGCTGGCCCAGGCTGCCGTCGATCTGGGTCATTTCCAGCGGGCCGATGAATTCTTCCTGGCGCGGCTCCAGCATGCGGCCATGCGGAATGTTCGGGCCTTCGGCCGACATCGAGGTCCAGCTTTCGTCCGGGCGTACAACTTCAACGTAGAGCCCGCCGCCAGGCACATCGAAGCGCGGATCGGGCGGTTGCCCGCCGATGTACAGCGACCCGTCGCGTACGAAATCGATATTGGCCGCATACGCGGAGGCGTAGTTCTTGAGCCGCTCACGCAGGTTCTTCTCGGCGGTGTCGGCAAACGCCACGTCCAGCGCGTAACCCGCCAGTGCCAGGAACGCCACCAGGCTGAGGCTGGCGGCCAGCAGCTGGCGGGCCTGCAATGAGCGCGGCCGCCAGCGTCTATACCACTTGGAGCGGCCCGGCACTTGGTCTTCCTGCTCGCTGACGCGCTGACTCAGCCTTCGGTACGCGGAATGGCGAAGCGATAACCGCGGCCACGCACGGTCTCGATCGGCTTGAGTTCGCCATCGGGGTCGAGCTTCTTGCGCAGGCGACCGATGAATACTTCCAGCACGTTCGAATCGCGGTCGAAGTCCTGCTGGTAGATGTGCTCGGTGAGATCGGCCTTGGAGACCAGTTCGCCGGCATGCATCATCAGGTACTCGAGCACCTTGTACTCGTAGCTGGTCAGATCGACGTTGGCGCCGTTGACGCTTACCGTCTGTGCCGCCAGGTCCAGCGCGACCGGGCCACATTCCAGCGTGGGCTTGCTCCAGCCAGCAGCACGCCGCAGCAGCGCGTTGACGCGCGCCAGCAACTCTTCGACATGGAACGGCTTGACCAGATAATCGTCGGCACCCTGCTTGAGGCCTTCGACCTTGTCCTGCCAGCTCGAGCGCGCGGTCAGGATCAGCACCGGAAACTTCTTGCCTTCATCGCGCAGGGCCTTGATCAGCTCCATCCCTGACATCTTGGGCAAGCCAAGATCGATGATGCCGACGTCGAATGGCACTTCGCGGCCCATGTAGAGACCTTCTTCGCCGTCCTGTGCAGCGTCGACCGCAAAGCCTTCGCGCTTCAGACGCGCCGCAAGGGTTTCGCGCAGCGGAGCTTCGTCTTCGACCAAAAGGATACGCATGCACTCTCCCTAGTTACGTTGTCGGCCAGCGGCCGGGGAATTTATAAGACTGAACGCAGAACTATCTACGTTCAGTGGTTATCGTCGCGTGGTGGCGCGTCGGGCGGCGGCAAGTTACGCGCAGGCGCAGCCTGCGTCTGCTCCGGCTCATACACGGTGTGCACGCGCCCATCTTTCATGTACTTGACCCGATTGAGATTGCCGCCATCGAACGGCACACGCTCGGCACCCAGGATCTGTCCACCGGTAGACCGCTGCACATGCCGAATGGTGTCCGACAGCGTGCGGCTATTGCCGCGTGCCGAGGGCGGCATCGCCTCGCGTCCGCTCTGCACCATCGGATAGCCCTGGCCCCAGGCCGACGGCGCGGCCATGGCAACCCAGAGGGCAACCAGAGCGACTTGGCGAGCGCGGCAGTGCAATTGGGTCACAAACAAATCCTAGCGGGTTGTTCAGAAACATTCAAAATTCGTGAAATCGACCACGCATACCTGAGGGTCGAGCGTCGGAATCGAGCCAAATTCTTGATTTTTCGGGGTGAATCCGATCTGAACTTTTTAGCTTCACGTTAACGGCATTCAGTGAAATGAATGCCGATCAGAGTGGCCGACACGGCGAGCACGCGGTATTACGGACGCGCCTGCTGCGGCAGCCACCGAAACGCTCGGAGATCCAGGCAGCCCGTTCAGGAATGCAAGCGGTGGGCCAACGTCAGGCAACCACGCGCCAGGACCGGGTGTCGGTGCGCTCCAGGGCCTGCTCGACCAGTTCCCAACCGGCGCCCGGGCGATGGGCGCCCTCGCTCAGGACCTGCCGGAACGCCCTGCCTCCAGGCTGACCATGAAACAGACCGAGGACGTGCCGGGTCATGTGCTTCAAGGCCAGACCCTGTGCCAGTTGGGATTCCACGTACGGCTGATAGGCGCGCAGCAAGGACTCGCGCGATTGCTCGGGCCGCTGGTTCAAGGCTGCATCCAGACAATGCAGGACGTACGGGTCATGGTAGGCGGCGCGGCCGAGCATGACACCGTCGGCGTGCTGCAGATGCGCCATCGCCGTGTCCACGGCCACGATGCCGCCGTTGAGCACGACCGGCAGACCGGGCCGCTCCTGCTTGAGCCGGTAAGCCCAGTCGTACCGCAGCGGCGGCACTTCGCGGTTTTCCTTCGGCGACAAGCCCTTGAGCCAGGCGTTCCGGGCATGCACCACCACCATGGCCGCGCCGGCCGCGACCACCTGGTCGACAAAGCGGGCAAACAGCGCGTAGTCGTCATCGTCGTCCACGCCCAGGCGGCACTTGACGGTGATCGGCACGTGGGTGGCCGCGCACATGGCCGCGACGCACTCGGCCACCAGCGCCGGCTCGCGCATCAGGCAGGCGCCGAAACGCCCGGCCTGCACACGGTCGGAGGGGCAACCGCAGTTGAGATTGATCTCATCAAAGCCCCACTCCTGCGCAATCGCCGCCGCCTGCGCGAGCAAGGCGGGATCGCTGCCGCCCAGCTGCAGCGCCAGCGGATGTTCCACCGCATCGAAGCCGATCAAGCGGGCGCGATCGCCGTGGATCACCGCGTTGGCGTGCACCATCTCGGTGTACAGGCGCGCGGACGGCGCCAACAGGCGGTGGAAGACCCGGCAATGGCGGTCGGTCCAATCCATCATCGGAGCGACGGACAGGCGCAGGGAGGCGGCGTAGCGATCGGCGGAAGCGGTCATCGACGAAGTGGCCGCAGCGAGCAGCCATTAGAATGCGAAGCAGGATCAACAGCTTACACGGGCGTCGATGAATCTGCGGCGGTGCGGAGTGGGCGGCTGGAGCGGCTGCTTTGGGACTTAGCTGCAGGATCGCCTACTCGTTGCGCCACGGGATCGCCCCCTATCAGCTGGCCGGCGACGAGCATGACGCGCGATTGCGAGTGGCGCTGGTGACGCGCTTGGGCGGCCAGCACCACGGGTGCGTTTTACTGTCGGAAACGGCAACAGCGCCGAAGATCGCGTTGACGCTGTTTTAGTTTCCCTCGCTCGCCAAGTGCGGGCGGTAACGGAGGCAGCGCTGCAGGATGCGCGGTGCCTGTCTGCGTTCGCCTCTGCGGCGAACGCCTTGCATCGTCAGTGACGAGCGGAGCTTTCCAGGTCCGGTGCCGCGGTGACCGCTGCGCCCGGACGAACCCGGAACTTACGGGTTACGGACACCGACACGCTCTTCGGCGCTCAGCGGCTTGCCCAGTGCATGGTAGGAGGCAACCAGCGTGATCAGGGCAGTGCCCATGACCGTGTAGAAGCTCCACGACTTGGCCAGCACATGCACCTGGCCGAACACCAGCGCAACCACGGCAGCGGCAGTGCACAGCACCATGGCCAGCAGCGACATCAGGAAGGGAATGGAGGGATCGAGCTTCATGGTCCGGGGGTTCCAAGGTGCGATGCGATAGCTGCAGCATCGGCGTTCCCGGCGCTTTCTTGAACTGTTTTCTGCGATTTTTTCCAGGCGATTTAAAGCAAGTCAGCAAGTACTCAGTTTTCTGTCAAAGCCTTGGCGCACAAGGGTTTGCGCGTCAGAAAAATCCTGACGCAATGGCGAAGATTTCACCGCCACTGTCAGAGATCCAGCGCGGCCGTGGCGGAAAACCGACGGCGCTGCAAGGCGCAGTTTGGGGGTACCAGACAGCGGTTCTGAGTGCTGCAATGGATGCGGCGATCCCGATCGACGCCGTCGACATGGCAGGTGCAGCAAGAGCTGGAGGATATGCAGCGACCGGGGGGCGCGGCGTGCACCCACAAGCGTGGCGTCTTCGCGAGAGCCGGGGCGTTGCGACAAGAGCGCGTGTGACTACAACCTGCTGCACGGCCGTTGGCCACGAGCAGCCGCCCGTTGCTTCTAGTGAGTGAAGCGCAACCACGGACGCATCGCGGCCGATGCGGCACGCTGTCAGGGGCGCGCCTGGCAGGCAAGACTGGCGCGCTCAGCGCGCCGGCACGGTGGCAAATTCGCCGCGTTGTAGCTTGGTCACATCGTTGCCCTGCCCGTCCTTGAGGCTGAGATCCGCGCCCTTGGCGGCGAGGTCCTTGAGCACGTCGGTGCGCTGGAACAACGCGGCATACATCGCAGCGGTCTGGCCGGCGTTGTTGCGCTGGTCCGGCGCGCAATCGGCCTGCATCAGGCGCTTGGCGATGCCCAGCTCGCCCTTGAAGATGGCGCCCATCAGTGCGGTGTTGCCGCGCTTGTCCTGCGCACAGGGATCGGCGCCGGCGCTCAGCAATTGCTCCACCGCCGGCCGCTGGCCGTGGTATGCGGCCAGGATCAGGGCCGTATAGCCCTTCTCGTCACGGGTATTGAGGTCGTAATGCGAACGGATGAATTCGGCCAGCATCTCCTGGCGGCCCTCACGCGCGGCGTCGAAGAAATACTCGCGCAGTTGCAGCTTGATCTGCTCAGGCGTGGCAGTGGCAGTGGCCGTTGCGCTGGCAGCGGATGCAGATGCAGATGCAGATGCAGATGCAGATGCAGGCGACGCAGCGTTGGCAATCGCAGACACGCTGCCAAGCATCAGAAACAACAGGGTGCGCATAGGGATCTCCCGAAGTAAAGACGACACCGCGGCGCAGGCCGCGATGTCGTCGGGCGGATCAGTCCTGCAGGCTGGAGGCCAACTGCTTGACCCGCGCCAAATCGCCCTTGGCCACGCGGGTGACGCCGGTACCGTACTCGGGGTCGGCCTTGTACAGGAACGACAGCATCAGGTGCTTGCTTTCGGGGTCGGTGGTGGCCAGCGACTCGCCGAAGCTCTGCACCAGATCGGCACGGTCCTTCTTGCTGTAGGAGCGATACAACTCGCCGGCCTGCTTGAAGTTCTGCTCGCGGGTGATCTTGGCCTGCTGGGTGGTGCCCGACAGCGGCAGCTCGCTGTAGCGCGCAGCGGTGTCCTGCGGACGCGGCTCCAGGCGGCTCGGCTCGTAGTTCACCCCACTGGTGGTCTGGCCGATGTTGCCTTGCCCATCCTGATTGCCGTTGTTGACCGCTACACGCGGGCGATTGACCGGCAGGCTCAGCCCATTGGCACCGATGCGATACAGCTGGGTGTCGGCGTAGGAAAAGATACGGCCCTGCAACAGGCGGTCTTCCGAAGGTTCGATACCCGGCACCAGATTGGCCGGCGCCATGGCCACCTGCTCGGTTTCCTAGAAGAAATTATCGACGTTCTTGTTCAACACCATCTGGCCGACCTTCTGCTCCGGCACGTCCGGCCAGATCTTGGTGGCGTCAAGCGGGTCGAAATCGAACTTGGCCAGGTCTTCCGGCTTGAGCACCTGCACGTACAAATCCCATTTCGGGTAATCGCCCTTCTTGATCGCAGCGACCAGATCGTTGGTCAGGTGGCTGTAGTCCTTGGCCTGCACCGCGGCGACCTGCTTGGGATCGAGGTTCTTGATGCCCTGCAGCGTCTTCCAATGGAACTTGACGTAGTGCACTTCACCCTGCGCGTTGACCAGCTTGTAGGCGTGTACGCCATTGCCGTCCATGAAGCGATAGCCGGCCGGCGTGCCCTCGTTGGAGTACAGCAGGGTCAGCGTGCGCGTGGCTTCTGGCACGTGCGAGAAGAAATCGAAGCGACGCGAATCGTCATCCAGATTGGTGCGCGGGTCCGGCTTGAACGCGTGCACCATGTCGGGGAACTTGATCGCATCGCGAATGAAGAACGTTGGGAAGTTGTTGCCGACCAGATCCCAATTGCCTTCGCTGGTATAGAACTTGGTAGCGAAACCATGCGGGTCGCGCAGCGTCTCCGGCGAATGGTTGCCATGGACTACCGAAGAAAAGCGCACGAACACCGGAGTTTTTTCGCCGGCGCTGAAGACCTTGGCCTTGGTCAGGCTGGAGAGATCGGCAGTGGCGGTGAACTCGCCTTTGACGCCAGTGCCGCGCGCATGCACCACGCGCTCGGGAATGCGTTCGCGATCGAAACGCTGCAGCTTCTGGATCAGCTGCACGTCCTGCAGCAGCGTCGGGCCGGTGGCACCGGCTGTCTGCGAATTCTGGTTATCGCCGACCTTGGCGCCATTGTCGCGGGTCAGAACGGATTGGGCGAAGACCGGCGGAGCGATCAACGTCGGGGCTAGCAGGGCTAGCACCATGAGGTGTCCAGGGCGCATGGCGTCAGCTCGTTTGAGGAGGCTGAATCATCGCTAGCAGGCCGGAGCGTGAGAAGTCGTTAGTTATGATCGCTTCGATAGGGGAAGATGATGATGACTGCGTTGCGTGATATGCATCGCCAAACTCGCGAGCGGTACATAGCAAATAACCGCATTATCGAACGCTACGTGCGTCATTGCGTTTTTTTGCGCGACCTGAGTTTCAATCGCGCGCAGCCAATGTTGCGTTGCAGGATCGTGCGCAGTGTGGATGACGCGAGTGGCCCATTGCGCATCGCGCGATGCAGGACTGGGCCACGTATGCAGCGCCGATTATGCAGAGCCGCGGCACGAGATCCTCCAACGCTGCAGCTACACCATCGCGCGTATGCCGATGCGGTACGACTGGCCATGCTCCCTGTGTGGCTGCACAGCGCGGCGCTGGCTTGCATCGCGCAACACCCGAACCGGCGCGCTACATCCGTATCGGCTGCGCCATCACCGTCGCACGCGAGATTGCACATTGCGATGATGATGGCACTGGCATCGCCAGGCGATCTTCAACGCCCGATCACCCGCTTGAACGGCGGCAAGGCATCGATGATGCGTTTACCGTAGCGACGGGTGAGCAGGCGCGAGTCGAGGATGATCACGCGGCCGTGGTCGCTGGAGCTGCGGATCAGGCGGCCGGCGAATTGGGTGAGCGTGCGCAACGCATGCGGGATGGCGATCAGGTTGAAGGCGTTGTGCCCGCGGCTTTCCAGCCATTCGCTCAAGGTGGAGGTTTGCGGATCGGTGGGCACGGCGAACGGCACTTGGGTGATGACCACGGTGGTGCAGGCTTCACCGGGCAGATCCAGGCCTTCGCCGAAGGAATTGAGGCCGAACAATACCGAGCCTTCGCCGGCACCGATGCGGCGCAAATGTTCGGTGATCAGTTGCGACTTGTTGCCTTCGCCCTGCACCAGCACGCGATTGCGTTGCGCCAACGGCATCAGGTCGGCCACCTTTTCCATCTTCCAGCGCGAAGTGAACAACACGATGCTGCCCTTGGCGTTCCAATCCAGTTCGCGCACCAGATACTTGGCCACTTCCTTGGGATGGCCTTCGCGGTCGTCGGGAGTGACCGGAAAATTGGGGACGATCAATTCGGCCTGGTTGGGCAGGTCGAACGGCGAGGCCAGCGATGCCATTTCGGCGTGATCGGGCAAGCCATTGTCGATGGCGAAGGATTGGAAATCGCCGCCACCGGTCAGCGTGGCCGAGGTCATCACCACCGAATCCACCTCGTTCCAGATCATCGTGCGCAGCACCTGCGCGGCCGACACCGGCGAGCAATGGCAGATCAGGTCGCCGTCGCGCGAGAGGGTGATCCAGCGCGCCATCGGCGGCTGACCTTCCTTGTCTTCGCGGCGCCAGCCACTCCACAGATTGTGTTGCTGCTCGGCCATCTCCAGCGCCAGGCCGAGACTGCGCTGCAGACGTTCGCGCGCGGAATCGTCCTGTTTTCCCTTGGCAATGGCGCTGTGTGCGGCATGCACCCAGTTGAACAGTGCGCGGGTTTCTTCGCCAAGCTCTTCGATGGCCGGGCCCCACTGCGGCGGCAACTTGCCATTGGCCGCGCGCCACAGCGGATCGCGCTCGCCGGGCTCGGGCTTCCACACGCGTTCGACCTCGGCGTGGAAGGCCTTGAGCAGTTTGGACACGCGCGCAGCCACCTCGATGGCTTCGTTGGGCAGCAAGTTGCCCAGCTTGTCCTTGTCCACTGCACGATAAGCGGCCGCGATGAGGATCTGCAGGCGCCCGGTGCGCCTGGCCATCTCGTCCAGCGGCAGGTTCGCCGCGCCCTGGTCGATCGCCACGCCGGCGATGTGGTGGCCTTCGTCGAGTACCAGCAGCATGTCCGCTGGCGGGGCGATCAGCGGCTGGCCGTTTTCGGCATCGCCCAGCGACAGCGACGACAGCAGCAAGGCGTGGTTGGTGACCACGATCTGCGCCTCGCGTACATCGGTGCGCGCCTTGAGTACCGGACATTGCGCCGCGTAGCTGCAGCGGCGCCCCGCACAGCCGGAGGCCGGCGTGGTGATGCGCATGCGCAGCGGCACGGAGATCTGTTCCGGCGCATCGTCCAGATCGCCATTCCAGGTGCGGGCGGCGTAGGCCTTGGCCAACCGTTTGGCCAGATCCGCATCGACGGGGCTGAGCGGGCGGTCGTACAGCGCCTGCTCGTCTTCGAACATGGCGTTCTGACTGGTGTCGCCTTCCAGTTCGGCGGCATTGCGGGTGCACAGATAGCGGGTACGGCCCTTGGCCAGCGCCACGGTCGCTTCCAGTCCGGTGGCCTTGAGGAAGGCCGGGATGTCGCGTTCCACCAGCTGCGATTGCAGCGCCACGGTGCCGGTGCTGATGACCAGTTTTTTCTTGGTCGCCAGTGCGATCGGCACGCCGGCGGTGAGATAGCCCAGGCTCTTGCCCACGCCGGTGGGCGCCTCGGCGATGCCGATGCCGCCGGAGGTGGCCAGGGCACGGGAGACCAGGCCGATCATCTGGCTCTGTGCGCGCCGCGTGGCAAAGCCCGGCGTATTGGCCTGCAGCTTGGCGTAAGCGTCGCGGATGCTGGCCTTGATCGGGTCGGTCAGGCTGCGCTGGGTGGAAACGGGCGCCGACGGCGCGGCCGGTGGGGCAACTTCACTCATCGCGCTATTTTCGCACGGACCGGCGCAGTGACTGCGACCGGCGCGCCGCAGGGCTGAACAGGTTGCCTGCCTGCGGCGGCCACCCGGCCACTCCCACGCTGGTGCGACTGCTACGCGGCCGAGGGCATGGTTCGATTCTCCGATCGTGGCCCAGCACCGGCCGCCTGCAGGCGCTCGCCGCCGGCGCGACCCGGAAGGCGGCGCAGTGAATGCCGATGCACGAAACGCCGCTGTCTTTAACGCGTAGGCAGGATCGATGCGCGCTCAGTTCCGCTGCCGGCGTGCCGGCCACGCATGGCGCGCCCACACCAGGCCGATGGCCGCCATGGCCACGCCCATCAACAGCATGCCGGCGCCGACGCCATTGGGCCCGAAACGTTCGTACAGCAGGCCGCCGCGATTGACCGCCGCCAGCGCCTGCGGATGCAGCAGCGTCCACACGCCCTGCCCGGCACAGACCAATCCAACGATCACCAGCAAGATGGCTTTGAGCGGGATCACGGGCGCGGACCAGTGCCAGCCGGCAAACGCTGCAGGCTGGCCGCCAGCGTCCACACCAGTACGCCGATGCCGACGGCCTGCATGGCCATCAGCACGAAGTGGGCGATGCCGACCACCACGCTGATCTGGCGCACGTTGCCTTGCTGCAGCAACACCATCGGAATCGCCTGGACGGCGACCTCGGCGAACAGGCAGCCCAGCAGCAACCAGAGCGCGGCCAGCCCGGCGCGCCGCAGCGGGCTATGCGGTGCGCGCCACAACAGAACCAGCCCGAGCAGCACCGCAATCAGCATCGGCACGCGCGACAGCAGGCTGGTGACCAGGGTCAGCAGGATCGCGGTGGCATCGGCGCTGCCCACGTCAGTCGGCACTGACCAGCACTGCCTCGCGCGCGCGCAGCGCGGCATAGACCGGGTCGGTGTCCGGGCGCACGCCATGCCACAGCGCGAAGCTCTCGGCAGCCTGTTCCACCAGCATGCCCAGTCCATCGATGGCGTACCGGCATTGCGCTGCGCGCGCCCAGGCCAGAAACGCAATGGCGGTGTCGCCGTAATTCAGATCGACCGCGGCCGTCAGGCTGTTGACCAGACCCAGTGGCAATGCAAACGCACCGGCATCGCGGTCGCGACCGGCCGCAGTGGCATTGACGATCAGTTCGAAGTCGCCCAGCTCGCGCAGGTCTTCGATGTAACGCGACGTCACCCGCGCAGGCTCGCCCAGCGCATCGCACAAGGCATCGGCGCGCTCGGGCGAGCGGTTCACCACCACCATTGCGGTGATGCCCGCCTCCAGCAGCGCCGGCGCCACACCGCGTGCAGCGCCACCGGCGCCCAGCAGCAGCACGCGGCGGCCACGCAGATCCAGGCCCTGGCGTTCGGTGAGATCGCGCACCAGGCCGGCGCCGTCGGTGTTGTCGCCCTGCCACTGGCCGTCGTTGCGCACCAACGTGTTCACCGCCCCGGCCAACCGGGCGCGATCGCTCAGGCTGCTGGCCAGCGCATAGGCGGCTTCCTTCAACGGCAGGGTGACGTTGGCGCCCTTGCCGCCCTCATCGGCGAAGCGTTGCAACGCGGCGCTGAAATCCTCTAGCGGCGCGTCGATGGCGGTGTACTCCAGCGCAATGCCGGTCTGCTTCCCGAACTCGGTGTGGATGGCCGGCGACAGCGAATGGGCGACGGGGTGACCGAACACGGCATAACGGGATACGGGCATGAAACGCTCTCTGGTTGACTAGACTGTGCGCGACTTGGAGCCGCTCTTGAGGCAGGAACACCGCATGCACTATCGATGGACGCTGCTTACGCTGGCGGCAAGTTTACTCTGCGTCCCGTCTGCTTCGGGGCTTGCTGAATTCGGTATCGAGGGCATGGGTGTGGTCTCCACGCCGGCCAACGAGGCGCGCGCCACGCTCAGCCCGGACGGGCAGCGCATCGTTTGGGCCAGCGACCGGGCCGGTGGCACCGGCGGCTGGGATCTGTGGCAGGCGCAGCTGCGCGGCGGGCGTTGGCAGGACGCGCAGCCGCTGCCGATCAATACCGCGCAGGACGAGACCACCCCATTGTTCAGTGCCGACGGCCACTGGCTGCTGTTCGCCTCCACCCGGCCCGGCGGCGCGGGCGGCAGCGACCTGTACCGTGCACCAGTGGGTGCGCAAGGCGCCGTGGGCCCGGTGCAATCGCTGGGCGCGGCGATCAACAGCGCCGGCAACGAGCGCGCACCGACGCTGTCGCTGGACGGCACACGCCTGCTGTTCGCCAGCGACGGTCATGGCGGTGCTGGCGGCATGGATCTGTTCGTCGCGCGCTGGGATGGGCAGGCGTTCACCACGCCGGTGGCCTTGGTCGACATCAATAGCGCAGCCGACGAGCTGGACGCAGCCTGGCTCGGCGACGGGCGCGCATTGGTCTGGGCCCGGGGGAAGACCGATGGCCCCAGCCAGTTGCTGCTGGCCATCTGCAAGGACGGTCGTTTTGCCCAGGGCTTGCCGCTGCCACTGTCGTTCAACGGGCCGCAGGAGCGCACTTTCGGCGCGGTCGTGGATACCGCCAAGCCGGGCGAATTGCTGGTGACCGGCAGCGCCCGTGCGCCACGCGCAGGGCAGTTGGACATCTACCGGATGAAGGCACCGGCAGCCGACGGCGATGCGAGTTGCCGTTGAGGTGGATGGGTGCATCGGTCCGATCGAGACCATGTTGCCTGGGCATTCGCCGCAGAGCTGCTGATCACTTCCAATGCGGGGACAAGCAAACCGTGCGACGCGACGTGCTCATTCTTCGATAAACAGCCCGCGAACTGACTGGCGTGGTGCCTGCGCCGCTTGCTGGACCGTTGGCGGCATGGCTGCCGCCGTTAAACCACAGGAATGGGTTCATGGCGTGTCCCGCGCGCGACGAGGACAGCGCACGCTCGACCGGCGAGGCGTTGTTGATGGGTCCAACAGGTCGTCAGCCGACACAACGCTGCACCAATGCCATGCAAACGTAGAACGCTCGCCACTCGGAGTGGGCGCGTATCCGTCGTCCACGGTGGTCTGCGGCTCTCTGCTCTGCGCACCCGCACAATGCTCACTGGCCAGGTTCTGCTAGCCGATGTAAGGCGGGGCTGGCGCCGTCATCGCCGCGCTCAATACACATCGCGTCGATAACGGCCGGCCGCGGTCAGCGATTCCAATCGCGTGTCGCCGAGCAGTTCTCGCAAGGTTGCATCGACCTCGCGCGCCATGCTGTCCAGACTGCCGCAGACGCAAATGACCGCGCCGCGGTCGATCCAGTGTCGCAGCGTGTCGCCGGCGTCGCGCAAGTGATGTTGCACGTAGCGCTTTTGTGGTTGATCGCGCGAGAACACCCACTCCAGCTGCTGCAGATGCCCACTCGCCTGCCAGGCCTGCAGCTCGTCGGCGAACAGGCGGTCGTGCGCCGCATGCCGTTCGCCGAACAACAACCAGTGCCCATGCACGCCGGCCAACTCGGCCTCGCGTAGCAGCGCGCGCAGGCCCGCAATGCCGGTTCCGTTACCGATCAAGACCATCGGCATCGTTTCGAGCCGATGAAACCCGGGATTGGTGCGCAACCGTGCGCGCACCGGCGTGCCGATCGCCGCATGGCAGATCAACCACCCCGAACCCAGACCGGGACTGCCATCGACACGCGTCGTCAGCCGCACCACCACCATCGCGGTGCCGTCAGCCGGTACGCTGGCGAGCGAATAATCGCGTGTGGGCAGCCAGGCGCAAGCATCCAGCCAGGTCTGCGGATCAGGGCGATGGGCAAGCGGCGTTGCGGGCGGCTCGGGCAGGACGCGCTCGGCGGCAGCCTGCTGCAATGGCAGCAGCTGCGCATCCACGTGCACCAGTGCGTCCGGCGCCAGGCCCCATGCCGCCAGACAGGCGCGCACTTGTGCTTGGGCATGCGCAGGCTGCACTTCGAGGATGTCGCCGGCCTGCCACTGCGCATCGGCAGGCGGCTGCAGATCGACGCGCCAGATCGGCGCCCCCTCGCTGCCCGGATTCAGATGCATGCGCGAGGAAAGGGTCCATTCGGTCAATTTGGTCCGTGCCAGCGGCGCCACGCGCAAAGGTGCACCGGCGATCTGGCCCAGCTGCGCATGCCATTGCGCCAGCGCCTGCGGGTCGACGTTATCCAGTTCCACCGCAGGAAACAGCGCGCGTGCACCTTGCGCATCCAGCCACTGTTCGACACGCCGCGAGAACCCGCAGAACTGCGCATATTGGCGGTCTCCCAGCGCCAGCACCGCGTAGGTCAGGTGCGGCAATTGCAGGCGTTGCCGCAGCAGCCCACGCTCGAAACCGCGTGCCGCATCCGGTGGCTCGCCATCGCCAAACGTGCTGATCACAAATAGCGCATGCCCGGTGCGTTGTAGCGCCTGCGCATCCAGCTGCGCCAGCGAGCACACCTGCACCGGCAAGCCGGCGGCCTGCAGATGCCCGGCGGCCTGCCACGCCAGGCGCTCGGCAAAACCGCTCTGGCTGGCAAACGCAATCAACCACGGCGCCGCTTGCGAGGCCGGTGCTGCGCCTTGCAACACCTTGCGCGCAGCGCGCAGTTCGCGTTTTTTGCGGCGCCGATCCAGATACAGCATCCAGCCGGTGACGAAGAACACCGACATGCCCAGGCTGGCGAGCATCACCACGATGCGCCCGGGCAACCCGAAGAAACTGCCCGAATGCAGCGGGAACATGCTCGCCGCCAATTGCTGCCCGCGCGGCAGCAGCGCGTAGTCCAGGCGCTGCAGCAGTGCTCCGCTGTCCGGCGCGATATCAAGACTGTTGTAGGCGCGATCGTGAGCGGGATGGTCGGGCAAGAACCGCACATTCAACGGCTGCCCGGCGCGCGCGGGAATGCGCAGATCCAGGGCGGCGCTGCGCGTGGCGGGAATGCCATCGAGCGTGCGCTGCACGCGTGCAAGATCGACGGTGGCCGGGCGGTTATCGCCTTTGTCGCCGCGTATCGCAGGCAGGCCGCCAAGCAAGGCCATCATGCCATCGCGATACCAGGGGTAGGACCAGGTCAGCCCGGTCAGCGCGACCAGAAAATACACCAGCAAGCACCAGGTGCCGAACACCGCGTGCAGGCTCCACAAAAAACTGCGCCCCTGCCGCC
This sequence comes from Xanthomonas sp. NCPPB 3442, assembly GCF_056725145.1. NCBI lineage: Bacteria > Pseudomonadati > Pseudomonadota > Gammaproteobacteria > Lysobacterales > Lysobacteraceae > Xanthomonas > Xanthomonas sp. NCPPB 3442. The sequence continues at coordinate 516,165 of NZ_CM161514.1, read as the reverse complement.
GCCATTCCACCACCCACCAGGTGCGCGGGCTCCACCACCGTCGCGGCCAGCGCAGATACAGCCCAGATGCGCAGAAGAACAGCAAGATGAAGGCGCTCGCACCGGTGACCGCCTGCCCGCGTTTGCCGGCCGTCAGATTGCGGTGCAGGTCTTCGATGAAGGCAAACGCAGTACTCAGCCGCGGCGGCGCGACCCGCTCACCCGTATAGGGGTCGAAATACACCCGGCCCGCGCCCTTGCCGGAGAGGCGCGCGGCAGACGGGCGCGCACCAGTGGGATCGATCAACAGGCGCGTCACCGTCTGTTTCTGCCCGGCACCGGCTGGCGCCAGATCGAGCCGTTGCAGCAACACATCCACCGGCAAGGGCTGCTCGCCCGCCGCATGCCGTTGCGCCAGTTGCGCAATGGCCGGATTGGCCATGCGCACGATCTCGTTTTCGAACGACATCGCCGCGCCGGTCAACCCCATTACCGACAGCACCAGCCCGGCAGTGATGCCGAGCAGCCAATGCAGCTGGAACAGGAGCGTCTTGATCAAGACCTGGACACGAAACAGGACGGCCGCCCATTGTAGATGAGAATGAGTCTCGCATCCGATCTGCATCGATGCCGACGGCGTTCTATGGCTCGCTGCACGCCGCGCCCGGCAGCGGTCTGTCTGGTCTGACGCGTGCTGCCGCGCCGTCATCTGCCGCACATGGCGCGGTCATCGTTTGGACATCGCGCCTTGCCACCTTCCTCACTTCCCTTGGCAAGCGAGCTCTGCAATGTCCTTCCTCCTGCGCGGTTGTGTGGCCCTGGCAGTGTTGTGCACGACCTCCGTGGCGATGGCCGCCACCCGTTGTCCCAGCCTCTACGCGAATGGCACCCCGCCGAGCGTGGGCAGCAGCACGACCCGCGCCACCGAGGTCTGCCACACCGAATACGTGTTGCTGGCCTCGGGCGTGACCAAGGACCCGGTGTATTCGGCCGAGCACCTCACCGACCAACAGGTTGCCGGCGCCGAGGCGATCGGCCGGGTCGGCTCCTTCCACGACGAAACCGGCATCCCCGCCGCTGATCGCTCGAAAAGTTCCGACTACACCAATACCGGCTACGACCGCGGGCACATGACGCCGGCCGGCGATGCATCGACCGAAAGTTCGGAAAAAGAAACATTTTCCATGGCCAATGTCGTCCCGCAGGACCACAAGCTCAACACCGGCGAGTGGGCGCACATCGAAGAACAGGTGCGTCAGCTGGCCAAGCAGCACGGCGAGTTGTACGTGGTGACCGGCCCGGCCTTCGACAGCGGCACTGCACCGACCATCGGCACCGACAAGGTCGCCGTCCCGGCATATGTGTGGAAGGCGATCTACGAACCGGGCGTGGGCGCCGGCGCGTATCTGTGCGTCAACGACAGCAGCATCAATTGCGACGTGGTGTCGATCGACGACCTGGTCGTGATGACCAACGTCGACCCGTTCCCCTCGCTCAGCGCCAGCGTGAAGTCGCAGGCGATCGCGTTGGTGCTGCCCTGAGACGGGATTTGGGATTCGGGATTTGCACCACTATCAGTTGCTGGCTCGGCACTGCGCCGTCGCCAGGCGCGTTGCGCGGCTGACCCGGAAATTTCAAGCGTAGCGCGCCGGTCCTGTTGCGGCGTACGCAAGCCATACCATCAAAAGGTTTGAACGCTAGTGCATGGGAGCGACGTGCCGTATTGCATCTGATGCAGGCGGCACGTCGACTCCCCGCGATCCAGCGGGCGCTGGCGCATCTGTCAGGCTAACGACGCCCATCGAACCAGACCGCCCGCTCCAGACCCCACTGCACGCAGGCGACTGCCTGGCCGACGCGAGCGGCCCTCACTCTTGCGTAACTGAGTGGCAGCGCCGTCGCACCGTGCTCGCGCTCAGCGCGTTTCGCGCAACCAACGCGCCACTTGCGGGGCGAAATAGGTCAACACGCCATCGGCGCCGGCACGCTTGAAGGCCATCAATGCTTCGAGCACGCACTTGCGCTCGTCCAGCCAGCCATTGGCTGACGCCGCCTTGAGCATCGCGTACTCGCCGCTGACCTGGTACGCAAAGGTCGGCACGCGGAATTGATCCTTCACCCGGCGCACCACATCCAGATACGGCATGCCCGGCTTGACCATCACCATGTCCGCGCCTTCTTCCAGATCCAGGGCGATCTCGCGCAAGGCTTCATCGCCGTTGGCCGGGTCCATCTGGTAGGTGGTCTTGTCGGCCTTGCCCAGATTGCCGGCGCTGCCTACCGCATCGCGGAAGGGACCGTAGAACGCCGAGGCGTACTTGGCCGAATACGCCATGATCCGCACGTTGAGATGATCGTCGGCATCGAGCGCGCGGCGGATCGCACCGATGCGGCCATCCATCATGTCCGAAGGCGAAATGATGTCCACGCCCGCCTGCGCATGCGACAACGATTGCTTGACCAAGGCCTCGACCGTGATCTCGTTGAGCACATAACCCTTCGCGTCGATGATGCCGTCCTGGCCGTGGGTGGTGTACGGGTCCAGCGCCACGTCGGTCATGACGCCCAGCTCCGGGAAGCGCGACTTCAACGCCCGCACCGCGCGCTGCGCCAGGCCGTCCGGGTTCCAGGCTTCGGCCGCGTCCAGGCTCTTGCCGGCCGGGTCGATCACCGGGAACAGGTCGATCACCGGGATGCCCAGTTCCAGCGCGTTTTCCGCCTCGCGCAGCAGCTCGTCCAGCGACAGGCGTTCCACGCCGGGCATCGACGCGATCGGCGCGCGGCCAGGCAGTTCGTGTACGAACACCGGCCAGATCAGGTCATCGGTGGTCAGCGTGTTCTCGCGCATCAACCGACGCGAAAACCCATCGTGGCGCATGCGGCGGGGGCGATAGTGCGGGTGGGCCATGACAAGGCTCCTGTAGACAGCGCATCAGTTTACGCCCGCCATGATGCGCAGAACGCGCTGCGACGCAGTGTCGCAGCGCTGCAACGGCACGCGGGTTCTTGCTCGCTTTCTCTCAGCCACAGGTCGAGCAAGGCGCCGACGTCTGGCGATGCAGACCCTGCCGGACACGCGCGCACCCGACACATGCACACGCAGGTGCGCATCGCCGCCTTGTCGAGAGCCCGTTAGATAATCCCGCCGCCCAGGGTCAGGCGCATCACCCCGACCACGATCACCAGGCCGTTGAGAACCAAGCCGGTCTTGGCACGGCCACGGTTGCCTGCCGAGGTGAACAACAGCGCGATGGCGGCGATCAACGCGCCCACCGCCGCGAACGGAATCAGGAACCAGTTGCCCCAACCCAGCAGCGGAATGAAGGCCAACACCATCCAGAGCAGCGCCACGATGCCCCACAACAGGCTGATCAGTCCCACGTGCCACCTCGTCTTGAAGAAAGCACGAGCTTACCGGCGCGGCCGTCCTCACGCCGTGGGCGGGTGGTCATCATGACCAATGGCGGTTTGGCGGCAGCCTCACACCGGCATGGCTAGGGTGCGCCAAAGTGCGGCGCGATTCAGTCCAGGCGCCGGATCATCGCTGCCACTACGCGGATTTCATTACCCAGCTTTCATCACCCAAGGGGGGTCCACCATGCACAAGCAATCGCTGATCAGGAACGTCGCCATCGCCGCGGCGACCGCCGCCTTGCTGGCCGGTTGCGCCAGCAGCTCCAAGGTGATGCTGGGCCAGGCGCGCGCGCCGATCGACCCGGCGCAGGTGCAGGTGTATTCCAACGCCCCGGTCGGCTCGGTGGAAATCGCCCAGCTCGAATCGACCAGCGCCGCCGGCTTCGGCACCCAGGGCCAGACCGACGCTGCCGTGCAACGCCTCAAGCGCGAAGCCGCCAAGCTCGGCGCCAACGGCGTGGTCATCGTCGGCCTAGGCTCCGAACGCTCCGGCGGCGGCCTGTCGGTGGGCGGTGGCAGCTACGGCGGCCGCGTCGGCGGCGGCTTGGGGATCGGCATCCCCACCACCCAGAAGCGCGCGGCCGGAGTGGCGATCTGGGTGCCGGCGGGGGCCAGGGACACGCCTACGAAAGAACCTTGAGCGTCGCTTCAGGGCAGCAACCCACCGAAGAGTCCTCGCATGCGATGCATTGGAAGGAAGAGCGGTCAGGACAGCCTCTCCCGATAAGGCGCCGGCCGAGAATCTGAAGACATTCATCAAACAACGACGCATTAAAAATATGGAAATGCGGCCTGCTCTGTGGCACCTTACGGCAGACCTGCGTTTAACCGCACACAAGGAAGATGGCCGTGGCAGGCACTCGAACGAACAATTTCAGCGCTGACAGCAGCGCCAGCGCGGGCGTCTATGGCTGCATCGGCAGCACGACGCCCGCTCCCAGGCAAGCCGCCGACAGGACCCACCGGCGCATCCCTGTGTCTTTTTTCCCGTATCAAGCCAATTCAGTGAGACTTGCTATGACTGACCATGTCCGTCGTTCTCGTGCGCCGTTTTCACGCCTTGCAGCAGGCCTGCTCCTCGCGGTAGGGCTGTTTGCCGGGCATGCAAGCGCACAGGTGATTACCCACGACCCGATGACGTTGGAAAGCATTATTGCTGAATACGGAAAGGAATTTGAACGTTGGAAGGAAACGTTGTCCCAGTACCAGAAAGAATATGCGCACTATCAGCAACAGCTGATCAAGCTGCAGAGCCTCAACTTGGGCACTACAAATCTAGAAGACAATTTCAACGAACGTGATCCCAACTACGGGGTGGCGGAAGCATGCCCAGGCTCAGGTGGTGGCTTGGGAAGCATCATGACAAGCATCAAAAGCATATTGCCCAATATGGATGGCAACCTGGTGACTGAGCAGACCAAGATCTGTCAGTTGATGGTGATGACTGAAAACGCTCGCTACAACGAGTCTGTCCGCATGCTCAAACGACTGATTCAGCGTAACAAGGATTTCGAGCAAAAGATTCAGTCGCAGCGTAACAGCGTGGGAACCAGCCAGGGCGCGCTTGCCGCAAACGACAACGAGGTCTCACGCTTCATGGCGCAGAACTCGATGGATCTCGATTACTGGCAGGCAAAATTGAAGGCCTACGACTATTACGAGGCATCCCTGAAAAGTGACCAGCGCAAGCTCACAAAGCGCGCCCTGGATGGCAATAAGGGCGGCGGCATTCCATTGGTCACCCAGCTGGTACAGGCCGCTGCGTTGAAGGCGGCACTATCAGTCGATTGAGTGCACTTATACATTTGCCATGCACGGCAGGCAGTTTTATTAGGATCAAATCGGGGCGGATATGGACAGCGTTTTTCAGGGTGCATTGAGTTGGCTTACGCCGATGGCCGATGTAGGCATCGGCGACTATGTCTTTTTCAAGCTGATCAATGATTACCTCAATAAGGAGATCGACACGTTCGGCATGGAGCTCATCGGCCGTGCCATGACGTGGGTGAGTGTGATCGCCATGATTTTGGTCACGCTGTGGGTGATGATCGTTGGCTATCGACTAGCCACCGGACAGTCGCGCAATTCTGCGATGGAGACGATGGGTAAAGCCGCAAAGATCGTCTTTATCTTGAGTATCGCCACCGCAGTGGGAAGCAATGGCGCGATGCTGCACAAGACGATGACGCAGAACCTGGACAAGGAGATCCACGAACTGTTCACAGGCGAAAGCGGTACGTCAGCAGCCGATGCAATCGACGAAAATCTGGGCTATACGCAGCTGGCGATGGCCGCCGTGGATGTAGTGAACATCGACTCCGATGATCCGGAGGCGCTTCAAAAGAAGAGCAATGCCATGCTGCTTGCCGGATTCGGCACAGCAAGTCCCGCGATGGCGGCAGGCGCCATGCTGCTGTTGTTCAAGTTCACGATGGCATTCCTGGTCGGCGTCGGCCCGATCTTCATCCTGGCCCTGATGTTTGATGCCACCAAGGATCTGTTCAAGAAGTGGCTGTTCTATGTGATCGGCACCTTGTTCTCGATGTCCATGCTTTCGGTGGTCTCGGCCATCGTGCTCAAGCTCGCCACCAAGGTCGCCATCGCGCTCTGGGTCGCCAAAGGCATCACCGGGCTGATGGGTAACAATACCGAAGGCCTGAGCTCGCAAGCCTTGCAGCAGGGCGGCATCGGCTTGCTGCTGACCACCCTCATCATCACCATGCCTACCGTTGCGGCAGCGCTCTGGCAAGGAAGCATGGGCACCTTTATGGCGTACTCGGCATTTGGTACCGCTGGTGCGAGTAGTGCGTCCCCTGGGCCTCAGGGTCAGCCGCCTGGGTCGTATATGCCGCAGCAGATTAGTGGCGATAACACGAGAGCAAATGCGAGTAACCCTGTAGCAGCATCTGGCGAGAGATTTCTTGGGGCACAGCAGCCTGCAACCCAATCTCCCGGCTCAAGAGGTCTTGCACCCAAAGGAAATGACCAAATTATTTGAGGTCTAGTGACGAGCTTATGAAAATTAGCCTGCTTATTTTACTTATTTATGCATGCATTTTAGACATAGCGCATGCTGAAGGTGGATGTCCACCCGGCCAATACCCTATCGGAGGTCAGGGCGCTATTGCCTGCGCCCCGCTCCCTCAAGATCAGACACAACAGAAAGCCAGGCCTATCGGAAAGTGGATTAAAACCTGGGGCGCCATTGCAAGTGGCACTATTGACTCAATAGTAACCTACGGCGTTTCGACAGGTAAATTTTCGAAAGCCGAGGCGGAACAAGAAGCACTGGCGCAGTGCTCATCACATGGTGAAAATAATTGCGCAGTTTTACTAACCTATAGAAATCAGTGTGCCGCCGTAGCCACTCCAAAAATCGATGGTAGACCCTCGGGAATTGCTCGTTTGGTCGGAAGGGCGACGCTCAACGAAGCTAGTACTGATGCTTTAGCTACTTGCACGAAGAATAATCCAAATGCGGAATGCAGTATAGGTTACAAAAATTGCACAGAACCCGTTTTTAAGCAATTTTAAAAATGGTCTCCATCAACCGTGTAACAGTTAATTAATTTCAATACTCTGCATAGCGATTTTTAAGCCGAGCCCGTGAGCCTAATTATTTTTTAACTCCGCTAAATTTGCTACAAAAGAATGTATCGACCATCGTGCTCAAGCTCGCCACCAAGGTCGCCATCGCGCTCTGGGTCGCCAAAGGCATCACCGGGCTGATGGGTAACAATACCGAAGGCCTGAGCTCGCAAGCCTTGCAGCAGGGCGGCATCGGCTTGCTGCTGACCACCCTCATCATCACCATGCCTACCGTTGCGGCAGCGCTCTGGCAAGGAAGCATGGGAACGTTTATGGCGTACTCGGCATTTGGTACCGCTGGTGCGAGTAGTGCTTCTCCTGGGCCGCAGGGGCAGCCGCCTGGGTCTTATATCCGTCACAAAAACCGAGCGATGGTGCAACGCATGAGCAAATGAACATGCCGAACCTAAATGCCGGGCGAGTGTCCGGTGGCACTACTGCTACATCTAGCCCAGCAGCCGCTGGTTCGCGCGGGATCGCGCCGACTCATGACACCAATCGAATTGTCTAGCTTTCCTTTGAAGAGAATTACTAATGCTTAAAGCTACAATGATACTTCTGGGAATAGCCCTTTCTTGTCCGGCGTTTGCAGAACAAGGCTGCCCAGCTGGCCAGTATCCAATAGGAGGACAGGGAGCGATTTCATGTGCACCTATTCCGCAAGACCGACCCACAGTCGCGCAGCCTCGTCCTGCTGGAAAGTGGCTAAAGACTTGGGGCGCAGTCGCAGTGGGTGTACTAGATGCTGCACCTCGATACGGTGTTCCAGTCGGACTTGCTTCAGAAGCTGAAGCAAAGAGAGAAGCAATGGCACGCTGCAACCGATCAGGCGCTCAAGGCTGCCGAATAGGAACCACTTTTAGAAATCAGTGTATGGCTATTGGCGAGCCTCAAATCGATGGTTTGCCAAAGCCTAATGGAATTATTCAATTCTCAGGACAACCTACGGAGGCAGAGGCGAGCGCCGAGGCACTACGTAGATGCATGAAGGAAAACCCTGGGGCTGAGTGCAAGGTTATTCACACAGCTTGTTCCGAGCAAGTTTTTCAGAAATTTTGAGAGTCTAGGGTGATGATCGTTGGCTATTGGCTAGCGACCGGACAATCGCGCAATTCTGCGATGGAGACGATGGGTAAAGCCGCAAAGATCGTCTTTATCCTGAGTATCGCCACCGCAGTGGGAAGCAATGGCGCGATGCTGCACAAGACGATGACGCAGAACCTGGACAAGGAGATCCACGAACTGTTCACAGGCGAAAGCGGTACGTCAGCAGCCGATGCAATCGACGAAAATCTGGGCTATACGCAGCTGGCGATGGCCGCCGTGGATGTAGTGAACATCGACTCCGATGATCCGGAGGCGCTTCAAAAGAAGAGCAATGCCATGCTGCTTGCCGGATTCGGCACGGCAAGTCCCGCGATGGCGGCAGGCGCCATGCTGCTGTTGTTCAAGTTCACGATTGCATTCCTGGTCGGCGTCGGCCCGATCTTCATCCTGGCGCTGATGTTTGATGCCACCAAGGATCTGTTCAAGAAGTGGCTGTTCTATGTGATCGGCACCTTGTTCTCGATGTCCATGCTTTCGGTGGTCTCGGCCATCGTGCTCAAGCTCGCCACCAAGGTCGCCGTCGCGCTTTGGGTCGCCAAAGGCATCAACGGTCTAATGGGGAATGATGTAGAAGGCCTGAGTTCGCAAGCCATGCAGCAAGGCGGCATTGGGATGCTGCTCACGGTGGTGATCATCACCATGCCAACCGTCGCCGCCCCTCTATGGCAAGGAAGCATGGGCAGCTTCATGCACTTCTCAGCATTTAGCGGCGGCGGGGCTTCATCACCCGGACCGCAGGGGCAACCGGCAGGTTCATATACACCTGCTCGGCGCGATGATGATGCGCGATCCACACCAGAAGCAAGGCCTGCAAATATTAATGCTAGCCGGACCTCAGGTTCTCCGTCGGATAACCAGCCCGCCCAAATGTCTGGCACGCGGGGATTGGCAAACGACGGAAATCGAATAGCGTAGGCTTAGGAGAGTCGTGATGCAAAAGACAATCTTGGCATTATTCTTATTAGCTTTTATGGATATAGCAGTCGCCGAAGAGGGATGTCCTACCGGACAAATTCCTGCACAAGCAGGTGGCGGACCTGCATCATGCGGACCGATACCCCAGGGATACCGACGTCCCCCCGCTCTGAGTAGCGGCCGGGTTTAGAGTCCGGAGTTGATGATATCGGTGTTGGCCAGCTGTTGGGCATACGCAGATGGCGTCATGCCGCCAATGGCCTTCTTGGGTCGCTCCTCGTTGTATTCGCGTCGCCAGCGTTCGATCTCGGTACGCGCATGCAGCAGGGTTGGGAACCAGTGCTCGTTGAGGCATTCGTCGCGCAGCCGGCCATTGAACGATTCGACGTAGGCGTTCTGGTTTGGCTTGCCAGGCTGGATCAGCCGTAACTGCACGCCACGCGCATGTGCCCAGGCCACCATCGCTTTGCCGCAAAACTCCTTGCCGTTATCTGTGCGGATCACCTGTGGCAAGCCGCGACTGTGCGCCAGCCGATCCAGCACGCGTGTCACGCCATGGCCCGAGATTGCGCGCTCCACCTCGATGGCGATCGCTTCGTGGGTTGCATCGTCCACGATCACCAGACACTTGATCACTCGGCCTTCGGCGCTGCGGTCGAACACGAAATCCATCGACCACACCTGATTGGCCTGCGATGGCCGCAGCAGCGGCTGACGCTCTCCTATCAGCACCTTTTTGCGCTTGCGGCGCCGGACCTGCAGCTGCTGCTCGCGGTACAACCGCTCCACACGCTTGTAGTTCACGATGCGTCCTTCCTGTCGTAATTTGAGATAGATCATCCCCACACCATAACGGCGATGGCGATGCGCCAACGCACAGATGCGTTCGCGCAGTTCGACGTTGCGATCTTCGCTCGGGCAATATCGCAGCGCACTGGCGCTCATGCCGATCACTGCCAACGCACGACGCTCGCTGGCACCACGCCCGATCCACTCGCGCACCAGCATGCGACGCGCCGGTGCGCTCACCACTTTTTTCGCAGTGCATCCTTGATCAGGTCGTTCTCGAACAGCTGCTCGGCCAGCAACTTCTTCAGCCGCGCGTTCTCGGACTCAAGGTCCTTGAGCCGCTTGGCATCGGGCACGCTCATCCCGCCGAACTTGCTGCGCCACAGATAATAGGAAGCCTCGCTGAAGCCATGCCGCCGGCACAGGTCCTTGATCGCCACACCGGCATCAGCTTCGCGCAGGAAGCCGATGATCTGTTCTTCAGAAAAACGCTTCTTCACGTCCAATCTCCTCGAGTTAGGGAATTGGACTCCAAACTGAGGTGCTACTCAAAATCGGGGGGGCGTCGATACTATAAAAATAACTCTCCACGCCCTACCGGAAAATGGATTAAAACCTGGGGCGCTATTGCGCTAGGAACTATTGATGGGGTTCCGAATTACGGCGTGCCAACGGGATTACCTAGTGAAGCTTCTGCAAAAAAAGAAGCTATCGCAAGGTGTACAAAGCTAGGCGCAGATAACTGCCATGTTGTTGCAACTTATCGCAATCAGTGCACAGCAATTGGTGAACCTCAAAGTAATGGGCGACCAAATCCGGATGGATATGTTCAGTTCGCACGGCAGCCAGGCAAAGAAAACGCAATTAAAGAAGCTTTAGAAAGTTGCGAAAGGAGAAATCCTACGATGCAATGCAAAGTTATTTACTCCGCATGCTCAGAACCGATTTTTCAGGAACTTTGAAGACTGAATTAATTTTAGCAGCGTAAAATCTATCCAAATACATTAGCAGGCTGCTGAAATAACCCGAATGGGCCTTGGCAACTGCTCGGAAAATTCGCGCAAAGCAGCCAGCGAGTGGATTTGAGATGACCCTGAGGCAACGAGCAGTGTCGCTCCGATTGGCTTTAGTCGTGGCGCTGAGCAAGCGGCAGGCCTCGCTCGCTTTGTCCACGAGCGAGGCATCCAGGACCCGGAAGGTGTGGTGATCAAGCACGTAGCTAATGCATGATCGAGCATACCCAGGCCAACACAGCGTTCTCTCTATTGCTCGATGCGCACAGGCAGCGAAGGCATCTCCAATGAACACCAAGATTATCGGTCGTTTCGCTTTCCTCCTCATGCCCTTTCTCCTTGCAGGATGCAAGCCCATGACTACCCCATCCTCAAAAGCCGAAGCGACGACCAGCGATCCGACTTACCGGAAGAACCCGCATCCGACACAGGCATATCGCATCACCATGACCATCGAGGATGCGCCGGGGCCGTTCGAGTGGATCTCGGGTACGGCGTTCTACCAGATGACCAACCACACGCAATGCACGCCGATCGAGCCCATTGCCGGCGTGTGGAACAAGTCTGACGAAGATGGGATTCCCATCCACTTCGAGAAGCGCGATGCATCCACTTATATGGCGACAATCTATGCCGATGGCATGGTTGATGCAGATTATTACGGAAAAGGGATATGCGAGTTTGAGCTAAACGGGATCGGCATCTCACTTCGAGCGACCGGCAAGGAAGAGGAAACACGGTTCCAGCCCTTACTCTTCAAGTCGCAGATACACGACGTAAGACCGGTGAAGTTCTACTTTTGGAAAGGCGGTTATCCACGAAGTAAGATGGATAACTACCCCGACACCGGCGAATATAGTGCGGACAAATACTCAGAACCCAACAGAAGCAACTTATTTCAGATAACGCTAAAATCTGAAAAGGTGCCTAAATGAGCTTGACACATCAGCAGTACGCACTGCTTGCAAGCGATGCGTATAAAAAGCCTAACGAGACGGGCCCCAACAGTAAACCAGTAGATCTCGGCGACTTTCTAGTTAGGCGCCTTGAATACATGGATCGCCCATCAGGTTATCAGGGCGTTATCTATGAGAGAATAGACACAGGGCAGATTATCGTAGCCCATCGCGGCACAGAGACCGATCGGCAGCTAAGAGAAGATGGCGTTTATACCGACGGCGGTATGGTTGCAACACGTCACAACAACCAGATCGCTGATGCGATAGATTTAACGCATCATGCCTTGATGTATGCAGAGCAAAAACATCTCAAGACCGGCCAACCAGCCCCTCAAGTCACCGTTACCGGCCACTCGCTTGGCGGCGACTTGGCCCAGGTGACCGCGCACCACTTCGGCCTCAAAGGCGAAACCTTCAACGCCTATGGCGCGGTCAGCCTGGACCGGCGCATTCCCGAAGGCGGTCACGATGTCATCAATCACGTGATGGCTGGCGATGCGGTCAGTGCTGCCAGCAAGCATTATGGCCAAGTCAGGATCTATGCCACGCCGCTAGAAATCGCCACATTGCAGAAGGCCGGGTATGCCAACGACCGCAGTGTGCTGGATGACCGCAACCCGCTGGTCGCCGTCGAGTTGGGCGACTCGCATCGCATGCATAACTTTCTGCCCGTTGACGGCAATGGCAAACCAGATCGCTCGGTGCTGGGAAATCCCAGGTCGCAACAGCTGGCGCAGCAATACGCGCCGATGATCGACAAGTACCGCGATGATGTGGCGCTGATGCGTGGCGGCCTGACCCTGGCATCGCGCAGCGCCCAATCGATGAACCTCCCCGATGCCATCAACCACCTACGTGGCACGCTGGCTCCTGGTGCCGGCGCAGCCGAGATGGCAGCCAAGCGCTGGACGGAAACGCAACAGCGCATGGAGCGCGAAGACACGCCGGTCTATGTAGCCCCTGGTTGGAAGCTGCCGTTGGGCAATACCCCAGAGCGCTGCGTGGATCCAGCTGCGGCGGCCATGTCCACTGATCCGTTGTACCGCTCCATCCACAGCAAGTTACCCGAAGGCACCTCCGATGCAGTGGCCATGCATGCGACTGTGGAAGCCAAACGCGCCGGCATCGTCAACGTCGACCAGCTGCGCAGCGTAACCGTGCAAGATAGCAACGCCTGGATCGTCGGCAATACGCCGGGTTTCCGCACCAAAGTGGATCTGGCGGCAGAGGCACCGCCGTTGCAAGAGAGCCAGCAGCAGTTGCGTGCGCTGGATGCGCAGCGGGCGCAGTCGGAGATGGCTGCACCGACGCCGACGCGTGTGATGTAGGGCGATGGCGCGACTGATCGACAACGACGATGTCAGCAATACGCTCCAGGACTTTGACCTGGCGCTATGGGCCCTGCCATGACGTGGGTGAGCGTGATCGCCATGATTTTGGTCACGCTGTGGGTGATGATCGTTGGCTATCGACTAGCCACCGGACAGTCGCGCAATTCTGCGATGGAGACGATGGGTAAAGCCGCAAAGATCGTCTTTATCCTGAGTATCGCCACGGCGGTGGGAAGCAATGGCGCGATGCTGCACAAGACGATGACGCAGAACCTGGACAAGGAGATCCACGAACTGTTCACAGGCGAAAGCGGTACGTCAGCAGCCGATGCAATCGACGAAAATCTGGGCTATACGCAGCTGGCGATGGCCGCCGTGGATGCGTAAGCTCCCCCGATCCGCAGACACCGCATAAGTAGATCTTTCTGGCATCGTTCCCAAGTCAGGAGGTTCCATGCGCACATCGAAGTTCACCGAGACACAGATCATCGCCACGCTCAAGCAGGCCGACGCAGGCGTTCCAGTCAAAGACATCTGTCGCCAAGTCGGCATCAGCACGGCGACCTATTACCAGTGGAAGAGCAAGTACGGCGGCTTGGAGGCGTCCGAGCTGCGGCGGGTCAAGGAGCTCGAGTCCGAGAACGCCAAGCTCAAACGGATGTATGCCGAGTTGGCGCTCGACAACGCGGCAATGAAGGACCTGATCGCAAAAAAACTCTAGGGCCGGCGCGTAAACGCGAGGCGGTGCGGTTCCTTATCGAGGTCCACGCGCGGCCGTTGCGCCGGTCCTGTGCATGCGTCGGGCTGTCGCGTGCCGCTTGGTATGCACCGCCTCTGGACTGGACGGTGCGCGATGCCGAGCTGATTGCCGAGATCGCGCGTTACGTTGAAGCGCACCCCAGTCGTGGCTTCTGGAAGTGCAGCGACTACCTTCGCAAGCAGCAACCAGGTTGGAATCCCAAACGCATCTATCGCGTTTACAAGGCCATGAAGCTCAACCTACGCCGCGCTGCAAAGCGTCGCCTTCCCAAGCGTGAGCGGGTGCCGCTCTACGTGCCGAGGCTGCCAGACACGGTCTGGTCGGTCGACTTCATGAGCGATGCGCTGGCATGCGGACGACGCTTTCGCACCTTCAACGTGGTGGATGACTTCAATCGCGAGGCGCTGCACATCGAGGTTGACACCTCGATCAACTCGCAACGGCTTGTGCGTGTGTTCGAGCAGATCAAACGCGATCATGGCTTGCCGCAGGTGGTGCGCTCGGACAACGGCCCCGAGTTCCTGGGCGAAGCGTTCACCAGCTGGCTCAAGACCAATGGCGTCGCACTACAGTACATCCAGCCGGGAAAGCCAAATCAGAATGCCTTCATCGAGCGCTTCAATCGCACGTTCCGCGAGGAAGTGCTCGACCTGAATCTCTTCGCCTGCCTCGACGATGTGCGCGAAGCCGCCCACTGGTGGATGATCGACTACAACGAAGCAAGATCCCATGATTCGCTCGGCGGAATGACCCCGGTCGAGTACCGCAACAAGTACGCCGAAAGCTCTACTTTTGAAGTGCCTGCTTGACGGGGGAGCTAACGGATGTAGTGAACATCGACTCCGATGATCCGGAGGCGCTTCAAAAGAAGAGCAATGCCATGCTGCTTGCCGGATTCGGCACGGCAAGTCCCGCGATGGCGGCAGGCGCCATGCTGCTGTTGTTCAAGTTCACGATGGCATTCCTGGTCGGCGTCGGCCCGATCTTCATCCTGGCGCTGATGTTTGATGCCACCAAGGATCTGTTCAAGAAGTGGCTGTTCTATGTGATCGGCACCTTGTTCTCGATGTCCATGCTTTCGGTGGTCTCGGCCATCGTGCTCAAGCTCGCCACCAAAGTCGCCATCGCGCTCTGGGTTGCCAAAGGCATCACCGGGCTGATGGGTAACAATACCGAAGGCCTGAGCTCGCAAGCCTTGCAGCAGGGCGGCATCGGCTTGCTGCTGACCACCCTCATCATCACCATGCCTACCGTTGCGGCAGCGCTATGGCAAGGAAGCATGGGAACGTTTATGGCGTACTCGGCATTTGGTACCGCTGGTGCCTCTAACGCCAGTAGCGCTGCTCCTGGCCCTCAGGGGCAGCCGCCAGGGTCTTATATGCCGCGTCAGATTTCTAATGATAACGGATCTAATAATGGGCAGAGAGAGTCCATCACAAATACTCATTCTGCAAACAGACCTATTGTAGGCACCTCAGATTCGCTACCGGCACCGGGCTCTAGAGGAAATGCCGGAAGAACAGATAACTTTAATATTTAATTAAGCCGGATCCGACTCGTTTATCCACTTTGCCATACTTAAAAGTCACCCAAATTATATAGAACACCCAAAGCGAAAACCCTACTTAATAATCTTCGAATTTACAATGAAAAATTATGTTTTCGCCACAATACTTTTATTTTTCTTCAGTTATTCAGCAACTGCTGAGCAGGGCTGTCCGCCCGGGCAATATCCTATAGGAGGACAAGGAGCTGCAGCATGTGCTCCCATCCCACAAAGTCAAACACAACAAACACAACCTAGTCCCATCGGAAAATGGATAAAGACTTGGGGTGCCGTAGCTTTAGACGAGTCTGACGTGGGCGCGCTTGGCGTGTCAGCTGGAAAATTGTCTAAAAATGATGCCCAGCAGACTGCACTTGCAAATTGCGCCAAAGCAGGCGGCACTAAGTGCAAAGAATGGGCAACATACCGAAACCAATGTATAGCTGTTGCAGAGCCTTATAGCAATGGAAGATCAGCATCTGGAAGTTTACAGTTCGTAACAAGTCCATCACTAGAGAAGAATAATAGCGAAGCGTCTAGCAGATGCCTATCGAAGAATAAGATCGAGTGCAGAGTCATTTATACAGCCTGCTCGGAGCCAATTTTCCAAAAATTTTGATGTTAGATATCCAAGGGTCAAGACGGAATTGGAATCCGTGCAATCATCCAAAATTCATGTCATCTTGATCAAGCATTACTATCTCAAGTTTCCTAAAATCTGGCCTATGCAACAGGCCACATCGGCTTCTTAGTTACCATCATCATCCGGAGGCGCTCCAAAAGAATAGCAATGCCACGCTGCTTGCCGGATATGGCACAGCCAGCCCCGCGATTGCGACAGTCGCGATTCTGTTGTTCAAGTTCACGATGGCATTCATGGTCGGCGTCAGCTCCATCTTCATCCTGATGCTGATGTTTGATGCGACCAAGGGCCCGTTCAAGAAATGGCCGCTCTATGTGATCGGCACATTGTTCTCGATGTCCATGTTATCGGTGGGTTCGGCACATGCGATGCATAGGAAGCGGCAGGGTTGTTCGAGGTATCCTTTGAACCTATGCTGGTCCTGCGGGTTCGCGTGCCGCACTAATGCGATGTCGGGATCAGCGAACCACCCAATCCGGGCCAAAACTGCATACCCCCTATTGCACAATGCGCACAGGCAGTGAAAGCATTCCCAATGAACCCCAAGATTATCGCTCGTTTCGCCTCCCTCCTCATGCCCGTTCTTCTTGCAGGATGCAAACCCATGACTACCCCATCCTCAAACGCCGACGCAACCAAAGATCCGACTTACCAGAAGAACCCGCATCCGACGCAAGCGTACCGGATCACGATGACAATTGAGGATGCGCCGGGTCCGTTTGGATGGATCTCGGGCACGGCGTTCTACCAGATGACCAACCACAAACAATGCACGCCGATCGAGCCCATTGCCGGCGTGTGGAACAAGTCTGATGAAGACGGCATCCCCATCCACTTTGAGAGGATAAATGCATCCACGTATGTTGGCACGATCTATGCCGATGGCATGGTAGATGCGGACTATTATGGCAAGGGGACGTGTTCTTTTGAATTAGACGGGGTTGGAATCTCCCTGAAAGCGACCGAAAAGCATGAAGACACACGCTTTCAGCCGGCCCTATTTAAGAACGAGATTTACAGCAAAGCTCCGAAGGTCACTTACTTTTGGAAAGGACGCTACCCGAAGGAAGATGTAGACAACTTCCCTGACAGCGGCAGATCAAGAATCGATCAATTCAATGACAATGCCCGTAATGACATCTTTAAAGTCACCCTGACTACTGAAAAGGTGACCCCATGAGCCTTACGAGCCAGCAATATGCCGCTCTCTCTGACGATGTTTATCAGGAGCCGCGAGAGACAGGCCCGGTTAGTCGACCCGTAAATATTGGCGGCATTACCTACAAGCGCCTTGAGTATGTAGACAGCCCTTCAGGCTATCAAGGCATGGTCTATCAGCGGATCGACACCAACGAGATTATCGTCGCCCACCGTGGCACCGAGACTGAGCGTGAGCTCAAGCAGGATGGTGTCTACACCGATGGCGGCATGGTCGCAGCACGTCACAATCGCCAGGCCGCTGAAGCAATTGAGTTGACCAAGCGGGCGTTGGTCTACGCGCAAAAAATCGGCAAGGATGGCGAAGTACCCGCCGTCACCGTCACCGGCCACTCGCTTGGCGGCGACTTGGCCCAGGTCACCGCGCACCATTTCGGTCTCAAAGGGGAAACCTTCAACGCCTATGGCGCGGTTAGCCTGGACCGGCGCATTCCCGAAGGCGGTCACGATGTCATCAATCACGTAATGGCTGGCGATGCGGTCAGTGCTGCCAGCAAGCATTATGGCCAGGTCAGGATCTACGCAACGCCACAAGAAGTCGCCACATTGCAGAAGGCCGGGTATGCCAACGACCGCAGTGTGCTGGATGACCGCAACCCGCTTGTCGCCGTCGAATTGGGCGATTCGCATCGCATGCATAACTTTCTGCCCGTTGACGGCAATGGCAAACCAGATCGCTCGGTGCTGGGAGATCCCAGGTCGCAGCAGCTGGCGCAGCAATACGCGCCGATGATCGACAAGTACCGCGATGATGTGGCGCTGATGCGTGGCGGCCTGACCCTGGCATCGCGCAGCGCCCAATCGATGAACCTCCCCGATGCCATCAACCACCTACGTGGCACGCTGGCTCCTGGTGCCGGCGCAGCCGAGATGGCAGCCAAGCGCTGGACGGAAACGCAACAGCGCATGGAGCGCGAAGACACGCCGGTCTATGTAGCCCCTGGTTGGAAGCTGCCGTTGGGCAATACCCCAGAGCGCTGCGTGGATCCAGCTGCGGCGGCCATGTCCACTGATCCGTTGTACCGCTCCATCCACAGCAAGTTACCCGAAGGCACCTCCGATGCAGTGGCCATGCATGCGACTGTGGAAGCCAAACGCGCCGGCATCGTCAACGTCGACCAGCTGCGCAGCGTAACCGTGCAAGATAGCAACGCCTGGATCGTCGGCAATACGCCGGGTTTCCGCACCAAAGTGGATCTGGCGGCAGAGGCACCGCCGTTGCAAGAGAGCCAGCAGCAGTTGCGTGCGCTGGATGCGCAGCGGGCGCAGTCGGAGATGGCTGCACCGACGCCGACGCGTGTGATGTA
This sequence comes from Xanthomonas sp. NCPPB 3442, assembly GCF_056725145.1. Taxonomy (NCBI): domain Bacteria; kingdom Pseudomonadati; phylum Pseudomonadota; class Gammaproteobacteria; order Lysobacterales; family Lysobacteraceae; genus Xanthomonas; species Xanthomonas sp. NCPPB 3442. The sequence goes on along the minus strand of NZ_CM161514.1, from coordinate 497,596 downwards.
GGGCGATGGCGCGACTGATCGACAACGACGATGTCAGCCATAGCTTCTCCAGTGTGCCGATGGCTGGTGAGTTGCACACGAGAGTTGGCTAAGACATTACCAACACGGCCGGAACCAGATCGCGCGTTTCAGCGCGCGATCTGGCCAGGTTGTTGTCTGCCAGGAGTGGCATCTGGAACAGCGAGTACCGTCATTACTTCTGGTGCGCTGGAATGAACTGCGTCTCCACCGCCTTGGCCAGCTGGTCCGGTGGCAGCAGTCCCTGGTCGAGCAGGAAGTTGTTGAAGGCCAGGCGATCGAACTTCTTGCCCAGGGCCAGTTCGGTGCGCATGCGCAGTTCGAGGATGCGGGTGTAGCCGTAGAAGTAGCTGCCGGCCTGGCCGGGCGCGCGGACGGTGTAGCGGTCCAGTTCCTGGCGGGTCATGGCCGGCGACAGGCCGACGTCGTCTTCCAGTACCTGGCGCGCGCGTTCGCGGTCGATCAGGCCCAGGTTGAGCATCGGGTCGAGCATGGCGCGGGCGGCGCGCAACAGGCGGAACTGCAGGGCGATGAGCTGGCCGTCGAGCGGTTCGTACGGCACCATTTCCGCTTCGGCATACAGCGCCCAGCCCTCGACGTTGACCGAGTTGAAGGCGAACATGCTGCGCGCCAGCGAGACGCCGCGTTCGACCATGGCGGTGAACTGCAGTTCGTGGCCAGGGCGGCCTTCGTGAGCGCTGAGCGTCCAGGCGGCCGAGCCGAAGTTGAAGTCGTCGTATTGCTCTTTCTTGGCGCCATCGGCGGTCGGGTTGCCCAGCGGCAACACGAACTGGCCCTGCTGGCCGGTATTGCCGATCAACGGGGCCGGCAGGAAGTGCGGGGCCGGTTGCGCGGCGCTTTCGGCGGCGCTGCCCAGGCGCATCTGCATCGGGCGGTTAGGCACATCGACGATGCGCTGCTGGCGGATGATCGGGTCGATCTGATCGATCACGCCGCGGTAGTGGGTTTCCAACTGGTCGTCGGCGATCTTGTTGCCCTTGAGGGCGCGGATCACCTGCACATAATCGCCGCCCTGCACGCCCTTGGCCTTGGCCACCAGCGGCGCCAGTTGGCGCATGGCCGAACGGGTCTCCATGAACTCCAGTTGCGCGCGCTGGATCAGCTGCTGCGGCGCGATATCGATCCCGACCTGCTTGAGCTGGAAAGCGTAAAGCGGCTCGGGCAGGCGGGTGTCCTTGCGCGCCTTGGGTAGCACGGTGGCGCGGGTCCACGCGGCGTAGTCCTTCAGTTGCGTGGACATGGCCTTGAGCGCCTCGTCGGCGCCGGCGATCTTGTACTTGGCGAACAGCTCGCCAATACCGGCGACGTAGGTGTCCACATTGGCCAGCGCCTGCTCCACTTCGCGCTGGGTGGGCTGCAGCAGGGCCTTGTTGCTCAGCTTTTCCTCGTAGCGCTGGCGCGCCAGCGTGGTGGTGGGCGTGCTTCCCGGTACCAGGCCGACGTAACGCTTGAGGCGATCCAGCGCCTTGGCGCGGCGCTCGGGCACGGTCTGGTCGGAGAGCAGACCGTTGAGACCACTGAAAACCGCCTCGGGAGCATCGCTCCAGGGCAACAGATACCGTTCGTTGAGCTCGCTGCCTTCGATGTTCTGCTCGGCCGCGCCGATCATGATCTGCAGGTCCTGGCGCACGTTGGCATCGCGCTCGGTGGTCAACTTCGTTTGCAGCGTGGCGCGCGCCTTGCGCATGGCATCGCGATAGCGCGCGGCGTTGTCCGGGCCGAGGTCGACGACCTGATCGTCGTAGCCGGGCACACCGAAGAAGCTGGCGTATTCGGGCTGGAACGGCGCCTGCGCATTGAGCAGGATCTGCGCATAGCCGTTGCTGGTCTGCACCCAGGCCGGGCTGGCGGGTTGTGTGGGCGCAGTCTTGCCGGTCTGTGCCTGCAACGGTAACGAGTAACCGAGCGCCAGCGCAACGGCGAGAACGAGTGGCTTCATGAGGCAGATCCGCGAATTGAGTAGCGCGACCCTACCCATCTGCAGCGGCCGCGGCAATCTGCCTTAGGTCATGGCCGGCGGGGCGGCGGCGGCGAGGCGGCAACAGGTAACACATCGATCCGGGCGCCATCGACGCCGGCGAAGGTCAATGTCCGGTAGGTCCAGCGGCTCTGCCTGCGCATGGCATCCACCTGCACACGGCCCTTGCCGTGCGGGCCGTGCAGCCCGACGCTGAAATGCGCTTCGCCGGTAGGACCGGAATAACGAATGCTGCCGTTGATCGAGACGTCTTCGTTGATTGGCATGCCCAGCCGTTGCACGACCTGCGCGTCGGTCTTTGCGATCTGCAGCGTCGCGATACACGTCGCTGGATTTCAGCGCTGCAGTGATCACGTAGAGCACACCACCGATCAGCAACGCCAGGAGTACAGACAGCGCAATACCGATGCCAGGCACGGCCCACTTCCAGTGCCGGTTCTCCAAAGGTCGGCAGCACGCGGGCGTTGCGGTGCTGCTTGAGGAAGCGGTGGTGGCCGGGACACGGCACTCCTTGTGCAAACGCTGAAAACGCGGATGATCGGTACCGCCCATTGTGAGCGATGCACAGCAGTGGACAACGACTGCACAGCCGCCGGCGGGCGCAGGAGATGCTCAGAAGCGGCGCGCTACAGGTACGCTTCGGTTGCTGTGCGCCGCCCTCACCCAGCTGGCTACTGTTGCTTGCGCCTGCTGGGCACGCTCAGTCGTGCACCGGCATCAGGCAGCGCTGCAAGAACGCTTCGGCAGTCTTGTAACGATGCAGCGCCGTGGCACCCGACAACCCATGCTTCGCACCGGGATACGTCATCAATTCGAATGGGGTGCCGCGTTGCTGCAGCGCGCTCATCAGCGCGGTGGAATTGGTGAACAGCACATTGTCGTCGGCCATGCCGTGGATCAGCAGCAGCTTGGCGCGCAGGCCATCCAGATGCGTGGCGATGCGTGCCTCGCGGTAGCCTGCGGCGTTGCGAGCCGGCAGATCCATATAGCGCTCGGTGTAATGGGTGTCGTACAGGCCCCAATCGGTGACCGGTGCGCCGGCCACGCCGCAGGCATAGGCGTCGCTGTGCTTGGCCAGCAGCATCAAGGTCATGTAGCCGCCGTTGGACCAGCCCTGCACGCCGATGCGCTTGGCATCCACCCAGGGCTGTTGCTTGAGCCAGGCCACGCCTTGCAACTGGTCGTCCACTTCCACCGTGCCCTGCCTGCCGTACAGCGCGCCACCGAACGCGCGCCCGCGCCGCGGCGTGCCACGGTTGTCCAGCGAAAACACCACGTACCCGCGCTGGGCCAGGTATTGGTCGAACAAGGCATCACCGCGGCTGGGCCAGGCATCGAGCACGGTCTGCGCCGCCGGGCCGCCGTACACGTAAACGATGACCGGGTAGCGCTTGGCCGGGTCGAACTTGTCGGGCTTGGTCAGCCGGTAATGCAGCGGTGTCTTGCCATCGGCAGCGGTGAGCGTGCCGAATGCGATCGGGCGCTGCGCATCGCGGTAGGTGGCGTACGGATGCTGCGGATCGCTCAGGTCGTTCTTCAGCAGCGTGGCGATCTTTTCGCCACTGGCGCGGAACAACTCGATCTGCGGTGGCGTGGTGGTGTTGGACCAGGTATCGACGTACACGCTGGCGTTGCTTGCGAAACTGGCCGCATGCGTGCCGTTGGTGTTGGAGCGCTTTTCGATCGCGCCACCGGCCAGTGGCACGGCGTAAATATGCGTTTGTGTGGGCCCGTCCTTGCTGGCGGCGAAATACACGTTGCCGGCCTGTTCGTCGACGGCGAGCAGGGCATCGACCACCCAGTTGCCGGAAGTCAGTGGCGTCAACGTGCGGCCGTCTTCGGATGCAAGATACAAATGCTCGTAGCCGCTGCGTTCGGAGTTCCAGAGAAAGCGGCCGTCCTTGAGAAACCGCAGGTCGTTGCTGAGCGGCACCCAGGTGGGCGAGGTTTCGGTGATGAGCGTGCGCTGCACGCCGCTGGCCAGCGTGGTTTCGATCAGCTCAAGGGTTTTCTGGTCGCGCGACTGCCGCTGGAAGGTCAGCCGCTGTGCATCGCGCCAATCCACGCGCGCCAGATAGATGTCCGGGTTCTTGCCCAGGTCGATCCAGCGCGGGGTGGCCTTGGCGCGCGGCGCGATCACACCTAGCTGCACCGCTACATTCGGCTGGCCGGCCTGCGGATAGCGCTGGCTGATCACTTCGGTATGGTCGGCATACACTTCCGGGCGCTTTTGCACCGGCACTTGCGATTCGTCGATGCGCGCAAAGGCGATCGCCGAGTCGTCCGGCGCCCACCAATAGCCGGTGTGACGATCCATTTCTTCGTCGGCGACGAATTCGGCCACGCCATTGCCGATGGTCTCGCTACCATCGTGGGTGAGCTGCAGCGCGTTGCCGTTGGCCAACTCGATGGCCCACACGTTGCGCTCGCGCACGAAGCTGACGAAGCCGCCCTTGGGCGAGAGCTTGGCGTCGGTGGCGAAGCCTTCGCCGTGGGTGAGCTTGCGTACCGCGGCCGCGCCGGTCTTGCGCAGGTCGTACAGATACAACTCGCCACCGAGCGGGAACAGCAGCGCGTGCGCATCCGGTGCCCATTGGTAATCGACGATGCCGGTGAACGCGGCGATGCGCTGGCGTTCACGGCGGGCTTTTTCGACATCGCTCAAGACCTCGGTGCCGGGCAGCACGACCTTGGAATCGACCAGCAGGCGCGTCTGGCCGCTGGCGATGTCGTATTCCCACAGATCCAGCTGATTGCGATCATTGTCCTTGCCGCGCAGGAAGGTCACGCGCGAGCCATCCGGTGCTACCTTGGGCTTCATCAACGTGGGACCGGCAAGCGGCAATGGGCCGGTGATGGCCTCCAGGGTGAGTTTTTCGGCATGGGCCATGGGAACGGTGCTGAGCATGAGGGCAAGGGCTACGAACAGGGCGCGCATCGATGATCCTGTCTGACGACTGCGCACAGGATGCGGCGGCGTTGTGGATTTGAGAAGCGCGGCGATCCTGGCGTTGGCCGCTCAGGCGTGCGCGCGTTGGGATTGATGGGGCCGGGGATGCGCATGCATCGCAAGATGTCTGTGGACGATGGGGACTAACGCGCCGCTACGTATGGCGAGGGAGCGCAATTGGGGTCGCTGTCAGTCTCCGGCGATGCCGTACCCTCATCCCAACCCCTCTCCCGTGGGAGAGGGGCGCATGCCGCCCCGTTGATGTGCCGCGCGCGTTTGATGCGCGTGTACTGTTACGCATCCGCGCCCAAGACGTTGCTTCAACGCTTGCCGAACAGGTGCTTGCGCTCTTCATCGCTGAGCGGCTGGCCCGCATTGGGATTGACCTGCTCCTTGAGCGCGTAGGCGCGCTGGGTGGCGGGGCGGGCGGCGATGGCGTCGTGCCAGCGTTTCAGATGCGGGAAGGCCGAATAGTCCGGCTTGAGGTCGCCATACACTTCGATCCACGGATAGCTGGCCATGTCGGCGATGCCGTAGTCGTTGCCCGCCAGGAAGGCGTGGTCGGCTAGGCGCTTGTCGAGCACGCCATGCAGGCGACGCACCTCGGCGTTGTAGCGCTCGATCGCGTAAGCAATCTTTTCCGGTGCGTAGACGTTGAAGTGACCCATCTGGCCGCTCATCGGGCCCAGCCCGCCCATCTGCCAGAACAGCCATTCCAGTGCAGCGATCCGGCCGCGGGCATCGCGCGGCAGGAAGCGGCCGGTCTTCTCGGCCAGATACAGCAGGATCGCGCCGGACTCGAACACGCTCTGCGCACCGCCGCCATCGGCCGGTGCATGGTCGACAATGGCCGGCATCTTGTTGTTGGGCGAAATCTGCAGGAATGCCGGTTCGAATTGCTCGCCCTTGCCGATGTTGACCGGCTTGAGGGTGTACTGCAGCCCCGCCTCTTCCAGAAACAGCGTGACTTTGTGCCCGTTGGGCGTGGGCCAGTAGTACAGATCGATCATCGTGCGCTCCAGTCAAAGGTGGTCGTTGCGGCAGGCCTGACTCAAGGGCGGCTGCCTGGCGTGCAGGCGTCGGGCCGGCAACGCACTCGCACCTGACGAATCCGCTTGCCAGGTGCGCATCCAAGGCGTGTGCCCGCTACCTCAGTGCCATCGCATCTTGAGAGAGGTTGCCATCCAAGCGCGATGGTAAGGCCAAGCGTTTGCCTATGGCGGCATGACACACCTGGCTCGGTGGAACGATGTGTGACGCGACAGGGTCGCGGCCGATGCTGCAGTGCAAATTGACTTTGTTAAGGCTGCACTAACAAATGCTCGATTGTTCCGTCGACCTTTGCCTGCCCCCGTGGGGCCGGCCTTATCTTCTGTTTGGGGAAGCAATCACCGTGAGAGAGACTCGCACCCTGCCGCGCACGCGGCGCTTGACGTCTGCCCTGCTGTTCGCCTTGTCGACTCCGCTGGCCGCGCAGACCGCGCCGGCGCCGCAATCGGCATCCACTGTCCCGGGTTCCAGTCAGGCCGACCCCGCCACCCTCGATACCGTCCAGGTCAGCGGTATTCGCGGCAGCCTTACCTCGTCGATGAACGTCAAACGCGATGCGCAAGGCATCGTCGACGGCATCGTGGCCGAGGACATCGGCAAATTCCCCGATACCAACCTGGCCGAGTCGTTGCAGCGCATCAGCGGTGTGTCGATCGACCGCTCGCTGGGCGAAGGCTCGCGCGTCACCGTGCGCGGCGTCGGCCCGGACTTCAACCTGGTGCTGTTGAACGGCCGCCAGATGCCGGGCGCCAGCATCGAAGAATCCAATGCCTCCAACTCGCGTGCGTTCGACTTCGCCAACCTGGCGTCCGAGTCGATCTCCGGTATCGAGGTGTTCAAGACCAGCCGTGCCAGCACGCCCACCGGCGGTATCGGCGCGACCATCAACATCAAGACTGCCCGGCCGCTGGATAATCCCGGCATGCATGCCAACGTGGGCCTCAAGGGTGTGCACGACTCGTCCAACGAGAACCTGCCCGGCCGCTTGCAGGGCGATTCGCTGACGCCGGAAATCTCCGGCATCTTCAGCAACACCTCGGCCGACGGACGCTTCGGCGTGTCGCTGAGCGGCAGCTACCAGGAACGCGACTTCGGCTACAGCCAGGTCGGCGTCCCCAATGGCTGGCGCGCATTCCGCGGCGATTCCACCGCCTACGGCACCATTCCGCAGCCGGGCGCACCGGGTTCGGAAAACATCGTCAACCGCCCCGGTCCGAACGATATCTATTCGGTGCCGCAGAACCTCAACTACCGCGTGGTCGGCGTCGAACGCCAGCGCACCAACGGCCAGCTGGTGCTGCAGTACAAGCCGCTGGACAACATCACCACCACGCTGGATTACACCTACTCGGAAAACAAGATCCAGCAGCAGCGCAACGAGATGTCGGTGTGGTTCAACTACGGGCCGTCCGCCAGCTCCTGGACCAAAGGACCGGTCGCCGGTCCGATCACCTATTCGGAAATCGTCAATCCGCCCACCAGCGATCTGGCCACCGCCGGGTCCAATGCGGCCACGCGTAACCAGAACAAGTCGCTGGGTTTCAACGTGGATTGGGCGGTGAACGATCAGTTCAAGCTCAACTTCGACATCCACCGCTCCACCGCCGAAGCCGGCGCGGACAGCCCGTACGGGTCGAGCAACTCGCTGGGCGTGTCCGGCTTCTACCGCGGCACCTCGGTGGTGGATTTCAGCAAGGATTTCCCGGTGCTGCAGCAGCAGCTGGGCTTCGGGCTGAACGGCCTGGACCCGTCGCGCACGCTGGTCACCGGCTCGGCGTTCCGCAACAGCTACATGAAGTCGGAAATCGATCAGGCGCAGGTCAACGGCGATTTCACCTTCGAAAACTATTCGCAGTTGAAGTTCGGCGTCGGCAGCACCGAGGTCAAGAACCGCTCGGCGTTTTCCAACGTGCAGCGCGACACCTGGGGCGGCAACGGCACTGCGGCCGATTACCCGGACGACCTGTGGATTCCCAGCTCGTTCGCGCAGTACTTCGATGCGATCGACGGCAGCGGCAATCCGGCGCAGTTCAACCAGCTGTTCCTGTTCGATTTCGAGCGCGCGCGCCAGGCCGCTGCGCAAGCCGCTGGCGACGAGTCGCTGTACCGCATCTCGCCGGTGTTCACCACCGACCGCCGCGTGACCGAAAAATCCAAGAACGCCTACCTGCAGTGGGGCAATAGCTGGGACGATCTGCGCGTGCCGATCAGCCTGGCGGCCGGTGTGCGTTACGAAGAAACCAAAGTGGAAGCGCGCGCGCTGGTGCCGGTGGCCGTGGGCATCGACTGGGTCGCCAACAACGAGCTGCCGATCCGGCTGGCCGACTCGGCGTTTTCCGGCGGCAGCGGCAAGTACGAATACTGGCTGCCCAGCCTGGACCTGAGCTTCAAGCTGCGCGAAGACCTGGTGCTGCGCGGCAGCTACGGCGAAACCATCGGCCGGCCCGGCTGGGGCGACATCCAGGGCGGGCAGACGCTCAACCAGATCGGCCGCATCGAAGGCGGCTCGGGCCAGGAAGGCAATCCGGGCCTGAAGCCATTGCTGTCGCACAACATCGACCTGTCGCTGGAGTGGTATTACGGCGAAGCGAGCTACGCCTCGGTGGGGTTCTTCCGCAAGAACATCGACAACTATGTCGGCGTCACCACCCGCAACGACACCTCGCTCGGCCTGCACACCCCGGTGGGCGGCGCTTACTGGAACCAGGCGCTGGCCAATGGCTGCGCCACTGCCGACCTGACCTGCATCCGCAACTACATCTTCCGCAACTTCGCCGGCCAGCCGGGCGTGGTCCGCGGAACCGACGACACCAATGGCAATGCCACCGGTACGATCAGCGGTCAGCCAGGCGACCCGGTCGCCAACTTCTCCATCACCGCGCCGGCCAACCAGCGCTCGGCCTCGCTGGATGGTTGGGAATTCAACGTGCAGCACATGTTCGGCCAGAGCGGCTTCGGCGTGTCGGCCAACTACACCAAGGTCGACTCCGGGTTGACCTACAACAACTACGTGATCGGCGAGCAGTTCGCGCTGGAAGGCTTGAGCGATTCGGCCAACCTGGTCGGTTTCTACGACAAGGGACAATGGCAAGTCCGTGCGGCCTACAACTGGCGCGACGAGTTCCTGGCCGCGCGTTTTGACGGCAGTGGCCTGCCCAACCCGGTCTACACCGAAGCCTATGGCCAGCTGGATCTGAGCATTGGCTACCAGTGGACCGAGAACCTGTCGCTGAGCCTGGAGGCGATCAACCTCACCAACGAAATACAGCGCCAGCACGGCCGGCAGAAGAACGAGATCATCTATGCCACCCAGACCGGCCCGCGCTACATGCTGGGCCTGCGCTACAAGTTCTGGTGATGCCGCTTGGGCGATGCAGGACTGACTGCATCGCTACAGCAACCCACACGTTTCCCGGCAGCCTGGCTGCCGGGAAACGTACACGGCCGTTGCACCGCCCGGGGACGTGAAGGCATCCGGGGCTTGCCGTGCAATGGCGATTCGTTGAAGCATGGGCCACGCGCCCCCGCGTGCTGTGCCAATCCCCATGACCAATGCCGTGTTGTTGAACAATCTCGATCACCGCGATCTGCGGGTGATCACCGCGCACGGCGCCGCCTACGGCGATGACGTGATGTCGGCTGCGACCTTTCCGCAGGAATTTCGCCAGTTGCAGGCGCAATACCCCATCGTGTTCCATCGCAGCGGCGAGCGCAGTTTCCAGCCGCTGGCATTGCTGGGATTACGCCTGGGCGAGAACCTGTTCCTGGATGGCGCGCGTTGGGATGCGCCCTATGTTCCGCTGGCGATTCAACGCCAGCCGTTCCTGATCGGCGAACAGCCCGATGGGCCGATGGTGCATGTGGACCTGGACAGCCCACGCGTCAGCACCACCGAGGGCCAGTTGCTGTTTCGCGAACACGGCGGCACCACCGAATTTCTGGACCACATCAGCCAGGTGCTGCGCACGCTGCACGATGGCCTGGCGGCCAGCACGGCATTTGTCGAACGTGCGTTGCGTTACGACCTGCTCGAACCCTTCGTGTTCGAAGCCACCTTGAACAACGGCCTGGAATGCCGCCTGGCCGGGCTCTATGTCGTGCACGAAGAACGCCTGCGCGCACTCGATGAGGCGGCGCTGCTCGAACTGCACCGGCATGGCGATCTGGAACCGCTGTACATGGCGGTGGCCTCGATTGCGCAATTGCGCCATCTGCTCGAACGCATGAACCGCCGTCATGCCGGCTGAGCCACGCCCCATCCAAGAGCGTCACGGCCTGGACCCGCAACAGCTGGACCCGGCCATCCTTCGCTCCACCAGCCCGCTGGTGCTGCGCGGGCTGGTGCGCGACTGGCCGCTGGCCCGCGCCGGTGCCAGTTCTGCGCAGTCTGCTGCCGCCTACCTGCGTGGTTTCGACCGCGGCGAGGCGGTGGTGGCGCAGGTTGGGCCACCGGAGATCGGTGGGCGCTTTTTCTACAACGCGGACATGAGCGGCTTCAATTTCCGCCCCGAACGCTTGCCGTTGGGCGTGGTGCTGGACACCTTGCTGCGCGACCTGCACGCCTCCCAGCCGCCGGCGATCTATGTCGGCTCCACCACGCTGGACACCTACCTGCCCGGCTTGCGCGCGCACAACCCGATCGCGCTGCCACAGGGCGAGCCGCTGGCCAGCATCTGGATCGGCAACCGCACCCGGATCGCCGCCCATCAGGACCTGCCCGACAACCTGGCCTGCGTGGTTGCCGGGCGCCGCCGTTTTACGCTGTTCCCGCCCGATCAGCTGGCCAATCTCTACATCGGCCCGCTGGATCTCACCCCGGCCGGGCAGCCGGTCAGCCTGGTGGATATCGCCGCACCGGACCTGCAGCGTTTTCCACGCTATGCGCAGGCGCTGGACCACGCCCTGGTCGCCGAGCTGGCGCCGGGCGATGCGCTGTTCATTCCCAGCATGTGGTGGCATCACGTCGAGGCACTGGAGAGCTTCAACGTGTTGGTGAATTTCTGGTGGCGGCAGAGCCCGGCCTACATGGATTCGCCGATGAACGCGCTGATGCTGGCGCTGCTGACCATCCGCGACCTGCCGGCCGAACAACGCGCCACCTGGCAGGAAGTGTTCCGCCACTATGTCTTCGAGTCCGACGACAGCACCGCCGCGCATCTGCCTGATGCCGCACGCGGCGTGCTGGCCCCGATGGACGACGCCAGCGCGCGCAGCCTGCGTGCGCGGCTGCTGCAACGCTTGAATCGCTGAGGATTTGACCATGCCCGACACCACGCCTTCGGACCCGCAACAGCGCCCGGTACGCCGCGTCGTCATCGCCGGTGGCGGCACGGCCGGCTGGATGGCGGCTGCAGCGCTGTCGAAACTGCTGGGCCGGCACCTGCAGATCACCCTGGTGGAGTCCGACGAGATCGGCACGGTGGGGGTGGGCGAAGCCACCATCCCCAGCCTGGTCACCTTCCACCGCTTGCTGGAAATCGACGAAGCCGCCTTCATGGCCGCCACCCAGGCCACCATCAAGCTCGGCATCGCCTTCGAACACTGGCGTGATGTGGACCAGCATTACATCCATTCCTTCGGGCATGCCGGAACCGACCACTGGAGCGCCGGGTTCCAGCATTTCTGGTTAAAGGGGCGCCAGCGTGGAGTGGCGCGCGACTTCGGCGACTACTGCCTGGAACTGCGTGCGGCGCAGGAAGGCCGCTTCGCGCACCTGCCCAATGGCGGCATGAATTACGCCTACCACCTGGACGCCGGGCTGTACGCGCGCTTCCTGCGCCGCTTCAGCGAAGGCTTCGGCGTCACCCGCATCGAAGGCCGCATCGGCCAGGTGGAGACCGATGCGCAAAGCGGCTTTCTCACCGCACTGACGCTGCAGGACGGCACGCGGGTGGAAGGCGACCTGTTCCTGGATTGCACCGGCTTTGCCGGCCTGCTGATCGGCAAGACGCTGGGCGTGGGCAGCGACGATTGGTCGCGCTGGTTGTTCGCCGACAGCGCGCTGGCGGTGCAGACCGAATCGGTGGGTCCGCCGGTGACCTACACCCGTTCGCGCGCCGACCAGGCCGGCTGGATGTGGCGCATTCCGCTGCAGCACCGGGTGGGGAACGGCATCGTGTATTCCAGCCGCTACATGGACCAGGATGGCGCCCGCGCGGTGCTGGAACGCAACCTCACCGGGCGCGCGCTGACCGAACCGCGGCCGCTGCGCTTCACGCCCAACCAGCGCCACCGCGTGTGGGAGAAGAACTGCGTGGCGCTGGGCCTGGCAAGCGGATTCCTGGAGCCGCTGGAATCGACCAACATCCATCTGATCCAGCGCGGCATCATCCGCCTGCTGCAGACCTTTCCGCAGGTCATCAACGTTGCCGACATCGCCGAGTACAACCGTCAGGCGGCCCAGGAGATCACCCACATCCGGGATTTCGTGATCCTGCACTACCACGCCACCGATCGCCGCGACACGCCGTTCTGGCGCGACTGCGCGGCCATGGACATCCCCGATTCGCTGCGCCACCGGGTGGAGTTGTTCCGCCAGAGCGGGCGGGTCTTCCATCAGGCCAACGAGCTGTTCGCCGAGAACTCGTGGGTGCAGGTGATGCTGGGCCAGGGCGTGGTGCCGCAACAGCACCACCCGGTGGCCGACCTGATGGGCGATGCGGAACTGGGCCGCTTTCTGGAGACCATCCGCGCCCGGGTGGAGGCGGCGCTGGTGCGGTTGCCTGCGCACGCGGACTTCCTGCAGCGCTACTGCCCTGCCCCGCCGCTGCCCGAACCGGCCGCTCGCGTGCCGGCCCCGCCGGTCATGGCGACCCCGGCGGGATAAATTTCGGCGATCTGCAGCGCAACCCTTGGCTTAGACCGCCCCAGCAATGCTAGATTGCGGCATTGCCGTCCATTGCGGGAACAATGGCCGGCGCTCGCCGCAGCAACGTTATCTTTCGCACTCGGGGTAAGGGGGACGCATGTTGGATCTGACACAGGGCCGTATGGCACGCCGGATCGCGCCGGTCATTTTGCTGGTGGGCCTGGCCGCCTGCTCCAAGCAGGAAGACAAGGCCGCCACCACCACGCCGGCGACCGGCGCCACACCGGCGGCAACGGCACCCACGCCGGCCACGGCGGTCTCGCCGCAGGTGCAGTCGATGGCTGCCGAACAATTGCGCGAATCGGCCACCAAAGCGCTGCAGGACAACCGCATGTACGCCCCGGCCGGCGACAACGCGGTGGAGTACTACCTGGCCTTGCGCGAGAAGCAGCCGCAGGATGCCACCGTCAACAGCGCACTGACCGATCTGCTTCCCTATACCCTGATCGCCGCCGAACAAGGCATCAGCCGCGAAGAATTTCCCGAAGCGCAGCGTTTGATCGCGTTGATCGAGAAGGTCGACCCGCAGGCACCGGCATTGCCGCGCCTGAAAAGCGGCCTGGAAACGGGCATGAAGACTGCTGCCAACCGCTCCGAGCAGGATGCCGAGCTGGCCAAGAAGCAGGTCGAGGACAAGGCCAAGCAGGCGGCCGAGCAGAAGCGTCTGGCCGAGCAGCAGAGCCGCGAGGCCGCCGCTGCCCAGCAGATTGCCGCCCAGCAGGAAGCGGCCCGCCAGCAGACCGCCGAGGCCGAGCGCCAGGCCGCTGCGCGGCGTCAGGCCGAAGCGCCGGCACCCACACCGGCGGCACCGCGTCCGGCGCCGGCAGCCGCCGCTGCAGCCGCACCGGCCGCGCAGTCGCTGCGTCCGATCAGCACCCCGGCACCGCGCTACCCCGCCGAAGCCCTGCGCTCGGGGACCTCGGGCGAAGTGCTGGTGGAACTCACGGTCGGTACCGACGGCTCGATCACCGCCTCGCGCGTGCTGCGCGCCAACCCGCCGCGCGTGTTCGACCGCGAAGCCCTCAACGCGGTCAAGCGCTGGCGCTTCGAACCGGTGGCCGCACCGGTGACCACGCGGCGTACGCTGTCGTTCAATCCGGGCGATTGATCGCTGGGTCGTTGATGACATGGAAATGCAAAAGCCCGCAGCGATGCGGGCTTTTGCGTTGTAGCGGTGGTGCAACTCTGGTGTTGCGCGTTGCAGGGTGCCGCCGGGACTTGCCGCAAACAGCCGCCACCCAACACCCTCAGCCCGAAATCGCCAGGCGCTCCTGGTGATACCGGCGCACTGCCGCATACCACAGCAATGCCGCCACACCGAAGCCGGCCAGCAGATACACCGCCCAGGTCTGCAGGTTGATGGTCTCGTGGCGGATCACCTTCAACAGCATCTGGTTCTGCGCCAGAAACGGCACCGCAAAATGCCACAGCTGCGTCTTCAGCGGATAGGCCATCAAGGCGTAGCCCGGCAGCATCGGCAGCAGCAGCAACCAGGTCATGTGCGCCTGCGCTTCCTTCATGCTCTTGGCCGCGGCGGCCAGATAGGTCAGCAGCGAAGTGCCGACAAACAGCATCGGTACCAGGATGAAGAGCATCTGCAGCATCGGCACGAAGCCGACATTGAGCTGGCGGCCCAGGTTGGATGTGGAGAGCTGCGCGCTCAGCTTGAATGCCAGCAAGGTGAGCAACAGCGACACCATGCCGATCACGCAGGCCGCAGCGATCTTGCCGCTGACAATGGCGCTACGCGGCGCCGGCGTGGCCAGCAAGGGCTCCAGCGACTGGCGTTCGCGCTCGCCGGCGGTGGCGTCCAGAATCAACGAGGCGCCGCCCAAAAACGAGGTGATCACCAGCAACACCGGCAGCAGCATCGCCATCATCTGGCCGCGCTTGGCTTCGGCAGTGGCCAGGTCTTGCGCGGCCACTTCCAGGGGCCTGGACACCTGCGCATCGATACCGCGCGCCAGCAGCCGCAATGCGCCGACCTGCTGGCTGTAGCCGGTGAGCGCGGCCTGCAAGCGCATGCTCGGCACATCGGCCTCGCGGCGGGTGCTGTCCTTGATGATCTCCACCAGCGCCGGCCGGCCTTCGCGCCAATCCTCGGCGTAGCTGTCGCTGATGCGCAGTGCCACATCCACATCCTGGTTGCGAATGGCCGCGGTCAGATCGGCTGGCGCATCCACGGCATTGAGCCCCTGCGCGGCCAGGAATCGCACCAGATTCGGTGCGTTGCTGCGCCCGAGCGTGGGGATCTCCAGCGGCTTGTCGATCTGCGTGCGCACGCGGCTTTCGCTCAACGCGCCCATGCCCAGGATCAGGATCGGGTACAGCAGCGGCGACAACAGCAACGCCAATGCCAGGGTGCGCCGGTCGCGCGAGATGTCCCGCAATTCCTTGCGCAGCACGGTCCACAGCGTGGACAACAACGATGTGGTGCTCATGCGTGCAGTCCCTCGTCCGAGCCGATCGCCTTGACGAAGGCGTCTTCCAGGTTGTGTTCACCGGTGGCAGCGCGCAGTTCGTCGGCGCTGCCGGACGCCACCACCTTGCCCTTGGCGATGATGACGATGCGGTCGCACAGCGCGGCGACCTCTTGCATGATGTGGCTGGAAAAAATCACGCAGCGCCCCTCCGCACGCAGTTGTTGCAGGAAGCCGCGCATGGCGCGGGTGGTCATCACGTCCAGTCCGTTGGTGGGCTCGTCCAGGATCACGTTGCGTGGATCGTGCACCAATGCGCGCGCAATCGCGGTCTTGGTGCGCTGGCCCTGGCTGAAGCCTTCGGTCTGGCGGTCGAGAATATCGTCCATGTCCAACGCGCTGGCCAGCAGGTGCGTGCGCTGTGCGATCTGGCTGCGCGACAGGCCATGCAACTGGCCGAAGTAGGCGATGTTCTCGCGTGCGGTCAGGCGCTTGTAGACGCCGCGTGCGTCCGGCAACACCCCGAGTGCGCGGCGCACCGTCACCGGGTCGCGGGCGGCATCCACGCCATCGACCGTGACGCTGCCCTGGTCGGGCGTCATCAACGTGTAGAGCATGCGCAAGGTGGTGGTCTTGCCGGCGCCATTGGGGCCGAGCAGCCCGGTGATCTGGCCGTCGGCAGCGCTGAAGCTGACCCCGTCGACGGCTTTCACCAGACCGGTCTTGGTCTTGAACGACTTATGCAGGGTGTCGACGACGATCATGCGAGCGCCTCCGTGGCGTGGTCGATGCGACTCATGGTTCCCATCCGTTGAACGAGGTGAAGGCAGGCACGGTGTTGAGGCTGGCAACGCAGGTGGCATCCAGCGCCTTGGCATCGGCGGTCTGCATGAACTGGCTCAGCACCTTGGGCATGCAGCCCAGCCGGAACACGCCATGCCCCTGCCCGGGCGCGATCACATGCCGGCCGTTGGGCAGCCCCTGCAGCACGCGCTCGGCGTAACGTGGCGGCGTGACCGGGTCGAGCGCGCCGGAGAGCAGCAACACCGGCAAGGTGGAGCGGAACGGCGCGCTTGCGGCGGCCGGCGCCGGCTTGGACGGCCACACCTTGCACGGTGCGAAGAACATCTCGGCGACCTCGTTGCCCAGCAACGTCGTGTCCTGGTGTGCGGGGGGGTGATAACGCCCGGCATCTTCGCTGCACAACACCGACCATTGCATCAGGCGATTCATCTGATCGGACATGCCCGATGCGCTCATCTGCGCCAAGGCCATCAACGAGGCGTAACGGCCTGCGGCAGCTTCGTCCAGCACCAACGGCAGCAACGATGCGGTTTCCAGCGCATACGAGAAACCGAACGCCAGGCCGGCCACGGTGTCGGCAGTGACCTGCTCGTGGCGTAAGCCACCGGTGCGCGGGTCGCGGTAGTCCACCGCCACCGGCGCCTGCCGCAGCCGCTCGACCACCTGGCGCAACTGCGTGGCGGTATCCACTGGAAAACGCCTGGCGCATGCAGGCTGCTGGCGACATTGCGCAGACTGCAGCGCGATCGCATCTTCGAAGGTGCGCGCGAACTCGCCGCCGATCACCAGATCGTTCGGCGCCACGCCATCGATCACCACGGTGCGCGTGTGCTGCGGATAACGCGCGGCATAGTGCTGCGCCACGCGCGTGCCGTACGAGGCACCGATCAGATTCAGCGTCTGCACGCCCAGCGCTGCGCGGACCGCATCCAGATCGCCGATGGCTTCGCTGGTGGTGTAGTAGCGCGGGTCGGCGTGGTTGCGCAAACCGTCGGCACATCGGGCCGCATACGCAGTCAATTGCTCGGCGGAGGCCTGGCTGCTGTTCTCCAGCGCCAGCGGCTTGCCCGCCGCGTCGCGACACTCCAGCGGATGCGAGCCGCCGGTGCCGCGCTGATCGACCAGAAAGATGTCGCGCTGCTTGCGCACTTCATGCAGGCCCATGTCCACGATCGCCGCGACCTCAGTGGCCGATTGCCCCGGTCCACCGGCGATGAAGAACACCGGGTCCGGCGTGCTGCCGGCGCCAGCTTCGCTTTCCAGCCAGGCAATCTTCAACGCGATGCTGCGCCCACTCGGTACGGCCGGATTTTCAGGCACGCGCAGGCTCGCGCATTGCGCTTCGATGTTGCCGGCAGCACCACCAGCGCTCAGCGTGCACGGCGTGAACAGCAGCGTGCCGTAACGATTGCCCGCGGCAGTGCCGGGCGGCATTTTTGAGGCGGACTGCTGCGCAGTCGCACCCGGTGCTGTCGCGGTGGATTTTGCTGCAACGTCGTTTGCTGCGGCCGGCGCTGCGGCGCGCTGGCATCCGGCAGCCAGCATCGCCATCAGCACTGCCGCCACCATCGTGGATTGCTTGACCATCGTCATCCCGTCTCCTGGCATTGCCTGTCCCCCGACGCTGCATGCGGCCACACGTGACCGTTACTGCCCGTCTTCGTAAAGAAAAACGTGCTCGATCGATTCCCCAAACAGGCGTGCGATCCGAAACGCCAACGGCAGGCTGGGATCGTACTTGCCTGTTTCCAGCGCGTTGATCGTCTGCCGCGACACACCCAGCCGTTCGCCGAGTTCTCCTTGCGACCACCCATTGGCCTCGCGCAATTCGCGCACGCGGCTATTCATTCAAAACGACGCGCGTGGATGCTTTTGGTGATGCCGTAGATGGCGCACAGCAACGGAAACACCCACAGCATCGCCGCGCTCGCCGGAACATCGATCAGCGCGGCGGCCTGCAGAAATCCGGCGGTCATGTACGCACCGCTGACCAGGCCGGCGGCAATGGCGATCGCTTCCAGCTCGATCCGTCGTTGCATCTCGTCCGAATCGCGCACGTAACGCGCCACCGCACGAATGACCAGTACCACCAGCACCGCCGGCAGCAGGGCGATCAATACGCGCGCCCAGTGCGGCCCGACATGCCCGAGCAGATAGCGCCAGAACAGCATCACCAGCACGTACAACAGCATCGGGATGCCGAATTCGCGGTAGTACCGCCGCGCCAACGCCGGACGGGTGCTATCGCGCGGATTGCCGCGCGCCAGCCACATCGGCACCGACAGCAGCATGCATGAGCCACCAATACCGGCACTGACCCCGGCTAGGTAGTTGTTCAACGGCAGCACGTGCCACAGACCCAGCAGCCCAATGCCGAGGAAGACCAGCCCCACGCAGAACACCAGCAGCGCCTTGCGCTTGCAGCTAGTCATCGCACGGCCTCGGTGAAGCCATGACGCGCTGCCCGATCGCTGCGCGCACGCCCGGCGACCGTGCGCACAGCGCATCGCGTTGCGCGGTGATGCCTGCATTCCATGTGCCTATGCTGCCACCGCATCTCAGTCGCCTGTCAAGTACGCTTGACAGGCAAGATGCGCCCACTGGCGCTTGCTGTCAAGCACCCTTTACACATTCGAATGCGGTCTTTTTGCGTCCGCCGTCATCGCCTGACCCAAGCGGCGAACACCCGTCGCGGGATGTCGGCAGGTAAGACAGACGACACACAGCCGCCGCAGCGTACGCACGGCACATGCCGATGCCGATGCCGAGCCGCGGCCGCGTTCGCATGGCGGCTGCCCAGCAGTGTTGTTGGCCTCGCTGCATCACCCTGCGTGTCGGCAGTGGTCTGCCGCATATGCGTTAGGCTGCCGGCTGGCACTTCAGCAGGAGCGGCGATGCGTTCACATGTCTTGTTGGCGGCGGCGCTGTGCTGCGTGACGGCTTCTGCACCGGCGCAGCACGCAGCGCCGCGCACGATCCAGCTGGATCTGGCCACGGCGGGTGCGCCGGTCGATCGTTTCTACGACCTGTCGGTTGGCTCGGATTTTCCCGGCACCTTGATTCGCAGCGACACGCAGGCGCATCTGCTGCCTGCCGTGCAGGAGTTGGGGTTTCGCTACATCCGCTTCCACGATGTCTTCCATGATGTGCTCGGCACCGTCAAACAGGTCGACGGCAAACTGGTGTACGACTGGACCAAGCTGGACCAGTTGTACGACGCACTGCTGGCCAAGCGCATTCGCCCCTTCGTCGAACTGGGCTTTACCCCAAGCGCGATGAAGACCTCCGAGCAGACGCTGTTCTACTGGAAGGGCAACACCTCGCATCCGGATCCTGCCAAGTGGAGGCAGTTGATCGATGCGTATGTGCGCCACATCCGCGCGCGCTACGGTGCCGAGGAAGTGCGCCAGTGGTATTTCGAAGTGTGGAACGAGCCCAATCTGAAGGATTTCTGGGAGAACGCCGACCAGCAGGCGTACTTCGATCTGTATGCGAACACGGCGCGCACCATCAAGGCGATCGACCCGCAACTGCGCGTCGGCGGTCCATCCACGGCAGGCGCCGCCTGGGTGCCCGAGTTACTGGCCTTTGTCGCCACCAACAAGCTGCCGATCGATTTCGTCACGACACATACCTATGGCGTGGATGGCGGGTTTCTCGATGAAGACGGCAACCAGGACACCAAGCTGTCTGCGTCGCCGGATGCCATCGTCGGCGATGTGCGGCGCGTGCGCGCACAGATCCAGGCCTCGCCGTTTCCGGACCTGCCGCTGTACTTCACCGAGTGGAGCAGCAGCTATACGCCGCGCGATTTCGTCCACGACAGTTACATCGCCGCGCCGTACATCCTGACCAAGCTCAAGCAGGTGCAGGGCCTGGTGCAGGGCATGAGTTACTGGACCTATACCGATCTGTTCGAAGAACCCGGCCCACCGCCCACGCCCTTCCACGGCGGATTCGGGCTGATGAACCGCGAAGGCATTCGCAAGCCGGCCTGGTTCGCCTACAAATATTTGAATGCACTCAAGGGCCGCAATGTGCCGCTGGGCGACCCACACTCCCTCGCCGCAGTGGACGGCACGCGTGTCGCCGCGCTGGTGTGGGATTGGCAGCAGCCCGTGCAGGCGGTGAGCAATACGCCGTTCTACACCAAGCAGGTGCCCGCCACCGATAGCGCACCGTTGCAGATGCGCATGACCCACGTGCCTGCCGGCACCTACCAGTTGCAGGTGCGCAGGACCGGCTATCGGCGCAACGACCCCTTATCGCTGTATATCGACATGGGCATGCCCAAGGCGCTTGCGCCGCGTCAGTTGACGCAGTTGCAACAGGCCACGCGCGATGCGCCCGAACAGGACCGGCGTGTGCGTGTGGGCGCCGATGGCGTGGTTGCCATCGCGGTACCGATGCGCAGCAACGATGTGGTGCTGCTGACGCTGGAGCCGGCGGCGCACTGACTGCAAGCGCCAGGGTGCCGCGCATCAGGACGACGGCGCGCGACACGCCCATGCAGGCCGTCCCGCGCGCCTGGACCATAACCGGCCGAGAGTGAGCGCAATGGTGTGTCGGCCGCGCTTACTTCAGATAGGTCTTGAGGATGGCCGTGATGTCATCCACTGCCAGCTCACGCTCACCCAATGCATCCGGCGCGGCCACGTGATGCTTCAGGTGCTCGCTGAGCAACTCGACCATCAAGCCCTGCGCCGCGCCGCGAAATGCGGCCACCTGGGTCAGCAACGCGGTGCAGTCCACGTCTTGCGCCAGGGCTTTTTCCAGCCCTTCCACCTGCCCGCGGATCCTGCGCACGCGCGCGAGCAGTTTCGATTTGTCCTGATTGAGATGTGCCACGCCATATACCCCCTGGGGGTATTTAGGATACCCTCTGGGGGTACCTTAGCCAGAGCTACCGCCGATGTCGACCACGCACGCTGCGCCGCATTGCGCGCAGTCGCATACCTTTGCCAGCGCCAACCCGCTCGCCGAGCGCAGCACCCGCAAGGCGGTGATCCTGACCGTGCTCATGATGGCGGTGGAGATCGTAGGCGGTTGGACGCTCAATTCCATGGCCCTGCTCGCCGACGGCTGGCACATGAGCTCGCACGCGTTGGCGCTGGGACTGGCGTTGTTCGCCTACCGCTTTGCGCGGCAGCATGCCGGCGATGTGCGCTTCACCTTCGGCACCTGGAAGGTGGAGGTGCTGGGCGGTTACACCAGCGCGGTCCTGTTGCTGGGGGTTGCCGCGCTGATGGCATTCCAGTCGGTGGAACGCTTGTTCACGCCCAAGCCCATCCAGTATCAGGAGGCCACCGTGATTGCGCTGATCGGCCTGCTGGTCAATCTGATCTGCGCATGGTGGTTGCGCGACTCGCATGGGCATGCGCACGGTCACCACCATGGTCACGTGCACGCGCATGACAGTCACGGACATGCGCACACGCACGGGGGTCATGGTCATGGCCAGGAGGCGCACAGCGATCTGAATCTGCGCGCGGCGTATCTGCACGTGGTGGCGGATGCCGCGACCTCGGTGCTCGCCATCGTCGCACTGGTGGCCGGCATGCACTGGGGCGTGACCTGGCTGGACCCGCTCATGGGCATCGTCGGCGCGGTGCTGGTCACCGCCTGGGCCTGGGGGCTGCTGCGCAGCACCGGCAGCGTGTTGCTGGATGCGGAGATGGACGCGCCAGTGGTGGCCGAAGTGAAACAGGTCATCGCCGAGCTTGGGCATGCGATCGACATCGCCGACCTGCATGTCTGGCGGGTCGGCAGCGAGCGTTATGCCTGCGTCGTCAGCCTGGTCACTGCAGCCGATATCGATGCGGAGCTGGTGCGCCGCGCACTGCAGATCCACGAAGAACTGGTGCATGTCACGGTGGAGCTGCAGCGCCCGGCGCTTCTAGACGCTGCCGGCTAAAACCGCAGCAACTTGGCGTCACACGCTGCAGCCCACAGCACGCCTGCAGACACAGGCGGCATCGACGCGCCGCCTGCATGCCACCTCAGACCTTGGGCGGCGTGGAGCTGACGTACTTCTCGCGGCGAATCTGCGCACTCGGCAGGCCGGCGGCTTTGAGCGCGTCCAGGCAGGTATCCACCATGTCCGGGTTGCCGCACAGGTAGGCGATGTCGTGCGCGGCATCGGGCGCGAACTCGGCCAGGTGCTGCTGCACGTAACCGTGCCGCACATCGGCATGCGGCTGCTCGGGCACTTCGCGCGAGAAGCACGGCACGTAGCGGAACTGCGGGTGCGCATCGGCAAACGCGCGGAAGTCGTCGCCGTACAGCAGCTCGGTCGGGGTGCGTGCGCCCTGCAGCAACACCACCTGCACACCGCGGGTGGCGATTGCCTCGGCCAGCAGCGGCAGCATCGAGCGGTACGGGGTGACGCCGGTGCCGGTGGCGATCAGCACGTAACGCTGGTTGTGATCGCCCGGCTGCAGGCAAAAGCGCCCGTAGGGACCGCTTGCCTGCAACTGGTCACCAATCTCCAGGCCTTCGAACAAGGCCGTGGCCGAGCCGCCGGGCACGAAGCTCACCGCAATCTCCACTGCCTCGCCCGGCCCCAGCGCATGATCGTGGATGGTCGCCAGCGAATAGCTGCGCTTGGTCGGCGTGCCATCGGCATAGTCGAAATGGATCTGGATGAACTGGCCGGGCTGGAAATCCAGCGGCTGGCCGTCGTCACGGACGAACTGGCAGTGGGCCACGGTGGGCGCAATCATGCGCCGGTCGACAAGCTTGAGGGGGAATTGAACGGGCACGAACGTATTTGGGACAGTCTGTGATCGGGGCAAGCCCCAACGGGCTTCTATAATAACGGGCTGCAACTCGCTGCGCCGTCACCCTGGCGCGAAGGACCCGGCTTGAATTCCCCATCTCCCCGTGCGCCCGCCCTGCGCGTGTGCGATCTGCGCAAGACCTACGACAACGGCACCCAGGCGCTCAAGGGCGTCTCGCTGGACGTGGCGCCAGGCGATTTCTTCGCCCTGCTCGGCCCCAACGGGGCGGGCAAGTCCACCTTGATCGGCATCATCAGCTCGCTGGTGAACCTGTCCGGCGGCCAGGTGGAAGTGTTCGGCACCGACCTGGTCGCCCACCGCAGCGATGCGATGCGCCTGATCGGCCTGGTGCCGCAGGAAATCAACTTCAACCTGTTCGAAAAGCCGTTCGACATCCTGGTCAATTACGCCGGCTTTTACGGCATGCCGCGCAGCCAGGCGCAAGCACTGGCCGAAGTGGAACTACGCCGCGCCCACCTGTGGGAGAAGGCCCAGGTGATGAGCCGCACGCTCTCCGGCGGCATGAAGCGCCGGCTGATGATTGCCCGCGCCATGATGACCCAGCCGCGCCTGCTGATCCTGGATGAACCCACCGCCGGTGTGGATATCGAAATCCGCCGCGACATGTGGCGCGTGCTCAAGGACATCAACGCCGCCGGCACCACGATCATCCTGACCACGCATTACCTGGAAGAGGCCGAGCACCTGTGCCGCAACCTGGCCATCATCAATCACGGCCAGATCGTCACCCAGGGGCCGATGCGCGAACTGCTGGCCAAGCTCGACGTGGAAGGCTTCCTGTTCGATATCGACGGTGAGCTGCCCACGCAGTTGCCGGTGATCGAAGGCACCACGCTCACCGCCATCGACGGCCACACGCTGGATCTGGACATGCCGCGCGCGATGGACCTCAACCGCGTGTTCGCCGCGCTGGGCGACGCCGGTATCCGCGTGCGCTCGATGCGTACCAAGAGCAACCGGCTGGAAGAATTGTTCGTTCGTCTGACCGGGCCTGGCGAGACCGTCGCCGCCCCGGCTCCTGCCGCAACGGCGCCCGTGCGCCCGGCAGGCCACCCATGAGTCCTTCGGAGCCGTCGATGTCCGCCACGCCCGCCACACCCCGCCAACGCAACTGGATTGCGCTGGGCACCATCGTGCGCCGCGAAGTGCAGCGCATCCTGCGCATCTGGGGTCAGACCCTGGTGCCGCCGGCCATCACCATGACGCTGTACTTTTTGATCTTCGGCGGGCTGATCGGCTCGCGCGTGGGCGAGATGGGCGGCTACAGCTACATGCAATTCATCGTGCCGGGCCTGGTGATGATGAGCGTGATCCAGAACAGCTACGGCAACATCTCTTCGAGTTTCTTCGGCGCCAAGTTCGGCCGCCATGTCGAAGAACTGCTGGTGAGCCCGATGCCCAACTGGGTGATCCTGTGGGGCTACGTGTCCGGCGCGGTGCTGCGCGGGGTGATGGTCGGGGCGATCGTGCTGATCATCGCGATGTTCTTCACCCCGGTGCGGATCCCGCATCCATTGGTCACGCTGACCACGGTGCTGCTGGGCGCGACCATCTTCTCGCTGGCCGGCTTCGTCAACGCGGTCTACGCCAAGAAGTTCGACGACGTGGCGATCGTGCCCACCTTCATCCTGACCCCGCTGACCTACCTGGGTGGCGTGTTCTACTCGGTGAAACTGCTGCCCGGCTGGGCCGAAGCGGCCACCCACGCCAACCCGATCTTCTACATGGTCAACGCGTTCCGCTACGGCCTGCTCGGTAGCTCGGACGTGCCGATCTGGGTCGCCTACGCATTGATGCTGGGCTTTGTCGCCGTGCTCAGCGCGCTGGCGCTGTGGTTGCTGCGGCGGGGTGTGGGGCTGCGGAGCTGATGGCCATGCGCATCCTGATCCTGGGCGCCGGCGGCACCGGCGGGTATTTCGGCGGACGTCTGGCGCAGGCCGGCGTGGATGCCACCTTCCTGGTGCGCGAAGCGCGTGCGGCGCAGCTGCAGGCCGACGGCTTGCGCATCCGCAGCCCGCTGGGCGATGCCGATCTGCAGGTGGCGCATGTCACCGCGCAGGACTTGCCGGCATTGGTGGCGCAGCGGCCGTTCGATCTGGTGATCTTGAGCTGCAAGGCCTACGACCTGGACAGCGCGATCGAGGCGATTGCGCCGGCGGTGGGCGAGCACACCACGGTGTTGCCCATCCTCAACGGGCTGCGCCATTACGCGGCCCTGGACGAGCGCTTCGGCGCCGCGCGGGTACTGGGCGGGCTGTGCTTCATCAGCGCGACCAAGGGCGAGCACGGCGAGATTGTGCACCTGGGCAAGCCGGCGGCGATCACCTTCGGCGAGCGTAGCGGTGACGCACATTCGACCCGGGTGCAGGCATTTGCCGCCGCCTGCGCGCAGGCCAGCATCGACCACGTGGCCAGCACCCAGATCGCGCAGGAGCAGTGGAACAAGTACAGCTTCCTCACCGCACTGGCCGCGGCCACGTGCCTGATGCGTGCGCCGGTCGGCGCGATCGTGGCCACCGACGACGGCCGCGCGTTGATCAACGGCCTGTACAACGAATGCCTGTGGGCTGCCGATGCGGCCGGGCAATCGATTCCCGAGCCGGCACGCGCCAAAGCGTTGCAAACGCTGCTGCAGGTGGATTCGCCGCTCAAGGCCTCGATGCTGCGCGACCTGGAAGCCGGCCAGGACGTGGAAGCGGCGCAGATCGTCGGCGACATGCTGGCGCGCGTGCGCGAAACCGGGCGCAACGCGCCTCTGCTGATGGCGGCCAATGTGCACCTGCAGGCGTATCAGGTGTTGCGGCATAGTTGATCATGGCGGGCAACTGAGGCCGCCTGCGCGTGTGAGCCGTGTGAGCCGTCTGCGCCATCCGCCCTTCGGGCACCTTCCCCCGCAGGCGGGGGAAGAGCGCGGGACAAAGGATGCGGGTCGCTACACAGCAATGGGCCAAAGGCCTGCATATCCATTCCACCGCGTTGCTCTGGGACGTCACTTCTCCCGCTCGCGGGAGAAGGTGGCGCAACGCGCCGGATGAGGGTGCGCCGGGTTGGCGCAGCCTTCGCGCTGCAACGACGCGGTGCACACGATGCTCTGCTTCCCATCGCCCGCCTCGCCCCTGATGAAAGCGCTCAGCCACCTGTTTCGTGCCGGTCATTTCGTGATCCTGGCGTTCTTCGTGCTGTGCGCGGCGGGCCTGGTGACGATGGCCGGGCTGGAGCTGTGGCACGGCTTCACACCCGGCGGCGACATGGTGGTGCGCGACCGTTTCAACGTCGTGCTCGAAGCCATCGGCCTGCTGACGGTGGCGCTGGTCACGCTCGAATTGGGCCAGACCATCTTCGAAGAAGAGATCCTGCGCGACGTCAAGGTCAGCGGCCCGACGCGCGTGCGGCGGTATCTGTCGCGCTTTTTCGTGGTCATCGTGATCGCGCTGGCAATCGAGACGCTGGTGTCGATCTTCGAACTGATGCATGCCGACCCGGCCAAGCTGCCTTACGCGGCTGCCGTCGGCTCCTGCGCGGCACTGCTGCTGATCGCCTGGGGTGTGTTCGTCAAACTCAATCGCAGCGCCGAAGAGCTGGAACCGGAGGCGATGGAAGAAACCAAGCGCGAAGACCGCGAAGTACAGGAGTAAGCGCGCTCACGGCGGCGAACACCACGTCGCGAGCGGTCGTCAGGCCGGTGTGGATGAAGCGCAGCAACCGCAGTGCACGTGATACATACCGCACCGAGCACTGGCTGCGCCCACATGGCGGCAGTGCAGTCGTCTTATTCGCTGCTCTTAGTCGGCTGCCGGCAGCGGCGGCACCGCAGTCGGCTTGCCATCGGCATCGAGCGCAATCATCACGAACTGCCCGCGCGTGCACAGCTCGCGTGCGCCGCTGAGCAGGTCTTCGGCGATCAGTTCCACTTCCACCGTGATCGAGCTACGCCCCACCAACACCACGCGGGCGATGGTTTCCACCATCTGGCCCTGACGGATCGGCAGCTTGAAATCCACCTGATCCGAACGCGCCGTCACCACAGTGCGGCGCGCATAGCGCGAGGCGGCCAGGAACGCGGCCTTGTCCATCCACGCCAGCGCCTGCCCACCGAACAGCGTGCCCAGATGGTTGGTGTGATTGGGAAACACGATCTCGGCCATGCGGGCTTCGGTCGGTGCAACGGGCGTGGAACTGGTCATGAAGAAGTGCCGTCAGAAGGAAGGAAAGCCAGCCCGATCATCTGCGCAGCGTCGGCAGGAAGCTCAGGTCCAGGTGGTAGCGCAATGGCCGCTGCGGATCGACGAACACCCGCAGCGACTGCCCCTCGCGCAGGAACGGCTGGGGATCGGTCCACAGGTTGTCGCTGCGATACTCGGTCAAGGTGTCGTGCGTGCGGTCGTGGCGATGGGCCAGGATACGGAACGGGTGCACGCCGTTGACCTGCAAAGACGCATTGCGTTCAACGCATACCAAGCGCGCCTCCACCACCGTGCCATGCCGGCGCAACCACGCAGCACGGCGCGCATGCCAGACGCGATAGCCGAGGATGCCACCACCCACACCGCCGAACGTCACGCCCAGCAGCAACAAGATCCAGCGCGCCTGATCCGGCAGCAGCGCCGCACCGGTCAACAAGCCCAACCCCGCCAGCAGGAAGCTCCAGGCGACGATGGTGACCGTGGTGTTCATCGCAGGGCGCCTCGCATCGACCGGGCGCCCGTCGCCATCACAGGCCGCTACGGACCGCCGCTTCCACCTGCGCCGGCGACTGAAAGCCGGGCAGACGCGCCACTTCACTGCCGTCGCGGTAGAGCGCCAGGGTCGGCGTCTGGCGCAGGCCCAGCTCGCGGAAGAAGTCCTCGCCCACCACTTCCAACTTGACCTTCAACAAGGCCACGCCATTGGCGGCATCGCTGGTGGCGAACTTGTCCAGCGACATGTCGAGCATGCGGCAGCCGGGGCAGTTATCTTTGTAGAAATCCACCAGCGCGCGCGGATGCGCAGCCAGGGTCTGGGTGTAGTGCTCAGGCGACGTGACGGTAATGGTCTGCATTGGGATCGTTCTTGCATTGGGCCAGAACCGTATCGGTCCAGGCGGCGATGGCCTGCGCGTCGCGCTGGCCGTGGGGCATCTGTTCGATGGTCAAACGGGGAAACGGGCTGTCGAAGAAGCGCGCGATTCGGTGCACCGCACCGCAGAAATACTCTTCGCCCCACTGCGTTTCGCCGGTGCCGAACACGGCAACGCGCGGTGGCTTGCCCAGCGTGTCGACCAGCT
This sequence comes from Xanthomonas sp. NCPPB 3442, assembly GCF_056725145.1. NCBI lineage: Bacteria > Pseudomonadati > Pseudomonadota > Gammaproteobacteria > Lysobacterales > Lysobacteraceae > Xanthomonas > Xanthomonas sp. NCPPB 3442. The sequence goes on along the minus strand of NZ_CM161514.1, from coordinate 469,424 downwards.
CGACGATGAAACGCTTCATCTCTGCCGGCGTACGGCCGCCGTTGTCGGTCCAACTGCCAAGCAAAAACAACGCGTACTGCCCTGGCGCATGCGGCACCTGGGCCAGGGTCTGCATGTCGGTTTCCAACCAGGTCACCGCATGCCCGGCCGCTTCGCAGCGCAGCGCCACCGCACGCGCCAGATCGCGTGTGTTGCCGCTCAACGATGCCAGGGCGAGCAGGATGTTCATGGGGCGGGGATTGGGGAGTCGGGATTGGGGATTCGCAAAAGCCGCAACTGGTACGTCATTGAAAGTCCTTGATCGATGTGTCTTAGCGCAGTGCTGCTGTGACGAATCCCAAATCTCCAATGCCTAATCCCGGCGCTTCAACGAATCCCAAATCCCAAATCCCGGCTCCTCACAGATCGTCGAAGCCGTTATCCGAGTTGGTCTTCTTGTAAGACGCATTGCGCATTTCGAAGAAGTCGGTCTTGGTTTCGGTGAAGTTGTCAGCGTAGGCCTTGATCCACGGCATCACGTTGTCGTTGGCGCCTTCGTACAGCTTCTCGATGCCGAGCATGCCGGCCATCTTGTTGGCGCGGTACTTCACGTAGCGGATCATCTCGTCCACGTCGATGCCGTCGATGCCGTCCAGCACTTCGGCGGTCCACTGGGTTTCCAGGTCGATCGCGTGCTCGAAGGCCTTGTGCACGTAGTCGGTAAGCTCGTCGCCCTGCAGCGCCTGGTTCTCGCCGATGATGGCGCGGATCAGCTCGCTGATGAACTTCGAATGCGCCAGTTCGTCGCGGTTGATGAAGCTGATGATCTTGCCGGTGCCGGTCATGCGGTTCTGGCGGACCAGATTGTAGAAATACGCAAAGCCGGAATAGAAGTTGATGCCTTCCAGGATCGAGGACTGGATCAGCGAACGGATCAGCGTTTCGGCCGTCTTCTCGCGCATGAAGTCTTCGTAGGCGCCCATGATCGGCGCGTTGCGCTTGATGATGGTCGGGTGCGTGCGCGCGATTTCGAACACGCGGTTCTGGTCGGCCAGGCCGGTGATCGAGGCCAGCACGTAGCTGTAGCTCTCGTTATGGATCACTTCCTGCTGGCCGATGATCGCGGCATTGGCATGCGCGGCCGGGTCGGTGATGTATTCGGCCACGTTGTAGATGAAGCGCGTCTGCGGCGAATCCAGCGTGGCCAGCAAGCCGATGATCGAGTCGTAGGCGTTCTTTTCGCGCGCCGACAGCTCGTTGTACTGGCGCGCATCGCCCTTCATGTCCACCTCGTCGGGGATCCAGAAGTTGGTCGACAGTTCCTTGTAGGCCCGATAGAAGGACGGGTACGGAATATCGTTCCAGTTGAGGATGCCCGAGGTCTGGCCGTTGATGATGCCGGTCGAACGGTTCGGGTTGCGCGGCTCAAGGATCTTGATGCGGTCGAGCGGTGTTGCGGACATGGGTTTCTACTCGTGTTTCAGGCGTCGCGCGCGCGTACAGCAGGGACGACGGCAGCAATCGTTCTGGAGGAAAGCCCCCTGAGTCAGGGGGCGCGCCGAAGGCGCGGGGTGTGGATACTTGTGAAGCAGGGTCCACGGTTCGCAACGCGAACCGTGGAAGCGAAGCGCGAATGCGCTTAGCTACTGCATGCGCTTTAGCTCGAACACCATTCGCACTCGCTGATGTCGATGTCGTTGGAGCGCACGTAGTACGTGGTCTTCAACCCTTCGCGCCAGGCGGTCATATGCAGGTCCAGCAGCGTGCTCGCACGGATGGTGCTGGGCACGTAGAAGTTGAAGCTGATCGACTGGTCCACGTGACGCTGGCGACGCGCGTTCTGGCGCACGCTGGCGAACTGGTCGACCTTGTAGGCGCCCTTTTCGTAGTACGGCCAGGTCTCCAGCGACAGGCCGGGCGCGGCCACCGGGCGACGGAAGTCCTTCTTTTCTTCGTAGTAGAACGCGCTGTAGATCGGGTCGATCGAGGCGGTGGAACCGGCGATCTGCGCGGTGCTCATGTTCGGCGCCACCGCCAGCATCCACGCATTGCGCACGCCATTGACCGCCACCTGCGCCGACAGCTCCAGCCACTGCGGACTGTTGTAGTCGCGTGCACGGAAGTACTCGCCGTTGTGCCAGTCGCTGCCGCGGAACACGCTGTAGGTGCCCTTTTCCTTGGCCAGCTCCATGCTCGCCTGGATGGTCAGGTAGTTGATGCGCTCGTACAGCTCGTCGCTGTAGTCCTCGGCTTCCTTGGCATTCCAGTGGATGGACTTCTGCGCCAGCAGATGATGCCAACCGAAGGTGCCAAGACCGATCGCGCGGTACTTCTGGTTGGTGATGGTGGCCTGCGGCACCGGCAACTGGTTCAGATCGATCACGTTGTCGAGCATGCGCACCTGGATCGGGATCAGGCGCTCCAGCACGTCGGCGCCCAGCAGATCGGCCTGGTCGGCCTGCACGGTGATCGCGCGGCCCAGGTTGATCGAGGACAGGTTGCACACGACGAAATCGCCCGCCTTCTTGGTGGTGACGATCTGATTGCCGCTGATGATCTCCTGCATCATGCGCGTGGGGCTCATGTTCTGCAGGATCTCGGTGCACAGGTTGGACGAATAGACCATGCCCTCGTGCTTGTTCGGGTTCTTGCGATTGACTTCATCGCGATAGAACATGAACGGGTTGCCGGTTTCCAGCTGGCTGACCATGATGCGCTTGAAGATCTCGATCGCCTTGACGGTCTTGCGCGTGATGCGCTCGTCGGCGACGACTTCTTCGTACTTGCGACGGAAGCTGCCGTTGGCGTCGCCCTTCTTCTCGTCATAGAAGTCCTGCAGGTACCAACCCTTGATCCGCTTCACTTCGTGCGGGTCGAACAGGTACCAGTCGCCGCGGCGCTCGACCGCTTCCATGAACAGGTCGGGGATGCACACCGAGGTGAACACGTCGTGCGCGCGCAGGCGCTGGTCGCCGTTGTTCAGGCGCAGGTCCAGGAACGCTTCGATGTCGCGGTGGAAGATGTCCAGGTAGACCGCGATGGCGCCCTTGCGCTGGCCCAGCTGGTCCACCGACACGGCGGTGTTGTTGAGCTGCTTGATCCACGGCACCACGCCGCCGGACGAGTTGGACACGCCGCGGATCGCCGAACCCGACGAACGCACATAGCCCAGGTAGGCGCCGACGCCGCCGCCGTGCTTGGACACGCGCGCCACGTCGGTATTGGAGTCGTAGATGCCCTGCAGGCTGTCGTCGACGGTGTCGATGAAGCAGCTCGACAGCTGGCCGCCGACCTTGCCGGCATTGGCCAGCGTCGGGGTGGCCACCGTCATGTACAGGTTGGACAGCGCCCAGTAGGCCTCGCCCACCAGCTGCATGCGGCGCTCGCGGCTGCCCTTGCCGGTGCCGATCTCGTCCTGCATCAGGTACAGCGCGATCGTCAGCCAGCGCTCCTGCGGCAGTTCGAACACACCGCGCGAGCTATCGGTGGCCAGGTAACGCGTGGCCAGCAGGTACAGGCCGTTGTAGGCGAACAGCTTGTCGCGCTCGGGCTCGATCATCTTGCCGGCTTCGATCAGCTCGTCCTTGGAATAGCGGCGCAGGATGTCGTTGGAATAGACATTGCGGTCGGCCAGGCTCTCCTGCAGGCCGACGAACGAGCCGTACTTCTGGCTGGCGTCGTAGAAACGGTTGCGGCTGGCGCGCTTGTACAGGCGGCGCAGATACAGACGCGCAGCGAAGTGCTCCCACTCCGGGGTGGTCAGGTCGACGCGGGCTTCGGCCTCGCGGATCAGGTGATCGACCAGGTCGTCGGCGTTGACGCTGTCCTTGCGCTCGACAAACCCGAACACCGAGCGCTTGTAATCGGCCACGTCCAGCTGCGGGAACTCGGCATGGATCTGGTCGATGGCGCGATTCAGGCGCTCCGGCTCGAACGGAATCTTGCGATTGCCCGCTTCTTTCGTGATCCAGGTGGAGACGTTTTGTTCTTCGATGGTCTGTGCGTGCATTGCAATGGCTTGGCGGGGAGGCGGCACGATGTCCGACGGGTCGGTCACTTCCGGCGCGCCGCAGGCGGGCGCGGCAACGCTGGCGGGAACGCTGGTGGGTGTTGCGGTACCGGCGGCGATCGCGGAAAGGGTGTCGTTGGTGGTCATGCGTCCTCCATGCGTAGGCACACGAACCTGCCGGAGCAGGCAACGACCGAGCGGCGTCCAGGGTGCATTGGCGACACAGGACGCACAGCGCGCAGGCCATGGCCTGCGGCGGCATCACCCACCAATTTCCCTCAACTCCCACGGCCGCCATCACGCGGTGTGCTGTCGCATGATGGTGTTCGGTGGCAACGCGCTGCCGTCATCGGGCCGGAAGCGACCGCGGCAATGCCGGGGCGCGTACAGGTCGCTGAGATGGGAGCCGCAGGCAATGTCGCACTTGCGCATCGCCTTCGTCTGATCGGTGCCACTTGGGGGCGGTCACCACCGAACCCCAAGATAGTGGGGTACCCCCAGGGGGTCAACACCAAATGTGCCCAAATTGCGCCGAGCCTTGCGGCACAACGGGCTGCGCTGACGAGCGGTCGCCTCGCGCGGCGGGAGGACGAATCCGACTGCGCAGGTCAAGTCGGGAGGGTCCTGATTCGCTCGCCGCACTCACCCGCCGTCGACACCAGGCGTGCTATCGGTCGCGTTTTTTTACCCGCCGGGCGACCCACGCGCCACCAGCCGTTCAGCGACCGCGCAAGCTCGCCGGTGATCGCTCAGATCTCGGTCGGCCCGAGATGGTGGCGCTTGCGGTAGCGGATCGACGACCACACCGAGGCGGCGATGAAGGCCACGCCGATCAGGCCGGTCAGCACTTCCGGCACGTGGTAGACGGTGCCCACCAGCATGATGATCGCCAGCACGCCGATGGCGTAATGGGCGCCGTGCTCCAGGAACACGAATTCGTCCAGGGTGCCCTTGTGCACCAGGTAGACGGTCATCGAGCGCACGAACATCGCGCCGATCGCCAGGCCCAGCATGATGATCACCACGTCGCGGGTGATGGCGAAGGCGCCGATCACACCGTCGAACGAGAACGAGGCATCCAGCACTTCCAGATACAGGAACGCGGCGATGCCCGAACGCTTGGCCGGGCCCATGCTGCCGTCTTCGCTCTCTTCGGCCTCGAACAACGCATCCACGCTGCCGACCAGCAGATACAGCAGGATGCCGCCCAGGCCTGCGAACAGCACGCTCTGGAAGATGGCCTCCGGCAGGAACAGCTTGGTGCCCAGCAGCACCGACACCGCCACGATCACCGACATCGCATCGGCCTTGCCCAGCTTGCCGACCAGCCGCTCCACCGGGCCCAGCCAGTGCAGCTTGCGCTCCTGGTCGAACAGGAAATTCAGGAACACCAGCAGCAGGAACATGCCACCGAAGGCGGCGATGGAAGGGTAGTTATCGGTCAGCACCTGGCTGTAGCGGTCCGGCTCCTTCAGCGCCATCTGCATCACCGGCACCAGGCCCATGCCGGTGGCCACCGACACGATCACGATCGGGAACACCAGGCGCATGCCGAACACGGCGATCAGGATGCCCACGGTCAGAAACAATTTCTGCCAGAACGCGTTCATGTGCTTGAGCACGCCGGCGTTGACCACCGCGTTGTCGAACGACAACGACACTTCCAGCACGCTCAGCACCAGGCACAGCCACAGCGCCTGCCAGATCCCCATCGATGAGGTATGGCCCCACCACGCAGCCAGGCCCAGGCAGATGGCGGTGACCACGAACGACATTCTGAAATCGCGAAACATTGACACTCCCAGGCGGGCCGAGACGACAGCCGGAGCAATGGGCCAGATCGAGGCCTGGCAGCCCGGCGTGCAGTGGAGGATGGGGGACCGCGGCGTGACGCAACGTCAGGCCGGGCGCGGCTCGCCTATTATAGGGAGTGTCACCGCCATCAGGGTCGCATCGTCCGGATCCGGGCGCACGCCAAAGCCCAGGCTCTGGCACATCGCCAGCATGGTGCGGTTCTCGCGCAGCACCTGGCCTTCGATCTGTTTGAGGCCCAGCCAGCGCGCGTACTCGATCATGATGCGCATCAGCTGCCAGCCGATGCCGTGGCCCTTGAGGTCCGAGCGGATCAGGATGCCGTACTCGCCGCGCTGGTAATCGGCATCGGCGTGCAGGCGCACCGCGCCGAGCATGTCGCCGGTCTTGGGGTCGATGGCCACCAGCGCGATGGAGCGGGCGTAATCGAGCTGGGTCAGCCGAGCAATGAATTCATGGCTGAAATGCTTGACCGACTGGAAGAAGCGCAGGCGCAGGTCTTCGTCGGTGACGCGGGCGAAGAAGGCGCGGAACAGCGCGTCGTCTTCCGGGCGCACCGGGCGCACCAGCGCATGGGTGCCATCGCCCAGGCCGATCTGGCGCTCCCATTCCTTGGGGTACGGGAAGATCGCAAAGCGCGGATGGCCGCGGCCCTTGTGCAGCTTGCGCGCCGGCGCCACCGCCACGCGGGCGTCCAGCGCAATCACCCCATCGCGGTCGGCCAGCAGCGGGTTGATGTCCAGCTCGGTGATTTCGGGGATGTCGGCGGCCAGCTGCGCCAGCTTGACCAGCACCAGCGCCACCGCACGCTCGTCGGCGGCCGGCACGTCGCGGTAGGCCTTGAGGATGCGCGAGACGCGGGTGCGGCCGATCAGTTCGTGGGCCAGGCGCAGATCCAGCGGCGGCAGGGCCAGCTCGCGGTCGTTGATGACTTCCACTGCGGTGCCGCCGCGCCCGAACACGATCGCCGGGCCGAACACCGGGTCGTCGGCGATGCCGGCGATCAGTTCGCGCGCCTTGGGCCGCAGCACCGTGGGCTGCACGATCACCCCTTCGATCACTGCATGGGGATGCGCGGCGCGCGCACGCGCCAGGATGCCGGTGGCCGCTTCGCGCACCGCCGCCACGCTGGACAGGTTCAGGCGCACGCCATCCACGTCGGACTTATGCGCGATCTCGCTGGACAACACTTTCAATGTCACGGTGCGGCCGACGGCCAGCAACGGGTCGGCCAGCAATGCGGCCTCGTTGGCGGTGGCGGCCACCTGCAGCGGTACGACCGGGATGCCGTAGGCGGCCAGCAGGCGGTTGGTGGCGACCGGGTCCAGCCAGCGCCGGCCGGCCGCCAGCGCCTCTTCCACCAGCGTGCGCGCGATGCCGGCATCCACGACGAAGTCTTCCGGCAGGCTGGGCGGGGTTTCCATCAGCGCCGCCTGCGCCTCGCGGTAGCGCACCAGGTGGGTGAAGCCACGCACCGCATCCGATTCGGTGGCATAGGTGGGCACGCGTGCGGCGTTGAGCGCGGCGATCGCCGCATCGTCCTGGCCCAGCCACACCGCAAACACCGGTTTGTCGCGCTGGTAGCGGTTGCGCTGGTCCAGCGCGCGGGTCAACGCCTTGGCCGCATCGGCCGAGGAGGTGAACGCGGTGGGCACATTGACCACCAGCAGCGCGTCGTTTTCCGGATCGTCCAGCAGCGCTTCGATCGCTGCGGCATAGCGCGCGCCGTCGGCGTCGACAATGATGTCGACCGGGTTGCTGCGCGACCAGCCTTCCGGCAGCGATTGATCGAGTTTTTCCAGCGTCTTGGGCGACAACTCGGCCAGGGTGCCGCCACGCAACACCAGCTGGTCCACCGCCAGCTGCCCCACCCCGCCGCCGTTGCTCAAAATGGCCAGGCGCCGGCCCGGGAAACTGCCGAGCCGGCCCAGCGTTTCGGCGGCGGCGAACAGCTCGTCCAGCGCGCCCACCCGCAACAGCCCGGCGCGTGCGAACGCCGCGCCGTACACCGCGTCCGAACCGGCCAGCGCCTGCGCGTGGGTGTCGGCATTGGGATTGATGCGGTACTGGCGGCCGGATTTGACCACCACGACGGGCTTGGCGCGCGCGGCGGCACGTGCGGCCGACATGAACTTGCGCGCATCGCCGATGCGTTCGACGTACAGCAGGATCGCGCGAGTGCGGTAGTCGGTGGCGAAGTAGTCGAGCAGATCGCCGAAATCCACGTCCAGCGTATCGCCCAGCGACACCACCGCCGAAAACCCGACCGAGCGCGCCACACCCCACTCCACCAGCGCGGCGGCAATGGCGCTGGATTCGGAAATCAACGCCAGGTCGCCGGCCTGCGGGCAATGCGCGGCGATGCTGGCATTGAGCCGCGCATGCGGGGCGATCACGCCCAGGCAGTGCGGGCCGAGGATGCGCATGCCCTTGGCGCGCGCGGCCGACTCCATGCGCGCGGCCGGCGAGCCGGGGCCGCTGCCCAGGCCGGCGGTGAGGATGATGGCGGCCGCCACACCACGCCGCGCGGCGATGGAGACGATGCGCGGCACGATGCGCGCCGGCGCTGTAATCACCACCAGGTCCGGTACCCACGGCAGATCGGTCAACCGCGCCACCGTGCGCACGCCATCGATCTCGCTATAGCGCGGGCTCACCCAACCGATCCGGCCGGGAAACCCGGCCGCGCGCAGGTTGCGCACCACCGCCCGCCCGGCCGAGCGCTCGCGCGGGCTGCCGCCCACCACCGCGACGGTGCTGGGACGAAAGACCTGCTGCAGGTGGTACGTACTCATCGGACGGGGGACGCGAATGCCATCGCGCTACGGTACACGCACTGGCGTTTCAGGGCATGGGGTGACGGATGCATGCGCACGTGCATGCATCCGTGATTACCCGAGCGCGAGGCCTCTACAACAGCGTGCCGCTCAAGATCAGCGCGGCGATGCTGAAATAGATCACCAGGCCAGTGACATCCACCAGCGTGGCGACGAAGGGCGCCGAGGCGCTGGCCGGGTCGAAGCCGAAGCGTTGCAACACGAACGGCAGCATCGAGCCGGACAGCGAACCGAAGGTGACGATGCCGATCAGCGCCGCGCCGATGGTCAGCGCCACCATCTGCCAGTGCGGGCCGTAGTCGTACAGGCCGGCGGTCTGCCAGATGGTGATGCGCACGATCGCCAGCACGCCCAGGATCGCGCCCAGGGTCAGGCCGGTGGGCAGTTCGCGCAGCGCCACTTTCCACCAGTCGCGCAGGCGGATTTCGCGCAGCGCCAGCGAGCGGATCAGCAGCGAGGTGGCCTGCGAGCCGGAATTGCCGCCCGAGCTCATGATCAGCGGGATGAACAAGGTCAGCACCACCGCCTTGGACAGCTCGTCCTCGAAGTGCTGCATCGCGCTGGCGGTGAGCATTTCGCCCAGAAACAGCACGCTCAGCCAGCCGGCGCGTTTCTTGATCATCTGGCCGAAGCCAATCTGCATGTAGGGCTTGTCCAGCGCTTCCATGCCGCCGAACTTGTGCACGTCTTCGGTGGATTCGGCGATGAGCGCATCGAGCACATCGTCCACGGTGACGATGCCGAGCACGTGGCCGCGCGCATCCACCACCGGGATCGCCAGCAGGTCGTGGCGACGGATCAGCCGTGCCACTTCTTCCTGGTCCAGTGCCGGGTCCACGGTGACCGGGGGATTGACCTGCGCCACGTCCAGGATCGGCGCCTCCGACGCGCCGGTGATCAGGCGGCGCATGGTCACCACCTGCTGCAGCACGCGGGTGTGCGGGTCGAGCAGATAAATCGCGTAGACGGTCTCGCGGCTGCGCTCCACTTCGCGGATGTGCTGCAGGGTGCGGCCCACCGTCCAGTCCGACGGCACGGCCACGAACTCGGTGGTCATCAGCGCGCCGGCGGTGTTGGGCGGGTAGCGCATCAGCGCCTGAATCGACAACCGCGCCTCGGCACTGAGCAGCCACAGCAGCGGCTGGCGCTGCTCGGCATCCAGGCCATGGAAGATATCGGTGGCGCGGTCGTCGGCCATCTGGCCAAGCAGCGTGGCGGCCTGCTCGGCCGGCAGCGACGCCACCAGCGTGCTGGCATCGCGCAACTCCGGCTGTTCGAGCAATTTCACCGCACGCAGCAAAGGCAATGCGGCCAGCACCTGCGCCGCTTCGTCGCGGTCGAGGGTGTTGAGATATTCCACCGCGTCGGCCGTGTTGAGTTCGGCCAGGGGTGCGGTCAGTGCATCGACGCCTTCGGCAAGGCGCAGGGTTTGGTCGTACATGGTGGTTCGCCTGGTGACGACCGTCGTCGATGACAGCCGGCGAACCTGGGCCTCAGGCGCGCGCCAGCTGGGTCATCGACCCGGGTCTAGGGTGACTGTCGCTGGACATGGGTAAGGGCTCCAAAGGTGCGTACCGACCGGTGATCCGGGCGATGGCGCGGCGCAGTCTGCGCGCCTGAGTCGGCTTGGTCAATGCCCTGCGCGCAGGCCGCTTAAAGCGCGTTATGCACGTTGAGACGAGATGCGTTGGCGGGCAGCGGTGCGGAGCGGGTGCTGCGTGGCCGGCTTGACTGCCGCCAAGGCCAGCGGCACGGCGCCCGCTGCGTGCCGCTGGCGGCCAACCCTCCGGGAAGCGCCCTGTGGCGTGCCGGCGCAGGGGGGTTGCGCAGCGTTGCGGAAAGGCTGGGACGCTCGCGCGGCGATACGCCAATGCGTGCCGGGCAGGCGGGTTGCCAGGTGCCGATGCGCCGCCGAGATGGCGCCGCGCAACCGCCTGTCGCCGCGCCGTGCTGAACGTCACAGTTCATTGCTACAGTCCGCTTCCCGCAGCGCCCGATGCGTTGCTCTTACGCGATGGCATCGGCCATCGCATCCACGCAGTGCGTTTTCCTTCCGGAGTTTGTGCATGCCCGTTTCAAGGTCGCTTCTGTTACGTCGCATCAGCCCGCTGTGCCTGTGCATCGCCGCCGGATGGGGCGCGGTGGGCATGGCGCAAACCGCACTGCCCGAGAGCACTCCGGTGCAGGCGCACGAGACCGCGCCGCACAGCGGGCACGAATGGGGCTATACCGGCCCGGAAGGTGCCGAGCATTGGGCCGAGCTGGCCAAGGAAAATGCGCTGTGCGGCAATGGCCAGCAGAACAGCCCCATCGATCTGAAAGGCGCCATCGACGCCAACCTGGGCACGCTGCTGTTGAGCTACAGCGCCGTGCCGCTGGTCGTGCGCAACACCGGCCATTCCATCCAGCTGGATCTGCACGACGGCGGCACCATGGCGACCGGCGGCAAGCAGTATCAAGCGTTGCAACTGCACTTCCATCACCCCAGCGAGCACCTGTTGAACGGCCGGCGTTTCCCGATGGAGGCGCATCTGGTGCACCAGGGCCCGGACGGCACGCTGGGCGTGCTGGCGATCTTCTTCGAAACCGGCAAGGCCAACCCGGCGTTCCAGCGGGTGCTCGACGCCATGCCCAAGGACAAGGACCAGACCCGGCAGGTCGCCAACGCAACGGTGAGTGCCGAGGCGTTTCTTCCGCCGAGCAATCAACGCAGCTTCTATCGCTACGAAGGCTCGCTGACCACGCCGCCGTGCAGCGAAACGGTGGACTGGGTGGTGCTCAGCCAGCCGGTGCAGGTGTCGGAGGCACAGATCAACGCGTTCGAACGCGTGTACCCGTTCAATGCGCGCCCGCTGCAGCCGCTGGATCGGCGTTTTCTGCTTAAAAGCCGCTGATTGCTCGCACGGAGTGTCGACCGTGTGCGGTGCCATGCACTGCATGCGCACTGACCGTGCAGGCGCAGGCGGTGCCGGACTGATCCGCGCGCGCATCCGCAGATAGGTGCCGGGCCGCATCGCGCAGCCGCGCGTCGTCGCCGTGCAGATGGCACACGCGTGCGCGCAGGCCAACGGAACTGCGCGTCATAATGCGTGCCTCAATGGAGAGTACGCATGCATAGCGGTGGTCTGGAACTGGCCTTGGTGCTGATGCTGGCCGCCATCGTGGCAGTGCCGGTGTTCAAGCGCTTCGGCCTGGGTGCGGTGTTGGCCTACCTGGTCGCCGGCGTGGTGCTCGGGCCCGATGGCGTGGGCGTGGTGCAGGATGCCGAACGCATCAGCGGCGCGGCCGAGATCGGCGTGGTGATGTTGCTGTTCGTGATCGGGCTGGAACTGTCGCCGGCGCGCCTGAAGGTGATGCGCCATTCGGTGTTCGGCGCTGGCGCCACCCAGGTGCTGGTGACGGCGGTGATCCTGGGCGGTTTGTTGATGGCAGCCCAGCTGGGCTGGAAGAGCGCGTTGATCGTCGGCGTGGCGCTGGCGCTCTCCTCCACCGCGGTGGGGCTGCAATTGCTGGCCGAACGCAAGGCGCTGAGCAGCGACTACGGGCGGCTGGCGTTTGCCATCTTGCTGTTCCAGGATCTGATTGCGATCCCGTTGCTGGCGGCCATCCCGCTGCTCGGCGGCAGCAAGAATGCAACGCTTCAATGGCAGGACGTGGCCAAGGCGATGGCGGCCCTGGCGCTGGTGGTCGTGTGCGGGCGCTTTGTGTTGCGTCACCTGTTCAACGTGGTGGCGCGTACGCGCATGCCGGAGGTGTTCACCGCCAGCGCCTTGCTGGTGGTGCTGGGCACCGCCTGGATCATGCAGGAGGCCGGATTGAGCGCCAGCCTGGGCGCCTTCATCGCCGGCGTGTTGCTGGCCGATTCGGAATTCCGCCACGAACTGGAATCGCAGATCGAACCGTTCGAAGGCTTGCTGCTGGGCCTGTTCTTCATCTCGGTGGGCATGGGGATCGATCTCCAGCGCGTGGCGGCCGAGCCGTGGTTGATCGCAGCAGGCGTGGCGATGTTGCTGGTGGTGAAGTTCTCGCTGCTGGTGGGTATCGGCAGCGTGGCCAAGCTACCGCTGCGCAGCAGCCTGATGCTGGGCAGCGTGCTGTGGCTGGGCGGCGAATTCGCCTTCGTGGTGTTCAACGAAGCCGACCGCGTGGGCCTGCTGGAGCCGGCCAATCACGACCGGCTGGTGGCCATCGTGGGCGTGTCGATGGCACTGACCCCGCTGTTGCTGCTCGGCATGCAGCGCATCCTCAACGGGCCGCTGCGCGTGCGCGCTCCCAAGCCTGATCGCCCGTACGACACCATCGATGCACAGACCCCCAAGGTGCTGGTCGCCGGCATGGGCCGCTTCGGCCAGGTGGTCGCGCGCCTGCTCACCGCACGGCATGTGCCGTTCGTCGCGCTGGAACACAACCCGGACACGGTGGAAGACCTGCGTCGGTTCGGCAGCCAGCTGTATTACGGCGACCCCACCCGCCCCGAGCTGCTGCGCGCTGCCGGTGCCGAGCGCATCAAGGTGTTCGTGATCGCGGTGGACGACCCGGACACCAACATCAAGACGGTGCGGCTGATCCGTCGCCTGTACCCGCAAGCCACCGTGCTGGCGCGTGCGCGCAACCGCCAACATGCCTGGAAACTGATGGACCTGGGCGCAGAACCGTTCCGCGAGGTCTTCGCCTCCAGCCTGGAGCTGAGCGAACGCGTCCTCACCTCGCTCGGCCTGGGCGAAGCCCTCGCACACGATCACGTCAAACGCTTCCGCCAGCACGACGAAGACCTGCTACGCCGCCAGCACCTGGTCTACGACGACGAAGCCAAGGTCATCCAGACCTCGCGCGATGCACGTGCCGACCTGATGAACCTGTTCGAAGCCGACGTCAAGGCGGATGTGGATGGGGAACCTGCACCCACCACGCAGGACCGCTGAGCTCTTCCGAAGAAACGCGCCCGCGCGCGAACAGGCGTTAACGGAAAGCCCGCCGCGCGCGGGCATGCTCCTACATTTGCAGCGAGTGCATGCCGCTCGCGTCCTCAGCGGCGTGGCGTACGCGCTGCGGTTCTGCTCACCGATTTCTTCGCTGCACCGTTGCCCGCCGCGGTCTTGCTCACCGTCTTGGCGGCGGTTTTTGCGACCTTGCTGGTGGCGCGTTTGCGCACCGCTTTCTTGGCCGCGCTGCCAGACGACGTCGCCGCATCCTGCGAGGACTTCGCTGTAGCGGCGGACGCGCGTCTGGCGGACGCCCTGGTGACTTTCTTGGCTGGTGCCTTGCCGACCTTGCTTGCCGTCTTCCTGGTGGCTTTCTTCACCGGCGTCGCAGCCCCAGCACGCGCTTCCGGCGGCCGGCGCGGTGGCGGCTTGCGCCCTGGGGTGAGTGCGCGCCAGGCGTGTCCGCCATTCATTGCCAGTAGTGCATCGGCAGCCGAAGGGCCGGCGCTGCCGGCGGCGTAATTGGGGAAGTCGCTTGGGGGTTGTTTCCATGCATCCAGGATCGGTTGCACGATGCGCCATGCGCCTTCCACCATGGCCGCATCCTGGAACAAGCCGGCTTCGCCGTTCATGCAGTCCTGCAGCAGGCGCTCGTAGCCCACCGTGTATTCCTTGGGGAACCAGTCGCGGTAACGGAAGTCCATGCGCACCGGTGCCAGTGCCACCTGCGCGCCCGGGCGCTTGACGTCGAACTGCAGCGAGATGCCCTCGTCCGGCTGGATATGCAGCACCAGCCAGTCGGGGCCGTAGCCGCCCACCTCGGTGCTGCGGAACGGCGCCAGCGGTGCCGGCTTGAAGCGAATGGCGATCTCGGTCGTGCGTTCGCGCAGGCGCTTACCGGTGCGCAGGTAGAACGGCACGCCGGCCCAGCGCCAGGTGTCCACCTGTAGCTTCATCGCCACATAGGTTTCGGTGTCCGAATCGTCGGGCACGGTGTCTTCTTCGCGATAACCCGGCACCGCATTGCGATTGACCGCACCGGAGGCGTATTGCCCGCGCACCACGTCTTCGGGTTTGATCGGGCGCACCGCTTCGATCACTTCGGCGCGACGGCGATGCATCGCCTCGGTGGTGAAGGCCGCTGGCGGCTCCATCGCAATCATCGCCAGCAGCTGGAACAGATGGTTCGGCACCATGTCGCGCAGGCAGCCGGTGGGGTCGTAGAACCGTCCGCGCCCTTCCACTCCGATGGTTTCGGCCGCGGTGATCTGCACATGGTCGATGCGGTCGCGGTTCCACACCGGCTCGAACAAGCCATTGGCGAAGCGGAACGCGAGAATGTTCTGCACGGTTTCCTTGCCCAGGAAATGATCGATGCGGAACACCTGATCCTCGTGCAGCACCTTGGCGACCGTGGCATTGAGGTGCTGGGCGCTGGGCAGATCATGGCCGAAGGGTTTTTCCACGATCACCCGGCGCCAGCCTTCGCCTTCGCGCTGCTTGACCAGGCCAGCCTCGCCCAGGTTGAGCAATACCGGCTCGAAGAAGCGCGCGGCGGTGGCCAGATAGAACAGCACATTGCCCTGCGTGCCGTAGCGCTTGTGCAGCTTGTCCAGCACGCCGCCCAGCGATCGATAGGCTCCCTGATCGGTGAAGTCCCCGCGCAGGTAATGCATGCGTTCGCGCAGCCAGTCCCAGGTGGCGGTGTCGAATTCGTCGGTCTGGAATTCGGCATCGCGGCTGCTGAGCAGCTGCGTCATCGACTGCCCCATGTTGGTCCGCCAGGCGCGCTCGCTGATGTCGCCATGGTCCATGCCGACAATGGCGAAATCATCGCCCAGCGCACCGGAACGGCGCAGGTTGTACAGCGCCGGCATGACCAGGCGCTTGGTCAGATCGCCGCGTGCGCCGAACACCACGATGATGCACGGCGGTGTGGTTGCTTGCTCACTCATGGATGCGTTTCCTTTTCGCCCATGCGTCCATGCAGGCGCAATGCCGCATTGACCAGGGCCACGTGGGAATACCCTTGCGGGAAGTTGCCGAGCATGCGTTTGCTGCGCGGGTCGTATTCTTCGGCGAGCAAACCGACGTCGTTGCAGAGCCCGAGCAGGCGTTCGAGCAGCGCACGCGCCTGGTCGGTGCGGCCGAGCAATGCGTAGTTTTCCACCAGCCAGAAACTGCAGGCCAGGAAGGTGCCTTCGCCGGCCGGCAAACCGTCGGCGCTGTCGTCGGCGCGATAGCGCTCGACCAACCCGTCGATGGTCAGATCGCGTGCGATCGCATCGGCGGTGGCGGCGATGCGCGGATCGTCCGGCGGCAGAAAACCCACAATGGGGATCAGCAGCAGCGAAGCGTCCAGCCGGTCCGAGCCATAGCTCTGCACGAAGTGACCGTCCGGATGCACGCCTTTTTCCAGGACTTCGGCTCGAATCTCTTCGGCAATGCGGCCCCAGTGCGCGCGTTTTTCTGCGTCTGCATTGGTGATGCCATCGCGCGCGCCGCAGTCGAAGGCCAGCCAGGCCATCACCTTGGAATGCACGAAGTGGCGGCGCTCGTCGCGGATTTCCCAGATGCCCTCATCGGGTTCGCGCCACAGGGTTTCCAGCGTTTCCAGAATCTTTTCCAGCAGCGACGCAGACGATCCGTCGTCGTCGGACGGCAGGCCCACGCCCTTTTCGCGGGCGTAATGGAACGCGCCGATCAACTCGCCATACACATCGAGCTGGAACTGATCCACCGCGCCGTTGCCGATGCGCACCGGGCCGGAATGTTCATAGCCGGGCAGCCAGTGCGCTTCCCATTCCTGCAAGCGGCGCTCGCCAGCAATGCCATACAGCGCCTGCAATTGATCCGGCGAACCGGCAATGGTGCGTTGGACCCAATCGCGGAAGGCTGCCGCTTCATCGCGGTACCCGGCCTGCAACAACGCGATCAGCGTGAACACCGAATCGCGCAGCCAACAGTAACGGTAATCCCAGTTGCGCGTGCCGCCCAGATGCTCCGGCAACGAGGCAGTGGGCGCGGCGACAATGCCGCCGGTGGGCAGATAACTCAGCCCCTTCAACACCACCAGCGAGCGGCGCACCTGCTCGGTCCACGGCCCGACATCGGTACAGCGGCGCGCCCAGCCGTGCCAGAACGCGGTGGTGCGTTGCAGTGCCTGTTCGGCGTCGATCAAGGGCGGCGTGGCTTGATGCGAGGCGCCGTGGCTGAGCAGAAACCAGGTGCTTTCGCCCTCACGCAGGGTGAAGTCGGTTTCGGTGCCCATGTCCTGGCCGCGCAGTGTTTGCGGCGAACGCAATGCAAGCTGATCGGGGCCGGCGATGGCGCGGATGCCATCGACGATGCGCGTCACCCATGGCACCGTGCGGCCGTAGTTGAAGCGGAAGGTCAGGCGCATGTGCATCGGCACGCTACCCTGCACGCAGCGCACGATACGCACCAGATGCTGATGGACTTCGCCGTTTTCGCTGGCGACCATGAAGTCGATCAGTTCCACCGTGCCGCTGTCGGTAATCATGCGCGTGCACAGCACCAGACTATCGTCCTGGTAGGCGCGCTCGCTGCGGAAGTCGGCAGCCGGCGACAACGCCCATTGCCCGTGTTGTTCCTCGCCCAGCAAGGCAGCGAACACTGCATCGGAATCGAAGCGTGGCAGGCACAGCCAGTCGATGGTGCCGCGATGGTCGACCAGGGCCGCGCTGTGGCAGTTGCCCAGCATTGCGTGGTCCTCGATACGCACGCTCATTGGTTGGGCGCTTCCTTCCGGCGAAAGAACGCGCAGTCTTGCATGGGCCGTGTCGGGATCAGGTTACGACTGCGCCGGTAAACCCAGCAGCGGTGGCACCGTGTGTTCCAGGCGGCGTACCAGTGCCGGGTGCATAAACGCATCCTCGTCGGGACGCTGCAGGCAGATCACCCGGCGGTGGCGTAGGTGCGCGGCGACGCTCCATGACCAGCACCACCTGCGTCCTGCAGCAACTCCGGGATGACCTGCACTTGCGCATCGGCCGCCAGCCGGCCGATTGCGCCTGCACGCCGGGCGAGCGGCGAAGACGCGCTCGGCGGTGAGGCTGCGCAGGCGGGTGCGGCTGCACACGAACGGCACCCGCAGCGGTTACCCGACGCGCTGGTTCAGCGGCCTTCGCGCAGGAAGCGCGCCATCGAAGAGACGCCCGGCAGCGCCGGTTCGAACTGGCCGGCCACGTCGATGAAGCCGCGCATGATGGCGATTTCCCGCGGGGTACGGTTGAGCGCATCGCGGCGGTCGGCATCGGCACCGGCCCGCAGCAGGCGCTGCACCAGCAGCGGCAGGCCGTGCAGTGCAGCCAGATGCAGCGGGCCGAAGCCGCGCTGGTCGGCCACATCCAGCGAGACATCTTCGTCGAGCAGGCGTTCGACGCCGGCCAGCACCACCTGCTCGTCGCAGGAGGTACCCGGTTCGGCACGCGCGCCCAGCAACAGCAGCAACGGGCTGACACGGCCACCGGCCAGGTAGTCCGGGTCGGCACCGGCCAGCAGCAAGGTATCCAGCAGGGCCAACAGGCGGTTCTTGTCGCGCGCGGTGAAGCCGTACAACGCCGCGCAATGCAGCGGCGCCAGCCCCTGATTGTCGGTGGCGTGCACGTCGGCCGCGGCGGTGAGCAGGCGCGCCACGATGTCCGGCAGGCCCAACGCGCAGGCCAGCATCAGCACGGTCACCCCGCCCGGCAGGCGGTGTTCGATCTGCGCACCGGCCTGCAGCAAGGCGGCCACGATCTCGGTCTGGCGCATGCTCACGGCCGCCGACAACGGCGTGGCGCCGCTGTTGGCCGCGCGCTGCGGATCGGCGCCGCGGCCGAGCAGATGCGTCACCACGCCAAGATGGCCACCACCGGCAGCACGCAGCAGTGCGGTGCAGCCTTGCGCGTCGACGGCGTCGACGGCGAGGCCGAGATCGATCAGGCGACGCACCGCATCGGTATCGCCGGTCATCGCGGCGGCCGGCACATCCGCTTCGCGCAGCGTGCGGCGCGGCAGCGACCAGATGCGCCAGTCCAGCCAGTCGGCCAGATCGCGGCGGCCGATCGACAGCGCCACGCCCAGCGGGGTCTGCCCGTCGGCAGCGCGCGCTTCCGGCGAGGCGCCCTGCTTGACCAGCAGTTTCAGCGAGGCATCGCGGCCCAGCGCGGTGGCCAGATGCAGCGCGGTCATGCCGTGGCTGTCGCGCGCTTCGCGGTCCACGCCATGTTCCAGCAACCACTGCTGCAGGCGCAGCCAGCCCAGCCGCACCGCCAGCGACAACGGCGGATCGCCGGCAGCCGACGGAGCGAAGGGGTCGGCGCCACGTTCGAGCAGTTCCAGCGCGAACTGTTCCAGCCCGCGCGATGCCGCATCGTGCTGCACGCAGGCACTCAGCAGCCGGGTCAGGCCACCGGCGCCTGCCGGCGAGACGCCATGCCGCAGCAACGCCTGCAGCGCCGGTACCGCCTCCACGCCGCGCGAGAGCAGCGCAAACATCGGGACATCGCCGCAGGCGTCGCGCACTTCGGCATCGGCGCCATGGCGCAGCAGCCAGTCGACCGCCTCGGCGTTCAAGGCCAGATGCGCATCGTGCAGCAGGCCGCCTAGTTCTTCCGGGGCGCATAGCCGCGCCAGCGCGACCAGACCGTCGCGCTGCCCGAGCTGCAGGCCTTCGCGCAGCAGCACCAGCGGCGGGCGATCGGGCAGCACGGCAACGCCAGGCGCCTCGCCCTGCGCGTCGCTGACCGCGGCCGGCAACGGGTAAGCGGGATCGAGCAGCTGCACGATCGCCCAACGTCCGGCCTCGGCGGCCACATCCACCGCGCGGCGACCGTGCGCATCCACGCTGTCGGCAGGTACCTGCAGGTCCAGCAGGCGGCGGATCAGCGCCGGCGACACATTGTCGGCGGCGCAGGCCAGCATCAACGCGTTGCGGCCGTCGCCATCGATGGCCAGCACATCGGCCTTGCGCGCGACCAGGCGTTCGAGCACGGCGCTGCGTGCCTGGCGCGCGGCATCCAGCCACGGCGTGCGGCCCAGCAGATCGCGCGCTTCCAGATTTGCTCCGGCCGACAACAGTGCCTCGACGATGTCGCCGTGGCCGGCCAGCGCGGCTTCGTGCAGCGCACTGCGACGCTGGCGATCGCGCGCATCCACACGCGCCTTGTGCTTGAGCAGCAACTGCACGCCGGCCGGGTCGTCTTCTTCGGTACCGGCTGCCGCCAGCAGCACCGGGGCGCCGCCCTCCGGTTCGGACTGCGCGCCGCGCTCCAGCAGGAATTTGGCCAGCCGCCAGTTGCCGACCTGGCAGGCCATCGCCAACGGCGAATGGCCTTCGTTGTTGAGCGCGTCGAGCTCGGCGGCGGCATCGCGCAACAGCGCGGCCACGCCCGGGTCGGAACTGCGCACGGCGTGATGCAAGGGGGTATTGCCGTCGTTGTCGCTGGCGCGCGGGTCGGCGCCATTGGCCAGCAAGGTCATCACCGCATCCGGGCGGCCGTGCCAGCTGTCGCGGGTGGCGGCCAGCAAGGGGGTCATGCCGCGATGCGGTTGATTGACGTCGACGCGGCGCACGATCAACTCACGCAGCAGGCGCAGATCCGGCAGTACGGCCGCCAGCGCCGGCAGGCTGCGTTGATCGCGCCATTCCGGCAGCGGCAACGCCTGCGGGTCGGCACCGGCCTCGAGCAATTGCAGCGCGCGGTCCACCCGGCCACTGCGCGCGGCCTCGAAAAGTTCGGGCACCAGCTGATGCCGGGCCACCGGTTCCAGCGGGCGCGGTTCGGCGGCGGCTTC
The DNA here is from genome assembly GCF_056725145.1 of Xanthomonas sp. NCPPB 3442. Classification (NCBI taxonomy): domain Bacteria; kingdom Pseudomonadati; phylum Pseudomonadota; class Gammaproteobacteria; order Lysobacterales; family Lysobacteraceae; genus Xanthomonas; species Xanthomonas sp. NCPPB 3442. The sequence goes on along the minus strand of NZ_CM161514.1, from coordinate 449,064 downwards.
GGAGAAGAAATCGGCGGCCTGGCGCGTATGCGGCGCATCGCTGCGCATGGGTGCGGCGGTGCGTTGCAGCAGCAGATGGGCCACCGGCAGCAGCACACCGGCAGCCACCGCCAAGCCCCAGCGCAGGCCGCCGGACAACCAGCCCGGCCAGGCCAGCACCACGGCCAGGGTGCACACTGCCAGCACCAGTGCAGCCGCCAGCAGGCCGCGCCAGGCATGCAATTCCTGCGCGGCCAGCGCCTGCCAGCGTGGCGCCAGCGCGCCGCCGTCGCGTTCCACTTCGCCCCACAACGGCCAGGTCCGCCACAGCCCCAGCAAGGCCGCGCTGACTGCGACGCTCAGCGCCAGCGCGGCAGCCAGGCTGCCGCTGTCGCGCAGGGCGGTCAGCGGCCAGCTGATCAGCGCAGCCAGCGCCAGCAGGCCCACGCCCCAGATGGCCAGCAACGGCGGCAGCGCCTGCGCGACCGCGCGCGGCTGGCCCGGCACTGCGCGCGTCCCACGTGCCCACGACACCGCCAGCGCGAACGCCGGCTGCGCCAGCCACAAGCTCAGCGCAGCAACCACGCCGCCAATGCCACCGAGCAGGCAGAGCACCACGCCAGCCGCACCGGCCAGCGTTGCGGCGCGCATCCGTGCGCCACGCACAGGCTCAGTCATGGTCGCACTCGCCTGCGAGCACGATGGTCTTGGGCAATTGCAGATAGAAGCCGTGCTTGCCCAGCGCCTCGCGCACCGTGGCCGCGTCGGCCTGCGCCAGCCGGCGCTCCGGCGTCAACGCCACATCCAGCACGAACGTCAACGGCGCCAGCTGCGCCTGCACGGCGGCAGGAAGACCGGAGAAATCGTCACGTGTGGCGAGATAGACGAAGGTGTCCTGCTTGCGTTGGCTTTTATAGACGTAGGCGTGCATGCGCGCGTGGTCGCGCTCGGAAGAGAGATGTGTCGCGCCGATTGTGTCGCAATTGCGGCGACGGCGAAAGCGCGGCCTGTGCGAAAAATCCCAGCCGCGTCAGCGACATGACGGTGACGTTCAGTTGCGCCGTCCACGGGACCCACGCGCGCCATCGATATACTGACCGCACTTTTTGCCAGCCAGACCATCGTGAGCCAAGCGCAGCATTCGTCCCAGATAGCCCCGGTTGCCGTCACCGCGTTCACTTCCACCACCGCACTCGGTGCCGGGCTTGCCGCCCAGGCCGCCGCGTTGACCGCCCGACGCAGCGGCCTGCGTCGCAACGATTTCGGGCCGCAACCGCTGCTGCCCTGCTGGGTCGGGCGCGTCGATGGCGTTGAAGAGGTTGTGCTGCCCGATTCTCTGCACGCGTGGGATTGCCGCAACAACCGCCTGGCCTGGCTGGCACTGCAGCAGGACGGGATGGCGCAGGCCGTGCAGGCCGCCGCGCAGCGCTACGGCGCCGAGCGGGTAGCGGTGATCATCGGCACCTCCACCTCCAGCATCGGCGCCAGCGAAGAAGCGTATACGCGGCTGGTCGACGACGCCGACGGCGCGCGCTTCCCCGAGGATCTGAATCGCCCGATCGTGCACACCCCGCATTCGCTGGGCGACTTCGTGCAGCACGCCACCGGCCTGCGTGGCCCGTGCGTGACCGTGGCCACGGCCTGTTCGTCCAGCGCCAAGGTGTTCGCCCAGGCGGCGCGGCTGATGGAGGCCGGCGTGATCGACGCGGCGCTGGTCGGCGGCGTGGACACCTTGTGCGGCAGCGTGCTGTTCGGCTTCAACTCGTTGCAGGTGGTGGCGCCGGAGATGTGCCAGCCGTTCGACGCGCGCCGGGTCGGCCTGAGCCTGGGCGAGGCCGGCGGCTTTGCGCTGCTCGAACGCCCGGCCGCCACACCGGATGCCGCGCTGTGGCTGTACGGCTACGGCGAATCCAGCGACGCGCACCATATGTCGGCGCCGCATCCGCAAGGGCTGGGCGCGCAGCTGGCGATGCGCGGTGCGCTCGACCGCGCCGGTCTGGAGCCGGCCGCAGTGGGCTATCTGAATCTGCACGGCACCGCCACGCCGGCCAACGACAGCGTGGAAGCCGCCGCAGTGGCAGCGATCTTCCCCGGCACCTTGCACGCCAGTTCGACCAAGGCCTGGACCGGCCACACCCTGGGCGCGGCCGGCATCGTCGAATCGGTGATCGCACTGCTCGCGCTGCGCGACGAGGTGCTGCCCGGCACGCTCAACAGCGACATCCCCGACCCGGCCTGTGGCCCGCAAATCCGCTTCGACAACGCCCATGCCCGCATCGATTACGCCATGAACAACTCCTTCGGCTTTGGCGGCAACAACTGTTCGCTGCTGTTCGGGCGGGCGTGCTGATGCTGACCGCGACCATCGAAGGAATCGGCTTCTGGACCCAGGGTCTGCCCAACTGGGACGCTGCCAGCGCCTTCGCGCGCGGCGGCGCGCTGCAGGAAACTCCCGCCCGCCCGGCGCCGCAGCTGCTGGCCGCCAACGAACGCCGGCGTGCGCCGGATACGGTGGCCGTGTCGCTGGAAGCCGCGCTGGCCGCCTGTAACGCCGCAGGCCGCGACCCGGCCAGCCTGCCGTCGATCTTTACCTCGACCTACGGCGACCTGGCCATCTCCGACTACATGTGCACCACGCTGGCCAGCGATCCGTTGGCGATTTCGCCAACCAAGTTCCACAACTCGGTGCACAACGCCGCCGCCGGCTACTGGACCATCGGCGCCGGTGCGATGACCCCGGCCACGGCGATGAGCGCCAGCCTGGGCAGCTTTGCGCAGGGCCTGCTGGAAGCGCTGGTGCAACGCGCTGCCGGCGCCCAGGCCGTGCTGCTGGCCAGCTACGACGCCCGCTCGGTCGGGCCGCTCGGGCGCGTCGCCCCCAGCCAGGGGCTGCTGGGTAGCGCGCTGGTGCTGGGCGCCCCCGGCCAGGCCGGCAAGCCGCAGCTGCACGCACATCTGGACGACGGCGCGCCCTCGCCCGGCGATGGCGCGCTGGCGCGCCACATCGCCGGCAATGCAATGGCGCCGATGCTGCCGCTGCTGGACCTGTTGGCCGGCAATGGCGGCAGCGTGGCGCTGTATGCCACGCCGGGCCGGGTGCTGCGCGTGGAGGTCCGGCAATGAGCCGGCAACCGCTGAGCCGCGAGGACACCGCCACCCTGGTGCCGGCCTTGAACGAGGCGCTGCGCATCCGCGAAGTGGTCACCGACGCGCTGACCTATTGCGCGCACGTCATCGTGATCGACGACGGCTCCGACGACGGCACCGCCGAGTGCATCGCCGGCATGCCGGTCACGCTGATCCGTCACCCGCAGCGCATGGGCAAGGGCGCGGCACTGCGCAGTGGCTTTGCCGAAGCACAGCGGCTTGGCATGCGCGCGGTGATGACCATGGACGGCGATGGCCAGCACAAGGCGGCCGATTTCCCGCGCCTGCTGGCCGCCGCCAACCGCCACCCAGGCTGCGTGATCATCGGTGCGCGCATGCGCAAGCGCGCCGCCCAGCCCACCATCCGCCGCATCGGCAATGATTTCGGCGACTGGGGCATTGCCTGGGGGTGCGGCTTCGGCCTGATCGACAGCCAAAGCGGCCAACGCTTGTATCCGGCCTCGGTGTTCACCCTGCCCAACGTGCCCGGCGAGGGCTTCGTGTTCGAAGCGCAGCTGCTGATTTCGGCCGCACGCCAGGCTGGCGCGCGCGTGGTCGCCGTGCCGATCGAGACCCGCTACGCCGGTACCTCGCCGGGCACCTTCCGCAAGAGCCATTTCCGGCTGGTGCGCGACCTGTGGAATATCACCTCGCACGTGGTCAAACAGGTGTGGGCATACGGCCATGTGTGGCGCGAATATCGCCGCGTGCGCGCCAACCCGGTGATCGTTGACGATCCCGATGGCGAATTTGCTACTGTCCCCGCGGTCACCAAGAGCAATCACTCCTCATGAATGCACAGCGCGCCGATGTCGTGATCACCGGGGGCGGCCTGGCTGGCCTGAGCCTGGCCCTGCAACTGAAGCAGCGCGATCCGCAGCTTGCCATCACCGTGCTGGAACGGCGCGCGCATCCGGTCCGCGAGGCCGCGTTCAAGGTCGGCGAATCCACGGTGGAAATCGGCGCGCATTATTTTGCCGACGTACTGGGCCTGCGCGAGCATCTGGAGACCGAGCAGATCCGCAAGTTCGGTTTCCGGTTCTTCTTCTCCGACCAACGCCACGACATCGACCGCTGCACCGAACTGGGCGTGAGCAAGATCCTGCCCACGCCGTCGTGGCAGATCGACCGCGGCCGCTTCGAAAATTTTCTGGGCGAACGCGCGCGTGCCCAGGGCATTGCCTTCATCGACAGCTGCAGCGTCAAGGGCGTGGACCTGTCCGAAGACGACAGCGACCACGCCGTGCGCTTCGAACGCGACGGCACGCCAGGCACGCTGGGTGCGCGCTGGGTGGTGGATGCCAGCGGACGTGCCGGCCTGCTCAAGCGCAAGCTCGGCCTGGCGCAGGACAACGCGCACAACGCCAATGCAGTGTGGTGGCGCGTGGAAGGCCTGATCGACCCCAACGGCTGGTCGCAGGACAGCAGCTGGCTACAACGCTGCACGCCGCCGGACCGCTGGCGTTCGACCAATCACATGTGCGGGCCGGGCTACTGGTTCTGGCTGATCCCACTGTCGTCGGGTGCGCATTCGCTGGGCATCGTCTGCGATGCAGACCTGCATCCGTTGGAGAGCATGAACACCCACGAGAAGGCGATGACCTGGCTGCGCACGCATCAGCCGCAGGTGGCCGCCACGCTCGACCAGGCCGATTACCGGCTGCAGGACTTTCTGTTCCTGCGCAACTTCTCGTATGGCTGCAAGCAGGTGTTCTCGTCGCAGCGCTGGGCACTGACCGGCGAAGCGGGCGTATTCCTGGACCCGTTCTATTCGCCGGGCAGCGACTTCATCGCCATCTCCAACACCTACATCTGCGAATTGATCGGCCGCGACCGCGCCGGCAAGTCGCTCAGCCCGTACGTGGAGCTGTACCAGCAGCTGTATTTCTCGTTCTACGAAAACACGCTGACGCTGTATCAGGATCAGTACGCGCTGTTCGGCGACGAGCAGGTCATGCCGGTCAAGGTGATCTGGGATTACACCTATTACTGGTCGTTGCTGGCACCGCTGTTCTGCAGCGGTCGCGTCGCCCATCTCAGCCTGCTCTCGCGCATGAAGAACGACTTCCTGCACGCGCGCGACATGAACCTGGCAATGCAGCAGGTGCTGCATGCATGGGGCGTGCGCAATACCGCCCAGGGCATCGCCGCCGGTAGCGGACGGCTGCTGGACCAATACCTGATCGGCTGGTTCAACGAACTCAATGGCGCCTTGAACGACACACTCGACGATGATGCGTTTGTCGCACGCATCCACGGCAATGTCGCGCAGATGGCGGTCCTGGCGCGCGAGATCCTGCAACAGGCACGTCAACGCTACCCCGACCTGCCCGATCACGGCCTGGATGCGCTCACGGCCGATGCCAGCGGCGAGGCGATTCTTACGGCGCCGTGGTATGCCGACGCGGCGTGAGGCTGTGGAACGCGCCAACCCTGGCGCTTTTCCCTAGAAACGCATGTTCTCGAGCGGCACGTACTTCACGCAGGCGCGCTCTGATCATGAAGAGAAGAAGAGTCCGGCGGCCAAGCCGGCATGCCTTGCTCGCAGTCCTGCATACCGACACTTTCGACTGGTCCTCGCCGGCCCACGCAGCGCGACCTGACGCGGCATCGACACCACGGGAGAGCTACAGGGACATAGTGGCAGCCTGTCCCGCCATGATGGGCAAGCAAGAACCAGCAGCAAACGCACGGCGTCGAGCGCGCGGTGCCCTCACCGCTCGCGGGACACGCCGTAAACCCGTCCATGGGGGCTCGTTGGCGGCATCCATGCCGCCAACGGTCCCGCAATCGGCAAGGACACCGCACCAACAATTGGCTGGTGGTTTTGTTGAAGAGCGAGGACACCGCGTCGCGCGGTTCGATGCTCGCTTGTTGAAACCTGCGCGCACCAACCATCCCAACTGGTCCTTGCCCGCTCGCCGTCGCGGGACCTTTGGCGGCATGGATGCCGCCAAAGAGCTTACAAGGACGTACTTGCAGCGTGTCCCGCGATGGTGAGCGGGCAAGGACCCTGCAGCAACTCAAAGCTTCGACTACATGGTGTTCTCAACTGCCAGCCTAGCCGTGTACTGATAGCGACCCCAAAGCAGGCCGCGCCCGACTGGCACTACGCACTCGTTTTGTTGGTCGCCCTCAGCCCATCCCACCATTGACGCCGATCACCTGGCCATTGATGTAACCGGCCGCGTCCGAGCACAAAAAGGCGACCAGCGCGGCCACTTCATCGGGCTTGCCGACGCGGCCGGCCGGCACCAATTGCTTGATCACCTCCGGCGCGAAACTGTCGCCGACCATGTCGCTATCGATCACGCCCGGCGCGACCACATTCACTGCGATACCGCGGCTGGCCATTTCGCGCGAGAGCGACTTGCTGGCGCCGTGCAACGCCGCCTTGGCGGCGGCGTAGTTGGTCTGCCCGCGGTTACCCAGCACGGCCGCCACCGACGACACGCTGACGATGCGGCCCCAACGCGTGCGCGCCATCGGCAGCAGCAACGGCTGGGTGACATTGAAAAAACCGTGCAGCGACACGTCGATGACGCGGTGCCACTGCTCGGCATTCATGCCTGCCATCGGCGCGTCGTCATGGATGCCCGCGTTGTTGACCACGATCTGGATCGGGCCAGCGTCCAGCAAGCTCTCCAGCGCCGCCGAACTTGCCTGCGCGTCGGCCACATCGAAGGCCACTGCCTGTGCGCTGCCGCCATCGGCCACGATCGCGGCAACCACCTCGTCCGCACGCGCCAGATTGCGATTGGCGTGCACGATGACATGCAGGCCCTGCGCAGCCAGGTGGCGGCAGATCGCACCGCCAAGATCGCCGCTGCCGCCGGTAACAAGTGCGCGTCTTGCAGCTGAGTTCATAAGCCACGAACCATATGAGCAGAGAAGGAGCGTTATCGTAGATCAAGCTGCCCGTTGAAGGACGGACTCTTGGTACTTCTCGCGTATTTGCCTGACCATGCCGCAGATCCGATCGCTGCCGCTTGAGCGCTTTCGAATCCGGCTGGTAGCTTTCGAACACGGGCGGCGATGAACGAAACGAGATGAATGCAGTGAACTTGGCGGGCCTTGGTAAGCAAGGCGAGGACGCGATGAATGCATGGCTGCAGCTCCATGGCTTCAGCTATGTGGCCATTTGCCAAGCGCCGGACACCTTCGCGCCGTTGTTCGGCACAGCGGTCAAACGGCCGGATTTCCTGCTGTTGCTGGAGTCGATCGGCTTGATCGCCATCGACGTCAAGAACCGCAACAGGTACAAGAGAACCTGTTACAGCCTGCCCTATGAGGATGAACTCAGACGCGCGGTGGCGTTTGAGCGGCTGTTCCGCATTCCGGTCTGGTACGCCTATTTCAATCGCGAAGACGCTGGCCAGTCCTTCCATTGGATCAGCGCCTTGAAGGCACTCGAAGTCGGCGAGATCAAGACGCCGCACGATGGCAGTGCGGAATTCCTGTCGATCGGTCTGGAGCATTTCGAGCATCTGCACAGCGGCAGTGACATCGCGCGGCTGTATGCGCACCGCCTGCCCGGCGTCGGCAATCTGAGCGCGCTCATCGCGGCGAAGACACCCGTCAATCCCTGAGCGCAGGCCTCAGGCGGCGCCCAGCATGACCGTGGCGCGGCCTTCGGCAAGCAATTGCTCGCCATGGGTCAGCCGAAAACTGTATTGCTGGCTGTCGTCGCCCTGCATCAACACCTGCGCCTGGCAGTGGATCGCGTCCGGCAAGGTGTCCAGATACACCACGTGCAATTCCACGCTACGCAGCGCGACCAGCATGCCCGGGCGTACCGGCATGCCGGATTGGCGACCCAGCAATCCGCCATGCACGGCCATGGCCTGCGCGCCGTACTCGCACAGATGCAGCGCGCGCAAACGCCCGTTGCACCGCAGCGGATGCGTATCGCTGCGGTGTGCGTGACTGCGCAGCACAATGCGCTGTGCATCCCACTCAATCACTTCTTCCCACAGGCACATGCTGCCCTGGTGCGGAATCAGCGCAGCGATTGCGTCACGTCCCTGCATGCGGCTCTCCGTTCGCGGTGCGTTCCAGCGCCGGTTCGCGCGACACCAGCAAGGCCAGAATGAAATTGAACAACACGCCCAGCGCCACCGTGCTGCCGATGGCACGCAAGACCGGGATACTGGAAGCGGCCAACAGCGCAAACACCAGCAGTGTCATCAGGCTGCAGACGATCAACGCGTGCAGCGTGCGCAGCTGGTCGGCGTGATCGTCGCCGGCATGATCGAAGAACAGCGCGTAATCCAGGCCCAGACCGGCGGCCAGGATCAGCGCGATCAGATGGAACAGATTGAGCTCCACCCCGGTGCCGCGCAGGATCGCCAGGATCAGCACCGTGGTCAGCGCCATCGGTAGCAGCACCCGCACGATGCGGCGCGGGCTGCGCAATGCAATCGCCACGGTCACCGCCAGCAGCAATGCGGCAAGGACCAGCGCACCGAGCACGCGTCCGCGGTAGGCGGCCACCAGCGATTCGGAGGCGTCCTTCAGATCCAGCAATTGCGCGCCGCTGCCCTGCACGGCGGCCGCCAACACCGCCGGATCGCGCAGGCCGGTCAACGACACCAATGCGGTGCTGCGATCGCCACGGCCGAGCAGCAGGCCACCGACCGACGTGGCCAGCGGCGAGCCGCTCAGATCCTTCGGCAGCAGCGGTGCGGCGCGCTTGGCGGCGTCCAGATCCTGCAGGAACGGCGCAAACGCATCGCTGCGGAATGGCGTGGTGGCCACGGCGCGCTCGGTCAGCGCGCGCGCCTGGGCAGCATCGGGCAACGCGGCCTGTCGCGCACGCTGGGTCTTGGCACTGGGCAGATAGCGTGCCGCCATGTCGTAACCGAGCAACGCACCATCGCGCACCAGCGCATCCAGACGCGGGCGCAACTGCTCGCTGGCCTGCAACGCCGCTTCATCGCTGGCTGCCGGCAGCGCCAGCACGTAACGCACATCCGGCGCGCCCAGCTCCTGACGCAGATGGGTGTCCTGCGCCAAGGCCTTGGGTGGCACCGGGGTCAGCTTCGACAGATCGTTCTGCCAGAATTGCCCGGGCGCGAACACGATCACCGCAATGCCGATCACGGCCATCACCGCCAGGCTGATGCGTGGCCGCGGCAGGCGCGCAATGCCACGCCACAGCACCGCCAGCAGGCGCGAGTCCGCGTAGTCGCGCGGGGCCGGATCGATCAAGGCCGGCAACAGCCAGCGCGTGGTGACCGCGGCGGTGGCAAGTCCGGCGATGGTGAACACCGCCAACTGCCGCAGGCCGTCCACGCCGGAAAACAGGAAGGTCACATAGGCAATGCAGGTGGAGACCACGCCGGTGGCCAACGTCGGCCACAGGTGCCGTGCGTTCTCGCGCGGATCCAGACCGGGGCGCTGATGACTGAACAGGTGGATCGGGTAATCCTGCACCACGCCGATCAGCGTGAAGCCGAATGCCACGGTGATGCCGTGCACGCCGTCGAACAGCAGTGCCACCGCACCCAGGCCGGCCAGACCGGCGCTGGCCAGCGGCAGCACGCCAAGCACCGGAATCTTCCAGCTGCGGTAGGCCACCAGCAGCAACAGCACCAGGCCCACCGTATCCAGCGTGCCGATCCACTGCGCCTCGCCCTGCGTGCGCGCGGTGATTTCCACCGCGAATGCGCCCGGCCCGGTCAGCGTCAGCCGGGTGGCGGTGCCCTTGCTGACCTTCGCGAACGCCGCCTGCACGGCGTCGTAGGCCAGTTGCTGGCCGGTGGGGTCGAAGCCTGCCGCGCGGGTCTGCACGATCAACAGCGCCGAAGTGCCGGCGCGATCGAACCACACGTCATTGCGCGTGCGCGGCATCGCTGCCGGCTGCAGGGTTTCGGCCAGATGCAGGATTTCCATCGTGGGGTCGCGCGGCAGCAATGGCTCCACCATGGCCGCCGCCGGCGAGCCCAGATCCTGCACGCGCGCCTGCAACGCCGCTTCCAGCGTCGGCGCGTCGAGCGGGGTCTTGTCGAAGCTGTCGCTGAGCAGATAGCGGTACGGCAGCAAGCGCTTGGGAATCGCCTCCAACCCGGCATTGCCGCCGTTGCTGACCAGTTCGAACAGCTCCGGCTGCGCGGACAGCGCCTGGTGCAGTTGCTGCGACTGCTCGGCCAAGGTGACCGGATCGTTGTTGGACAACGCCATCAGCAGCAACCGCGATCCAGGGCCTTCGCCGAGTTCTTCGATCAGCAGTTTTTGCGCCGGCGTGCGCGGGGCGGGCATGAACTTGCGCAAGTCCCCAGTGACCTTGAGCGTCTCGCTCAACCAGAAGCCAGCCACTGCCAGCAAGGCCAGCCAAAACAGCGCAAGGCCGATGCGGCGGTTTGCGTTCAATTCAAGCGCCATGGCATGCATATCCTGCTGCAGCGGCCGAACGCCCGCCGGCCGCGCGCGCGGCATCGGGCTGCAACGACGCGTTGTTTTTCCTGAGGGCGGGCATGAACTTGCGCAAGTCCCCAGTGACCTTGAGCGTCTCGCTCAACCAGAAGCCAGCCACCGCCAGCAGGGCCAGCCAAAACAGCGCAAGGCCGATGCGGCGGTTTGCGTTCAATTCAAGCGCCATGGCATGCATATCCTGCTGCAGCGGCCGAACGCCCGCCGGCCGCGCGCGCGGCATCGGGCTGCAACGACGCGTTGTTTTTCCTGAGGGCGGGCATGAACTTGCGCAGATCGCCAGTGACCTTGAGCGTCTCGCTCAACCAGAATCCGGCCACCGCCAGCAGGGCCAGCCAAAACAGCGCCAGGCCGATGCGGCGGTTCGCGTTCAATTCAAGCGCCATGGCATGCATATCCTGCTGCAGCGGCCGAACGCCCGCCGGCCGCACGCGCGGCATCGGTCGTTATTGGCAACGTGCGGGTTTCAGCTGCGAAGGGTGTGATGTGTTTAGAGACGACCGGTGCAACCATCCCGCGCGCGGTCACGCGCCCGAACCGTGGCAGAGCGCGGTCAGCGCGGCGGCACCGGTCACGCCGGCGGCCGCGCGCGCGGCACCGGCCAGCAGGGTGCGCTGCATGTCGCCCTTGGCGGGCACGCTTTCGATACACCGCAGTTCGTCGTTGCCTCCGTACAGGCGCAATTCGTGCACCTGCTTGGCCACGGCAGCGTCCTTGGGCTGCAGCGTCAGCTGCCAGGCCTGCGGCTGGCCCTGCCCACTGACGCGGTAGTGCTGCTCCAGCAGCGCGCGGTCGCCGGACAGCAACGCGCCGAAGCCGGACTTCAAACCGGCCAGCTCGGGCACGCGGCTCAACGAGAAACGGCGTGGCGATTTGCCTTCGCGTTCCAGCACGCCTTCGTCGCCGGTCAGCGTGGTGGTTTCGTGGTACGGCGCACTGACCTCGCGCACCAGCGTCTGCGCGTCCGGGCGACGGTAGTGTCCTTCCACGCGCAACGGCGTCTTCAGCAAGGCCGAGCCGCGCAATTCGACGAATTCGGTGTTGACCGGTGCGGGGCGCGCCAGGCGCTGCAGCACCTGCCCGACGTCCAGCGTCTCAGGCGGTGCGGCGCATAGCGGTGCGGCGCTGAACAGCAGTATCAGCATCCACGGCAGGGTGCGGCACATCGGCATGGTGGGTGTTCCAGAAATCGTAGAAGTTGAACCAGTTGTACGGCGCGTAGCAGGTGTAATGTTCCAGCCTGGCAGCGTAATCGCGCATGAGTACCGCAAGCACCGGGGCGCGCTGACGACGCGGCACGTCCAGGCCCTCGCTGAAGGTTTCGAACGCCAGCTCGTAGTGATTGCCGCCGTGATACAGGCCGAACGCCAGCACCACCGGCACCTTGAGCGCCGCGGCGATCAACCACGGCGAGGTCGGGAACATCGCATTGCGACCCAGGAACATCGCCGGCAGCGCCGGGTCGCCTTCGCGCGGACGATCGATCAGCAGCGCCACCAGCGCACCGGCATCGGTGGCTTCCTTGATCGCCATGACGATCGAGGTCGCATCCATGCCGGCGTCGATGATGTTGGCGGCCAGCTGCGGGTTGAGCGCCCCCAGCAGGTCGGTCATGGCGCGGTTGTGCGCCTTGTCCAGCACCACCTTGACCTGCACGTCCGGGCGCTCGGTGGCCAGCACGCGCAGCGCATCGAAGCTGCCCAGGTGCGAGCCGAAGATCAGCACGCCGCGGCCGCGGTCCATTTGCGTGTGCAGTTGATCCAGGCCGGTGATGTCCACGCGGAAACGCTGCATCTGCCCGCACAGCATGTACACCCGGTCCAGGATGGTCGAGGCGAAGGTATGGATGTGCCGCGCCACATCGCGCAGCGTGGCCGGGCGGCCCAGCACCCGCGCCAGGTAGGCACGCGAGGCGGCGCGCTCGGGGCCACGCACCAGCAGGAAGTACAGCGTGATCGGATACAGCAGCGCACGCCCCACCGCACGTCCGGCGTGCCGTGCAATGCCGCGGATCAGCCACAACGCAAAGCGCCCGCCACCTTCCGGACGCTGTTTCCAGTGCTTGCTCATGCCGCCGCCTCGGCCACCAGTTCGCCGCTGACCAGCAACGCCTCGGCGCGCTGCACGCGGAAGCGCCAGCGCGGGCCATCGCCTTCCAGCGTGATCGAGGCGGTCTGGCCGGGCAGCAAGGGCTGCACGAATTTCACCTGCGGCAGGCGCATGGCCGCGCGCGGACCATGCAGGGCTTCCACCGCCTGCAGCACATGGTCGAGCACGACTACGCCAGGCACCACGGGACGGCCCGGGAAATGTCCGGGCAGGCAGGGATGATCATGCGGCACAACGAAATCCATAAGCGCAGAACTCAGATCCTGGGTTGAAGCATTGCAGCCACGGCCTTGTGTGCCTGCTCGGTCAATTGTTGGCGATCAGGCGCATCCGGCCCGGTCACCGCGATCGGCGCACCGATCCGCACGCGGATGATGCCCGGCCTCACCCTGAACAGGCCATCGACCGGCAAGACCTTGCCGCAGCCATCCAGCGCCACCGGCACCACCTGCACGCCAGCATCGATAGCGGCCTGCAGTAGCCCGGCCTTGAATGGCAATAATGCGCCGGTACGGCTGCGGGTGCCTTCGGGAAACAGACACAACTGTTTGCCCTCGCGCAGCAATGCGGCCGCCTGGCGCCGCACCAACGCCCCTGCCCTGCGGCTGTCGCGGTCCAGAAACAGCATGCCGGCGGCGCGCGCATACCAGTTCACGAAGGGCACCTTGCGCATTTCTTCCTTGAGTAAAAAGCGCAGCGGCACCGGCAAGGCATGGAACAGCGCGCAAATGTCGATGATCGACTGGTGGTTGCTCACGAACAGATAGTTCTTGGACCAATCCACCCGCTCGCGCCCTTCCACGATGACGGTGGCGCCCGCACCGCGGAACAGCACCGGCGCCCACATCCAGCTGCCCATGCGCAGCAGGCGGTCGGCGTCGCGCGTGATCGCCAGCGATGCCAATGCGTAGACGATGCCGCCAGCGGTAAAGGCCAGCGTGAACGCCAATTGCAACAGGTTGAACACAGCCCACGCCAAGCGCGACGGCATCCTTGCCAACGGCATTTTTGTCTTGTCCCCGAAAATATGCACGTCCGTCGCTGCCCCAGGCCACGCACTCAGCGCAGCAGATCGCGCCAGAAATCCGGCCCAAGCCGCGCCATCTGACGCAAGAAGTCTGGCAGATTACGATAGGGGCGCTGTGGAAACCAGCGGCCACGCAATAGATATTCCCCAACGAAGAAGCCGCCAATCACCCCATAGGCGAGCAGGTTGGCGAACAACGAGGCGCGCGCGTCGCTGATCGGCAGCGGCGAGGCATGACCCAGCTGCGCGAGCACGCCGCTGGGCTCGGCGCACAGACCCAGCACCAGATTGGCCAGGGTCAGACCGCACAGCAGCACTGCCCAGGCCAGCGTGAGGCGGCGCGTATAGCGGCGTTGTTCGGGCGTGATCAGCATGCCGGCCTGGCCGTACAGGCCCTCGACGATGCGCGTGATCAGCGGCGTGCGTCCGGCCCGCAGGCTGCGCCCGAAAAACCAGGCCACCCAACCGGTAAATACCACCGGCGGCGCCGCCAGCACCAACATCGCATACGGCGAATGCCACAGCGCGCCCAGCCCGGCAAGCAGCAACAGCGCCAACGCCCAGGCCCAGGGCCGGCGCGCAACCATCGGTTCGATCAACACCATCAGCACCAGCAAACCACCGGCGATGACGGCCAATTCCGGGCGGTGACTGGCATTGGCCCAATGCGCCAACGGCGAATACGCCACCGCCAGCAGAACGCCCAGCCCCAGCACCCACGCGGGTGCGTCGGGGGATGGCGCAGTTGGCAGATCAGACGGTCTTGTTGGCTTGGACATGCGCCGACAGTGCGCGCAGCGACGCGAAGATGCGACGGTTTTCGTCGTTGTCAGAGCGCAGCTGGAAGCCGTAGCGCTTGCTGATCGCCAGCGCCAGTTCCAGGGCGTCGATCGAGTCCAGCCCCAGCCCGGTATTGAACAGCGGCGCCTCCGGATCGATGTCGGCGGGTTGGACGTCTTCCAGGTTCAGACTTTCGACCAGGAGTTCGGCCAGTTCACGTTCGGCAGCGGTTTGCGAGGACATCCAGGATTTCCACAGGTCAGGGTCGGGCAACAAGAGTGAGAACAAGCAGGAGCAGCGCGGACGAGCATCGGCATGCATGAGCGTCGCGCCGGGCCGTAGTGTACGTTGCCGCCGCTGCCAATCCGAGCATCTGCCGCGCGGCTGGCCGGTGCCTGCACGTGCTGCCGGTCGTTCTTCACATATGAATCGGCGGGCCGCAAGCTGGCCGGGCCGCCGGTCAGGCTATCATGACTGCATGACGCTCGCCCGCCGCAGGTTCGTTCCAGGATGACTTCCACCGCTGTTCGCCTTACCCCGACCGCCATGCCGGCAGCCGGGCCGGCTCCCGGACCGGAGTGTCCGGATGTTCTGATCGTCGGCGGCGGCCCGGCTGGCTGCACCGCGGCCATCGCACTTGCCGAGTTCGGTTGGTCCGTGACCCTGCTCGAGAAGGCGCAGCACCCGCGCTTTCATATCGGCGAGTCCTTGCTGCCGATGAACATGCCGATTCTTGAACGCCTTGGCGTGCTGCAAGACGTGCGCGCCATCGGCGTGCTGAAGCGTGGGGCGGATTTTCCCAACGACAGCGGCGGCTACAACACGTTCCGTTTCTCCCACGCGCTCGATGCCAAGGCCGATTTCGCCTTCCAGGTGCCACGTGCGCAATTCGACCACGTGCTGTTCCAGCGTGCGCGTGCGGTGGGCGTGGATGCACGCGAGCAGGTCTGCGTGGAGCAGGTCGCATTCGACGGCGAACAACCGGTGCTGCAGGCACGCACGGCAGACGGTGGCGTGCAGCAGTTCCGCCCGCGCTATCTGCTCGATGCCAGCGGCCGCGACACCTTTCTGGGCAACCGCCTCAAGCTCAAACGCGCCAATGCAACGCATCAGTCGGCCGCGGTGTTCAGCCATTTCCGCGGCGTGACGCGACGCCCGGGCGAGGATGCCGGCAACATCAGCATCTACCGGCATGCGCACGGCTGGATGTGGCTGATTCCGCTGCCGGACGACATCATGAGCGTGGGCGCGGTCTGCTACCCGGAGTACATGAAGACCCGCAAGGGCGACAGCGAGGGCTTCTTGATGCGCACGCTGGCGCTCAATGCCGAGCTCAACGCGCGCATGCTCGGCGCCGAGCGCGTGGCGCCGGTGCATGCCACCGGCAATTACGCCTACGAATGCACGCGCATGGCCGGGCCGCGCTGGTTGATGCTGGGCGATGCCTACACTTTCGTCGACCCGATGTTTTCCTCTGGCGTGTTCCTGGCCATGCACAGCGCCGAACGTGGCGCGGCGATGGTGGATGCGGCACTGCGCGCACCGCAGTCGGAGGCGAAACTGCAGCGTGCCCTGCAGCGCGAACTGACGCGCGGTGTGGATGAATTCAAGTGGTTCATCTACCGCTTCACTTCGCCCACCATGCGCGCCTTGTTCGCGCACCCGCAAAACACCTGGCAGGTGGAACAGGCGGTGGTGGCAATGCTGGCCGGCGATGTCTTCGACGCCCCCAAAGTCCGCATCCGCCTGCGCGCCTTTCGCGCCCTGTACGCACTCACCACCTTGTCGATGATGCCGCGCGCCTGGCAGTCGTGGCGCCATCGCCGGCGTCAGGCCAAGCTCGGCTTCGACGGCGACACCTTGCAATGCGACACGCAACAACGAGACGCTCAATGACCGCTTCCCAGGCCCAGACAACGCACGCCGTGCGCCATCCCCGGCTGCAGGTCGACTATGTCGACCAGACCGACCCTGCCGTGCTGCTGACCGACCCGCAGGTGCTGGCCGTGTTCGGCTTCGGCGATGCGGCGCCGCGCCTGCACGACCCGCGCTATCTGCGCGTGCCGCTGCAGCCGTACCAGGCCAGCGTGCTGGAAGTCTGGCGTACCGATGCGCCGGTGCGCAGCGGCCGCGATGGCAACATCGCCTGGTCCAGCGATGGGCACCTGCAGTTCGGCGTGATCGAGATCGACGAGCAGGATGTCGATATCGAAGAAGCCGCTGCCAGGGCATATGCGGAAATCACCGCCTTCGTCAGCAACGGCCAGACGCCGCGGTTGCTGCGGATCTGGAATTACCTCGACGCCATCACCCTGGGCAGCGGCGATCGCGAACGTTACCGGCAGTTCTGCGTGGGCCGTGCACGCGGGTTGGGCGCATTCGACACCGCGCAGTTGCCGGCGGCCACCGCAGTGGGCCGTTGCGATGCCGAGCGCATCATCCAGATCTACTGGCTGGCCGCCACCAATGCCGGCACGCCGCTGGAAAACCCGCGCCAGGTCAGTGCCTACCATTACCCGCGCCAGTACGGCCCGCAGCCGCCCAGTTTCGCCCGTGCCATGCTGCCACCGGCCGGCAGCGACATGCCGCTGCTGCTGTCAGGCACCGCTGCGGTGGTGGGCCACGCCTCGATGCACACCGGCCAATTGCTGGCGCAGCTGGAAGAAACCTTCGCCAACTTCGACGCCCTGCTTGGCGCCGCGCGTCAGCATGCACCGGCGTTACCGGCGCAGTTCGGCGCCGGCACCCGCCTGAAAGTCTATGTGCGCGAGCGCGACGACCTGCCCCGGGTTGCGCAGGCACTGGATGCCCGCTTCGGCGATGCGGTCCCGCGCCTGCTGCTGCACGCCGTGATCTGCCGCGATGAGCTGGCGGTGGAGATCGATGGGGTGCATGGGTGATGCCACGTGCCGCGGAGGCCATCTGCGGCGATCGATCGAGCAGCGCCCACGGATGGCGCGATGCGGGCTGACCTGATGCGGGCATTCGTGCCGCGTATCCCTGACCCCGCATCGAAGGCGCCACACAGGTGCCGATGAACGCCGACAACACCGCTGCGCAGATGACGATCAGCAGGGCGGCAACGCTCTGTGGCCTGCGTCGACCATGCCTGCCCGCGCGTTCTTCGCGCTGTGTCTGCGACCATTCATCGCCACGCTGACTGTCGCGTCTATGACGCCTGCCGTTGCGCACACGTGGCAGGCCACGCTCAGCCGTTGAGCAATCCCAGCACCACATCGCGCGGCAGCTTGCCGGTTTCGTTGCGTGGCAGGGCGGCGACCTTGCGCAGGCGGCGCGGCAGGAAGACCGGGTCCACGCTGACGCGGAGCGCGGCCAGCACCTGGGCTTCGTCGAGGGTGGGGGCGACCACCAGCGCGGCGATGCGGCCGACCGCCTGGCCGGGGTCGGGCGCGAGCTGCACGATGGTCCCGTCGATGACGCCGGGAATGGCGAGCAAGCGCCGTGTCAGATCGGCCAGCGATGCGCGCTTTCCGGCGATTTCCAGCAGGTCGGCCTGGCGGCCGCGCACCTGGAAGCGGCCGTCGTCGGCCACGTCCATCATGTCGGCCAGCAGCACCGGCGTGGCCAGATGCGGCGCATGCACCAGGGTGCCTGCAGCCTGCGTTTCAAGGCGCACGCCGGGTAAGGGCGTCCACGCCGCTTCCAGCGCCGTACGGCGCACGGCGAACACGCAGGTTTCGGTGGAGCCGAACATCTCGCGCACCTCACCGCCGAAACGCGCTTCGGCGGCAGCGGCGATCTCCGGCGCCAGCGGCGCGGTGGCCGACACGATGCCGGCCAGCGGCGGCAACGCCACGCCGGATTCGACCAACGCACGCAGATGCACCGGTGTGGTCACCAAGACACGCGGCGCGGGAATATCGGCCAGTGCACGTGCCACGTCGTCCGGAAAGAACGGGCGCCCTGCGTGCACCGCCAGCGTGGTCACCATTGGCAGCAGCACCGACAACTCCATGCCGTACATGTGCTGCGGCGGCACGGTGGCGACCACGTGCGGGACGGCATCGGTGTGCGTCCACAGACTTTGCAGCGCGACCAGATCCTGGCGCGTGCTGGTCAAAAAACTGCCCCATGTCTTGGGATTGGGTTGCGGGCTGCCCGTGCTGCCGGAGGTGAAACCGATCGCCACCAGCGCATCGTCGGCCAGCTGCGGAATCGGGCCCTGGGCCTGCGGCAACTCGGCCGGCAGCTGCCAGTACCGCGGCGGCACCAGCTCCAGCGCCAGGTCGCCCAGACAATACGTATCGACGTAACGCGCCTGCACTTCGCCCACGACTGCCGGCGCGCGCGAGGACGGCAGCAGCGAGACCTGCCCGCGCAGCGCACATGCATAGAACGCCACCATGAAACGATAGCGGTCCTCGCACAGATTCACCGCATGGCGGCCCGCGGGCAGCTGCTGCGCCAGGCCGTGCACGTGCGCGATGAAGGTCGCCAGATCGACCGACTGCCCCGCGCGCCAGGCCAGCGGCCGGTCGGGCGCACCAACAGCCATCGGATGGGAAATAGCGGGGGCAGGCAGGCTGGACATGGAAACCGACGGTCGCAAAAGCGCGCTAGCTTGGCCGCCACCTGCGCCGCTGGCAAGTCAGGGGTTTTCCTCTGCGACGCGCGAAGTGGATCGCCGCCAGGGTGTGGCATGCGGGTGGCCAGGCCAGTTGGTGTGAGACGCGCGCCTTGTGCGGCATGGCACATCATCGTCGCTGCACGCGGCAAGTCTTCACCAGTGCGTGGTTGCGCTGGGCAGTGCGATACGCCGACGGGCTGCAGGTGTGCAGGGCACTCGTGCGGCGCCTCTGCGCAGGTGCGCTTCCATACGAGATTTTCGTTGCGTTCGTCGGCGCGTGTGCCAGTTGAGCGCGTGGCGTTACCAGTGCCGTGGCGTTGAAGGATTCATTTGCGCTGTCGTGTCGTGCAGCGCCGATGCCGCGCACCGCTCTCATCTGCGACTGCATGCTTGCGCAGCGCCGGCCCATGGTCGCGCCCGCTCATTGCGCGCTTACAGGTGCTACCGGGCGCTGCATGCAGCCACGCACGCATGACCTGTGGCCCAAGCCTGCTGCGAAGGCGAACTGCTAGGCTTGCGCGCTCTCCTTTGCGTCCAGCCGTGTCCGATGCCTAGATTGTTGCCGTTGACCCTTCTGCTGCTGGCCACCACTGCGCATGCGCAGTCTGCCGCCCCGCTCACCATCGAACAGGCGATGGCCGACCCGGACTGGATCGGGCCGGCGGTGGACCAGGCCTGGTGGCAATGGGACGGCAAACAGGTGCAATACCTGCTCAAGCGCGATGGCAGCCCGGTGCGCGACACCTATCGCCAGGGCACCGGCGGCGGCACCGCCGAGCGTGTGGCCGATACCGCGCGCGCCGGCCTGGATGCGGCAAACCCCAGTTACGATGCCACCCGCCAGCGCATGCTGTTCGCACGTAACGGCGACATCTTCCTGCGCGATCTGCGCACAGGTGCGCTGACCCAGCTGACCCGCAGCAACGAGACCGAATCGCGTCCGCAGTTCGCCAGCGACGGCGGTGCGATCTGGCGCGCGGGCAACAATTGGTACCACTGGCGCGCCGACGGCGGCACTGCGCAGGTGGCGGTGGTCAAGGCCGAGCGCGACCCCAACGCCGCTCCCAAGGCCGATGTGCTGCGCGAGCAGCAACTGGCGACGCTGGCCACCTTGCGCCGCGACAAGGAGCAACGCGACGCGCTGCGCACGCAGGAAGACGCCTGGCGCCGCGCCGATGCCACGCGTGCGGCGGCGCCGGTGTATCTGGGCGATGAGGTGGAGATCGTCGACAGCGCGTTGTCGCCGGACGGCCGCCATCTGTTGGTGGTCACACAGGCCAAGAACGCCGACGAAGGTCAGGCCGGCAAGATGCCCAGATACGTGACCGAATCCGGTTACGAAGAATTCCAGGAAGTGCGCACCCGTGTCGGCCGCAACGCCCCGGCAGCGCATGCGCTGTGGCTGGTGGATGTTGGCGCGGGCACGGCCAGATCGCTGTCGTTCGACCCACTCCCCGGCATCGCCACCGATCCGCTGGCGGCCTTGCGCAAAGCCGCCAAGCGCGACCCCCTGAAGGGCAACCGCGCGGTGCGCGTGGAAAGCGATGGCGACGGCAGCGGGCCGGCCGTGCACTGGAGCGATGACGGCCGCAACGTGGCGGTGGAAATTCGCGCGGTGGACAACAAGGACCGCTGGATCGCCAGCGTGGACCTGGACAACGCCAGGCTGCAGCCGCGTCACCGTTTGAGCGATAGCGCGTGGATCAACTGGGACTTCAACGATTTCGGCTGGCTGCCCGACAACCGTACGCTGTGGCTGCTGTCGGAAGAATCCGGCTATTCGCAGCTGTACACCGTGGAAGGCAACGGCAAACCGCGCCAACGCACGCGCGGCAAGTGGGAAGTGTCGATGCCGGTGCCCAGCGCCGACGGCGGCGGCATGTTCTTCCTGTGCAACCAGAAATGGCCGGGCGATTACGAAGTCTGCAAGCTCGATCTGCGCAACGATCAGCTCACCGAGATCACGGCGTTGAACGGTGTGGAAGGTTTCAGCCTCTCGCCCAACGGGCAGCAGTTGCTGGTGCGTTACTCCGGCAGCTATCTGCCGACCCAACTGGCCGTGGTACCGGCCACAGGCGGTCAGGCCACCGTGCTCACCGACACCCGCACGGCAGCCTTCAAGGCGCAGCCGTGGATTGCGCCGCAGTACGTGCAAATCCCGTCCAAACACGGTGCCGGCACGGTCTGGGGCAAGTATTACGGCCCCAAGACGCCCGAGCCGGGCAAGCAGTATCCGATCGTGATGTTCGTGCACGGCGCCGGGTATCTGCAGAACGTCTCCGAACGCTACACCCCGTATTTCCGCGAGCAGATGTTCCACAACCTGCTGGTGCAGCAGGGCTACATCGTGCTGGACTTGGACTATCGCGCCTCCGAAGGCTACGGCCGCGATTGGCGCACGGCGATCTATCGCAACATGGGCCACCCCGAGCTGGAAGATTATCTGGATGGCCTGGACTGGCTGGTCGCCACCAAGCAGGGCGATCGCACACGCGCCGGCATCTACGGCGGCTCGTACGGCGGCTTCATGACCTACATGGCGCTGTTCCGCAGCCCTGGCACGTTCAAGGCCGGGGCGGCGCTGCGCCCGGTCGGCGACTGGATGCAGTACAACCACGAGTACACCTCCAACATCCTCAACACGCCCGAGCTCGATCCGGAGGCCTACAAGATCTCCTCGCCGATCAATTACGCCGAGGGCTTGCGCGACCACCTGCTGATCGCCCACGGCATGATCGACGACAACGTGTTCTTCAAGGATTCGGTGGACATGACGCAGAAGTTGATCGAGCTGCACAAGGACAACTGGCAGGTGGCGCCGTACCCGCTGGAGCGCCACGGCTTTACGCGCGCCGATTCGTGGCTGGACGAGTACAAGCGCATCCTCGAGCTGTTCAATGAGCAGGTGAAGCCTTAGAGCATGCCAGGTACTTCGAGGTGAGGGCGAAGCGTCCTGTGGCGCGTCGAGACAGGGCGTGCGCCTTGCCCACGGGTCGGCCGCCAGCGGCACGGGGCGGGCGCCGCGCGTCCTGCACGCAGATGCCGGGGTCAGGCCATCTCGCAGTCACGATGCGCCCTGACCAACCGCGCAGAACGTAGCCGATCCGGCCAACTGCAGCGACGACGCTGCGATCAGGATCAACGACGCGGCACGTGCGCGGGCAAACCAACACCGGCGTCTGGGTTGCTTCCCGCTCACCTGTTGCTACGCCAGTGGCTCTAAGCTTGGCGCTGGACCGGTAACGCGCCATCGCTGCACGCGTGCTGCTGCACCGGTCCGCCGCATGACCGGTGCGCCGCCGGCATGACGGCGCTTCCACTCACCACGGGCGCAGGGAAGGGAGACGCGATGGGCCTGTGGGACCGTTTGTTTGGACGCAAGAGCACTGCGGCAAACACGCCGCGCACGGCACCGACGGCTGCGCCTGTCGCTGCCGCAGACGTGTCGGAGGCGGTGGCCGAGATCGATCCCGCACTGCAACCGGCGCTGAGCGCGTTTCAGCGCGGCGACCATGTGGCTGCCTACAACGCTGCGCAGACGCAGCGCCACCTTGGTGCCGATGCGCAGCGCCTGTGCGCGCTGTCGTTGAGCGCGCTGGACCGCTATCGCGAGGCCTACCCGTACTGGCTGGCGCTGTATGCGCTGGAGCCCACGGCACACAACGCACTGCAGCTGGCAACCAACTCGGTGATGTGCAACGAGATCGCCCAGGGCGAGCAGTGGTTGCTGACCTTCGACGATCTCAATGCACAGGAGCGGTCCACCTCGCCGGCGACCGCGCGTACCAGCTTCCTCACCGCGCTCACCCGCGCCGGCCACGGGGCGCACGCGCTGCCGCACCTGGAATGGCTGCGCGAGGCATATGCTGGCATGTCCATTACCGACAGCCATTTCCTGTACGTGCGCGGGCTGCCGTTTCTCGAAGCATTTCTTGAGCGCAGCACGCCGCTGTTGCGCCAATGCCTGCCAGCCGACGCAGTGCCCGAGTGGTACGCGCGCCTGCAACCTGCGCTGGATCCGCCCGGGCAGGCGATGGTGGCTGCCCACATCGCATCACTACGATGAGCGCCGTCCGGCCAGCATCGGCGCGCCAGCGCGGTGGCTTCGTCACTCCGCTGGCGTGGGTTTCCCTGTTGCTGGGGGCGGTCAGCGTGCTGGCCAATCTGATGCAGATCGCACTGATCGCACTGGCGCCAGGTGCGGCATCGCTAGGGCTGCCCGAAGGCATCACCCTGCCCCCCTCCTGGCAATGGCTGATCGATCACGCGCTGTCGTTATCGGTCGCCGGCGTGGTGCTCTCGGCTGCGTTCTGCTGGTTGAGTTGGGCGCTGCTGCAGCGGCGCGAGTGGGCAAGGCGTGGCTTCGTGGCGGTGTTGCTGGTGACCGGGCTGCTCAATTTCGGCGGACTGGCGTTGATCGGGCCCTTGTTCGACGGCGTGCAGACGCTGCTGCCCGCCGATGTGCTGCAAAGCCCGGAGTGGCCGCAGATGCAGGCACGTTTGCAGGCCACCCAGCAAATGGCACTGGTCCTCACCGGCCTGGGTGCGCTGGCGATCGGCTGCGTCCACGCAGCATTGGCATGGCGGCTGTGCACGCCCGCTGTCCGCGCGGAGTTTTCGCAAGCTGAGCGACTTGATAGCCGGTAAGGACGCTGCAGCCTGCAGCAGTTCAGCTGCCTTGCAACGAAATACGCCTCGCTCGCCAGTTGCGCATCGAAAACTGAGAGCTTGCGTGTGCGGTTGCCCGGCTGTCTTCAAGCCCAGCTCGAATGCACGGCGCCCGCATCGCTCGCGGCACACGCCGTGAACCCATCCTTGCGGCAAGGACACTGCACCACACGTTGGTCGGCAGTTTATGAAGTAGCTCCTGATACGGAAACGGCGCTGTAGAACAAGCGAATCTCGCCGGTCGGTAGCACTGGCATACGACCATCTCGACTGGTCATTGCCCAGCGGTGATCACTGCGCCGTCATCCCGCATCGCACTGCGACAAACGGGCGCGCTTGCGCGGGATGCACCGCGCGGAGCGCACGGCTTAGAATTGGGACATGAATGAATTCGACCGTGTACGCGATTATCTGACCGACCTGCAGGACCGCATCTGCGCCGCTGTGGAAGCTGCCGACGGTAAGGCACGCTTCGCCGAGGACCTTTGGAAGCGCGAGGAAGGCGGCGGTGGCCGTACCCGCATCCTCCGCGACGGCGCGGTGTTCGAGCAGGCCGGCATCGGTTTTTCGGATGTGTCCGGTACGCGCCTGCCGCCGTCGGCCAGTGCGCACCGGCCCGAGCTTGCCGGTGCGACCTGGCGTGCATGCGGCGTCTCGTTGGTGTTTCATCCGCACAACCCGTATATCCCGACCACGCACATGAACGTGCGCTACTTCCGCGCCGAGCGCGATGGCGAGGTGGTGGCCGCCTGGTTTGGCGGTGGCTTCGACCTGACTCCGTTCTATCCCTTCGATGAGGATGTGCAACACTGGCACCGCGTTGCACAGGCGCTGTGCGAGCCGTTTGGCCAAGAGCGCTATGCCACGCACAAGCGTTGGTGCGACGAATACTTTTTCCTGCGCCACCGCAATGAAACGCGTGGCGTGGGCGGGCTGTTCTTCGACGATCTGGGTCAGGATTTCGAGCGCGACTTCGCCTACCAGCGCGCAGTGGGCGATGGCTTTCTGGATGCGTACATACCAATCGTGCAGCGGCGCAAGGACACACCCTACGGCGAGCGCGAACGCGAGTTTCAGTTGTACCGTCGTGGGCGCTACGTGGAATTCAATCTGGTCTACGACCGCGGCACCCTCTTTGGATTGCAGAGCGGTGGGCGCGCCGAGAGCATCCTGATGAGTTTGCCGCCGCGGGTGCGCTGGGAGTACGGCTTCACGCCGGAGCCGGGCAGCGCCGAAGCGCGGCTGGCCGATTACCTGATTCCACGCGACTGGCTCGGTTGATCGAAACGCCGCCGTAAGGCGTGGCGTGCTGGCGGACGTCCACGCAGGCGGTGGCATTGGCGGGCACGTTACAGCGCGTCGCGATCAAGTGCGTTGCCTGCTGACGGCTCGATCCACTGTGCATCACCGGTGCGCCAGGCTGCCTGGAGACAGCGGCCGCACAGGTGCGGATTGCGCGACGCGACGGCGCCCTGGTCCTTGGCAGAATGAAACTCGCCCACCAGCGCCGGCTCGGCGGCGCGCATGGCAAGCGAGCGCAAACGCGACAATAGTGAATCGATAGATGAATACGCGCGCGGCCCGCCCATAAACTGAATGAGCAGCATGGCCTCGTACCGCCGTCGCAGCACCCCCTCTGCATCGCCGCACCCGACGATTGAGCGGGCATTTACGCTGCAACGCGGCATGCACTGGGGCTTGGCGCAAAGCGAACGCGTTGCCTGCGCGGGGTCTTGGAGTGGTGTCGCTACACGCACGCGCCCTGCGCACACCGAAGGCACCTGCAGCATCGCTGTTAACGCTGCAGCGCTTGCGCATAGTGGAAGGACACAAATAAAAAGCCCCGCAGACCAGGGGGAGGTCGGCGGGGCCAGGGAACGGAAACTTGGGGAGGAGTTTCCGCTCCGAGATCTGCTCCAGGGGATGGGAGAGATCTACCGACAGGCGTTGCGCCCGTCGAGGGATATAACAACATTTTCTACATTGATGGATCGTGAAGATAACTGTTAAAAAAATGTAGAATTTAGGGGGTATTCATTCCATTAACTCAGCTGAATTCACATTATGTTTGGAACGGATTATTGCTGATCTGCGTATTCAGCATATCGCAGCCATTCACCGCATCAATGCGCTTGGTCCCAATTATCGCCAACGCCCGAATCCACCACCAACGGCACGCGTAATTCAGCTGCGCCCGCCATGCGCGTGGTGACCTCGCTCAGTAGCGTATCGACGAAATCGATATCGGCTTCGAACACCAGTTCGTCGTGCACCTGCAAGATCATCTTCGCGCGTTGCGCGTGGTTGGCGATCCAGCCGTCCACGTTGACCATGGCGCGCTTGATGATATCTGCGGCGGTGCCCTGCATCGGCGCGTTGATGGCGGCGCGCTCGGCACCGGCACGCTGGCCCTGGCTGCCGGCATTGATGAAGTCCAGATACAGCCGGCGCCCGAACACCGTTTCCACGTAGCCCTTGTCGCGCGCCTGCTGGCGGGTGGTTTCCATGAAGTCGCGCACGCCCGGGTAACGGCTGAAGTACAGCGCGATGTAGTCCTGCGCCTCGCCGCGGCCGATACCGAGCTGACGGGCCAGGCCGAAGGCGCTCATGCCGTACATCAGGCCGAAGTTGATGGCCTTGGCGGCGCGGCGCTCATCGCCGCTGACGGTGTCGATGGTGCGGCCGAACACTTCGGCGGCGGTGGCGCGGTGGACGTCGGCGCCGGATTCGAACGCGCCCACCAGTCCGGGGTCGCCGGACAGGTGCGCCATGATGCGCAGCTCGATCTGCGAATAGTCGCAGGCGATCAGCTTGCGTCCGGCCGGGGCGACGAACGCGCGGCGGATGCGACGACCGTCTTCGGTGCGGATCGGGATGTTCTGCAGGTTCGGATCGGACGAGGACAGCCGCCCGGTGGCGGCGCCGGCCTGGTGGTAGCTGGTGTGCACGCGCCCGGACTGCGGGTGGATCATCTCCGGCAGCTTGTCGGTGTAGGTGCTGCGCAGCTTGGCCAGGCCACGGTATTCCAGGATGACCCGCGGCAGCTCGTGCTGGTCGGCGATGGCTTCCAGTGCTTCTTCGTTGGTCGAGGGCTGGCCCTTGGGCGTCTTGACCACGGCGGGGAGCTTGAGCTCGTCGAACAGCAAAGCCTGCAGCTGCTTGGGCGAATCCAGGTTGAAGCTGCGCCCGGCAAGCTCGGTGGCTTTCTGCTGGGCAGCGAGCATGCGCTTGGACAGGTCCGCACTCTGGCGGCGCAGTTCGGCCGCATCCACGCACACACCGTTGGCTTCGATGCGGGCCAGCACGTCCACCAGCGGCATTTCGATGTCGCGGTAGACGCGCTCCAGGCCCGGTTCGCTGGCCAGCCGGGGGCCGAGCACGCGATGCAGGCGCAAGGTGATGTCGGCGTCCTCGGCGGCGTAGCGGGTGGCGTCTTCCAGGCTGATCTGGGCGAACGGGATCTGCTTGGCGCCCTTGCCGCAGACGTCTTCGTACTTGACGGTGTCGTAGCCGAGATAGCGCTTGGCCAGGCTGTCCATGTCGTGGCGGGCACTGCCGGAATTGAGCACGAAGCTCTCCAGCAGGGTGTCGTCGGCATAGCCGGCCAGCGCCACGCCATGCCGGCGCATCACGTGCAGGTCGTACTTGCCGTGCTGGCCGAGCTTGCGCACGGCCGGGTCGGTGAGCAGTGGCGCCAGTTGCGCCAATGCCTGGGTGCGGTCGAGTTGGGCCGGCGCACCGGGGAAGTGATGACCGAACGGCAGGTACGCCGCCTGGCCGGGCTCGGCCGCCACGCTCAGGCCGATCAAATCGGCTTGCAGCGGGTCCAGGCTGTCGGTTTCGGTATCGAAGGCGAACTGCCCGGCGGCACGCAGCCGCGCGATCCAGCTGTCGAGCTGCTCCTGGGTCAGGATGGTCTCGTACTGGCCGGGCGCCGACAGCGACGGATCGAGATCCACCGCGGCGTTGACGGGGCCGGAGACGAAGCCGGTGCCGCGCGCGCGGCCCGGTTCGGTGCGCGCAGTGGCAGCAGCAGCGCCCAGCGCCACCGGCTCGGCCAGCAGGCCCGCCTGGGCGGCCGCACCACCGAGTTCGCGCAGCGCCTGGGTGAAGCCGTAGCGGGCGTACAGCACCGCCAGCGCCTCGGCGTTGGGCTCGCGCAGGTCCAGCGCGCGCGGGCCGCTGGCCAGGGTGACATCGGTCTTGATGGTCACCAGCTCACGGTTGAGCGGCAGGCGTGGCAATGCGGCGCGCAGGTTGTCGCCGATCTTGCCCTTGATCTTGTCGGCGTTGGCGATGACGCCATCGAGCGAGTCGTATTCGGCCAGCCATTTGGCGGCGGTCTTGGGGCCGCACTTTTCCACGCCGGGCACGTTGTCGACGGTGTCGCCCATCAACGCCAGCAGGTCGACGATCTGATCGGGCCGCACGCCGAACTTGGCGATCACCGCCGCGTCCGAATCCATGCGGCTGCCGCTCATGGTGTTGACCAGTTCGATGCCCGGACGCACCAGCTGGGCGAAGTCCTTGTCGCCGGTGGAGATGGTGACCTGCAAGCCATCGGCGGCGCCCTGCAGCGCCAGCGTGCCGATCACATCGTCCGCTTCCACGCCATCGATGCGCAGGATGTCGATGCCCAACGCATGCACGATGTCGCACATCGGCTGCACCTGCGCGCGCAGGTCCTCGGGCATCGGGGGGCGGTTGGCCTTGTAGTCGGCATACAAGTCATCGCGAAATGTCTTGCCAGGCGCGTCCACCACGAACGCGACATAGGCCGGGCGCTCCTTCAAGGTGGCGCGCAGCATGTTGACCACGCCGAACAACGCACCGGTGGGCTCGCCCTGGGCATTGGTCAGCGGCGGAAGCGCGTGGAACGCGCGATACAGGTAACTGGACCCGTCGATCAGGACTAATCTGCTCATGGCCCGATTCTACGCTGCACGCCCAGGGCACACCGCGCCAGCGCATACTGGCTGGCGATCAACACGGATAACGACAATGAACAAAGCACGTCTTTTGCTGCTGCCGTTACTGCTGCTCGGCGGCTGTGCCACCGGCGGCGGCGACCGCGCCGGTGGCGATATCCCGGCTGGCGCCGATGTCACCAGCAAGACCATGGGCAACGGCGACAAGGTCGACGAATACCGCGTCAACGGTCAGCTGGAGATGGTGCGGGTGACGCCGGCGCGCGGGGCGCCCTACTTCCTGTACGACCGCGACCATGACGGGCATACCGACGCGGAAAAGGACAAGGTCAACAAGGTGTATTGGCAGCTCTACAGCTGGTGATTGGGAGTTGCGATTCGGGATTCGTGGGGCATGCGTCGGGCGTTGAAACGCCCGGTGGCGTTGCATTTTTGATCTGCGGTTCATTGCCTTGGCCGAATTGCCGCCGTGCCCGGAGATGTCCCCTTGCGCACAGCGCGCCGCACACCCGCGTGGTGCGCTTGCGGTAGCGCTGACGATGGGCTGCCGGCATGCAGCGGTGCCCGGTGCTCTTTCACACGATTGGGCGCTACTCAACCGTGTTCACGATTGCTGGGCGCACCGCTCAGCGTGCCCTGCCTGTCCAGCGCAACCGCTGCTCGGCGTTCCCTGCCCGGCGGGACACCAGGTGCTCGGGTTTCTTGCCTGGCGATGCGGCTCAGGTTTCTTCCAGCGGGCCGGTGACGCGTTGCAGTTCGTCGATGCCGGCCGGGGCCAGCTCCTTCATCAGCGCCAGGAAATCGCAGCCGACCAGGCGTTGGGCGCGGCGCAGCAGCATCGGCACCGGGCTGGATGGTTCGTGCCGGGCGTAATAGGCGCAGATCTCTTCCAGCCGCCGCTTCACATCCTCGGGGCCGGCGATCTCGTCGTTGCGGCGGGTGGCACTGGTTGCCGTGGCGGCGGCGTGGCCCTCGCCGGCAGCCTGCTCACCGTCTTCAGTGACCGCAAGGACGCCCTGCCGCGCTTGCCAATGCGGCAGTACGAAGCGCTCCAGATCGCGCAGGTCGGTCAGCAGCGGCCGCAGGTCCGGCGCAGCGGTGCCGACGCGCTCGCTCAGCAGCGCATCGATCGCGCGCGCCTGC
This sequence comes from Xanthomonas sp. NCPPB 3442, assembly GCF_056725145.1. Lineage (NCBI taxonomy): Bacteria > Pseudomonadati > Pseudomonadota > Gammaproteobacteria > Lysobacterales > Lysobacteraceae > Xanthomonas > Xanthomonas sp. NCPPB 3442. The sequence goes on along the minus strand of NZ_CM161514.1, from coordinate 419,264 downwards.
CGCAGCGCCTCGGCAATGGCCTGGGCGGAGGTGGCCAGCGTTTCCGGCGCGCAGTCCTGGCAGCAGGCTTCGATTTCGGCCAGGCTGGGGCCGCTCTGGCCGTCGGGCAGCTTGATGCTGCCGTTGGCCACGCGCAGATCGCGCAGGCTGAAGCGGCCCAGCCGCGGCGACTGCACGAACGCGGTGGTGCGCAGCGCACCGAGCAGGCCCATCGGGTCGCTGAGGCCGACCAGCGCATTGATGCGCGAGGTGGGGTCGTTGTCGTCGTCGGCATCCAGCTGCGGATGCACGCTGTCCCAATGACGCTCGAGCAGGCCGTGGATCAACGCCAGCGCATCGGCCCAGCCCGGCAGACCGCGCAGGCGCAGCCAGGCGGCGCCGAGCTTGCCGGCCACGCGCAGGTCGCGGCTGCGCCGGCTCAGTTCCAGCGCCAGCGCCTGCACCTTGTCCCAGTCCGGTTCTTCGGCGGCGATGACGCTCTCGCCCAGCGAGCGCTCGGCGCGGACCGCCGATTCGCGCTCCAGGCGCAGGAACTCCGGGTCGTATTCCAGATCCGGTCCGGCCGGGGCGTCGTCGCCGAGCGGCGCCAGCAGGGTCTCCAGGGAACTGTCGTCTTGCATGGCACGGCCTCCATCTGGGAAGCCGCCGCGGTGAGCGGCGGCAGGCAGGTCACTCGGGATTGCAGACGGCATCCGGGTCGCCGGCGTCGCAGGCCGGCTGCTGGTCGTCGGGCAACCGCAGGCCGGGGCGGACCAGGCCGAAGGCGCGGTACGGGGTACCGCTGGCCGACAGGTCCACGAAGGCCACGGTGCGGCTGGCCGAACTCTGCGCACGGCCGGCAAACGCCGAGGCCGGCACATTGAAGCCGGAGCCGCCGGCCAGATCGAGCAGGCTGCCGTCGACCGTCGTGGCGTTGAAATACGCCGGCGGCGCGCCGATCGCCGCTACGGTCTGGGTGCCGGTGCCGATCACATAGATCGGGTTCTGCTGCGTACCGATCTGGCCGGTGGCGGCAAAGGTGCCGGTGCCGTTGCGCAGCGGCGCGCGGCCGTCCTGGAACAGATTGCCGCGGACCGACAGGAACATCGCGCTGTTGCCGGCATCCACGCTGTAGCTGCTGCCATTGGCCAGCACCAGCAGCAGGTCGCCGCCGTTGGTGAAGCTGAACCCATTGCTGGCGACGAAGTCGCCCAGGCGTACGACACGGTTGTCGACGAAACCGGCCGCATCGCCCAGCACCACCGCGCCGCCTGCGCTACCGCTGAGCAGGCCGGCGGTGATCGAACTGCCGGCGCGCTGGCGGATGCCGGCAGCGGCCTGCAACCAGCTGGTGGCGCCGCTGAGCTGGCCGCTCAGCTGCAGCTCGCCGCCGCTGCGCAGGCGCAGCGAGGGGCCGCCGTCGACGCGGCCGCTGACCAGCAGCGAGCGATTGCTGACCAGATTCAGGCCTTGCGCGCTGAAGTCGCCGAGCGCGTCGATGGCGTTGCCGCTGCCGGTGAGCGTGACCGCCCCGGCGGCATTGCCGCCGAGCTGACCGGCGCGCAGGTTGCCGGCGTTCTGGGTGATCGCCCCGCCGCTGCTCAAGGCCACGCTGGCGCCTTCAACGTCGTGACCGAGTACCACGCCGGTGCCGCCGCGCAGGGCGATGGCGTTGGCACTGAGCGCGCCAGCGGTGGTGAGCTGGCCACCGGCCTGCAGACGCAGGGCATCGCTGGCTTGCGCAGTCGCCGCCAGGTCGTTGCGATCGACGATGGCGATGCTGCTGCCGCGCGCCTGCACCGTGCCCTGGAAATCGTTACCGGCCGCATCCAGCACGATCGCACCGGTGCCGGCATCGAGCACGCTGCTGCCCGCCACGGTCAGCGCACCTTGCTGGGTAATGCCGGCAGCGGTGGCCGCAGGCACGGCGATCGCCTGGGCAACGATCGTGTTGGCCTGGGCCGTTGCTGCACTCCCGCTGCGTGCCACCAGCGCACCGCCGACGCGCCCCTGGCCCAGATCCAGGCCGGCGCCGCTGGCGACATCCAGTGCATCGACCTCCAGATTGCCCAAGACCAGCGCATTGCGATCGCGCACGCTGGCCGCGTCGCCGCTCAGGCTCACCGCCGCCTGGAAATCGTTGTCGGCATCGGTCAATGCAATGGCAGCGCCACTGCTGTTGATGCGGGTAATGCCAGTGACGGTCAACGCGCCGCTCTGGGTGACGGCGCCGCCACTGCTGGCCGCATCCAGATCGCCATCGACCAGGCCAACGCCCAGATTCAGCGCGCCGCTGTTACGGACCTGCAGGTCGCCGGTGTTGAGCGTGCCCAGGGTCAAGGCATTGGCATCGCGCACGCTGCTGGCCCCGCCGCTCAGGGTGAGCAGGCCCTGGAAGTCGTTACCCGCCGCCTCCAGGGTGATGGCGCCGCTGCCGGCATCGACCGTGGTGTCGCCTGCGACGAGCAACGCGCCACCGGTCTGGGTGATGGCGGCATTGGTGCTGTTCAAGCGCAGCGCGTTGCCTGCCGTGAGCGTGTTGCTCAGCGCGATGCCATTGGCGCCGGTCAGTTGCACCGTGCCACCGCGCAAGGCGCCGGCGGTGCGCAAGGTGCCGCCGTTGGCTGTCAGCGTCAGCGCGCCGGTGCCGGTGTCGATCTGGCTGGCCGGCATGTTCAAGTCACCGCCGGCGACCAGCGAGATCGCCGCGTTGGCACCGCTGCGCACCGCAGCGATGCTGAGGTCGTTGCGATCCTGCACGGCGATGGCATTGCCGGTGAGCGCAACCGCGCCGACGAAGTCGTTGTTGGCATCGGTCAAGGCGATGTCGCCACTGCCGGCATTCAAGCTGGATGCACCGCCGACCGACAAACCGCCGCTCTGGGTGATCGCTGCATTGCCGCTGGTGCCGTTCAACGCGCCACGCACCACCCCGTTACCGAGATTCAATGCGCCACTGCTGTTGGCGGTGAGTGCATTGGTGGACAGCGTGCCGAAACTGAGCGCGTTGCCGGCGATCTGCACGTCGCCTGCCGTGAGATTGACCACGCCGTTGAAGGTGTTGCCCGCGGTATTGAGCGTGACGTTGCCACTGCCTGCATTGACGGTGGTGGTGCCAACGTCGAGTGCCGCGGCGGTCTGCGTGATCGCGGTGTTGTTGCTGCTCAGCGACAGCGCGCCTGTGGTGGTGATGGTGTGGCCGATGGTGAGACCGTCGCGTGCGGACAGGGTGACGTTGCGGCCGCGCAAGTCGCCGCCGGTGCTCATGCTGCCGCCATTGGCGATCAGGGCAAGATCGGCGGTGCCGGTGTCCAGGTTCTGCGCGGAGAGGTTCAGTGCGCCGCCGGCGGTCAACGCGATGGTGCCGTTGGCAGCGGCGTTCAAGGCATTGATGGTGAGGTCGCCGCGATCGGCCACCGTGATGCCGGTGCCGGTGAGACTGATGCCGGCGCCAAAGCGGTTGCTGCCGTTGTTGAGCGCGATGCTGGCGCTACCGGCATCGACGGTGCTGGTGCCCACCACGTCGAGTGCGCCGGCGTTCTGCACGATGGCGGCGTTGGTGCTGCGCAGGGCGAGCGTGTTGGCGGTGACGGTGTGGCCCAGGGTCAGGCCGTCGCGTCCGAACAGCGTCACGTTGTTGCCACCCAGGGCTGCGGCCGTGCTCAGTGCGCCGCCGTTCGATGCCAGGGTCAGGTTGCTGTTGCCGACCGCGATAGCCTGCGACGGCAGGCTCAAGGTACCGCCGGCGGTCACTGCAACACTGCCGTTGCCGGTGCTGGTCAATGCGGCAAGACTGAGGTTGTCGCTGTCGGTCACGCCAATGCCGTTGCCGGTCAGGCTGACGCTGTTGAAGTTATTGCCGGCTTGCAGCAACGAGATCGCACCGGTGCCCGCATCGACCGTGGTGGCGCCGCTGACCAGCAGTGCGCCGCCGCTTTGCGTGATGGCGGCATTGCTGCTGGCAAGCGACAACGTGCGCGCGGTGATGTTCTGGCCCAAGGCCAAGCCGCTGTTGGCGCGCAGGCTCACTTCATCGCCAAGCAGTGCGGCAGACAGGCTCAGGCTGTTGGCGATCAGGTTGATATCGCCGCTGCCGTTGTTCAACGTCGTGCCTGGCAGGATCAGATTGCCGCCGGCGGTCAGCGCGATCGTGCCGCCGTTGTTGCTGGTCAACGCCGAGAGCGTGAGATCGTTGCTGTCGCGCACCGCGATGCCGGCGCCGGTCAGGCTCATGCTGCCCTGGAAGTCGTTGCTGCTGTCGATCAGCGCGATGGCGCCGCTGCCGGCATTGAGGGTGGTGGCGGCATCGACGATGAGTCCGCCGGCCTGGCCGATGGCGCCATTGCCGCTGCTCGCAGCAAGGGTGCCGGCAACGCGGCCGCTGCCCAGGTTCAATGCGCCGTTGCTGGTGGCGGTGAGGTTGGCGGTGTTGAGCTTGCCCAGCGTCAACGTGCTGCTGTCGCGGATCGACACCTCGTTGCCGGTCAGGCTCACTGCACCGCCGAAGTGATTGCCGGCACTGCCCAACGCGATCGCGCCGGAGCCGGTGTTGAAGCTGGAGGTCGAACCGATGCGCAAGGCGCCTGCGGTCTGATTGATCGCACCGTTGCTGGTGGACACCACCAAGGTGCTGCTGTCGATGCTGGTCGCCAACGTCAGTGCGTTGGCGCTGAACAGCGAGACCGCATTGCCGGCGAGATCGCCGCCCAATGTCAGCGTGCCGTTTTCTGCGCGCAGCGTCAGGTCATCGCTGCTGGTCAATCCGCTGCCGGGCAACGTGAGCGAGTTGCGTGCGGTGAGCGCGATGGTGCCGGCGCCACCGTTGTTGAGCGAGACCACGCTGAGATCGTTCGCATCGACCACCGCGATATTGCGGCCGGTCAGTGCAAGGCCGTTCCTGAAGTCGTTATCGCGTGCGAGCGAAATGGCGCCGTTGCCGGCATCGACGGTGGCAAGGCCGCCGACGTCGAGCACCCCTGCATTCTGGAAGATCGCGTTGGTGGTAGCAGTCAGGCCCAGGCTGCCACTGGCGGTGACGTTGTGATTGAGCACGATGCCATCGCGGCCGCTTAGGCTCACATTGCCGCCATTCAAGCTGCCGTTCGTGCTCACTACGCCGCCATTGGCGATCAGGCTGAGCGCGCCGGTGCCGGTGCTGAGGTTTTGCGTGGGCAGCGTGAGCGCGCCGCCGGCTGTCAGGGCGATGGCGCCATTGGTGCCGTTGCTGATCGAGGAGATGCGCAGATCGTCACGATCGACCACGCTGATGCCGGTACCGGTGAGGCTGACGCCGCTGCGGAAATCGTTGCTGCCGTCGGTCAGCGCGATGGCGCCGCTGCCGGCATTGAGGGTGGTGGCGGCATCGACGATCAGTCCGCCGGCCTGGCCGATGGCGCCATTGCCGCTGCTCGCAGCCAGGGTGCCGGCAACGCGGCCGCTGCCCAGGTTCAATCCGCCGTTGCTGGTGGCAGTGAGGTTGCCGGTGTTGAGCGTGCCCAGCGTCAGCGCACCGCTGTCGCTGATCGACACGCCGTTGCCGGTCAGGCTCACTGCGCCGCCGAAGTGATTGCCGGCGCTGCCCAGTGCCAGCGCACCGGTGCCGGCGTTGAAGCTGGAGGTCGAACCGATGCGCAAGGCGCCTGCGGTCTGGTTGATCGCGCCGTTGTTGGTGGACACTGACAAGGTGCTGCTGTCGATGCTGGTCGCCAGCGTCAGTGCGTTGGCGCTGAACAGTGACACCGCATTGCCGACCAGATTGCCGCCCAATGTGAGGGTGCCGCTGTCTGCGCGCAGCGTCAGGTTGTCGGTGCTGGTCAATCCGCTGGCAGGCAGCGTGAGCGAGTTGCCTGCCGTGAGTGCGATGGCGCCGGCGCCACCGTTGTTGAGCGAGACCACGCTGAGGTCGTTCGCATCGGCCACTGCGATATTGCGGCCGGTCAATGCAATGCCGTTCTTGAAGTCGTTATCGCCTGTGAGCGAAACGGCGCCGTTGCCGGCATTGACGGTGGCCAGCCCGCCAACGTCGAGCACGCCCGCGTTCTGAGTGATTGCGGCGTTGGTGGCAGTCAGGCCCAGGATACCGCCGGCGGTGACGGTGTGATTGAGCGCCACGCCATCGCGCGCGCTCAGGCTGACGTTGCCGCCGCTCAAGGTGCCGAGCGTACTCAAGGCACCGCCATTGGCGACCAGGCTGAGTGCGCCGGTGCCGGTGGAAAGATTCTGCGTGGGCAGCGTGAGCGCGCCGCCGGCTGTCAGGGCGATGGCGCCATTGGTGCCGTTGCTGATCGAGGCGACGCTTAGATCGTCGCGATCGACCACGCTGATGCCGGTGCCGGTGAGGCTGACGCTGCTGCGGAAATCGTTGCTGCCGTCGGTCAGCGCGATGGCGCCGTTGCCGGCGTTGAGGGTGGCGCTGCCATCGACGATCAGTCCGGCGCTCTGGCTGATGGCGCCATTGCCACTGGTTGCATTCAGGGTGCCGCGGACGCTGCCGCTGCCCAGGTTCAACGCACCATTGCCGGTGGCGGTGAGGCTGCCGGTATTCAGCGTACCCAGCGTCAGCGCGCCAGTGTCGGCGATGCGTGTGTCGCCGCCGGTCAGCGTCACCACGCCCTGGAAATCGTTGGTCGCTTCATCCAGTTCGATGGCGCCGGTTCCGGCATTGACGGTGCTGGTGCCGGTGGCGGTCACGCTGCCGGCGGTCTGGGTGATCGCGCTGTTGGTGGTGGTCAGTGCCAGCGTGCCGCTTGCTGTGACGTCATGCCCCAGAGTCATGCCGGCAGTGCCGGTGAGGTCCACGTTCGTGCCGGCCAACGCGGCGCGCGTGCTGAGGCTGCCGCCGCTGGACAGGGTGAGGTTGGCGCTGCCGGTGTTGATCGCCGTTGCCGGCAAGGTCAATGCACCGCTGGCACGCAGCGACAGCGCGCTGTTGTTGCCAAGATTCAGGGTGCCGATGGCCAGATTGCCGGCAGCGTTCAACGAGATACCGCGACCGGTGGCGCTGACCAGATCGCCAAAGGCGTTGCCGCTGTTGTTCAGGGTGATCGCACCGGTGCCGGCAGTGAGGTTGCTGGTGCCGACGATGGTCAGGAAGTTACCGGCCGACTGGGTGATCGCGCCGTTGTTGCTGGTGGCGAGCAAGGCACCGCCCACCCGGCCGCTGCCCAGGTTCAACGCGCCGTTGCTGATGGCGGTGAGATCGTTGACGTTCACCGCACCCAGTGTCAGCGCGCCGCTGTCGCTGATGCGCGTGTTGCCGCCGGTCAGCGCCACCACGCCCTGGAAGTCGTTGCCTGCGCCGTCCAGCGTGATGGCACCGGTTCCGGCATTGATGGTGCTGGTGCCGGTGGTGGCCACGCTGCCGGCGGTCTGGGTGACCGCGTTGTTGGTGGCGGTCAACTTCAGCGTGCCGCTTGCCGTGACGTCATGCGCCAGCGCGATGCCGCCGCGACCGGTGAGGTCCACGTTCGTCCCGGTCAGCGTGGCGCGCGTGCTGAGGCTGCCGCCGCTGGACAGGGTGAGGTTGGCGCTGCCGGTGTTGATCGCCGTTGTCGGCAAGGTCAATGCGCCGGTGGCACTCAACGACAGCGCACTGTTGCTGTCGAGGTTCAACGTGCCGATCGAGAGATTGCCTGCCGCGTTCACGGCAATGCCGTTGCCGCTGGCGCTGAACAGGCCACCGAAGGTGTTGCCGCCGTTGGTCAGCGAAAGCGCACTGCCGGACTGCAGGAATTGGCTGGTGCCCGTCACCGCCAGCGCACCGGATTGGGACAACGCGACCGTGTTGGTCAGGCTGAGGTTGCCGCCTACATCCAGGTTGCCGAGGCCGCTGATCTTGTTGGCGCCGCTGAAGGTGGCACTGCCACCGATAAAGCCACCCAGGCTGCCGGCGGTGTAGATGCCGGTCTGTTGCACGCCGCGACCGGTGCTCAGGGTGATCGCCCCGGTGCCGGCATCGATGCTGCCGCCGCCGGCGACGTCGAAGCTGCCACCGCCGGAGGCGATGAGCGACACGCTGCCGTCGGGGCCATTGGACAGCGACGCCGCACGAATGGTGCCGCTGTTGTTGATGAGTCGATCGAAGATGCCTTGCGCCGCGCGCGCCTGCAGCTGGATCGCGCCGCCTGGCGCGCTCAGGGTGCCGGAATTGTCCACCGCTTCGGTCGCCAGACTCAGCTGCAGCGGCTTGTCGATCAGCACGCCGAAGCCGCCGCTTTCGAACGTCAGCGTGGCTGCGTCGGCACCGGCGAGCGTGATGTTGCCGGCGGTGGCGGTGATGGTGCCGCTGTTGGACGCCCGGCCGCCGATCAGCACGGCCGACCCGGCAGCGGCGTTGATGGTGCCGCTGTTGATGACCTGCGCCACGGTCGTGCCGCCGGCATCCAGGCTGTAGTCGCCGCTCATGAACTTGGACACGGTGGTGCCCAGCGTACTGACCACCAGGCCGCCGACATTGATGTTGGCGGTGTTGCCGATCAATACGCCGTTGCTGTTGAGCAGGAACACCTGCCCATTGGCGTTGATGTTGCCGTAGATCTGCGTCGGGTTGCCGCTCTGCACCAGGTTGAGCACCACCGAACTGGCGCTGGGCTGGTTGAAGATCATCGTCGCCGACGAGCCGATGTCGAACGCCGACCAGGTCAGCGCCATGCGCGAGGAGGTCTGGTCGACGGTCCGGCTGCTGCCGTTGACGGCATTGATGGTGCCGGTGCCGCCGGCGATGCTGCCGCCGGTCGGCAGCTGGTTGGCCGCCACCTGGGCCAGGCCGCTGACCGGCATGGCCATCAGGGCAGCTGCCAGCGCAACGGCCAGCGGGCAGTGACGCAACGGGAGCGTGCGCGGCGAGGTCGCGGTATGGATGGTGGCGTGCATGCGCAGATCCCTCAGAAAGTGAAGCCGAAACGCGTGTAGATGCGGGCGTCGTCGCGTCCGTCGGAGGCATCGCGCGCACCGGTCGGAAGCGCGGCGCTGATGCGCCACTCGAAATTGGCGTACTGCGGCAAGCGGAAGGTCAGGCCCACGCCGGCGGCATCGAAACTGGCCGGCGCCAGGCGGCCATTGGCGGCGAACACGCGGGCGTGGTCGGCGAAGACATCCAGCTCCAGCAGCTCGCGCCAGGGCCGGCCATTGAACGGCGATGCGGCATCGGCAAAACCGGGGGCATCGATGTGGTATTCGAGCGCGGTGTAATACCCGCGGTCGCCCAATGCATCGGAGACCGGATAGGCGCGCACGCTGTCGGGCCCACCGACAGCGAACTGCTCCATCGGGGTCAGCGTGTCGTCGCTGTATTGGCCGTTGAACTTGAAGTACAGCCGCTGCGTGCGGGTGAGGTATTGCAGGCGCGTGTAGGCCAGCCGCGCGATGGTGAAATAGCTGTCGCGACCGGGGCTGATCTGGTCCACCGGCGCCGAGCGGTCGCGCAAGGATTGCCGCACGCTCCCCTGCAGCAGATCCACACCGCGCCAGCGCAGGTCGGTGCGCCGCAACGACAGACCCAGTTCGGCGACATCGAACTGCTGGTCGGACAACTGCATGCCCAGCGCGCTGAGCTTGGATTGCTCGCGCAGATAGCGCGCCGAGCCCTGCAGCTGCAGCGTTTCGGTGTTGATGAATTTCCAGTCGGCGCCGGTGTAGACGATGGAGGTCGGCCCCTTCAGGCCAAGCCGGGCGAACACGCCGTTGCGCACTTCCAGTTCGCTGCGGCTGGCGCCGATCACCGCGCTCAGGCCGGACACGCTGCCGATCGGCAGGCCATAGGACAGCGCGCCGATCTGGCTCTGCCGCGGCGCCAGCGAATAGGCGTAGTTGGCGGCGAACACATCGCCCAGGCCAAGCGGGCTATTCCAGGTGATGCCGGCCTGGGCGCGATAACGGCCGGTCAGCTCGGTGCCGTAGTTGTTGCCGCCCAGGGTGATCACGTACGGGCGGGCGGCCTCGCTGGCGACCAGCACCACGTCGGTCTCGCCTTCCTTCTGGCCTGGCTGCAGCACCGACGACACCGACACGCCCGGCAGATCGCGCGCATACAACAGCGCGGTGTCCACGTCCTGCTTGCGTAGCGGGCGGCCCTGCAGCTGGCGCAGCGGCGCCGACAACGCATTGCCGCGGTAGCGTGCGGCGCCCTGCACGCTGATCTGGCCGATGCGCCCTTCCAGCACGCGGATTTCGATCAGTTGGTCGGGCCCTGGCGTCTGCGCCGGCAGATAGGCCGTGCTGACGATGAAGCCGGCCTGCCGGTAGGCGCGGGTGACCGCATCGGCGACTGCCTGCAATTGATCGAAGCGCAATGCCACCACCGGCTGGCCCTGGGCCAGCTCGGCGAAGGCAGCGTCGGCCACGGCCTGCATGCGGGCCGGGTCGATGCCGGCTTCCGGGTAGTGGCCCACATCGCGCACGCGAAAGCCGCGCACCTGCACGGTGACCGCCTCGGTCCGGTCCCTCATGGCCGGCACCGCCGCTGCCGACTGCGCAGCAGCCGTGGCATCGGTCGGCGACTGCGCCCACCCAGGTGCGGCCAGCAGTAGGCACGCGGACACCGCCGCGGCCAGACACGTCATACGCATACGTCCATTTCCCCTGAGACCATCCGGTGTTGCGCATGGCCGACGTGTCCCGCTGCACACGCAGGCGCCACGGCGGCGACTGCACGGCGATCGGCGTGTCTGACCTCGCCCCTTGCTGAACGTCGATCAAACCCCGACGTACATTTATGCAATGTTAGCAAGATTATTGCGATGAGCATCACGATTATGAAGACCGCTGCCACCTGACTGCGCAGTTTGCGTGCGACCGGATGCCCCGACAGCGGGCCCGGCCGGGCATCAGGCGAACTCGGCAAGGCGTTGCGCAGGGTCACCCCCTGGGTCTGGCGGGCGGCGTCCAGTACGCGCCGACGGCGTGCGCGGTATTGCTCGCGGTCGAGTTGGCCCTGCTGATGCGCCAACGCCAGCGCCTGCAGCTGCGCATTGGCCGGGTGCGCAGCGGCAGCGGTGGGCGACGGCGGGGCGGCGCTCACGGCAGCTCCCGCAGCACGCGCAGGCCCACGTCCGGTTGCGCCGAGCCGTTGTCGGCACGGCTGGCCTGCACCGTGCAATCGGACCAGTAGCTGGAAAAACTTCCGCCGCGCGCCTGCACGCCTGTTCCGGTCGATACCCATTCCCAGACATTGCCGGTGAGATTGATCAGGCCCCAGGGATTGGCATCGCGCCCGCGTGCCGACACCGGTGCGCGCGCGGCATCGCCGGCACTGGCGTTGGGCGGCACGCAATTGCTGTCTTCGGCCTGCCGCCAGTTGCTGGCCGCCTGCGCGGCATGCAGCCACTCGGCATCGCTGGGCAGCCGGTACCGCCAGCCGCCGCTGCCGATGGTGAGCCAGCGCAGATAGGCGCGCGCCAGGGTCAGGCTGATATTGCGCACCGGCGCGCGCGCCAGCTCCGGGGTGGCGGCGGCCTGGGCGGTACAGCGGCCGGTGGCCTGGCAGAACAGGTTGAAATCGGCCACCGCCACTTCGCCGCGCGACAACGCGTACGGCTTGCCGCCAGCGATGGCCGGGATCACCACCAGCATCGGCCCGCGGGTCTGCCCGAGTGTGTCGAAGCACGCCGCGGCACGCCCGGCCAGGCCGGCGCAGGGATCCGGGCCGGTGGGCACCGGCGGCAGGCTGTCGGTATCGTCCGCGTTGGCGGGCAATGCCGCAGCGGCGGGGTCGCGCGCAGTCGTTGGGGTGGCGGCGGGCTTGGCAGCGGATTTGCCGCGCGCCGGTCTTGCGCCGGCGGCCGGCGCAGCTGTCTCGGTGGCGCCGCCCGGCGGCACGCTGGCGTCGGCCGGCGCATCGGCGGCGGGCGCGCGTTGCAGACGGGCCGACAACGAGCCTTCCGGCAATTGGCCGGCCGCCTTCATCTGCGCCTCCAATTGCGCCAGCGCGGTGGCGTCGGTGCGATAGAGCGTTTGCAGGCGCACGGCGAGTTGCTGGCGTTCGCCGGGCGCCAGCGTGCCCGCGGTCATCACTGCGGCGGCCACCGCATAACGGGTTTGCGCGCTGCGCAGTTCGTCGCGCTGGCCGAGTGTCTGCAGCCCTTGCCTCAGCAGGTCGGCCGCCTGGGCGTATCGCCCGTGTGCGAACGCATCGCCGGCGGTATTGCGATACACCTGCGAGAGCAGTTGCGGGCCTTCGCTACGCAACAACGGATGGTCCGGTTGCAGGGTGCGGATGCGCGCCAGCGCATCGCGGGTCTTGCCCAGATCGTTGGCGGCGGCGGCGCGGCGCAGCGACTCGATCCGCGCGGCCAGTTCGGACTCGGCGCTTTCGCGTGCCAACGCTTGTTCGAGCTGGTGCTCCAGCGTCTGCAGGCGTGTGCGCTGGGCCAGCAGGCCGGCCGATTGCGGGGCCACGCCCAGGCCGACATCCACCAGCGCCTGCGCGCCAGCCAGCTGTGCGGGGTCGCTTTGTGCGGCAACCGCCGTGCTGATGGCCTCGGCCAGCGCGCTGCCCTGGCTGCTGCGCTCGGCCGCCGGCAGTGCGGCCAGTGCGGCGTCGATACGCGCGCGCCAGGCCGGGTCGGTGCTGGGGTTGGCCAGATCGGCAGCCAGTGCCTTGCGCGCGCTGTCGGCATCGCGCGGCGCGGCGGCAACCGGCGTGCGTTTGGCTTGCTGCTCGGCTACGCCGACCTCGGCGCTGCGCAATTGCAGGCGCAACGAGTCCGGAAACGCTGCGCGCGCCTGTTCTACTTCGGTCCGCGCGGTGGTGAGTTGCCCGGCCGCCACCGCCTGCGCGATGGCCGCGTCCAGGCGTACTTCCAGTGCGGAATGGCGCAGCAGGCTGCTGCCCGGATCGATGCGGCGCACCTGGTCGAGCGTGGCCAGTGCGTTGTCGGGCCGGGTGCGGAACAACAGCCCGGCATCGAGCTGGCGATTGAGCGTGGTGTCGAGCGCGTTGAGGCGTTGGTTCTTTTCGCGCTCGATGGCCTGGCGACGCGCATCCAGCGCGGGCGAATACAGCCGCAACCGGTCGCGCAAGGCGAACACCTGCAACGCGCCGCGGTAATCGTCGCGGCCGTTGGCCGGATTCCACAGCGCGTCCAGGCGACGCAGCAGGAAATCTTCGATGAGGTCGCTGCGGTCCATCAGCACGCGCCGGCGGTCGTCTGCGCTCAGGCTGGACAGCGCCTGCATGACCTGGGTTTCGTCGCGGTACTGCTGCGGGTCCTGCGCACCGAAGCGTGCGATGACCTCATCCAGATGGCGCTGATGCAGATAACGCGATGCGCCCCACCCGCCCACGCCGACCAGCGCGAGCGCGGTGGCGCCATAGCCGATCAACGGCAGCGCGCGCTCGCGCAGCGGCACCTGGCGCAGGCCGTCGAGCAGTTGGTCCACGCGCGTGAGCCGTTGCGCAACCGGGAATGCCACGGCCGCGCACAACGTGGCGTACTGGCGACGGGTCAGGCCCGGCACCGGCGGCGGGCGGCGGCCTTCGCGTAGCGCCACTTCGGCACTGAGTTTGTCGAATGGGTGCTTGCCGTTCAGCAATTCGAAACACACGCATCCCAGCGCGTACAGATCGTCGGCCGGGGTGGGCGCCTGTCCGCGGATCATTTCCAGGCTGGCATAGGCCGGTGTCAATGCACCCAGGGTGGCCGCATCGAACACGGTCTGTTCGCCGGCGACATCCGCCGCATGCTTGCCGGCGCGTGCGATGCCGAAATCGAACACCTTGGCCACGCCATCGCGGGTGACCATGACGTTGCCGGGCTTGAAATCCGAATGCACGATGCCGGCCGCGTGCGCGCGCATCAGCGCCCGGCCCATGCCCTCGATCAGCGGCCAGGCCTGCTTGAGCGGCATGCCGTTGTAGGCCTGTTCGCGGATCAGCGTTTTCAGGTCGCAACCGTCGATGTATTCCATGGTCATGAAGACCAGGGTGCGATCCTTGTCGAAGTCGTACACGCGCACGATGTTGTCGTGGGCCAGCTTCTGCGAGCGGCGCGCTTCGCGCTGCAGGGCGACCAGTGCGTCGGGATGGCGGCGGAATTCGTCGCTGAGCACTTTGACCGCCAGCCACGGGTCGCGGTCGCGTGCTTCCACCTTGCGTTCGTCGCGGGCCAGATACACCACCCCCATGCCGCCGCGGCCGAGTTCGCGTTCGAGCTGGAAGCGGCCCTTGAGCAGGCTGCCAACACCGGCATGATCGCCACCGGTAGCTTCGGCCAGGTGCTGCCAGCTGGACAGGCTGGCGGTACCGGCCGTGCCGGTGCCGGTGCCCGTGCCGGTCTGCGTGCCGAGGTGGGTGGGCGTGCCCAGCCCCAGGCTGGTGAGGCTGGGCGCATCGCCGGGCAGGGGCTGCGCCGGTTGCACGCGGGTGATGTCGTCTTCGACCACGCGCGCCGGGCCGGGTCGTGGCATCACCACGGTGGCATCGTCGTCGACCATCGTTGGCGTGGATATTGGCTGCTGCGTTGGCGCAGGCGCAGGCGCAGGCGCAATCGCACGATCGCGCAACGCATCCAGCCGGCTCACCAGCGTGGTCACGGTGGCATCGTCGAGCAGGTGCTGGCGTTGCAGCGTCCACAGCGTTTCCACCCCGGCACGGTATTCGGCCTCCGGTACCGCGGCGCGCTTGCCCAGCGCGGCCAGGACGGCATTGAGGTCGAGCGCGCCGCGGCGCATGGCGGTGACCAGTTCGGTCACGGTGGCGGTGTCTTCGTGCATGCACTTACTCCTGCAGGCGGACGACGACGGCGGTGACGTTGTCGCGTGCCGCCCTCCCCATCGCCAATTCGAACAGACGCGCCAGCAGCGCGCGTGGATCGCCGAAGCGATGGCATTCGGCATCCAGCTCCGGGTCCGGGATTTCCTTGTTGATGCCGTCGCTGCACAGCAGAAACTGCGTGCCCGGCAGGCTCGGCGTCAGCACCCAATCGACGAACAGCGGCTCTTGCGCACCCACCGCGCGCGTGAGCACGCCGGCCGCCGCGGCGCTGGCGTGTGCGCTGCCGAACTGGGTGACATCGTCGCGCACGCCGTGCACGTGGTCGCGGGTGAGCTGGCGCAGCGGGCCGCCATGCTGCGCGTAGATGCGGCTGTCGCCGACCCAGCCGCACAGCATGAAATCCGGGTCGTGCACCAGCACCACCACGGTGGTGGCGATCATGTCCACGCGGCGCTCGCGCGCAACCTGCAGCAGCTCGCGATTGATCTGCGCCAGGGTGTCGTCGATGGCGTCCAGGAAATCGCACAGGTCGGCCGGGCGCACCAATGCGCTCAGCCGCTGCACCAGCAGCTGGCTGGCGTAATCGCCGGCGCTGTGGCCACCCAGGCCATCGGCCACCACCCAGAGGCCGGCGTCTTCGCGCAGCAGCAAGGCATCTTCGTTGAGCCGGCGCACCTTGCCGGTCTCGGTGTGCCCGGCCGATTGGTAGGGCGCGCTCATCGGGTCACCTCGGTGATGTCCTGCTCGGCCAGCAACCACTCCAGATACATCTGGGCGGTGGGCAGCCCGTCGATCGATTGCGCGGCCGCGCCCAACCGCCACCACAGCGATTGGCCGGGCGCCGGTACATGCGTGCTGGAAGGCGCGGCCGGCACGCCGAGCGCGCGCAGCGCGGCATCGAATCCGGCCGCATCGGTGCGTGCGCGCAAGCTGCGGCCCAGGCACGCAGCCACCGCGCCGAACCATGCCGCCGACGGCAGGCGCAGGTGCGGCAACGGCATTGCCACGGTCAGCGGAAAACAGCGCCCCACGCGGTCTTCGCCCGGGCCGAGCAGGCCGGCCCAGGCCTGCGCGCCGCACACGCCCGGCCCCAACGCAAACGCGCGCAGGCCGCTGTTGCGATACGCGCCAGGCCAGTGCTGCCCGAGTTGCTGGCGCGCCGTGTCCAGGCAGTTGGCGAACTGCAGGTCCCACGGCTGCACGAAGCTGGCCGGCAGGCGCCGCTGCACGAAGTCGCCCACGCCGGGCAACTTGCCGTGGAAACCGAGTGGTTCGTGCGCCAGCATGCTCATCCGCCGCACGCGAAGTGCTGGACGTCGCTGTCCAGAAACGGGTGGCGCAGGTTGCCGGCACGCAGCGGCACCTGCACGTCGTGGCCGCCAAGCGCGAAGCGGGCGACAAAGCGCAGGTCCGACGGGTTTTCCAGGTGCCCGGCCTGCAGCGCGCGGAACAGCGCCCAATCGCCCTGGTAGTCCAGCGTACCCAGCGCCACGCCATCGGCGCCGAAGGCGGCGATGGACACATGCCCCGGCACCGGGCCGGGCCAGATCATCGGCATGCTTTGCGCCGCGCCGGGCTGGTAGTCGTAGCGCTGGCCTTCGATATCCAGCGTCAGCCGGGTCACGCCTTCGCCCAGCGTGGGCGCCAGCACCGTAAAGCCGATCTGCGGCGTGGGCCCGCCGCGAAAATATTTCTGCCGGATCCGCTGCGCCAGTTGCAGTTGCACCGGCAGACCGGGCGCGCCGGTGACCGCGTCCGGGCCATCCTTCCAGCGCCATTGCGGGGACTGGGTGTCCAGCAGCGGTTTGACGGTGCCGGTATACAGCGCATCCAGACGGCCGCCGCTACCGAACAACTCGCCGAAATTCTGCAGCGGGATCTCCACCTGCGCCTGCGGATCGAACGGGTAGCGGCCGCGCACGAAATCCGTGCACACCTCGCCCACCGATTGCCTGACCTGCGCATCCAGCGCGGCGCGTGCGCCCTGGGTCATCAAGGTGGCGCTGCTGCCGGCCAGGCTCTGCAGCCAGTCGGTCACCGGCGGTGGCAGTTGCGCCATTTCCTGCCGGGCCAATGCCAGTTGCGCGTTGGCCGCCGCGGCATCGCCGCCGCCCTGGGAAATCACCAGCAATTGCCTGCCGAGCTGATCGAGCACGCTCAGCAGATGGTCCAGCGGCGTGCTGCCAGGCGCGCCGGCGACCAAGGCGTTGAGCGCCAGAAAATGCTCGCTGATCGCCGCACCCGGTGTTGGCACTGCAGCTGCGCCACCCTCGGCGGGCGTGGCCAGCGCGGCGCTCATCGCCGCCCCGCCGGGGAGTTTGGCCGCGGCGGCAGTCACCTTGGTGCCTGCCGAGTTGGCGGCAGCGGCCAGCGCGCGCTGCGCGGGGTCTGCCGGTGGTGCGCGGTCCATTGCCTGGGTGTGCTCGCCGACCACGCCCAGCAGCAGCCGCAGTGGCGAACTGGGCCCGGCCAGCTTGGCGGCCGTGGCGCTGGCACCGGCCAGATCGGCCGACGGGCGCAGTTGCAGATCGGCCAGCAACGCATCCCAGTAATGGATGTAATCGGCCGTGTAGCGCTGCCCCACTTCGCGCACCAGCGTGGCCTTGGCGGACGCATCCAGCGCCGCACCGCCGAAGACCCAATCGTCGCGGCCGAAGCGTTCCACCGCCTGGCCGATGCCATCGCGTTGCAACGCGGCGAATACCGGCTGGGTGTACAGCGCCGGCACCGGGGTGGACAACGCCGTGCCACTGCGGCGCACGAAGGTGTCGGCCAGCAGGCCCAGCGCTTTATCCAGCCGCAACGGCGTGCCGTCCGGCGGGGTCAGCAACAGGTTGCCGTAGATCAGTGTCGATAGGTCGGCGGCGCGCAGGCTGGCGCGCGCCTGGGCGATGCGCTGATTGTCCAGCGACAGCGCACGCACGCGCGTGGGCGAATCGAGCACGGCCTGCAGATGCGCACCCAGCGCCTGCTGCAATGCCGGCTCGCGCGGGAACAATTTTGCCGCTTCGATGGCGGCCAGCGCGCTGAGTTGCGCCGGGTCCAGATGCTGCGGCTGGCCCAGCATCAGATAGCCCTTGAGCGTGTAGTACAGCGCCTGCGGTGCCTGTGCGTTATCGACCAGACCGGTGCGCAGGCGCACCGCCAAGGCCGGCAACAAGGTGGCGTTGAGCTGACGCAGGTAGCCGGCCTGCACTTGCTCGCCCACCGCCTGGCCCTGGAACAACCCCATGCGCAACGACCACGGCGCGCCGGCGTGATACTGCTGCGCCACCTTCACCACCGCCTGCGTCGCATCGGCTTGCTGCAGGGTGCGCGCGACGTACTCGGGCATGCCGGTGGCGGCATTGGGATCGGGCACTGCCGGCCGCGCGTCCAGCGCAGCGCGTACCTGATGCAGATACGCACGGTTGCCCACGTAGCTGAGCCCCAGCCCGGCCAGCACTGCGCCGGTCAGCAGCGCCACACCCGCGTACGCGGCGGCCTGCAGCCACGCCCTGCGGCGCTGCCGGGTGGTCGGGGTATTGGCCAGGCCGGATTCGCGCAGCACCACCTCGCGCAGCAGCCGCTCGACGAAAAAGGTGCGCCGTTGCGCGCCCGGCGCCTGCACGCGCGCTTCTTCCAGGCCGAAGGTGCGCGCCACCGCGCCCATCATGCGGTCGATCGGCGTGCCGTCCTGCGTGCCGGAGGTGAAGTACACCCCGCGCAGCAACGGTGCCGGGCCATACGCATTGCCGGCGAAGGTGCCCTCGACGAATTGCCGCGCACGCTCGCCGAGTGCGGCAACCTGTTGCGGAAACGACAGGATCGCCGCACGCCGCAGACGGTCGCGTTCCAGGTGCAGGCGTTCGAACAGGCGCGCGCTCAGCTGCTGCTGCAGCACGCCGAACTCGTCGGCGAACCTGCGCGCCGCCTGCCCGTCCAGGGTCTGCGCCAGCGCAAACGTCATGCCCCACACCTGGTTGCGCTGCGCCGGTGTCAGATCGTCGAAGAACTCGCCAAAGCCGCCGATCAGATCGCACTTGGTGAAGATCAGATACACCGGCACGCTGGCCTGCAACTGCTCGGCCAGTTCGTCCAGGCGGCGGCGGATCGCCTGCATGTGGGTGTCGCGCTCGGCATCGTCGAGCAGCAACAGGTCCGACATGCTCATCGTCACCAACACGCCGTTGAGCGGGCGGCGTGGGCGATAGCGTCGCAGCAGGCGCAGGAAATCGCGCCACGCGCCGGCATCCACCGCCTGGTCCGAATCCTGCGTGGTATAGCGCCCGGCGGTGTCCAGCAACACCGCTTCGTCGGTGAACCACCATTCGCAATCGCGAGTACCGCCGACGCCGCGCAACGCCGCATCGCCCATGCGCGCAGCCAGCGGAAACTGCAGGCCCGAATGTTGCAGCAAGGTGCTCTTGCCCGAACCGGGCGGGCCGATCAGCGCATACCACGGCAGCGTGTACAGATCGGCGCCGCCGCGCCGCTTGCGTAGCAACTGGATCGCCTGCTGGAAGCGCGCCTGCAGCTGCGCGCGTTCCTGCCCGCTGCGCAGCTCGCGGTCGTCGTCGCGGCCCGGCGCCGCCAGCGCGCTGGACAAGGTCGCCGCACGTGCCTGCGTGCGCCAGCGGCGCAGCGCCAGCACGCCCACCCACACCACCACCAGCAACACGATCGCCAGCAGCCGCGCCGCCACGCTGCTCAGCGGGCTCCAGCCGGCCAGCGCCACATACGGCCCACCCACCCACAGCAGCACCGACAGCAGGCACAGCGCCAGCAGGCCAACCACCACCGTTGCGCTCAGCTTGGACAACAGCGTCTTCATCGTCATTCCCCAGGCTGGAACAGGATCTCCACGCGGCGATTGCGCGCGCGGTTGGCCGGCAATTGCACTGGCCGTGCGATCGGTTGCGAATCGCCAGCGCCGATGGCGTCCACCCGCCCCGGCGTACTCAGCTGCGCCTGCAACACCTGCGCAAGCGCCTGCGCACGTGCGGCCGACAAGGCGTAGTTGTCCTGGAAGCGCAGCGAGCGCACCGGCACGTCGTCGGTGTGCCCGACCACGATCACCCGCCCCGGCAATTGCTCGATGGCCGCTGCAATCTGCGCGATCAAGCCGCGCTGCTGCGGCTCCACCTCCACCCCGCCGGAGGCGAACATCGCCGCGCTGCTCAGGCGCACGCGCGTCTGCCCGTCGGCCTGTTCGTCCACGCGCAGCAGGCCGGCGCGTTCCTGCGCGGAGAGCAACTGCTTGAGCCGCACCGGCGGCGGCGGCACAGGCGCAGCGTCCGGCGGCGTGGCCGGCGCAATGCCCCATTGGGCAGCCTGCGCACTGATCGGTGCGGACAGGCTGTTCAAACGCGCCTGCAACCACACGAACGCCACCACCACCACGCTCACCCCCAGCAACGCAGCCGCCCACACCGGCAGATAGCGGCCCAGCCGGCGGCGGTCTTCCACCCCGCGCCAACGCGGGGCCAGGCTGTCCGGCGCCGGGCCGCGCGCCGCACGGATGCGGCGATAGACATCGTCCTGGATGGCCGCCAGCGTCACCATGCCGCCGGACTCGATCTGGTAGCGGCCGACGAACCCCAGCGCCAGGCAGAGGTACATCAGCTCGATCAAGTCCAGATGCCGTGGCACATCGGCGCACAAGCGCTCCAGGATCTGGAAGAACTTGGCGCCGCCGTACGATTCGCTGTGGAAAGTCACCAGCAAGGTCTTCTGCGACCAGCCGCTGCGCTCGCCCCACGGCGCATTGAGCACCGCTTCGTCCAGCAGCGCGCACAACACGTAGCGCGCGGCGGTGACCGCCTCCACCGGCGCGCCGCCATCGCGTGCACGTTGTTCGAAGCGGCGCACCTGCGCCATCACCTGCTCGCGCAGGCGGGCCACATCGGGCGATTGCGCGCTGTGGCGCAACTGCACCGCCAACAGCAGCAGCGGCGTGGCGGCCTGCACCAACGGGTTGACGCTGCGGCCCAGCAGTTCGCTGATGTCGGTATCTTCGCTGGGCACGCCGCCCTCTGCGGCCGGCAGCGGTGCGGCGTAGGCAGGCGCCAGATCGGCAACAGGTCGGCTCATGCTCAGCTCCGGATCGCCCACAGTTGCAGGTCCAGCCCGGCGAATTCGCTGCCGAAGTGGAATGCGATGCCGCCGGAGGTCTTCAGCGTTCGCCACAACGCTGCGCTCTTGTCGAATTCGAAATACAGATAGCCGGCGTGATACGGAATCTGTCGCGGCGCCACCGGCATGGGCGTGGCCACGATGCCGGGCAACTGCAGATTGACCAGATCGCGAATCTGCTCCACCGGCCCGATCTTGGCGTGCGCGGGCAATTGCCGGCGCAACTCTTCGCTGGGCATGTCGGCCTTGGCCGCGAGCACGAACGCTGCGCTGTCGAGCAGGCCCGGGTCCGGCACCATCGCCACCCACACGCCGAACTTGCGCGCCTGGATCGGCAGCGGCGTGGCGGTCTGTTCCAGCACTGCGCTCAGGCTGCTGCGCAGGGCGCCGATCACCGGCTCGAAACTGTCCTGCTGCGATTCGTGCCGATAGGCGGGCCATGCAGGGGGGCGCTTGCCGGCAGCGGTGAACGTGCTCAATTCGCCGGCCAGCGCCACCAGGGCACGGAACAGCTCTTCCGGATGCGCCAATGGCGCGGCGGCCCAATGCGCCATCTGCGGCTGCCAACGGTTGACCAGCTGCAGCAGCAGAAAGTCTGCGATATCGGCAGCACCGCCGCGATCGGTCAGCGTCACGCGCGATGCCAGCGCTTCACCGCGCTGATGCAACAGGCCGAGCAATTCGGTGAGAAACGTGGTCAAGCGCGGCGCCGCCTGGCACACCATCGCGCTGGGAATGAAATGCGGGTCCAGCACCACCTGGCGGTCGGCGCGCGTCTCGATGATGCGCGCCACCGCGATGCGGTCCAGCCCTTCCAACGGCTGCGAGTGCGGCAACAATCGCGTGCTCAACCCGCCGACTTCCATCAACACCGCTTCGCTGGTGCTACCGGAGGCGTCGTTGCTCTCGGTCTCGCGCACGCGGTAGCGAAACAGCTGATCGGCCGGCGATTCCGGGCGCCCCAGTTCGGGTTGTGCCGGCACCCGCAGCGGCACGGTGAGATAGACGATCTGGTCGCGGCAAGTGGGCTCGACCTCCAGCGCCACCGGCAGCGGGTCGTCGCCCGGCATGGCGAAGGGCGTGCCATCGGCAAACACGCCACGCGCACGACGCAGGCCCAGCTTGCCGACCGCCAGCAGATCGGTCTCCCATTCCAGCTCGCTCACGCCCCAGGCATGCGGCCGCAACCGCGCCGCACGCAGGTCGACGTAGCGCTCCAGGTAGCGTTCCTGCTGCTGCAGATGCTGCGGGCGCAGGAACAGCCCTTCGCTCCACACGACCTTGTTGTTCTGCATGATCCACCCGCTGAGAAAAAGGTCGGCCACCGATGCAGCGCACAGGCGTCCACACCGCGTTGCATGCGACTGCCAGGCATGCCTGCAGGAACGCCTGCGCGCTGCGTTGTCGGGTGCATTGAGCTGCGTTGCACGCGGCACGCCCGGCGGTCATTGCCGACGCAAGCGCCGCACCGCCGATGCGTGTCGGTGGAGCGATTCTGCGGCGCACCCAAGGTGGTCACCCGTCAAAACGTCTCAGGCGCCGTGCCCTGTCGGACAGGCGCCAACGCATGCGCCGCTGCCGTCAGCCGGTCACGTTGCGGTCATTGGGCGAGACGTTGGGCTGTGGGGCGCTGGCCGTGAGAGCAGGCCTGCGGTGTCGATGCGGCAGGCGCATCGTGGAGCGGCCAACAAGACCTCGCGAGTCGTCTGGGCGGCCTGGATGGTGCGTAGGCACCCGCCTGGCGATTGCGCGGAGACGGGTTGGCCGATCTCCATCGGCATGTTGCCGCCCACCTTCCTATTGAGCGCCACTGGCCTCGGCAGCGATGCCATCGAGCGTTGCGACCTGCTCGGCCGACAGGCTCAGCTCGGCGGATGCGAAGTTCTCGCGCAGGTGCGTCACCGACGATGTTCCCGCGATGACCAGGATGTTGGGCGAGCGCTGCAGCAGCCATGCAAGTGCAACCTGCTTCGGCGTCGCGCCTACCTGCCTGGCAACGCCCGACAGCAGCTCCGACTGCAGGGGCGAAAAGCCGCCGAGCGGAAAGAACGGAACATAGGCCACACCCTGTTGCGCGAGCATCTCGATGAAGGCGTCGTCGTCGCGCTTGACCAGGTTGTACTGGTTTTGAACGCAGACGATGCTGGCCAGTGTTTGCGCTTGTTCGAACTGTCGCGCAGTGACGTTGCTCAAGCCGATGTGGCGTACGAGGCCCTCGCGTTGCAGCTCGGCCAGGCACGCGACCGGTTCGGCGATCGAACGCTCGTCGGTGTCCATTGCCGTGCCCAGCCTCACGTTGACCACGTCCAGTGTCTCCAGGCCGAGGCTCTGCAGGTTTTCATGCACCTGCCGCCTCAGGCTTGCAGGCGACACATCGATATTCCACGAAGCATCGGGGCCACGGCTGAAACCGATCTTGGTCACGATGACCAGATCGCTGCGATAGGGATGCAGTGCTTCGCGGATGAGTGCGTTGGACACATCGGGTCCGTAGAACTGCGCGGTATCGATGTGGTTGGCGCCCAGGGCGATTGCTTCGCGCAACACCGACAAGGCCGATGCCTTGTCGCGCGGCGGTCCCCAGACATGCGGTCCGGGTAACTGCATGGTTCCGTAACCCATCCGATTGATGGCAAGGGTGGTGCCGGGCAGGGTCAATGTGCCGCCAAGGGGCTTGCCGCTGTTCATGGGAATCCTTTTGGTGTGTATCCGGGTGATGTGCCAAACCGCCGCGTGTGTTGGGACACGCCGAGATTGCGACGGGATCTTTCGCGTGGCTTGAAGAAGCAAGAAGCAACGCGGGACGTGCGCTGCGGCGACTACGTGGCCGCTGCCGCGGCGCAAGGGAACTGTACGTAGGCCACCCTTGTGCGACAATCCGGCACAAAGCGGACGGGCCGTACGGATTGCCGAACAATGAGCGGTCACCTGGCAGACATGGAGGCCTTCGTGCGCGTGGCGCGCGCGGGAGGGTTTCGAGAAGCCGCCAAGAGCGCGGGCGTGAGCGCATCGACCTATAGCGATGCGATCAAGCGCATGGAGGCATCGCTCGGCGTGCGGCTGTTCAACCGCACCACACGCAGCGTGGTGCTCACCGATGCAGGCAATGCGTTGTTGGCACGCATCGCGCCCGCCTTGCTGGAACTGGAGAACGCCAGGGAGGTGGTCAGCGCCTTTCGTGATACGCCGACCGGCACGCTGCGGCTGAACGTGCCGGTCAGTGCCGCGCGCCTGGTGCTGCCGAGGATCCTGCCGGCGTTTATGGCGGCGTACCCGGACATCACGCTGGAGATCCTGACCGAAGAAAGTTTTGTCGACGTGATCGCCGCACGCTGCGACGCCGGCATCCGCTATGGCGAACGGCTGCAGCAGGACATGGTGGCCATCCCGATCGGCCCGCGCGTGCAACGCATCGCAACGGCGGCTGCGCCAGGCTACCTGGACCGGCGCGGACGCCCCACCCACCCGCGGGAACTCGTTGCCCACGACTGCATCCGCGGGCGCTTCCCAAGCGGCGTCATTGCAGAGTGGGAGTTCGAGCGCGACGGTGAAGTGGTCACCATCGTTCCGCAGGGGCAATTGCTGGTGGAGATCGGCGGCGGGATCGAGCTGGCGATCCAGGCGGCGATCGCCGGAAGCGGCATTCTGCATCTGTTCGAACAATGGCTGCAGCCGCAGTTCGACGCAGGTGCGCTTGAACCCATCCTGCGCCCGTGGTGGCAGCCATTCCAGGGCCCGTACCTGTACTACCCCAATCGCACCCTCACACCGCCGGCGCTGCGCGCCTTCATCGAGTTCGTCAAGACTCTGCCTGACTAGCGCGCTGGCAACGCCGCCGGTGTGCCCGTGCAGACGGCACGCGATTGGATGAAGCGTTCTAGATCCCGCGCCCCGCCGGCTGCCGCCGTGCCGATTTCAGGCGCGCCAGTTGCGCTTCGTAGGCACGCGCGAACTCATCGCCGAACAGGCGACGGAAGCATTCGTCCGGGTCGCTGCGTAGCTGCTCGAAGTTGTCGCGGTAACGCTCCCAGTAACGCCCCTTGCCACCGAAACTCAGGCGCTTGCCGCCGGCGTCGGCTTCCTGCTCCAGGCGGTCCGGGCTGAAGTGGAACAGCATGGCGTCGAAGGCTGCGCGCATGCCGGCCAGCATCGCCATCTGATGGCAGCGGATATCGTCGAAGGCATCTTCGAACGCTGGCACGCCGGACAGAAACGACGCGCTTGGCGGTGCGAGCAACTTCTGCAGCGCATCTTCGGCGGTGGCGGCGAACTTGAGCGGATTGTTCTCCGAGCGCTGGATCACCGTGACCGGCAGCCGGAAGGTGTTCTTGATCTCCGCGCGTGCACGCAGCACGTCCATGACGCCGTCGACCACGATGGCGAAGATGCGATCCAGCTCCGGCGGCACCGTCGTTGCCGCCGATGCTGCGGCTGCAACCGGCGCCGCCGGCGACGTGAATGGCGAAACCACCGGCGCGGCCATGGGCGATACCGCAGGCAATGGCGCGGTTGGCGCAAAATCGCCAAGCGTCATGTCCCAGTTTTCCGGCAAGGTGGCACGCGCATCGGGACTGGCCGGCGGACGGAAATGGTCGTGGCGGGCGTTGCTCTGATTCCACGCGCTGGGGCTGGCATCGCGCGCCGGCGCAGGCAACGGGTCGAGCAGGCGCAACGGATCCAGCTCGCGGGGTGCGCCGCTCAGCAGCAGATCGTCCAACACTGCGTCCACCGCAGGCCGCGCCGCAGGCGGCGTGCCGAACTCCAGCAGATCGAAGCCCGCTGTGGCGGAGGGGGCACGCAGCGTCGACGGCGGTGGCGCAACCTGGGTGCGGTCGTCCATCGCATCTGGCAGCGGGTCGAACACCGGTGTTGCCGGCGATGCTGCAGCCAACGCCTGCACCTGCACCTGGATCTCGAAGCTGTCCAGCTGCAGGCGGTCGCCATCGCTGAGCGCGGACGGGTCCGCACGCGTCAGCGCAGTGCCGTTGAGCGACATGCCGTTGGTGCTGCGGTCTTCGATGAAATACATCCCGTTGAGGAAGCGCACCACCGCATGCGTGCGCGAGACACCGGGCGCGGCCAGGACCCAATCGCTTTCGTCGGAGCGGCCGATGCTGCCGCCGGTGCCGGCAAAGCGCTTCTGCGCGCTGGCACCGAACTGCGCGGCCTGCGCGCCGCTGACGGTGAGAATCAACTGCGGACTGGACACGCCATGGACTCCTGCATACGGTGATCGGAAGGTGCAACTGGCATGCGTGTATGTCGGCAGAAAACGCTGCGTGCGTCATTGCCGGTGGAGGGCATGCGGCAAACGGATATCGCCTGCGCTGGAGCACAGTCGCAAATGCTGATCGCCGTGCGCCCCCGCGCTGTCGGTTCGGCACCAAGGCTTCTCCTGGTGCTGCAGCTTGGCGTGTGCGCCGCATCCAACCATGCTTTGGAACACCAGCTGCGTCTCGCGCAGTTGGCGCCGATGCCGCGCCCACGATGTGCCGCGCGCGGATCGCCACTCCGACGATCAGGTGGCTTCATGGCGCCCCCACACTGGTCAGCAACTCCATGGCATGCGCTGCATAGCCGCTGCGCCGCGCCTCCAGCTGCGCCGGCTCGCGCGCGGCCAGCAAGGTGATGGCCGCGGCCACCGCGCGCGCCGTGAGATGGTCGGCCGGCGGCACCGGCGTGGTCTGTTGCGGCGGCGCCAGGCTGCCGCCGGACCAGGCCACTGCCGCAGCCAGCCACGCGCCCAGCGAGACATAATCGCCGGCATGCGCAAATGCCTGCGCGGCGCGACGATGCGCCTCGCTGGGCTCGCGCACCCACTTCTCGGCCAGTGCCGCGCCGGCGCGGTCTTCCTCGTCCAGGGTTTCGCCGCGCACGCATTGGCACAGCCAGGCCACCGCGTAGCGCTTGGGCAGCAGGCGCGCGAGCAGCTTGATGGCATCTTCGCCATGACCGCTGGCCAGCAGCGCGCTGACCGCCGCCTGCGGCGTGATCGGCGTACTGAGCTGTGCGCAGGCCGGCGCAGACAGCTGCATCTGCACACAGGCCTGCGCCAGCGAGAGCGTGGGCGCGCTCATCCGATCATGATCAGGCCGCCGCCGACCTGCACCAAGGCGTCGGCCTTGATGCTGACCAGCGGGCCCTTGAGCGTGGCCGAGGCACCGGCTTCGGCGCTGAGCATGCCGCCGGAGGTCAGTTTGAGCGTGGCATCGCCAGCCACCTCGGTGGCCGGCGATTTGGCCTGCAGCCGTGCATTGGCCAACAGCTTGATGGCGGTGGAGGTGATCTTGGCCTCCGAGCTGGCATCGACCAGGATCTTGATGCCGCTCAACACGATCTCGCCGTTGTGTTTCATCACCAGCCGCGCGCTGCCGGTCACCAACTCGATCTCTTCGCCGGCTTTCAGCAGCAGCTTCTTGCCGACCTCCACGCTGTCGTTGTTGTCGATCCGCGCACGACGGTCGTGCTTGACCGCCAAGACCCGATCGTTGTCGATGGTACTGGTGTGGTCGTGCTGCACCTCTTCGCGCAAATCGCGCTGCGCGCGCAGGTAGAGTTCTTCCGCGCCGGCCTTGTCGTCGAAACGCAACTCGTTGAAATCGGCAGCGCCGCCCAGCAGGCTGCGGCTGCGCACGCCGCTTTGGGTCTTGTTATCGGGCAAGGAAAACGGCGGCGCATGGTCGCCGTTGTAGACGCTGCCCACGATCAACGGGCGGTCCGGGTCGCCTTCCAGAAAGCTCACCACCACTTCCTGCCCCACGCGCGGCAGGCTCATTGCGCCCCAGCCCTTGCCCGCCCACATCGAAGCCACACGCACCCAGCACGACGGCGCGGCATGCGGGCGTGCCGCAGTGGCCCAGTGAAAGGTCACCTGCACGCGGCCATGCGCATCCACCGCAATGTCCTCGTCGGTGTCGCCGGTCACCACCGCCGTCTGCAGGCCGGCAATGGTCGGCGTTGCGGTGCGTTGCAGGCTACGGAACGGCAGCCGGCTTTCCATCACCTGCACGCTGCTGGAAAACGGCGGCTCGCCGCTGCCGTGTTCGGGCGCGGCCAGCATGGTGTGCGCCGACAGCACCAGATATTCCTGATTGAGTTCGGCGCGCGGAAACCCGCGCAAGTGAAACAAGGCACCGACCATCAGGCCGCAGGCATTGGTGGTGGCTGCATGGCTGGCGCGCTGCACGTTGTGCGCCTCGGTGCGCACCTGCATGTAGCGACGACCGTCGGCCTGCACGGTATGCGCGCCGGGGTAGTCGAAGGCAATCAGACCATCGACGGTGTGCAACTGTTCGCCGCCGGCATCGGCATCGGCGGCCAGCGATGCACGCGGCTGCAGCGGGTCGTAGTCGGTGCTGCCATGCTGGCTGGAATGCACGCCGCGCGCACTGCGCCAATGGCTCACCACCGAGCGCATCAGGCGCCGGTCATCGGTTCCCGGCGGCACATAGGGCAGGCTGTCCACGCCGTTCTTCGTTGCATGCGCACCCAGCGCATCGGCCAGCACCAACGTATGCGCACTGCGGGTATGGGTGAAGTAGTAGTAGATGCCTTCGCGTTCCAGCAGCCGGCTGATGAAGCTGAAATCGTCCTCGCGGTATTGCACGCAGTAGGTGCGCTTGGCGTACTGCGCGCTCAACTGCTGCTGCACATCGCCGTAGCCGATCTCGCCCAGCACGCTGGTGACGATCTCCGGCACGCTCATGTCCTGATAGATGCGGCAATCGCGGCGCTGAGTCAGCAGCCAGGGTTTGGGCACCACCTGCAGTTCAAGCACGGCGTAATCGAGCGCATCGACCACGGCGTAGCCGTTGTGCGCGCAACTGGCCACCATGCCGTGATACCAGCGCTGTTCGCCCTCGCCATCGGCCAGCTGCACCGCCACTGGCGTGCCAAGCAGATCACGCAGGTTGGGCTGCAGTTCGGTGCACAACGCATCGATGCGGTAGTCGAACAGCTGCCCCAACGCCTCGCTGGCCTGCATGCGATGCAGCAGCAGGCGCTCGCCAAGGTCGGAGTGCAGCGTGATGGTGCGCGGCATCGAAGTATCCACAGGTGATGGGGCAACGCACGTTGCGCTGACCGACGGCGCCGCGTTGCGCCCGCGCGTGCAACGTCAGGCGGCTAAAGGCACGGCAACTGTCACGCGCATGCTCACATGCGTGCGTGCAGCAAAGCCGACATTTCGTCTCAGGCTGGCCCAGGCGTGCGCGCGGTCACGACCCAGCCATGCACCGGCTGGCCGCGTTCGCTGCGCAGCACGTCCAGTTCCAACCCAATCGGCTGCAAACCGGCGCCTTGCAATGCGGCGCGCACGTGCGCATGGCTGTGCCGATAGCGCCCGCTGGCATCGAGTTCGACCCGGTCGTCCGGCTCGTCCAGCGCTTCGACCGTGAAACCCAGCACGCCCCCTGGCGTGAGCGCGCCGGCAGCGGCAGCGAGCACCGGCTGCAGCGCACCGAAGTACACCAAGGTGTCGGCCGAGCCGATCACATCCCACTGCGCGTGCTGCGCGTGCAGGTATGCGGTGAGTTCGGCGACCTCCAGCCGATCGTAGCCACCGCGTTGGCGTGCCTTGGCGACCATGCCAGGCGACAGGTCCACGCCCACCAGTTGATGTGCATACGGGCGCCACAGCGGCGCACACAGCCCGGTCCCGCAGCCGGCATCGAGCATGCGCAGGCCCGCATGCGGCGGCGCAAGGCAGGCCGCCAGTGCCTCGGTCAGCCGTTGCGGCGCGCGGTACTCCAGGTGATGCAGCAACTGTTCGTCGAAACTGTCGGCAAAGCCATCGAACAGTTCACGCACATAGGTATCGCCGGCACGCGGCGGCGGTTCGGCGCCGCCACAGGCCGCCAGCATATGCGTTGCCACCGGGTTGCCCGGCTCAAGCGTGAGCCAGTCGCGATACACCGCTTGTGCCTGCGCATGCTCGCCCAACAGGTAGAGCCCGGTACCCAGCGCCTCGCGGGCGTGCAGGTGGTCCGGTGCCAGCGTGCAGGCCTGCTGCAGGCACTGCACCGATTGCTGCAGATGCTCGGCGGCCTGCGCGTTGTTGCGCAGGAACAGGCCGAGCAGGTAATGCGCATGCGCGGACTGCGGATAGGTGTGCAACAGCGCCGCGTAGGTGACGAAGGCTTCTTCGCTGCGCCGCTGCGCTTCCAGCACCGCTGCCAGATTCGCCAGTGCATCAGCATGTGCAGGCGCCAGCGCCAGTGCGCGGCGATAGCAGTGTTCGGCATCGCGTAGGCGGCCGCATTCGCGGTGCACGTTGCCCAGGTTGTTGCAGGCATCCGGTTGCGCGGGCGCCAGCGTCAACGCCTGGTTGATGGAGGCCACTGCTGCGGCGCTGTTGCCGCGCTGATGCAACAGGATGCCCTGGTAATGCAGCGCGTCGGCATGCGCGGGCTGATCGTCCAGCAGCTGCGTGTACAGCTGCGCGGCATGTTCGAGTTGGCCACTGCGGTGCGCGGCGATCGCCTGCTGCAGTGGCTCGGTATGTGGCTGTGGCGCAGTTTGCATGAGCTTCTCCAAAAACACGGCAACCGGTGGTGCGGGTACGAATGTGAGCGCGCAGGGGCAGGGCGTCATGTCTGCAACGAGCCGCCAACACCCCGACCGTGGTGCCGATGCGCCCGGGCGGCCACCGCCTGGCATCGCCGCGGGCGCCGGCAGGCTCGAGTACCGGCGCATGCGCGCCATGGGCAGACAACTGGCGGCGGCCTGCCACCGGCCACCAGCCGCCACGCAGTACTCACCCGATCAGCACGGTGAAGCAGCCCAGGGTGATCACCCCGCCATGCGCGGTGCTGTCGCCCAGTCGCGCGGCCGGCTGGCCTGCGATCAACACGGTCGGTGCGCCGGCCACGATGCTGTCCGGCGGGCCGACGCATACGGCCATGTCGCCCAGCCGCGCCGCCGGCAGGCCGCCGATCAATACCGTTGGCGCGCCGGGGCTGACGATCGGCCCGCCCACATGCGGCACCACCCCGGTCACCATGGGGCAGACATGCAAATCGGTCAGGCGCGCGGCAGGTTGCATCGGCACGCTTCGGTCGTGGCCATGCACGGCACTATCCCGCCAGGCCGCAGCGGTCACCCGACAATTCGTCTCAGCGCTGCGCCACCGAGGTGGTGGTCTGTGCCTCGCTGGTATCCACCGGCGGCGTCGCCAACGCCAGGGTCTGGCGCGCCGCGCGCAGGGGCTGGTCTGCATTGCCGAAAATGCCGGTAAGAATCTGCAGGGCCTGCTGCGCGTGGTCGCGCGCCGCCACGGTCTGGCCCAGCCTGCGCTCGGCTTCGGACATGCCGCGCAGGATCTCGGCCGTTTGCGGATGCGCGCGCCCCAGCACACGCTCCGAGGCAGCAAGCGCGGCGCGCTGTTCGGCCAGCGATGCTTCCACCTGGCCGTCGTCCAGCAGCCAGAACGCATGGTTGCTGCGATAGGCGATGGTGGCCGGTGCATCGTTGCCGAAGGCCGCGCGTGCGCGCTCCAGCGTCCTGCGATAGTACGGCCCGGCTTCGGCCAGCTTGCCCTGCTGGCGCAACGCGCCGGCCAGGTTGCCTTCGACCATCAAGGTGTCGGCGGCACTCTCGCCATACAACGCGCGTGCGACCTGCAGCAGCGGGACGAGTTCGGCTTCGGCACCGGCAAAGTCGCGCTGCATCAGCAGGAACACTGCCAGGCTGTTGCGCATCGACACCACCAATGGATGCTCGGGCCCATGCATGGCCATGCGCTCGCGCAACAGGCTGCGCTGCAAGGCGATCGCCGGTACCAGCTGGCCGTTATCGGCCAGCATGGCGGCGTAGCTGTTGCCGGCGTCGATACGCTGGTCCGCGCTGCTGGAGGCATTGGCCAGCGCGGCGACATAGGCATGCCGGCTCTCTGCCAACGCATCGCGCATGCGGCCCTGTTCGCGCAGGGCCCACGCCAACCAGGCACGCAGCTCGTTGCCCATGGCCTGCTGTTGCGCATCGCCGCGTGCTGCCTGCGCAATGCCCTGGCGCAAGACGCGCTCGGCGTCGCCTGGTTTGCCGTCGCCAGTGAGCGCCTGGCCCAGCATGGACGTGGCCTTCAAGGCCGGCAGGCTGCCCGCACCGGCAGTCTGCTGCGCCAGGGTCTGTGCGATGCGCAGATGCTCCACGGCCTGCGCAAAATTGGCCAGCGCAATGAGCGTGCGGCCCAGCGTCAGTTCCACCTGGGTGCGCGCATCGGGCTGGTCGGCCAGTTCGCGCGCCGCACGCTGCGAGGCCTGCTGCAGCACGCGCAGCATCAGGGTCTTGTCCAGGTCGCGCGCCACGCCAGGGTCCACGCTGGACAACACCGAACTCATGAAATCGCCGGTGACCTGCGCACGTTGCGCATCGCGCGCGGCCTGCTGCAGCGACCACAGCGTGGCCCCCAGCCCGGCGACCACGGCAATCGCAGCGAGGCCGGCGGCGGCGACGCCGCTGCGATGACGCTGGGTGAACTTACGCAGCCGCAGCCAGCGGCTCGCCTGCAGGGCGCGCGGCGGGTAGCCGTCCAGCCAGCGATGCAGATCGTCCAGCAATGCAGACACCGATGCGTAGCGCGCACCTGGTTGCGGTTCCAGCGCGCGCAGCACGATCGCATCCAGCCCGTCGCGCAGGTGCTCGTGTAGTTTCTGGTAGGTGGTCGCGCGCGCCGCGCAGATGCGTGCACGCGCATCGGCCGGCACTGTTGCCAGCCGCTGCGACGGCGGCTGCGGCACCCCGTCGCGCCCGGCCACCGGCGCCAGCCCGCAACTCAATTCGTAGAACATCGCTCCCAAGGCATAGATATCGCTGCGTGCATCCACATCCGGCGCGCCGCGTGCCTGCTCCGGGCTCATGTAACCCGGCGTGCCGCGATCGTGCGCGTAGGTCATCCCCGGGTTGGTCGCATCGATGGCGATGCCGAAGTCGATCACCCCTGGCATCGGCCGCCCGTCGATCTCGCTGACCAGTACGTTGCTGGGTTTGAGGTCGCGATGGATCACGCCCTTCTGATGCGCGTGCTGGACCGCCTCGCTGACACGCAGCATCAGCAACACGCGCGCATGCAGCGACAGGCGGTGTTGGTCGCACCACCAGGTGATCGGCTCGCCGCGCAGGTATTCCATCACCAGGTACGGCTGGCCGTGGGCATCGGTGCCCACGTCGTGGATCTGCGCGATCGCCGGGTGCACCATCTGCGCCAGCAGCCGGCACTCGAATTCGAACAGTGCACGGCCCTGCGCATCCAGCGCATCGGCGGCCACCAGCTTGATCGCCACCTCGCGCTCGTACGCGCCATCGGCACGGTGGCCCAGATATACCTGGCCCATGCCGCCGGCGCCGATCAGGCGATCGATCGCCCAGGCACCGAAGCGCGTGCCGGCGGGCAGTTCCGGTAACGGCGCACGCAATGCGGCGGCGGCCTGTTTCAACGGCGCCCGCACGCGCAAGGTGGCCTGCGATTCCACTGCCAGCATCGCCAGCAATTGGTCGCGCACGCTGGCGTCGTCGCCGGCCTGCGCGCGCGCAAATGCCTCGCGCTCGGCGGCAGGCAACTGGCAGGCCTGATGAAACAAGGCTTCCAGACGTTGCCACGCGGTGGCGGCCAGGTTCACAGCTGCGCCGCCAGCCACACCCTGGCAAAGCGCAGATCGCGCTCCAGCGTCGGCACCGACACCTCCAGCTGTTCGGCGGCCTCGGCCACGCTGAAGCCCACCAGCTCGGTCAATGCGAATGCACGGGCCTTGCGCTCGTCCACCTGGGCCAGCTTGTCGAAGGCATCGGCCACCAGCATCAATGCCTCCGGCCGTGCGGCGCCGTCGGACAGGCTGAGGGTCAGCGTCACCGCCTGCCCCAACCGCTTGGCGCTGGCCTGCTGGCGCGCCAGGTCCACCAACAGGTGGCGCATCTGCAGCGCAGCCACCGAATAGAAGTGCGCCCGCGAACGAAAACCCTGCTGGCCCTGTTCCAGCCGCATCCACGCCTCGTGCACCAGCTCGGTCGCCTGCAAGCCAGCGCGCCCGTCGCGACGCAGCTCGCGCATGGCGGTGGCGCGCAGCACGTCATAGACCTGACGCGCCAAGGCGTCGCCCGCGCCGGGTTCGTCGCGCTGCCAGGCCTGCAACAACTCGGTGATCGGCAGCTCGGACATCCAAGCCCATCTCGCCTGCGTGGACACGCAGTATCCCGCATTGGCACCGACGCGGAACACGCCGCCGGTAATCATTCAGACCCCCGATCACCGTGCCCGACAGCGCGGAGCAGCCCAGGCAGGTAGCGAGGGTGCGCCGGCAGCCGGGTCCGCCTCAGGTACGCCCAGCCTGTCGCCGGCAGGGCGCGGCCCCAGGACGCGGCGGTCTCGGGTCGCGGCGGCTGCATGGGCAGGCACGGGCCTGGGGCCGGCCGTGCGTGCCCCGCCGCCACGTCATCGGCAGCCAACGCGTCACCGCCACGTCATACGACGCCGCTAGCCTGCGCCCCTGCAATCGGCCGGAGGTCGGGGTGTCGGCACATCCAAAGCGCGCCTGGGCACGTCTGTTCACCGAGCATGGCCCGGTGCTGCGCGGCTTCTTCGTGCGCCGCGGGGCGAACGAGGACGCCGAAGACCTGGTCCAGGAAACCTATCTGCGCCTGCTGCGTGCGCATCAGCAGCCGGGCCAGGCCATCGCCAACCCGGAAGCGTATCTGTACACGGTGGCGGTCAATCTGGCGCGCGAGCAGGCGGTGCGGCGCAAGCAGGCGCCGCTGCGTATCGAGGACATGGAACAGTTCGCGCAACGGCTGGTGGCCGGTGACGATGTCGAAGACAGCGCCCAGCGGCAACAGCGCCAGCAACGCCTGCAGACCGTGCTGGCCGGGCTGCCCGAACGCGTGCGCGCGGTGCTGGTGATGCAGTATCGCGATGGCCTCAGCTACAAACAGATCGCCGAACGCCTGGGTGTGTCTTCGCACATGGTCAAGAAATACGTGGTGCGTGGCCTGTCGGCCTGTCGACAGGCCTTGGCCGACGAGGGAGCGCAATGGTGGTGAGCGTCGCGTCGCTGGCGGCGCGCCGCCTGACCGAGGAAGCGGCGCACTGGCATGCGCTGCAACGCATGCAGCCGCTGGATGCCGACCAGCAGGCGCGTTTCATGGATTGGCTGACCGCCTCGCCGGCGCATGTGCGCGAATACCTGGCAGTGACGCAGGTGGCCGGTGCGCTCGGTGAGGCGTTGGATGCGATGGCGCTGGATGTCGACGCGCTGCTGCAGGCCGACCGCCGACACGACACCGGGATGGCGCGCAACGTGATCGCACTGCCGTTGCCGCCACGGCATCCCGTCGCTGCAAGGGGAACCGCTCGCTCGCAGTCGGCGGCACGCCGGCCGCACTGGCATGTCGGTCTGGCCACCATGCTCGGTCTGCTGACGGTGCTCGGCAGCTGGGCCTGGCCGCGCACCTCGACCTATGCGACGGCGCATGGCGAACAACGCCGCGTGCAACTGGCCGACCGCAGCGTGGTGTTCCTCAATGCGGACACGCGCATCCAGGCCACCATGACGCCGTGGTCGCGCCGCCTGCAGTTGCTGCAGGGCCAGGCCAGCTTCGCTGTCGCAGCGGACCGGCGCCCGCTGCAGGTCCGGGCGCTGGACCTGCGCGTGGAAGACATCGGCACCGCGTTCGACATTGCGCTGCATGGGCAGCAGGCACGCATCGACGTGTCTGCCGGTCGCGTGCATGTCTGGCGCGCCGACCGCCCGGCGCAGCCGATGCTGGCCAATCTTGGCGCAGGACAAAGCGCGCGCATCGACGAGGCCGGCCAGGTCGCATTGAGCAATGAAGATGTCGCCACCATGCATGCATGGCAGCAGCAGCGCATCGTGTTCCGCGACGAACCGTTGCGCAACGTGGCCGAAGACTTCAATCGCCTCAATCGCATCCAGCTGCACATCGACGATGCGCGCGCCGGCGCAATGCGCCTGACCGGCAATCTGCGTAGCGACGACCTCGCCGGCCTGCGCGCGTTTCTCGCACGGCAGCCCGGTCTGCGGCTCGAACAACACGCCGATGCGCTGCACATCGTCGGCGGTGCACCACCGGCGACCACCGACCGGTAGCGCACGCGGCCGACGCGACCGACCCGCTGGCGCTGACGTGCGCGCAGAAATCGCACGGCAGGCACCACGGCATTGCCCGACGTGTGCTTGCCATTGGCCGGCACGCCGCGGTGTCGCACGGCCATGCCTGTTTGCATCGGGTGTTTGCGCCGACGCATCTGCGCAGCGAATGGCTGGCATCCGGATCGGCGCATTCGATCTAGGCGCACGCGTTGCGCTGCATGGTGCCGCGTAACGCAACGATCGACGCGATCGGCGATCGGAGGGGCAACGTGCTTTTTCCCGCGCACCACCGCTCTGCGCGTAGCCACGGCACGCGCACGCCATCGCCCTTGCACGTGTCACAGAAAATTCATCGAAAAACGGTGCCCGACTCGGCTCGTCGCCCCTCGTAGAGGGGGTAGTCGCCGCAGCGATCCGCGTGGATCGGTGCGACGCCCCTCTCCCTCTGCCTGGAAGTGATGATGCGCTGCTGCCTGTTCCTGTCCGTTGCCCTCGCCCTGCATGCCGGCGCTGCCGGCGCCCAGACGCCACCCGTCGCAGTCGACGCCATTCCCGCACAACCGCTGGCGCGCGCGCTCAATACGCTGTCGCGCCAGACCGGCCTGCAGTTCGTCTATGCGGCCAGCGTCGGCGGCACGCAGCAGAGTCGCGGCACAACCGCCGGCGCCGCGCCCGAGCAGGCCTTGCAGCAACTGCTGCAAGGCACCGGATTGCGCTATCGCTATCTGACGCCGACCACGGTGACCATCGAGCCGGCCGAGACGGTGAGCGATGCGCCCGCGGCAACGCCGCCTGCCGCAGCCACCACCGCCACCCCGGCCGCCGCCGGCGCACCGGTGCGCGAACTGGACAGCATCCAGGTGCTGGGCAGCTATGCCGGCAGTCTCAGTGCCGCGCTGCGCGAGAAGCGCTATGCCGACAGCGTGGTGGACGTGATCGCCGCCGAAGACATCGGCAAGCTGCCGGCGCAGAACGTGGCCGAAGCCTTGCAGCGCGTGCCCGGTGTGTCGATCGTGCGCGACCGCGGCGAAGGTGTCTACGTGCGCGTGCGCGGCCTGGGCCCCAACTTCCAGGTGACCACGCTCAACGGCCAGACCATGGCGGTCAACGAGAACGTGCGCACTTCCGGCCAGACCGGCCGCCAGTTTCGCTACGACACCTTGCCGGCGGAACTGGTCTCCGGCCTGGACGTGATCAAGAGCCCCACCGCCGATCTGGATGAAGGCGCCATCGGCGGCATCGTCAATGTGCGCACCTTCCGCCCGCTGGAATTGGGCAAGACCTTGCTCAACACCTCGCTGGAATCCAGCCAGGCGCAACGCACGCATGCCAACGACCCGCGCGTGTCCGGCCTGTTCAACTGGGTCAATACCGAGGGCACCTTCGGCATGCTGGTGTCCGGTGCGTATGCCCAGCGCAGCCTGCGCCAGGACCGCGTCAACGAAGTGAGCTGGGATTACTACCCCAACGGCGTGCCGGGTGCGCCGGGTGCGTCCTACCTGCCCACCGGCCTGCGCCCGACGCTGGAACTGGAACAGCGCGAGCGCACCGGCGTGGCCGCCTCGCTGCAATGGCGCCCCAGCGCCGCCTGGGAAACCAATCTGGACCTGCTGTATGCCAAGCAGACGGTGCACTACGACGAATACAGCCTGGGCGTGGGCTTCGACGGCGTTGCCAAGATGAGCAACCTGCAAGTGGACCACGGCGGCGTGACCGGCTTCGACTATCGCAATGGCCAGGTGCAGGTGTCGCGCGAAACCTCCGGCATCACCGACGACAACCGCAGCGCGCGCCTGTCCAGCACCTGGAATGGCGATCTGTGGACACTCGGTGCGGTGGCATTCCATTCGCAGGCACACAGCTACGACTCCGACCCGATCCGCCGCACGCGCCTGCGCAGCGCCAGCAACCTGTCGATGCGCGTGGAGATGCCGCAGGCCGACGACGACAACGTGCCCAACTGGAGCTTCACCAATGGCTTCGATCCGACCAACCCGGCCAGCGTCAGCGGGCGCCGGCTGGAATGGCGCGAGATCGATGCGCGCGACAAGGAAGACGCACTGCAGCTGGACGCCAAGCGCACGCTCGGCGATGGCTGGCTGCGCGACATCAAGTTCGGCGCCAAGTACCGCGAGCGCTCGCGCACTTACGACCGTGCCGACCTGCTGCTCAACCGCATCGCCGGCGTACGTTTTCCGGGCAGCTATTTCACCGCGCTGCCGGTGAGCGACATGCTGGTCGACGGCAAGGGCACACTGCCGCGGCAGTGGCTGGCGCCGATCGAGGCGCCGTTCTGGGGCGACTGGCCCACCGCCACCGACCTCAGCGGCACGCCCAATAGTGCCGACCTGCAGAATTCCTACGAGGTGCGCGAGAAGATCGGCTCGGCATATGCGATGACCGACTTCGGCGGCGCGCTGGCCGGGCGCGATCTGCGCGGCAACCTGGGCGTGCGCTTGGTGCGCACCGAGCAGACCACCGATGGCCATGCCGATCTCGACGGTGCCGCCCAGCCGGTGCATTTCGAGCGCAGCTATACCAACGCGTTGCCCTCGTTCAACGCCGCCTGGGACGTGCGCGAGGACATGGTGCTGCGGACCTCCGCGGCCAAGGTGATCACTCGCCCGGATCTCACCGACCTCTCGTCCAAGCTGACCTTCAACTCCAGTGGCGAAGTGCTGACCGCCAGCGGCGGCAACCCGGCGCTACGGCCGTTCGAGGCCTGGCAGTACGACCTGACCTTCGAGTGGTACATCGACGGCACCTCGGCGCTGACTGGCGGTGTGTTCTACAAGGACATCTCCAGCTTCATCCAGACCCAGCTGTCCTACCTGGACTACCAGGGCCAGACCTATCTGCTCTCGTCCAAGACCAACGGCAGCCAGGCCAGCGTCAAGGGCGTGGAGCTGGCCTACCAGCAGGTGTTCACCGGCCTGCCGGCGCCGCTGGACGGCCTGGGCATGCAGCTCAACTACACCTTCACCGACAGCCAGGCGACCTACCGCGACGGCACGCGCCGCTTCACCGACAGCCTGGAAGGCGTGGCCAGGAACACCTACAACGCCGTGCTGTTCTACGAGAAGGGCCCGCTGATGGCGCGCGCCAGCTACAGCTGGAGCGACAACATCGTCAACGCGGTGGGCACGGCCAATGTCGCCACGCTCAACAGCGATGCCTTCGGCAGCCTGGACGCGAACGTGGCCTGGAAGGTCAACGACACCCTGTCGGTGTTCGTCAACGCCATCAATCTCACCGGTCAGGTGCAGCGGCAATACGTCGGCGATCACCTGTTCGGCGGCTACACCGACTACGGCCGGACCTGGTCGCTGGGTCTGCGCGCGCGGTTCTAAGCGCGCCTGCATGCGCGGCTGACGGTCGTCGCCCTCGCGCGCGGCCGTCACTGTGCTGCGCCGTTCTTTTCGCCCCACCGTTTCATTCGCACTGGATTTGCCGATGCTTCTGCGTTTTTGCCGCCGCGCCACCGCCCTGCTCGGACTCGCGCTCGTACCGCTCTGCCCTGCACACGCCACCGATGCGGCGCCCGACACGCTGGAAAAGGTGGTGATCCTCAAACGCCATGGCGTGCGTGCGGCGATGTCCAGCCCCGAACAGCTGGGCCGCTATTCGCTGCATCCATGGCCGCATTTTGCCGTGCCGGCCGGTCACCTCACCGCCAACGGTGCGCATCTGGAGCGCCTGTTCGGCGACTACTACCACGCCCGCTACACCGCGCTTGGTCTGTTGATCGGCGACGGCTGCAGCCAGGCTTATTACTGGGCAAACCGCACCCAACGCACCATTGCCTCGGCGCAAGCGCTGGCCAGCACGTTGACGCCCGGCTGCGCCAACCCCGTCCATCACGTGCCGACCGGCACTTCCGATGTGCTGTTCGATGGCACCGCTGCGCTGCGTCAGCCCGAAGCGCGTGCGCGCATGCAGGCCGCCATCGCCGGCCGCATCGGCGGCGACGCCCACGCCTGGAACGCCGCACAGGCCGATGCGATCGACACGCTCGAACAGCTGCTACTGCAATGCGCGCAACGCCCCTGCCCCGCCCAGGCCGCGCCCGGCAAGCTGCGCCTGACCACGGTACCGGCCGGGCTGGACGATGCCGGACCGTCGATTCCCGGTATCGATGGCCCGGCTGCCGCCGCTTCAGGCATCACCGAAAGCCTGCTGATGGGCTGGGCCGATGGACAGGACTTCGCTGCACTCGGTTGGCAAGGCCTGGACGAAGCAACGCTGCTGCGCGTGTTCGCCCCGCATCAGGCCGAGTTCGCGCTGCGTCTGCGTGCGCCGACCGTCGCGCGTCTGGCCAGCACGCCATTAGCCGCACGCCTGCTGGCGACGCTGCAGCAAGGTAGCGATGCACACGCCGCGGCCGACGCCATCGGCGGCGATGCGCGTCTGGTGGTGGTGTCCGGCC
Source organism: Xanthomonas sp. NCPPB 3442 (assembly GCF_056725145.1). Lineage (NCBI taxonomy): Bacteria > Pseudomonadati > Pseudomonadota > Gammaproteobacteria > Lysobacterales > Lysobacteraceae > Xanthomonas > Xanthomonas sp. NCPPB 3442. The sequence goes on along the minus strand of NZ_CM161514.1, from coordinate 378,937 downwards.
ACGACGGCACCCTGACCCTGCTGGCCGGCATGTTCGATCTGCACTGGCAGTTGCCCGGTTACCAACCGGACCAAACCGTGCCCGGTGGCGCGCTGGTGTTCGAGCGCTGGCGGCGTGCCGACGGTGAGCGCGTCATCCGCCTGCGCTACACCGCGCAGAGCCTGACGCAGCTGCGCGAACGCGTGCCATTGACGCTGCAGGCACCGCCGCCGAGCGCGGCCATCTTCATTCCCGGCTGCAGCACTGCTACGCCGGCGTACGACTGCCCATTGCCGCAGTTCGCCAGCATCGTCCAGGCCGCACTCGACCCGCTCGCCATGGACCACTGATCCCCTCCACGCGGCGCGCTGGGCCCAACGCGTCGCGTCCATCCGCTGTTACCCAACCGCACGAGGTCATCATGCTTCAGCATCTGCGTTCTCTGCTCAGCGTCGGAATCGGTGTGACCCTGGCCTGCGCCGGTGTCGCCCACGCCCAATCCAGCGTCGGCGTCCTCGACGTGCTCACCTACAACGTCGCTGGCCTGCCGGAGGGCATCTCCAGCAGCAACCCCGCCACCAATACGCCGCTGCTGGCACCGAAACTGGCGCCGTATGCGCTGGTTCACGTGCAGGAAGACTTCAACTACCACGCGGCGCTCTATGCCGGCGACAACCATCCCTACCGCACGCCCACCAGTGGCGGCGCCGCCATCGGCGATGGCCTCAACACGCTGAGCAACTATCCCTTCAACGACTTCACCCGGGTCACATGGGACAAGTGCAACGGCACCGACTGCCTCACGCCGAAGGGCTTCAGCTATATGCAGCTGCGGCTGGACAACGGCGTGCTGCTGGACGTCTACAACGCCCATCCAAATGCCGGTACCGAAACTGCCGACCTGGCCGCCCGCCGCGCCAACATCAGCCAGTTGTCGCAATTCATCGGCACCTGGTCGGCCGGCAACGCGGTGTTGGTGATGATGGACTCCAACACCCGCTACACCCGCAGCGAAGACAACATCCGCGAGCTGATCGCCAGCAACAACCTGATCGATCCGTGGGTGGAACTGATCAAGGGCACCGCCCCGGCCGCCGGCGCCGCGCCACTGCTGTGCGGCACGCCGCCGACCAATACCTGCGAGGTGGTGGACAAGATCCTGTACCGCGCAGCGCCGCAGCTGACCCTGGCAGCCAATCGCTACCAGCTCGACCCAGGCAACTTCTACGACAGCGCCGGCAAGCCGCTGTCGGATCATTATCCGCTGTACACGCAGTTCGGCTGGGCGGTGGGCACCGACGTGCGCACCAGCGACAGCTTCGGCGGACCGCATGGCGTACCGTTCAACGACGTGGCCGGCGGCGCGCACCAGCGCCAGCTGCGCAGTGTCACCCTGCGCGGTGCCGAACGCCTGGATGCAGTGGCCGCCAGCCTGGACAACGGCGCCACGCTCGCTCACGGCGGCAGCGGCGGCACCGCCACCACCCTGGCCCTGCGCAGCGGCGAAACGCTGACCGCGGCCACCGTCACGCTCGGTCAGTACAACGGCCGCACCCGGCTGTTCTCGCTCAGCCTGACCACCAACCAGGGCCGCAGCATCGCCGCCGGCACCCCGACCAGCGAGCGCTACACCCTCACTGCTCCCACCGGCTGGCATATCGCCGGCTTCACCGGCCGCGCCGGCGATGCCATCGACAAGCTTGGGGTGATTTACCGGAAGAATTGAGCGAACGGTTGTACCGCTGCAACGGAGCGGCGTCGGTCTGGCGCCGCTTTTCTTGTCTGCGGCAATCACGACGAGGCTTCGGCCGGCATCCTCGCAGCGCGCGATGGCGTACTTCTGCAACGCTCCGCAATTGCGTACCGCCTAAAATCCCGTACTCCATGCGTGCACGGGCTTTCAACTTCGTGCAGTTCCGGCGCCACATCCAAGATCAAACAGCACCGCAGATGCCGGCGCTTTCGGGACAGATCCGCGCTGACGCTCGGCAGTAGTTACGCGGCAAGGTAACGGGTTTCAGCCGGTTGCGAAGATCGAGAATGGTGGTTCTGTCTGCAGCGGGCTCCAGGTCATCACGCTAGGCAAGACGCTCTAGTGCGATCAGCCGCAGCATTGCGGCGATGGACGATCGGGAACGGCATGACTGCGTATTGGCAAGAATCCAACGATGAACTCGATTGTCCATCCTTCGCGGGCTGAAGTGGCGATACTGTTATGAGTACCAGCGCGCGCGGCTGCAAGCGCCCACTCTCTTGCACATCACGTTGATCAACCACGAGCGACGCTCCGTGCGACGCCGCGCGCAAGGGCTTCCCTGCGTGCAGCAAGGCAAGCCATCTCCCATTCAACGCTTGGCCGCCTCGCAGAGCTTGCGATTGAACCAGGTGGACTTGGCGATGGGCAGGTACGCATCCCAGTCGCTTGGCGGTAGCATCGTGCTGTCCTTGTCCATCTCCGCCTGGAACGAGGCCTCGTCGCGGCTGCGACCGGCCATGGTCTGATCAAGCGCCTTCAGGCACTCCTGCGGACGGTTCAGGCGCAGCAGGGTGAGCGCGCGGTCGTTGGCGAAGCGGTCGCGATCGAGCCAGTTGAAAAACTCGCCGCACTCGCCCGTGAACGCCTGCATGCCGGCGAGTGCTTCGGCATAGCGCTTGCCGCGATAGTCGCGCAGGTACGCCTCACGTCGTCGGCTGCTGGCCGCGGAGGTGCAGCCGGCAGGCAACTTCAGATAGTCGCCTTCGAAGCTGGCGCGCATGCCGCAGTAGTCGCGGCAGCTGTCTTGCGTCAGTGCGGCGATGCTGAAGCCACCGGCCACCGGCTTGAACGCGAGCTTGCAAGGCGTGTCGCTGGCATCGCGCACTTCCGCCTTGTCGCCTTGCAGCGTGCCCTCCAGCGAACAGGTGTGGCCGTTGGCGCCCACGGCGAGAATCTCGAAGTGGCGCGCCCCACCCTTGTCGCTGACCTGCAGGCTGCCCCAACCTTGCTTGGTGCCGTATTCGCCGGGCGTCGGGCCGGCCGCCATCGCGCCGAACGCCGCCAGCCACACCAGCATCCCGCTCCATCCATATCGCCGTGCCATTGCTTCGTCCTGTGTTCGGTTAAGCGGCAAGTGTGCGGCATCGCGGCTACGCCAGGCCACTCAGGTGTAGGCCATCAAGCCCAGCAAATCCAGCGCGCCATGCGCCAGGATCGCCGGCCACAGCCGCCCGCGTCGGGCCACCCACCAGCCCAGGATCAACCCGAACATCAAGATATTGATGGCACCAATCGGACCCTGATATAGGTGATACGAGGCGCGGACCGCCACGCTGACATTCACCGCAACTGCAGGGCCATAGCGCGGCTCCAGCGCGCGGATCACGTAACCGCACACAAATACTTCCTCGAAGATCGGATTGATCAGCGAGATCGCCAGCACAGCCGCGATCGACAGCCGCCCGGCGACCATCGCATCGAATGGATTCGTGTTGCTCCCCGAGCTCCAGTTCAACAGCGTCAGTGGATAGGTGAGCAACAGACACACCGCCAGCAAGCCGAGTCCCGCCGCCAAGTCGCGTAGTTGCCACTGCAGCCCCAGCGACTGCGGCCTCCATCCGCGGAACCACAGCACTGGCAGCAGGATCGCCAGAACGAGCAGTTCGTAGAACACCATGCCCCACAGGCTAGCGTCGGAGAAGACCGGCTCTATGGCATCGCGCGCCACCGCCGAAAGGCTGGACCAGATCAGCAGACCGAAGGCGATCGTCACCACGATCAGCAACTCGCACCATTTGGAAAAAGCCCCTTCACGTCCTTGCATCGATCTTCCTTGCCGTGCCTTCGACGTCCCCCCGCTCTGAGTAGCGGCCGGGTTTAGAGTCCGGAGTTGATGATATCGGTGTTGGCCAGCTGTTGGGCATACGCAGATGGCGTCATGCCGCCAATGGCCTTCTTGGGTCGCTCCTCGTTGTATTCGCGTCGCCAGCGTTCGATCTCGGTACGCGCATGCAGCAGGGTTGGGAACCAGTGCTCGTTGAGGCATTCGTCGCGCAGCCGGCCATTGAACGATTCGACGTAGGCGTTCTGGTTTGGCTTGCCAGGCTGGATCAGCCGTAACTGCACGCCACGCGCATGTGCCCAGGCCACCATCGCTTTGCCGCAAAACTCCTTGCCGTTATCTGTGCGGATCACCTGTGGCAAGCCGCGACTGTGCGCCAGCCGATCCAGCACGCGTGTCACGCCATGGCCCGAGATTGCGCGCTCCACCTCGATGGCGATCGCTTCGTGGGTTGCATCGTCCACGATCACCAGACACTTGATCACTCGGCCTTCGGCGCTGCGGTCGAACACGAAATCCATCGACCACACCTGATTGGCCTGCGATGGCCGCAGCAGCGGCTGACGCTCTCCTATCAGCACCTTTTTGCGCTTGCGGCGCCGGACCTGCAGCTGCTGCTCGCGGTACAACCGCTCCACACGCTTGTAGTTCACGATGCGTCCTTCCTGTCGTAATTTGAGATAGATCATCCCCACACCATAACGGCGATGGCGATGCGCCAACGCACAGATGCGTTCGCGCAGTTCGACGTTGCGATCTTCGCTCGGGCAATATCGCAGCGCACTGGCGCTCATGCCGATCACTGCCAACGCACGACGCTCGCTGGCACCACGCCCGATCCACTCGCGCACCAGCATGCGACGCGCCGGTGCGCTCACCACTTTTTTCGCAGTGCATCCTTGATCAGGTCGTTCTCGAACAGCTGCTCGGCCAGCAACTTCTTCAGCCGCGCGTTCTCGGACTCAAGGTCCTTGAGCCGCTTGGCATCGGGCACGCTCATCCCGCCGAACTTGCTGCGCCACAGATAATAGGAAGCCTCGCTGAAGCCATGCCGCCGGCACAGGTCCTTGATCGCCACACCGGCATCAGCTTCGCGCAGGAAGCCGATGATCTGTTCTTCAGAAAAACGCTTCTTCACGTCCAATCTCCTCGAGTTAGGGAATTGGACTCCAAACTGAGGTGCTACTCAAAATCGGGGGGGCGTCGGGTTTGTGCTTCTGCTGAGAGGCTGCACTCTGTTTCAGCTCGAAGATCATGATGGCGCGGTGCTTGCAGATCCAGGCGAAATCGCTGAGCGCTCACCTGAGCTGCTCTCGATCGTGAGTGAGGCACCTCTGACCATATACACAACGCTAGGCACGCTCACACTTGCCTATCGGGCAATGGAGCTCGCGCTCGACACCGGCCAACCACTGGCAACTGCGTCCCTCGATCAGTCAAGCTCCACTTATTGGCAGGCGTGGTCCGAGGGGCGCGGCGGAAGTGCCTAGCACTTCGTACAAGCCGGCGTTGCCCCCAATGTGGCTCAACTCAGGGTTAGTTTCATGCCAAAATTCTGCAGCGAGTGTGGCTCGGAGCTGAGAGAGATTGGCGACTTTCGCCCTCACTGGTTCAGCGTGTACGAATGCGAGAGCGGTGCACCTCTACACGACTTCATCCGGATCGCAGACTCAAAGCATGTCTTTCCTCTGCTTCAGCTCAGCCTCGGAGTCAAGGAGCGGCTTGTCGGTGCAGAACAATCACTGGTAACGCTGGCCGCCTCACGAATCCAGACGATCGATCACAAGACCGTGTCCATTGTTCAGTTCGAGCATACGCTCTTGGGCTGCTACAAGAAGCCAAGTCCCTTCGGCGCAGCGCCGTAGATCCTAACCATGCGCTCATACAAATCTGCGTGGAGTAAGCTGCCCGCTCGGTCACCACCCAGACCGCGCAGCCCGCTTAGCTTAGGCGTAGGTCATCCGGCATGAGCCAACCATCGGCCACGATCAAAGAAAAAGTCCTGCACGGGATGGCCGCAGCCATCGCCAACAATGATTGGCAGGCCACATACGATCTCTTTTGCCTTGCTCAAAGCATTGCGGATCAGGAGCAGAGGGCTGAGGTTTTCAACAGGCTGTTGGTGATGCCCGGCCATGAGCTCCATCAAGAGATCACGTGGGAAATCCAGTTGCTTCGTCGCCCATCCAGCGTTACGTACATTCGACAGGTACTTGCGAACGGGTTTCAGATGTTCGAGTACACGTGTTCTGAGCCAGGCGTCATCGCGAAATGGTTTAGCCATGCGCTCGCTGATATCGATACACCCGAGTCCATTGCGGTCATTGAAGAGTTTGCGAAATGCAGTGACCCGGAAATCGCGGAAGAAATGACCTACCGCTTGAGGCGCATCAATGCCTGAAACCTACGCCAAGGTGTCCTCGAACGTTCGCCGGCAGAGGGATCCACGGTGTATTTAGACAGAAAGCAGCGAGGCGTGGTCCTCGGTATGGCATCTGGCCTTTTTGCTTCTCTACTCGTTGTATTCCTGCTATCACGAGCGTTCTTGCGCTGGGACACACCAGAGCGGGCAGTTATCAGCTTGCTGTTGCCGGCCACGGCGATGTTTGTCGCTATCGCACGCATGGCCAAACATCGCTTCGTTACGCCTGCAGACATTGACGGCAGCGCGATGAGTGATGGGACCGTTCGTGCTAAAACGTTGCAATCTTTGCTTCAAAATACGACAGAGCAGCTAGCGTTTGCGCTGCCGGTCTACGTCGCCGCCCTCATGAACCCGCACCGCGGCATCCAAGCCGCAGTTCCAGCATGCGCTTGTGCGTTCTTGCTTGGACGGCTGACGTTTTTTGCGACCTACAGTGGCGGTGCTGGCGCCAGAGCGCTGGGGTTCGCGCTGACCTTCTATCCCACTGTGCTCCTGCTCATCTGGCAACTCGTGCTGCTTGCAGTTAGTGTTGCCGTCTAACAATTCATTGAGGCAGTGGGCCGCATGCAGACGTTTCTAGAACCTGTCGGCTCCGAGGTCCAATGGCATGAAGGCGCAGACGTTACCGAGATCATCAGCACCAGCTCTGGCCTGCGCATTGTTGTGGCGGCGCCGGCGGGAGTCGACCGCCACCTTGAGATCCACTTTCCTTTCGTTCGGGCATTCCAGGCGATGGACGAAGGGGACATGCTTGAGTACTGGGAAAGCCCGCTCACTACAGGCCACGTCCTCTACAAGGTCATTTCCGGCGGCTGGCGGGATCGCACCGCAGGTCACTTCCTGCACGTCACCGCATCGTTAGACTCGATGCAAGAGTGGCTCATAGTCTCCGAGTGCCTCTGTGTGTCTGTGCTCTCAGCGTATGTGCCGCATCTGCGCGAGTTCGGCGATGCGTCGTAACCATTCATTCAAGCCGAACCCGCTTTGCGGCTCGGCGTACCTCAAGCGTCAGGCCGTATGACCAGCTGCCCCATTTGCTCACTTCAACTGCAAGAGATTGATGTCGCCCCGTGCTTCGACTGCGGGCATGTGCCTGGCGAGCTATACGAGTGCATTGGCAGAGAAACACGAGTACCACGCCTTTGAAATTTGGGGCCAAGAGATTGTCCTCTGCGACTTCTGTGATGCAGATTTTGGGTCGTACTTTCCGGATTACTGGGGCCTGCCGGAGCGGCCACTGCCAGATTACCCGCTGCATCTTGTTGGCAAGGTTGAGCGCCCCGGCATCGGGCGGGACCTATACTGCGCCAACTGCAATCACCGCCTGGAGTTTCTACTGTTCCGGTCGCGTGTGACGGCGCAGAATGCGGCCTAACAACTCTTTCAAGCCAAGCCCGTCTCGCGGGCAGGCGGCAGCGTAATTCAAGCGCTGGCGCTCTTCAGGAATCGGTGCATGGATAAGTCACAAGCAGACGCAATCGCGCAGGCCATACTTCAGCCGGATCTGGAAGCACGAGAAAAGATTCGTCGCAGGCGTGCCGCGAAAGATCGGGCCGTGGCGGGCCGTCGGATGGTTGGCTGGTTCTCGCTTTCCGGCTTCGTCATCGGTGCCGGTGTGGCACACCTTACTGGCTATCGCTTCACCGATGGCATCATTTGGGGTGGCATCGCTGGCGGCGGGGTTGGCTGGGCTGCACTGACGCTGTGTCGTCGCCGGTTGGCGCCCTGACACTTCATTCCATCCGACAGCACTTCACAGCGCGGACTGACTCACGCATCAGACCGCACATGAGAGAGATGCGAGCAGGGACACCACGAGTGCCTTCTGCAGTCACGGCCGACAGCCCAGCCGATGCGCACGCGGGAGCGCCGCTGCACCACCTCAGCGCATTGGCTTGAATCGCGGTGACGCAGCACTGCGCCTATGCCATCGCTTCGTCGGGATCCAACGCCACTGCCGCCTGCTGCGCGCGATCGAATCGCTCACGCGCGGCGCGGATGCTGCCGTGGTTTTCGCCCGCCCACGTGAGCAGTTGCGAGACCGGGCCGAGGAGGGAAATTCCCAGCTTGGAGAGCGCGTATTCCACGCTCGGCGGCTTGGTGGCGTAGACCTTGCGGGTGATCATGCCGTTGCGCTCAAGATTGCGCAGCGTCTGGGTCAGCATGCGCTTGGAGATGTCCGGCACGGCGCGCTGGATGGCACTGAAGCGGGATGGGCCGGGGATCAGCGTCAGCAAGATCAGCAGGGTCCACTTGTCGCCGATCTGGTCGAGTACATCGCGCACCGGGCACTTGGTGGCGTCGAAGGGTCCTTCCAGGGACGGCGGCAGCGGGAACAGGGCAATCGCATTCACGTGGGGTATCTCACGGTAACCAGGGGGAGCGAAACTGCCTCCTTGCGGAGGCCGGGGCGGGGCTGACACTATGCGGGCGACCAATGAGGTCTAGATAGTAGACCAAATCTCTTATGCAAACCTACCGGAGCCCGTCATGACATCTACATCCCCCCTGATTCTTGTCACCGGCGCCAGCGGGCAGTTGGGTGCGCTGGTTGTCCAAGCGCTGCTTGGCCATCTGCCTGCCAACCGCATCGTAGCAACGGCCCGGGATACCGCGTCACTTGCCGAGTTCGCAAAACGCGACATCGCGGTACGTCAGGCCGACTATGCGAACCCGCAAAGCCTGGACACCGCCTTCGCCGGCGTGGGCCGCGTGTTGCTGGTCTCGTCCAATGCGGTCGGCCAGCGCGTGCCGCAACACCGCAACGTGATCGAGGCTGCAAAGCGCGCCGGGGTGGAGCTGCTGGCGTATACGAGCATCCTGCATGCCGATACCAGCACGCTGTCGCTGGCCGCCGAGCATGTGGCCACCGAGGCGCTGCTGCGCGAGAGCGGCGTGCCGCACGCGTTGTTGCGCAATGGCTGGTACACCGAGAACTACACCGGCTCGATCGCCGCAGAAGTCGCCCACGGCGCGGTGATCGGCAGTGCGGGCGACGGCAAAATCAGCGCCGCCACGCGCGCCGACTATGCTGCGGCGGCAGCTGCAGTGCTGGCATCGGATGTCCCACAGGCCGGCCAGGTGTACGAGCTGGCAGGCGATGCCGCTTTCACGATGGCCGAGTACGCCGCCGAAGTAGCGCAGCAGTCGGGCAAGCCGGTGGCCTATCACGACCTGCCGGAAGCCGATTACGCGGCAGCGCTGGTGCAGATCGGCCTGCCGGCCGGCTTTGCGCAGGTGCTGGCGCAGTGCTCGGCCGCCTCGCGCGACGGCGCCCTGTTCGATGAGAGCCAGACGCTGGGCCGGTTGATCGGCCGCCCCACCACGCCGTTGCGCGACGCGGTGGCGGCGGCACTCGCGGCGCGCTGAGTCACGGCGCGACCACTGCGCTGCCCAGCGTTCGGCACGCAGTGGTTCGCGCAGCGTTGAGCAAGTGCGACGTGGCCCCTTGGAACCCGGCGAACTTCGTGGCGCTTCACCGCATGCAACCAGCGGCGGTGGCTGGCTGGTCGGCGTGGCTGCGTGTGTCGGGATGATCTCCAGTGCGTTGGACCAGTGGCACTGGTTCAGGCGATCGGGTGTGGCGCTGCTCTGAACGGCCGATCAGCCGCCGTGCGCGTCTCGGTTGGTCAACGCGTGGCGCGGTGAGCGCGCCGATGCGGCACTGGGTCGCTGCCAGCGCTGGAGACCTGCACAGCCTGGCGCTGCGCGACATATCCCCCCGCGCAGCAGACGGCCGCGTGACCGGGCCGATGTCGCCGCCGGTGACACGTGCCTGCCGATACCCAGTGGTGGCGCAGACGCTGTCCACGCTGGCGAGTCCAGCAGAGCACGCCGCGCAGCCATCGGCGATGGGCCACGTCGAAAGCTTGGACGGCCCGTGCGCAATCTCCGCCATGCCCACGACCACACCTTCCGAATCCAGTTCTGTCGATCGTCTGCACACCATCGTGCGCAGCTGGGCCCGCCTCACGTTGGTCGCATAACTGCCATCGCCCCGACACGACCGTGACACAAGGGCCACGGTAGCGAGGTCCGCCAGTGTCACCAAACTGACATCAAATCTAAATATAACTGCTGCCATTGCCGCTACGTCAGGACGACCGGCGCCTGGCAGGCGCTTCCACGCCGTGCAGCCGCCTTCTTGGCAGCACCGGATCGACGCAGCCGCCGACCCGTTTCCCTTGCACGAGCCGGACCAATGAAAAAACGCAATTTCGCCACTGTTCTGTGCGCCCTCAGCGCGACCGCCAGCGGCAGCACGCTGGCCGCCGAGCTGGAGCTGTACGTCGACCGCAAGACCAAGCAGATCTTCGCCGAGCCGGCGCCAGGGCGCGACAAGCTGGGCACCTTCGTGCAGGTGGACGAAAACGGCAAGCTGCCGGCGTCGGCAATGCCGGCAAGGCCTGCGCAACCGCTCCCGCCCGCGCCGGGCGCCGCCACGCCCGCCGACACTGCCGTTGCCCAGGCCGCGCCTGCGCCGGCGCCGGCTGCAACGCCAGCGCCGGCCAAGTCCGGCGACGCCGGCAAGAAGTGGTACGACAAACTGAGCCTGCGCGGCTACACGCAGATCCGCTACAACCAGGGCATCGGCGGCGATGCGCAGGACCTGCGCGCGCCGGGCGACCGCTTTATCGGCAACGACCAGAGCCTGGGCATCCGCCGTGCGCGCCTGGTGCTGAGCGGCGATCTCAACGAGCACGTGTCGCTGTATTTCCAGCCGGATTTCGCCAGCACGCCCACCGGCTCCACCACCTCCAACTTTGCGCAGCTGCGCGATGCCTACGCCGATATCTTCTTCGACAAGAAGCGCGAATACCGCGTGCGTGTGGGTCAGTCGAAAATGCCGTACGGCTGGGAAAATCTGCAGTCCAGCCAGAACCGGCTCTCGCTGGATCGTGCCGATGCACTCAACTCCGGCCTGCGCGACGAACGCGATATCGGTGCGGTGTTCTATTACAGCCCCACCGTGGCCAAGGGCCGCTTCCAGGACCTGGTCAAGTCGGGGTTGAAGGGGTCCGGCGATTACGGCGTGATCGGTGCCGGTGTGTACAACGGCCAGGGCGCCAACCGCGCCGAGCGCAACGACAGCATGCACGCGGTGGTGCACGCCACCTACCCGTTCAAGTTCGCCAACGGCCAGTACCTGGAAGTGGGCGCCGACGCCTACGCCGGCCGCTTCGTGCCGACTGCGGCGGCAGTGAATATCGGCGGCCGCAGCTTTACCCCGGCCATCACCGAGCCCAATGGCTATACCGACCAGCGCGTGGCCGCGCACATCATCTACTACCCGCAGCCGTTCGGACTGCAGGCGGAGTGGACGGTGGGCCGTGGCCCGGAACTGGATGTGGCCCAACGCCGCATCCGCACCCGCTCGTTGAGCGGCGGCTACGTGCAGGCCATGTTCAAGCACGACTTCACCTACGGCACCTTGCTGCCCTACCTGAAATGGCAGACCTACCGCGGCGGCTCCAAGTTCGACACCAATGCCCCGCGCATGCGTCTGGACGAAGTGGAAGCCGGTGTCGAATGGCAGCCGATGGATGCGCTGGAACTGGTGTTCGCCTATTCGAAGATGAAGCGCACCGACGTCAGCACCGCGCCGTATCCGGTGGTGGAAGGCGATTTGCTGCGCCTGCAGTTGCAGGTCAATTACTGAGCAAGGTCGGCAGCGCCGGTCATGGCCGGCGCATTCGTGTGCGGCTGCGCACGTTCGCGCCGGGATCTTCATGCACGCAGGTGCCTGCGCGATGCTGCCAGCCCCGCGCGTGGTGACGCGCTCACTGGAACGCAGATGCACATCAAGGCCACGGTGGAGCGACTTCCCGGCGGGATGATGCTGGTCCCCCTGTTGCTTGGGGCGGTTTGCCACACGCTCTGGCCGCAGGCCGGCAGCACCTTGGGATCTTTCAGCAACGGGCTGATCAGCGGCACCGTTCCGATCCTGGCGGTGTGGTTCTTCTGCATGGGGGCAACCATCCAGCTGCGCGCCTCCGGACGGGTGCTGCGCCGTTCGGGCAGCTTGGTGCTGACCAAGATCGCCGTGGCCTGGCTGGTGGCAGTCCTGTGCGCACCGCTGCTTCCCATCGGCGGCGTGCCGAACGGGCCGCTGGCCGGGATGTCGGTCCTGGCGCTGGTGGCTGCGATGGACATGACCAACGGCGGGCTGTACGCCGCGTTGATGCAGCAATACGGCAGCAGCGAAGACGCAGGGGCGGTGGTGCTGATGTCGCTGGAATCGGGCCCGCTGATCTCCATGCTGATCCTGGGTGCCAGCGGCCTGGCCAGCTTCGACCCACTGCTGTTCGTCGGTGCGGTGCTGCCGCTGTTGCTGGGCTTTGCGCTCGGCAACCTCGATGCGCAATTGCGGCAGTTCTTCGCGCAGGCGACCACGACGCTGGTGCCCTTCTTCGGCTTCGCGCTCGGCAACACGCTGGATCTGTCCACCATCGCCCACACCGGCGCAAGCGGGGTGCTGCTGGGCGTGGCAGTCATCGTGATCACCGGGCTACCCCTGCTGCTGGCCGACCGTTGGATCGGCGGCGGCAACGGCACGGCCGGGGTGGCGGCCTCCAGCACCGCCGGTGCCGCCGTGGCCACTCCGGCGCTGATCGCCGGCATGGCACCGCAGTTCGCACCTGCCGCGCCGGCCGCGACGGCGCTGGTGGCCAGCGCGGTCATCGTCACCTCGTTGCTGGTGCCGTTGCTGACGGCCTTGTATGCACGCCGTGGCGGTGCACGCAGCGGCTGAGAGCGGGGCCGGTGTCATGCGGCCTGCGATGGGATGCGTGGGCCATGCGCGTTGCGCCATGCATGGCGCCGGCGCGATCAGGCGCCGGCGACGCCCGTGCGCAGCCGCTGGCGATGATATGGACGATGTCCACGAATCGGCATCTGCCGCGTTTGCGCGCACCCCGGGCCCGCCCGACGGCACGGGGCACACTGCTGTGGCAATGGGACTAGAAGCGGCTGACAAAACGTAGCGAGCGGCCGTGAGGTGGGCGCGGACGGCGCGCTCAGAACCGCAATGTACAAGCGGCACATGAGAATTCCGAGCACCGACCGCGACCGCCTGACGGCTGCGTAGGAGTGTTGTTAGTTGCCCTAAGCCGACAGCTCGTCACGCACGATCTGCGCGCCTGCACTGAGCGCACCGAGTTTGCCGCGCGCCACGTGCCGGGCGAGCGGCGCCATGCCGCAGTTGGTGGAGGGATAGAGCTTGTCGGCATCGACGAAGCGCAGCGCCTTTCGCAGCGTCTCGGCCACTTCCTGCGGTGTTTCGATGGTGGTGCTTGCCACGTCGATGGCACCGACCATCACCTTCTTGCCGCGAACGAGTTCGATCAGATCGATCGGCACGTGCGAGTTGTGGCATTCCAGCGAAATGATGTCGAGCGAGGATGTTTGCAGCTTGGGAAACGACTCTTCGTACTGGCGCCACTCCGAGCCCAGCGTCTGCTTCCAGTCGGTATTGGCCTTGATCCCGTAGCCATAGCAGATGTGGACGGCGGTCTCGCACTTCAGCCCTTCCACCGCGCGCTCCAGGGTGGCAACGCCCCAGTCGTTGACCTCGTCGAAGAAGACATTGAAGGCCGGTTCGTCGAACTGGATGATGTCCACGCCGGCGGCTTCGAGTTCCCTGGCTTCCTGATTGAGGATCTTGGCAAACTCCCACGCCAGTTTTTCGCGGCTTTTGTAGTGCGCATCGAAGAGGGTGTCGATCATCGTCATCGGGCCAGGCAGCGCCCACTTGATCGGCTGGCGGGTCTGCTGGCGCAGGAACCTGGCGTCGTCCACGAACACCGACTTTGGGCGGCTGACCGCGCCGACGACGGTCGGCACGCTGGCGTCGTAGCGGTCGCGAATCCTGACCGTCTGCCGCTTTTCGAAATCGACACCGCTGAGATGTTCGATAAACGTGGTGACGAAATGCTGACGGGTCTGTTCGCCGTCGCTGACGATATCGATGCCGGCGTGCTGCTGTTCCTGCAGCGACAAACGCAGCGCGTCCTGCTTGCCTTCGATCAATTCGGCGCCCTGCAATTTCCAGGGCGACCAGAGCGTTTCGGGCTGGGCAAGCCAGGACGGCTTGGGCAGGCTACCGGCGGTTGAGGTGGGAAGCAGCTTTGTCATGATGAGCAATGGGATGGGTTCTGGTTGATTAGGAAGCGTGGCTGGATGCCCACTGGGCAAGAAGGTTGCCGTAGGGCCGGATGAAGTGCTCTTCGGTGAACTTTCCCTGCGTCACGGCGAGCTGGCTGCGCTCTTGGCGGTCGTAGACGATCTGGGTGGACGAATAGTCCTGATGCTTCAGGCTCGGCCGATAGGTCGGCCCTGCTGCAGCGTTGGCGTTGTAGATCTCTGGCCGGTAGATCTTCTGGAACGTTTCCATCGTGGCGATGGTGCCGATCAGCTCCAGGTTGGTGTAGTCGCCGAGCAGGTCGCCGAAGAAGTAGAACGCCAAGGGCGCAACGCTGTTGGGCGGCATGAAATAGCGCACCTGCAGGCCCATCTTTTCGAAATACTGGTCGGTCAACGAAAACGCGTCCTGGCGGTATTCGATGCCCAGGATGGGGTGCCGGTTTCCGGTGCGGTGATAGGTTCTGCTGGTGGAGACGCTGATGCAGATGACCGGCGGCTTCCGGAAGTGCGCGCAGTACGCGGGCGAATGCACGAAGTGCTTGAACAGTTTGCCGTGCAGCTCGCCAAAATCGTCCGGGACGTTGAAGCCGGACGCATCCTGGTTGTGCGCGGGCAGCAGCACGCTGAAATCGTAGTCGCGCACGTAGGAAGAGAAATTATTGCCGGCAATGCCGTCGATACGCGCGCCGGTGTGGCGATCGACGATGGTGGGCTTCAATATCTCGATCAACGGAAACGCATCGTCCAGCGCGCGTTCGCCGATGTGCATCTCGACGGAGATGATGTCCAGTTCCACCGCATAACGGTCGCGGTCGGGGTTATCCCAGTGCGCCAGCTCGTTGCAGCGGTTGTCGATCATCGCCAGCGTGTTACGCAGGTTTTCCTGACGTCGCTGACCCCTGGCCAGGTTGGCGAAATTGGTCGTGTTGCGCGTCGTGGCCGAGGGACGGTAGTCCTCATCGAAGCGCAGGCTCTTGATGGTGAAATTCAATGCGTGAGTCATTGCGAACCGATGCCTTGTTTCTAAGATGGGAACGCGCGCATGCGCTGTGTAACGGGTCATGCCGGCGGCATGCAGGCCGGGAAGTGGATCAGCGCGCGCTTGCCGACCGATCCGGTTCCCTGGCTACCACGAGCTGGGCCATCAGGCCGCAGCCACGCCCGGCGCGGCGATGGACCGTGCATGCCCGGTCAGCTCGATCAACGGCAATGCCCGCTGCACCGCCAGCCTGGCCCGTTCGGCCAGCGCGTCGTTGTGCACGCGGTAGTCCAGAAAGTCGCGGTCGGTTGCGTAGACGCCCAGCGGCAGGGTGCGTGCCTGGAAGAAACTGAAAAGCGGGCGTAGCTGATGGTCGATCACCAACGCATGGCGGTCGCTGCCCCCGGTTGCGGCGAGCAGCACGGGCGTGTCGATCAAGGCATCCTGATCGATGAAATCAAAGAAATGCTTGAACAGTCCGGTGAAGGAGCCGCGGTAGACCGGTGTTGCCACCACCAGCACGTCGGCCTGCTCCACCAGGCAGAGCGCCTGCTCCACCGTGTCGGGCACTTGGGTACGCCAGAGCGCGCCCGCGAAGTGCGGCGCCAACGCTCCAAGTTCGACCAAATGGCGCTCGCACGGCACCTGATCGGCGATTAACTCCAGCAGGTGTTCTGCCAGGGCGACGGCCTTGGAGGGGCGTTGCATCCCGCCGGAGACCGCAACGACGCGGAGTGGGTGTTTGACAGTCATGCTGGGCAACCTTACGCAGTGGGGACGTCGTGCAGTGCGCCAGGACGCTTGCGGCCCGACCCATCGGCCGCGCCTTGGTCCGAACCCGTTCGCACGGCAGCGGCTGAACGACGAGTCCCGATGCTAGGGCTCGCATTCGATGAAGTAAA
Source organism: Xanthomonas sp. NCPPB 3442 (assembly GCF_056725145.1). Lineage (NCBI taxonomy): Bacteria > Pseudomonadati > Pseudomonadota > Gammaproteobacteria > Lysobacterales > Lysobacteraceae > Xanthomonas > Xanthomonas sp. NCPPB 3442. The sequence continues at coordinate 362,692 of NZ_CM161514.1, read as the reverse complement.
ATGGTGTTATTTCAACAATCCATGAATTCGGATCATTGAATGCTCGAGCGCATCCATCTCACCATCGTCCAGCAGGTCGAGCAGCAAGGCTCGCTGACTGCCGCCGCAGGCGTGCTGAATCTGACCCAGTCGGCGCTGAGCCACAGCATGAAGAAGCTGGAACAGCAGCTGGGCACCGACATCTGGTTGCGCGAGGGGCGCAGCCTGCGGCTGACCCAGGCCGGCCAGTACCTGCTGGCGGTGGCGAACCGGGTGCTGCCGCAACTGGATCTGGCCGAAGAGCGGCTGGGGCAGTTTGCCCAGGGCGAGCGCGGTGCGCTACGCATCGGCATGGAATGCCATCCCTGCTACCAGTGGCTGCTCAAGCTGGTGGCGCCGTATCTGGCCACGTGGCCGGATGTGGATGTGGATGTGAAGCAGAAGTTCCAGTTCGGCGGCATCGGCGCGTTGTTCGGCTACGAGATCGATCTGCTGGTCACGCCCGACCCGCTGTTCAAGCCAGGGCTCAGGTTCGAGCCGGTGTTCGACTACGAGCAGGTACTGGTCGTGGCCAAGCGCCATGCGCTGGCGTCGGCGGCCTACGTCAAGCCACAGCAGCTCACACGCGAAGTGCTGATCAGCTACCCGGTGGATCTTGAGCGCCTGGATATCTACAGCCAGTTCCTGTTGCCGGCCGGCGTCACGCCGCGGCGCCACAAGGCCATCGAAACCACCGACATCATGATGCAGATGGTGGCCAGCGGCCGCGGCGTGGCCGCCATGCCGCGCTGGCTGGTGGAGGAATATGCGGCCAGGATGGACGTGGTGCCGGTGCGGCTGGGTGCGCGCGGCATCCCCAAGCAGATCTATCTGGGCGCGCGCGAGGCGGACATCGCGATCGATTACCTGCGCGCCTTCATCGAACTGGCGCGCGCGCCCGCCAATGCCACTGCCTACACGCAAGGACCCCACTGATGGATTCCACTGCCCGACGCATGCCACTTCCGCTGCCTGATGGCCATACCAAGGTCTTGCTGCATTCGTGCTGCGCGCCGTGCTCTGGCGAGGTCATGGAGGCGATGTTGGCCTCCGGCATCGACTACACCATCTTTTTCTACAACCCCAACATTCATCCGCGCAAGGAATACGAGCTGCGCAAGGATGAGAATGTGCGTTTTGCCGAACAATTCGGCGTGCCCTTCATCGATGCCGACTACGATCGGGACAACTGGTTCGAGCGGGCGCGCGGGATGGAAAACGAACCCGAGCGCGGCGTGCGTTGCACCATGTGCTTTGACATGCGCTTCGAACGCACCGCGCTGTATGCCCACGAGCACGGCTTTCCGGTGATCACCAGTTCGCTGGGCATCTCGCGCTGGAAAAACATGCAGCAGATCAACGACTGCGGCATTCGCGCCGCGTCCAGGTATCCCGGCTTGATGTATTGGGAGTACAACTGGCGCAAGGGCGGTGGCGCCTCGCGCATGATTCAGATCAGCAAGCGCGAGAACTTCTATCAACAGGAATACTGCGGCTGCGTCTATTCCCTGCGCGACACCAATCGGCATCGTGTGGACAGCGGCCGCAAGCGCATTCAACTCGGTGTGAAGTTCTACGGCGATGACGCGCCGGAAGACTGAGCCTTTCGCCAGTCCAGCGGAGACCACATGGGGATTTTGGCTCCTTTCCGCTGGATCAGTGCGTCGTGGCGATGCCACCCGATCATCATGACAAGACGGCAAGACCCGTGATTTCTACCGACACGCCGAACTTCGCGAGCACCGTGACCGAGGCCTATTCGCTGGAGGTCAGCGCCAAGGACGTCGGCGCGCTGACCAATGCGGCCCCACGCATCCTGCCTGGCTGCGCCATGTTCATCCCCTACCTGCCAGGCCAAAACCAGGCGGTGCGGCTGGCCGCAGCACAGATGGTGCGTCGCCTTGGTTTCGAACCTGTGCCCCATCTTTCCGCGCGTCGCATCGGCTCGCTCGGGGAACTGCAGGCATGTATCGCGCGCCTGGTCGATGAGGCCGGCGTCACACGCTGCCTGGTGATTGCGGGCGATCCCTCCACTCCGAAGGGACCGTTTCCCGACAGCGTGTCGCTGATCGAGACGGGTGTGTTTGAACGCTCAGGCATCCGCACCATCGCCGTGGCGGGTCACCCGGAGGGGCATCCGATCCTGCGCACGACAGAACAATGGGACGTGCTGGAACGCAAGTGTCGCAGCATCCAGGAGCGTGGCATGGCGCCCCTGATCGTGACGCAGTTCGGGTTCGACGCCGACATCGTGGTGACATGGCTGGAAGCGTTGCGCGCGCGTGGCATGACGCATCCGGTGCGGGTGGGCGTGCCTGGTCCTGCCAGTGTCGCCGTTCTCGCACGCTATGCGGCAAGCTGCGGTGTCGGCGCCTGCGCGTCGGTGCTCTCAAACTATGGCATTTCCATTGGCAAGTTATTCGGCAACGCGGGACCGGATCGCTTTGTCGATCGCCTCGCCAGCCGCCTGACAGAAGCCCATGGAGATGTCCGCCTGCACCTGTTTCCGTTCGGCGGCATCGCCCAGTCTGTGGAGTGGGTTGCGCACTATCGCTCGCGTGCTTCGCAGCAAGATCGCATGCGTTCCGTGCGCGCGGATCAGGCCTGACAGCAACCTGTCCGTGTGCCAATCGGCGCGGGCTTGAGACGGTCACACCGCTGCTGATCTGGCTATCCATCCGTGGCAAGGCCGACGAGGATGAGAACAGCTGAATGCGCCGTATGTGTCATGGGTCAAGGCCATCTGGCAGCTCCAGCTAAATCGCAAGAGGTTGAAGAGAGAATTGCGTGTTCCTGCGCTGCACGCGTTTCTCTAAACAACACCGCGTCCGCGACCCCGATCACCATCAGCATTGCCTGATTTCTAACGACTTGCGCGCGGCACCGCGAGTGTTGCAGCGCACAGCAGACCTGTCACAAGAGCGCGGTATAACCGTCGACGAATCGCGGCGAGGGGGCGCTGCATCCGATGTCGTCGCCGTGCGCGATGGCATCGCTTCTGCAATGCTCACGGAGAGATCTGCCATGCCGAAGCCGTCGCCGTTGTCGCTGTTGTGCTCCCTCTCATTGCTCTGCGCGCCGCTTGCGGCAGCCGAGTTGCAGCCCAAACAATTGGCTGGCCCACCGGAAGAGTTCGCGCAGATGCGTGCGCCAGATCCGGCCGAGTCGGCGATCCTGTCCAAGAGTGCATTGCTGCCGGTGGAACTGGCACCGGCCGGACAATCCGCGCGCTGGCAAGGCAGCTTGCCGGTGGAAAACGGGCACCTGCGCTTCATGGTGCTGTCCGGCGATCAGGCCTGGGAGGCGGCAGTGGCTGCACCTCAGCTTGCCGGCGCGCGCACCGCCGCCGTGGCGACGCCGCTGCAAGCGCAGCGCACGCTGCTGGGCACCGCCGAGCACGGCACCAGCGGCGTGCGCTACGCCGTGGAGTCGGCGCGCAACGGCGCCTGGTCATTGACGCTGCAGTCGTCCTCGCCGGTGGCGCAGCGTGGCTACGTGCTGATGGAAGGCGATGCGCGCACGCAGCTTGCTTCGTACCTGCGCACGCGTCAGCAGCAGGTTGGCCAGTCGCTCACGCTCAACGCGTTGCTGAGCGGCAACGATGTACGCGGCGCCACGCTGCTGACGGCACAAGCCGGCACGATCGACGAAGCAAGCATGCGTGTGATCGATCCGCAAGGCGGTGTGCGCAGCATGCCGATGGCCGACGACGGCAAGCACGACGATGGCGCCGCTGGCGATGGCGTGTACGGCGGCACATTCCAACCGACCAGCGAGGGTACCTGGATTGCCCAGGTCGTCGTGCACGGGCATGACCAGGCCGGCCAGCCGTTCGTGCGGACCAGCGAGCATGTGGTGCCGGTGGTGGATACGTCGCTGCGTCTGCTCGGCAATGCCCTGGGCGCACGCGCTGCAGCCGGCACGCGGCTGACGATCGCGCTGCCAGTGGCTGCGCGAGGCAACGCGCCGTCGCATTACCGCGTGTTCGGCCAGGTCTGGGGCACCGATGCCAAGGGCAAGGACATCCCGGTGGCCTGGATCGGCGGCATGCTGACGCCGCAACAAGGCCAGCTCCCGCTAAGCCTGGACGAACGCTGGATTGCGCGCGCCGGTGCGCGTGCGCCGTTTACGCTGCGCAGCCTGCGCATCGAAGACCCGGACCATTACATCCCGCTGGTGCAGGCCGCCACGCTACCGTTGCAGGTGCCCGCGTTGCGACGCGCCAGCATCGCGCGCGCCAGCACGGCAATCGATGAAAGCATGCGCATGGGCCCGCGCCCGACTGCGTTGGCGTCTGCGATGACAACGGCACAGCCTCAGGCCGCCGGTTCGCAGTTGGTGCTGGTGCACGGCTATTGCTCCAACGGCGTATGGCCACAGGCGCAATTCACCAACGCCTCGACCTTCCTGGATGCCAAGCAGAACCGCAGCAACGATCAGTTCGCGCAGCGAATCGCGCAGTTCGCCAGCCAATGGTCGTCGTTCTCCACGGTCGCGCACAGCCAGGGCGGCATGGCGGCGCTGCACCTGTATACCTACTACTGGAGCGGGCTGGATAACGCCACCGGTGGGCGAGTGATGCAATCGGTGGGCACGCCGTATCAAGGCACCAATCTGTCTGGGGTGCTGGCCGCGGTGGGTTCGTGGTTCGGCGTGGGCTGCGGCACCAATAGCGACATGACCTACGACGGCGCCAAGGCCTGGCTGGCCGGCATCCCGGCCGATGCACGCGCCAAGGTCAACTACTACACCACCTCGTTCGCCAAGACCAACTGGTACACCAACGACTACTGCAACGCTGCCTCGGACCTGGTATTGAACGACCCGGAAGACGGCACGGTGGAGCAGGTCAATGCGCAGCTGCCGGGTGGCGTGAATCGCGGCCACACCACCGGCCAATGCCACACCACCGGCATGCGCGATCCGGCGCAGTATCTGGATGCCAATCGCAACGCGGTGATGAATGCGAATGCGGCGCGTTGAGGGCCGGGATGATCAGCCATTCGGCTACTGAAAAGCCAGGGAATCGGGATCAGGGATTGGGCAAGGCGCTGTCCCGGGCACGTCCCCGGTGCAGCGCCGATTTGACCAGGTGCCTAAGCTGACGCTGGTGCAGTTTGATCGGAATATGTTTGTTGTAGGAGCGGCTTCAGCCGCGACAGGCATGACCGACAATGTCTGTCGCGGCTGCGCCGCTCCTACGAGCGTGCGGGCAATACGCTAACGCGCCGCACCCGCCACAGACGCGCCGCTCTGCGCATCGGCGCCACCGCCGAGTACCTTGTACAAGGTCACCCGATTGCTCGCCTCGGTCAGCCGCAAGCTGATCAATGTCTGTTGCGCGCTGTAGAGCGTGCGCTGCGCATCCAGCGTCACCAGGTAACTGTCCACGCCATGGCGATAGCGCGCATCCGACAGGCTGAAGCTGCGTTGTGCGGCGTCCACCATCGCCTGCTGCGCATGCATGCGTTCTTCGAGCTGCGTGCGTTCGGCCAGTGCATCGGCCACTTCACTGAAGGCGGTCTGGATCGCCAATTCGTACTGCGCAATGGTGATGTCCTTTTCCAGCGTGGCCACATCCAGTTCGGTCTTCAACGCGCCGGCACGGAAGATCGGCAAGCTCACGCTGGGCGAGAACGACCATGTATGGTCGCCATCGAACAGGCTGGATAACGCATCGCTGCCGCGCCCGGCATTGGCGGTCAACGAGATGGTGGGGAAGAAGGCCGCACGTGCCGCGCCGATATCTGCATTGGCGGCCTTGAGCGTGTGCTCGGCCGACAGCACGTCAGGGCGCTGCAACAACACCCGCGATTCCAGCTGGGCAGGCAACGGCGCCAGCGCCACGCCCGTCTCGATCGCATCGCTGGCAGGCAACAACGCAGCCGGCACCGGCGTGCCCACGACCAGATTCAAGGCATTGCGCGACTGCGCCAGCTGAGTGATGTAGTTGGCTACATCAGCGCGCGCGCTTTCCACGCTGGTCTGGATCTGCGCCAGATCCAGACCGGAGACGATGCCGTTGTCGTGCTGCAGCTCGGTCAGACGCAAGGTCTTGCGTTGGCTGTCCAGGGTCTGCTGCGCGAGCGCCAGGCGCTGCTGATCGGCGGCAACGGTCAACCAGTCGTTGGCCACTTCAGCGACCAGACTCAGACGCGTGCTGCGCTGGGTTTGCTCGCTGGCAAGATAGGTTTCCAGGGCCTGGTTCTTGAGGCTGCGGATGCGGCCGAACAGGTCAAGCTCCCAGCTGCTGATGCCCACCTCACCGCTGGCGCTGCGGATGATCTGCGGGGCGCCGGTGAAACTGGTCGCTGCCGCAGCGCGCTGCGCGGTATGCGAGACGGTGGCATCGACGGCGGGAAACAGGCTCGCACGTTGGATGCGGTACTGCGCGCGTGCCTGCTCGATATTGAGCACTGCCACGCGCAGGTCGCGGTTGTTGTCCAACGCCAGCGCGACCACCTGCTGCAGACGCGCATCGGTCACCACCTGCCGCCAATCCACAGCGGCTGCATTCGGCATGCCGGTGCCTGCGTTGCCGGTGCTGCCGGTGTCGCCGATCACCCCGGGCACCGGCGCATCCGGGCGCGCGTAATGCGGTGCCATGCTGACGCAACCACTCAAGGCGATGGCGCAGGCCGCTGCCACACTTGCAAAGCTAAAGCGCATCACGGGGCCACCTCGGACGTCTCAGCGGCTGTCGCGTGATCAGACGCCTTGCCCGGAAACACGCTGCGCACCATCACGTAGAACAACGGCACGAAGAAGATGCCCAGCAGCGTAGAGACCAGGGTGCCACCGAGCACGCCGGTGCCCAGCGAATGGCGTCCACCGGAGCCGGCGCCGCTGCTGACCACCATCGGCAGCACGCCGAGCAGGAACGCCAGCGAGGTCATCACGATCGGGCGCAAGCGCATGCGCGCGGCATGCAAGGTCGCTTCGATCAGCGGCTGGCCCTTTTCTTCCAGTTCCTTGGCGAACTCCACGATCAGGATGCCGTTCTTGGCGGCCAGGCCCATCGTCGCCAGCAGGCCGACCTGGAAATAGATGTCGTTGGAGAGCCCGCGCAGCCACGTTGCCAGCAGTGCGCCGACGATGCCCACCGGCACCGCCAGCATCACCGAGATCGGGATCGACCAGCTCTCGTACAGCGCGGCCAGGCACAGGAACACGAACACCAGCGACACCGCGTACAGCATCCAGGTCTGCGCGCCGGCAGCCTGCTCCTGGTAGGACATGCCCGACCAGGCGTAACCCACGTCCTTGCCGATCTTGCCCACCAGCACGGCGATGCCGTTCATCGCTTCGCCGGAACTGATGCCACTGGCAGCGCTGCCGGTGATCTCCATCGACTCTACGCCGTTGAAGCGGCTCAGCACCTGCGGCGCATACGCCCACGCGCTGCTGGAGAACGCCGAGAACGGCACCATCTCCGAACTGCTGTTGCGCACGTACCAGCGGCCGATGTCGGCAGGCAGCATGCGCGCGCTCGGCTCGCCCTGCACGTAGACGCGCTTGACCCGGTTGTTGTTGAGGAAATCGTTGACGTAGCTGCCGCCCATCACCGTAGCCAGCGTGGTGTTGATGTCCGCCGCATCCAGGCCGAGCGCGCCAGCCTTGGCGTCGTCGATCTGCACGCGGTAGGTGGGCGCATCCTCCAGGCCGTTGAAGCGCACGGCGGTCAGGTCCTTGTCGGCGTTGGCCAGTTGCAGCAGTTGCTGCCTGGCAGTGATCAGCGCGTCGTGGCCCTTGCCGGCCACGTCCTGCAACTGCAGGGTGAAACCGGAACTGGTACCCAGGCCGTTGATCGCCGGCGGCGACAGTGCGAACACCTGCGCATCGGGCAGCGCGCCCATCATCGCGCCGGTGATGCGGTTGGCGATCTCCTGCGCAGGCGCATCGCGCTGCGCCCAATCCTTGAGCTTGATGAAACCCATGCCCGAGTTCTGGCTGCTGCCGGCAAAGCTGAAGCCGGAGATGGTCATCATCCCCGCCACTTCCGGTTGCTTGAGGATGAAGTCGGTGGCCCGATCGATCGACTGCTGCGTGCGCTGCTGCGTCGCACCGGCTGGTGTGGTGAACATCACCATCAGCATGCCCTGGTCTTCGTCGGGCAGGAACGAACTGGGCAGGCGCCAGAACAACAGCGCCATCACCACCAGCAGCGCCAGGTAGACCAGCCCGCCGAGTTTGCGATGGCCGATCAACGTGCCCACGCCGCGGCCGTAACCCTCGGCGCTGCGGTCGAAGCGGGCGTTGAACCAGCCGAAGAAGCGCCCGAGCATGCCCTGGCGCGAGACGTGTCCGCCGCGCGCGATCGGCTTGAGCAGGCTGGCGCACAATGCCGGGCTCAGGGTCAGCGCCACCAGCAGCGACAGCAGCATCGCCGCGGCGATGGTCACCGAGAACTGGCGGTAGATCTCGCCAGTGGCGCCGCCGAAGAACGCCATCGGCAGGAACACCGCGGTCAGCACCAGGGCGATGCCCACCAGCGCGCCGGAGATCTGCCCCATCGAGGTGTAGGTGGCCTGCCGCGGCGACATGCCTTCCTCGCTCATCAGGCGCTCGACATTCTCCACCACCACGATGGCGTCATCGACCAGCAGGCCGATCGCCAGCACCATCGCGAACATGGTCAGCGTATTGATCGAATAGCCGAGCAAGGCGAGCACGCCGAAGGTGCCCAGCAGCACCACCGGCACCGCGATCACCGGCACCAGCGTGGCGCGCCAGTTCTGCAGGAACAGGTACATCACCAGCACCACCAGCGCGATCGCCTCGAGCAGGGTCTTGACCACTTCCTCGATGGAAATGCGCACGAACGGCGTGGTGTCGTAGGCGATCTCGTACTTCAGCCCGGTGGGGAAGTACGGCTTGAGCTGTTCCAGCTTGTCTTCCACCGCCTTGGCCGCGTTCAGCGCATTGGCGCCGGTCGCCAGCTCCAGTCCCATGCCCGAGGCTGACTTGCCGTTGTACTTGGAACTGGATGCATACGACTTGGAACCCAGCTCCACTCGCGCCACGTCGCGCAGATACACGGTGGCGCCGTCGGGCTGCGACTTCAGCACGATCGCTTCGAATTGCGCCGGGGTCTTGAGCTTGCTGCGCGAGGTGACCGTGGCGTTGAGCTGCTGACCCTGCACCGCCGGCAACGCGCCCAGCGCGCCGGAGGAGACGTCGGCGTTCTGCGCCGAAATCGCGTTGCTCACGTCCGCGGGCATCAGCGCATAGGTGCGCAGCTTGTCCGGATCCAGCCACACCCGCATCGAGTATTCGGAGCCGAACACGTTGACCCCGCCGACACCGTTGAGCCGGCTGATCGGGTCCTGCAGCGTGGACACCATGTAGTCGCCGATGTCGGTGCTGTCCATGCTGCCGTCTTCGGAGGTGAAGGCCAGCACCATGAACATGCTGCTGCCGGTGGACTTGGTGACGGTCACGCCATTGCTCTGCACCGCCTCCGGCAGCATCGCCTCGCCTTGCGACACCTTGTTCTGCACCTGCACCTGGGCGGTGTCCGGGTCGGTGCCGGAATCGAAGGTCAGGGTGATCGAGGCGGTGCCGGCGGAACTGCTGCTGGAAGACATGTACAGCAGGTGGTCCAACCCGGTCATCTGCTGCTCGAGGAGCTGCGTGACCGAGTTTTGCACGGTCTGCGCCGAGGCACCGGTGTAGGTGGCGCTGACGTTGATCGTCGGCGGGGCGATGTTGGGATACTGCTCCAGCGGCAATGACAGGATCGAGAGCGCGCCGGCCAGGGTGATCACGATGGCGATGACCCAGGCGAAGATGGGACGGTCGATGAAGAAGCGGGCCATGGCGGTTCCTCAGTCGGCCTTGGGCGCCGCCGCGGCGGTGCCCTGCGTGGATGGCGACGCGTTGGCGGCCGAGTCGGCCGCAGCGGTCTGGCTCACTTCCACGGCCCTGACCTCGGCGCCGACCGACGCCTTCTGCAGGCCCTGCACGATGACCTTGTCGCCAGCCTTCAATCCCTGGCGCACCACCCACTTGTCGCCGATCGCATCGTCGGTGGTCAGCACCCGCTGCGCGACCTTGTTGTCGCTGCCGACCACCATCGCCACCGCCTGGCCCTTGCTGTTGCGGCTGATCGCCTGCTGCGGCACCAGGATGGCCTGCTCGTCCACCGCCATCGAGAGCTTCGCGGTGACATACATGCCCGGCAGCAACACGCGCTCGGGATTGGGCACCACCGCGCGCAGCTTCACCGTGCCGGTGGCGGTATCGACCGCGGCATCCACCACCTCCAACGTGCCGCTATGTGCGTAGGTGCTGCCGTCCTCCAGTTGCAGCGTCACCTCGGCCTTGCCATCCACTGCCTTGAGCTGGCCGGCGTCGAGCTGGCGGCGCAACTGCAGCAGCTGGGCGCTGGACTGGGTCACGTCCACATAGATCGGGTCGAGTTGGTTGATGGTGGCCAGCACCTCGCTCTGGCCGGCACTGACCAGCGCGCCCGGCGTGTAGCTGGAGGTGCCGATGCGGCCGGACACCGGCGCGGTGATGCGGGTGTAGTCGAGATTGATGCGCGCGGTCTGCAACGACGCCTTGGCCGCGACCACCGCCGCCTGGTTCGAGCGCAGCGTGGCCAACGCATCGTCGCCGTCCTGCTTGCTGACCGCATCCAGCCCGACCAGGGTCTGGTAGCGCTGCGCCTTGGGCCTGGCCGACAACACCGCCGCCTCGGCTTGCGCCAGATCGCCCTTGGCCGTGTCGTACGCGGCCTGGTAACTGGCCGGATCGATTTCATACAGCACCTGCCCGGCCTGGACGTCCTGGCCTTCGGTGAACAGCCGCTTGCGCAAAATGCCGCCGACCTGCGGGCGCACGTCCGAGGTGACGTAGGCCACGGTGCGACCGGACAAGGTCTGGTCCACGGCCAGCCGCTGCACCTTCAAGGTCTGCACGCCGACCTGCGTCTGCGGCATCTGCGGCGGCTGCCTGGAAGAACACGCGGCCATGAGCGTGGTCGCGGCGGCGAGCAGCAGCAAGCGCACGGACGCAGTGCGAAAACGATGGGTAGCGACGGGCAACATGGGACGAACTCACGGTTTATCCGAATGTGGCCACGCTACGGCGCGAATGTGCAGCAAATTTGGAGATTGCCGGCCGCGGCGTCGATTCGCTTGATTTCCCCTGGCCCGACCCGGCTAATACGCAGCAGCTGCGGTTACCGCGCTTCGCATCACCTCTTCGATGAAACTGGGTATCACCGCCAAGCTGTTTCTCGCCATCCTCGCCGCGTGCGTGGCAGTGCTGCTGATCAACGGCATCGCGGTGCAGGCCTTCGTCAAACGCCAGTTCCTGGACTACCTCAACGAACAGGGCGTGGAGCGCATGCAAGAGACCTTGCCGCGGGTCAGGGCCGAATACGCGCGGCACGGCAGCTGGGAGTTCGTGCGCGACAATCCCGATGCCTGGTTCGTCCTGATGCGCCCGGAGCGTGGCCCCGGCCCGCCGCGCGAGGCACCGCCGATTTCCGACCAGACCGGCGCGGTGTTTCGCTTCGCGCTGCTCGACCAGGACTACACGCCGGTGATCGGCAATCCGGATGTCGGCCGCCACGACATCCTGCGCCCGGTGGTGGTTGGCAGCCGCACCGTCGGCTGGATGGCGATGCTGCCGTTCCAGAAGGCGCTGGCAGCGGCGGATGCGCGCTTCTACGCCGCCCAGCAACGCGCGTGGTGGGCGATCGGCGGCGCCTGCTTGCTGGTCGCCGCGCTGCTCGGCTGGCTGTTGTCGCGCACCTTGCTGCGGCGCCTGCGTGGCCTGACCCAGGCCACCCACCTGCTCGCTGCGGGCGACTACGCCACCCGCATCGACGCCGCGGCGCGCGACGAACTGGGCCAGCTGGCGCGCGATTTCAACCTGCTGGCGCAAGCGTTGGAGCACAACGAACGCGCGCGGCGCGACTTCATGGCCGACATCTCGCACGAGCTGCGCACGCCGCTGGCGGTCCTGCGCGCCGAACTAGAAGCACTGCAGGACGGCATCCGGCCGATGACACCCACCTCGCTGGGGTCGCTGCACCAGCAGGTCGGCCAGTTGGGCAAGCTGATCGAGGACCTGTACGACGTGTCGCTGACCGATGTCGGTGCGCTGGCGTATCGGCGCGCTCCCGTCGATCTGGCGGTCATCCTGGCAACCGTGCTGGACGGCTTGCGCGCGCGCTTTGCCGCCGCGCAGCTGCAGGTGCAGGCGCAGATCGATGCCGGCCCGCTGCAGCTGGACGGCGACGAGCGCCGTCTGCAGCAACTGCTGGGCAACCTGCTGGAAAACACGCTGCGCTACACCGACGCCGGTGGCACGGTGCAGGTGCGCTGCGTGCGCCGCGGCGCGGTGCTGGAGCTGGTGGTCGAAGACAGCGCGCCAGGCGTGGATGCAGACAAGCGCGCGCGGTTGTTCGAACGCTTCTACCGCACCGAGGCTTCGCGCAATCGTGCCAGCGGCGGCAGCGGCCTGGGCCTGGCGATCTGCCGCAACATCGCCGAGGCACACGGCGGCTCGATCCACGCCGAGGCTTCCGCACTGGGCGGGCTGCGCATGGTGCTGCGCTTGCCGGCGCTGGCCGCATGAGCAGCGCGTCCCCGATCGGGCATGTGCTGATCGTCGAGGACGAACCGCGCCTGGCCGCGGTGTTGGGCGAGTACCTGCACGCGGCCGGCTATTCGCACGACTGGATCGCCGATGGCGCGCAAGCGTTGGGCGCATTCCGCGCGCAGCAGCCGGACCTGGTGTTGCTGGACCTGATGCTGCCCAACCGTGGCGGCCTGGACATCTGCCGCGACCTGCGCAAGGAAAGCGCGGTGCCGGTCATCATGGTCACCGCACGCGTGGAGGAAATCGACCGCCTGCTGGGCCTGGAGATCGGCGCGGACGACTACATCTGCAAGCCGTTCAGCCCGCGCGAAGTGGTGGCGCGTGTCCAGGCAGTGTTGCGCCGTCATCGCCACGACCCCCACGGCGCACCGGCACCGGGCCTGCATATCGACGAGGATGCCTGTCGCGCCAGCGTGGACGGCCGCGCCCTGGACCTGACCCAGGTCGAGTTCCGCCTGCTGCGCACCCTCGCCGCCGCCCCGGGGCGGGTGTACTCGCGCGAGCAACTGATGGGCCGGCTCTACGCCGACCACCGCATCGTCACCGACCGCACTGTCGACAGCCACGTCAAGAATCTACGCCGCAAGCTCGCCGACGCCGGCGGCGAGGACTGGGTCCGCTCGGTCTATGGCGCGGGGTATCGCTTCGAGCCGTGATTCGGGATTGGGGATTCGGGATTCGGGATTGGCAAGAGCGGTAGCGCCATGGCTGAAACGCAATCGGTCAAGCCGCTTTCGCGAATCCCCAATCCCGAATCCCGACTCCCCGCCTCAACGAAACACCACCGTGCGATGTCCATTGAGCACGATGCGGTGTTCGACGTGGCGGCGTACTGCGCGCGCCAGCACCAGCGATTCGGTGTCGCTGCCCAGGCGGATCAGGTCGCGCGGGGTCATGGCGTGGTCCACGCGGGCGACGTCCTGCTCGATGATCGGGCCTTCGTCCAGATCTTCGGTGACGTAGTGCGCGGTGGCGCCGATGATCTTGACCCCGCGCGCGTGCGCCTGGTGATACGGCTGCGCGCCCTTGAAACTGGGCAGGAAACTGTGATGGATATTGATCGCGCGCCCGGCCAGTGCCCGGCACAGCTGCGGCGACAGGATCTGCATGTAGCGCGCCAGCACCACCAGATCGATCTGCAGATCATCGACCAGGGCGAGCAGCTGCGCTTCCTGCGCGGCGCGCGTGTCGGCGCTCACGGGCAGATGGTGGAAGGCGATGCCGTAGGAGGCTGCCAACGGCGCGAAGTCGGTGTGGTTGGAGACCACCGCAGCGATGTCCACCGGCAATTGCCGGCTGTGCATGCGGAACAACAGGTCGTTGAGGCAATGGCCCTGCTTGCTCACCAGCACCAGCAGGCGCGCGCGGCGGCGTGCGTCATGCAGTTGCCATGTCATCTGAAATTCGCCAGCGAGCACGGCAAAGCGCTGCTCCAGCGCGGCAATGTCGGTCTTTGCCGGTTTGTGGAAATGCACGCGCAGAAAGAATCGCCCGCTTTCGTCGTCGCCGAATTGCTGTGCGTCGAGGATGTTGCAGGCCAGGTCGAACAGCAGCCCGGTCACGCGATAGACGATACCGGTGCGGTCGGGACAGGACAGGGTGAGGATGTAGTCGGAGCGCATCGGCGCAATGATAGCCAATGCGCGACATCACCGACGCAGTGCTTGCGTCGGTAACTTTTGCAGTGCGAACGGGTGCAAAAACCGGCGTGCCGTCCAGCCGATGTTTGACGCTCTGACCGTGGCGGCGTTGCGCTCGTACTGCAAGATGACGTGCAGCCAACATCACGTGTCGCCCGGCAGGGCCATGCATGCACCGATGCGGATGCGCGGCACCGCCACGCACGTCCGGCATCGGCACTCAGCGCGGCGGCAAACGCAGCATCAGCCGCCGGTTGATCTCCTCCAGCTGCGCAAGCGATGCGTCCACCGATGTTTCCATGGCTTCCTGCGTGGTGATGTGTGCACGCAGATGCGCGGGGTCGGACAGCTCGCCACGCACCAGGAACACGTTCTCGCCGACTTCGCCCAGATGGCGGCTGAGCACCACGTAGTCCACCTGGTCGAAGCCATGCTGCTTGGCCAGCGGCAGCAGGCGCGCGGCCATGCGTTCGCTTGCCTGGTCCACGGGCTTGCCTAACTCGGCGTCCAGCACGCTGACCGCTTCGCGGATCTGTGCGAACAGGTAGTGGTCCGGGTGCTCGGGATGGTCGGGGCCCACCGGGCCCTGGTGGATGACCGGTGCGTCGGTCATCGCGTGCCACCGGCGCAAGCCCGTGCGCTCGGCGCGCGCACGGGCAAGCCGAGCGTGATCTGCAGGTGTCGCATCGCATCCTCCCTGGAGCGGCGGCTGTAACGAGCCGGCATTTTAGAAGGTCCGCTGCATGTTTGGGTGAGCAAGCGGTGGGCCGTCGTGGCATGAAGCCAAGTGCCTTGCGCAGGGCTCAATCCGCGTTGCGCAGGGTGATCAGGCCACCTGCCCTGCCCGCCGCGCCGAGACGTCCGCCAGAACCGCCCAGTCTGCGTTGCCGTCGCCATGCGCAATGGCCTCGTCCAGCCCTGCGCGCAGCAGTTCGCCCAACGGCATCGGCACCTGCTTGTCGGCGCCGGCCTGGATGGCCAGGTCCACATCCTTGCGGCCCAGCGTGGCGGTGAAACCCGCCGGCAGGTATTGGCGCTGCATGATCAGCCGGCCATAGCCCTGGTAGGCGGGCGCGGCGAACAAGGTGCTGGTGAGCATGCCCAAAAATTGCGTGGCATCCACACCGTGACCGCGTGCCAGCGCACTGGCTTCGGCCATGGCGCCGATGGCGCTGGCCAGGCAGAAGTTGGCGGCCAGCTTCACTGCATTGGCCTGCTCCGGTGCGCGACCGATGTACCAGGTCTTCTGCCCCAGCGCATCGAACATCGGCTGCACCCGAGCCACGGCCGCTTCATCGCCGGCGGCCAGGATATTGAGCTTGCCGGCTTCGGCTACATCCACACGCCCAAGCACCGGCGCGGCCACGTAGGCCACGCCACGTTCGGCATGCAGCGCGGTCAACTCGTGTGCCAGCGCCACCGAAATGGTGGCCATGTTGACGTGCACGCTGCCCGCCGGCAGCGCGTCCAGTACGCCACGCTCCAGCACGGTCTGGCGCACTGCATTGTCGTCGGCCAGCATCGAAAACAGCAGCGGGCCATGCGCGGCATCGTGCGGTCGCTCCACCACCGTGGCGCCAGCGTCGTGCAGCGGCTGGGCGCGTTCGGGCGAACGGTTCCACACGCTCAACGCGAACCCGCCACGCAGCAGGTTGTGCGCCATCGGCAGGCCCATCGTGCCCAAGCCCAGAAATCCTATCGGCATGCGGTGTCCTTGTTTGGTATGACGTCAGGTGCAGTCAGTTGGCGAACACGCCCCGCGCATCGCGCGGTTCGCAACGCAGGTATTGCGGTGCCGGCGTGACCGATGCGCCCAGTGCCGCGGCGGCATGCCACGGCCAGCGTGGGTCGTACAGGATGCCACGCGCCAGCGCGATCGCGTCGGCCTGGCCTTCCTGCAAAATTGCCTCGGCCTGCGCCGGCTCGGTGATCAAGCCTACGCCAATCACCGGCGTGTTCACCTGCGCGCGAATCTCCTGCGCGAACGGAATCTGATAGCCCGCCTGCAACGGAATCTGCTGGCGTGGATCAAGCCCGCCGCTGGAGACGTGGATGTAATGCGCGCCGCGTGCATCCAGCGCCTGCGACAAGGCGATGCTCTGCTGCACATCCCAACCGCCTTGGACCCAATCGGTGGCCGAGATGCGCACGCCAACGGCGATTTTTTCGGACACTGCCGCACGCACCGCATCGAAGATGCGTAGCGTCAGCCGCATGCGGTTTTCCAGCGACCCGCCATACGCATCGCTGCGCTGGTTGCTCAGCGGCGACAGGAACTGATGCATCAGATAACCATGTGCGGCGTGCAGTTCGATCAACTCCAGGCCCAGCCGTTCGGCACGTTTTGCCGATGCGACAAAGGCGTCCACCACGGCATCGATCCCCGCCTCGTCCAATGCCTGCGGCACCGGCTGTCCCTGCCGGAACGGCAGCGCCGATGCAGACACGGTCTGCCAGCCATGCGCATGATCGGGTGCGATGGCCTCGCCGCCTTTCCATGGCAGATCGGTCGACGCCTTGCGGCCGGCGTGCGCCAGCTGGATGCCGATCGGCATCGGCGACCAGCGTCGTACCGAGTGCAACACCTCGGCCAGGGCCTGCTCGGTCGCATCGTCGTACAAACCAAGATCGGCGTAACTGATGCGCCCTTCCGGCACCACCGCCGCCGCTTCGAGAATCAGCAAGCCGGCGCCCGATTGCGACAAGGTGCCCAGGTGGATGCGATGCCAATCGCTGGCGCGGCCGTCCTGTGCCGAGTACTGGCACATCGGCGCAATGACAATCCGGTTGGCGAGCGCGAGCGGACCGAAGGTGATGGGGGAGAACAACTGGCTCAAGGCGGCATCCACAGCTGACATGGGGTGCTTATTGCACTGCGCCGCGCGCGCCGGCACAACCGCTGCGATGGATCACTGCGTCATGCAGAGCGCGCACCGGCGTCGTTGACGCTACGTGCACGCGGCAGGTCCGTCGGCCCGTGCAGGAACGCCAGCGCCTGCGCACACGACTGCTCCACCTTCAACGTCAGCAGCGCGTCCGCACGCGTGCGCCCGAAGTTGAGCGCGGCGATCGGCAAGCCGTTGCGCGCGGCGGTCTGCACGAAGCGAAAGCCCGAGTACACCATCAACGACGAACCCACCACCAGCACTGCATCGGCAGCGTGCAGATGCGCAAAGGCGCGCTCCACCCGCTCGCGCGGCACGTTCTCGCCGAAGAACACCACATCCGGCTTGAGCACGCCACCGCACACCGGGCACGGCGGCACCACGAAATGCTCGAAGGCCACATCGTCCAGATCGGCGTCGCCATCGGGCGCCTGCGCGGCCTCAAGCACTGCCCAGCCCGGATTGGCCTGCTCAAGCAACAGTTGAAATTCGCTGCGTGGCATGCGGCGCTCGCAGCCCATGCAGCGCACCACATCGAGCCGGCCATGCAGATCGATCACCGCCTGGCTGCCAGCGGCCTGATGCAGGCGGTCCACGTTCTGGGTGAGCAGCACTTCCAACTGGCCGCGCGCTTCCAGCGCAGCGAGCGCGTGATGGGTGGCATTGGGTTGTGCCAGGCCGAAGCGCGGCCAGCCGACCAGGCTACGCGCCCAATAGCGCTGCCGCGTGGACAGCTCGCCCATGAACGCCTGGAACGTCACCGGCTGTGGACGCTTCCAGCCGCCTTGCAGGTCCCGGTAATCGGGAATGCCCGAATCGGTGCTGCAGCCGGCACCGGTGAGCACGAACAGGCGCCGATGGCGCGCGATGAAGTCCTGCAGCGGGTGGTCGTCGTGGGCGGGGACAACGGTCATGTGGTAGTTCCGGAAAGCCATGGGAGCACGTTGCGCCAGCGCCACGTGCCCGGCCCGCCGCGGCGCCGTGTCGGCCGCCAGACCGGCGCGCTTGTTCGCGCATAGCTGTGCACATCACACCGTCGTCGACAAGTGAAGATGTACACCGGATACGCGCAACGCGCCGCCCTGGATGCAGGCACGCAGACGGTACAGCATCACGCCATGGCCGCGCAGGTGGTATCGAGCCGTTCGCGGTGGGGCATGTTGTGGCTGCCGGCGCTCAATGCGCGGCGCGTTCAGTGTTCGACAAAGCGCAGCAGATCCTGATTGAAACGCGCACTGTCCTCCAGGAACGGCGCATGCCCGGCATCCGGATACAGCACGGTCTGCGCGCGCGGCTGCAGCTGGCGCGCACGCGCCACGGTCGGCTCGGTGGCGACCAGGGCATCGCGCGCGCCGTACATCAGCAGGACCGGCAGGCGCGTGCGCTGCAGGCCGCCGACATCGATCGACATGCCTTGCACGGCACGCTGCATATCCCACGAGGCCAGCGATGCGTTGGCCAGCAAGGTCTCGAACACCGGCACCGGCGGT
This sequence comes from Xanthomonas sp. NCPPB 3442, assembly GCF_056725145.1. Classification (NCBI taxonomy): domain Bacteria; kingdom Pseudomonadati; phylum Pseudomonadota; class Gammaproteobacteria; order Lysobacterales; family Lysobacteraceae; genus Xanthomonas; species Xanthomonas sp. NCPPB 3442. The sequence goes on along the minus strand of NZ_CM161514.1, from coordinate 344,044 downwards.
TGGGTGGCGAAGCACAGCCGCAGGAAATCCCGCACCGCCTGCAGATGCGTACGCAGATCGGGCGAAACCAGATCGCGATAGACCGCCGGATGCGCGCCCAACTGCTCTGCGCGCAGTTCGATCACACCGTCGACGTACACCACGCCGGCAAGCCCGGTATCGCCATATCGGCTCAGGTAGTTGCTGATCACCGCGCCGCCCAGGGACCAGCCCACCAGGACCGCCTGGCGCGCGTTTGCGGCCTTCAACACGGCAGCCAGGTCGTCAGCCCAACGCATGCCGTCTTGATACGCCGATGCGGCAGCCGGCCTGCCGGAAGCGCCATGCCCGCGCAAATCGTACGTAATCAGCCGATACCGCTGCAGGCGCACATCGGCCAGTTGTGCATCCCAATTGATGCGACTCCCGAGCAGGCCATGCACGAAGACGATGGCCGTGCCATCGGTGGCGCCGTGCTCCTGCACCGCCAGGCGCACGCCATCGGGTGCGGTGACGGTATAGCTGCGTGCGGTCGCAATGTCGCTCGGGCTGGCTGTCGCCCACATCGAACATATCAACATCACACACGCCAACAGGTAGCGCAGCGGCAGCATGCGGCTGCCGGGCAACAGGCGAACGGACATCGGGTGAGCTCCAGACGAATAAGAGCCGTGATCGTGCAGCCTCACACCAATGTGAGGGTCAAGCCGTGCGCGCAGCGTATGCTTGGCGCATGGCCGCTTGCTCCGAACCCTTGCTGCGCATTGGTGCGCTGGCGCAACAGACCGGCGCCAGCGTGCGTTCGATCCGTCATTACGATGCGCACGGGTTGCTGACATCCTCGCGCAGCGCCAACGGCTACCGGGTCTTTCCTCACGCATGCATTGCACAGGTGCGCCAGATACAGCGCCTGATTGCAACAGGTTTCAACCTGGATGAGATTGTCGGCTTTCCTGAGTGCATGCGCCTGGTGGAAGGCGCGCAGATGTGCCCGGAAACCGCGCAGGCGCATCGCGCGCGCCTGCAACTGATCGAGCGCCAGCTGGCCGATCTGGAGCGGCGGCGTGCGCATCTGTTGGCAACCTTGGCGCAGGCAGCCGGGGATGCAACGGCCGCCACGTCTTCAGCCGCGCAAGCCATACGGCGCCAGCGGGCGCGCTAGAAGCGTCGGGCGCGCTGCATCATTCGCCCCGCGCAGGATGCGGGGCAAACCGGCCATAGGGGCGTGCATCGTCGGCACGTTGGCGCAGCACGTATGCCGACGCAAGCGCCAGCATCAACAACGTCAGGCACATGCCGACCAACGCGGCCCAGCCGCCGTGTTGCCAGAACCAGCCGCCGAGCGCGCCGATCACGCTGGAGCCGGCGTAATACGCCAGCAGATACAGCGACGCGGCATGGCTGCGATGCGCACCACCGAGCCGGCTCACCCATGCGCTGGCGGCCGAATGCGCGATGAAGAACCCGATCGTCACCACCACGATGCCGGCCACCACCAACGCCAGCACGTGCGCCAGAGTCAGCGCCACGCCGAGCCCGCACAGCACGATGCCGATCGTGACCACTGGCCCGCGCCCGAACCGGTCCGATGCCGCACCGGCCACCGAGGAACTGACGATGCCGAACACATAGGCGCTGAAGATCATGCCGATCTGGCTCTGGCTCAAGCCGAATTCCGGCCCGCCCAGGCGAAAGCCGGCGTAGTTGTACAGGCACACAAACACACCCATCAACAGGAACGGCAGCGCGAACAGAAACGGCAGATTGCGATCGCGCAGGTGCCCGGCCCAGGCGCGCAGATGGAAGCGCAGGTTGATGCCGTGCCGGCGCACGAAATTGCGCGACGGCGGCAGCAGCCAGAAGAACGCCAGCGCGCACAGCAGGTCGAACACGCTCAACACCGCCAATGCGGTGCGCCAATCGGTGTAGTCGGTCAGCACGCTCATCACGATGCGCCCGCTCATGCCGCCAAAGGCATTGCCGGCCACGTACAGGCCGGTGGCCGCCCCCATCTTGTTGGCCGGCAATTCTTCGCCCAGGTACACCATCGCCACCGCCGGCACCCCGCCCAGCGCGATGCCGGACAAGGTACGCACCACCACCAGCGCGCCCCAGTGCGGCAGGAACGCAGCAATCAGATTGAGTCCTGCCGCCAATGCGATCGACACGAACATCAATCCGCGCCGGCCCAGGTTTTCCGACACTGCGCCAGCACCAAAAATCGCCAGCGCCAGCGCACCGGTCGCCAGCGACAACGGCAGCGAGGCGGTCGCTGGGTCCACCTTGAAGGCACGCGCAAATTCCGGCAACAGCGGCTGCACGCTGTACAGCAGCGAAAAGGTCGCAAAGCCGGCCAGAAACAGCGCCAGGCGAATGCGTACCGCTGCAGGTGCGTCGGTGTCTGGGTTGGAACGGGTGGGTGGGTCAGGCAGCAAACCCGGGCGATGATCGGAGGAAGACACGGCAGTGCACGTGTGACGTGGGAAGGGGAGTATTCGCCTGCCGCCCCCCCTGTCCAATATATGATGCTGGCAGTTGCCATATCTGGAACAGATGGATGGAGCTGCGTCACCTGCGCTATTTCCTCGCGGTTGCCGAAGAAGGCAACTTCACCCGCGCCGCCGCGCGCGTGGGCATTGGCCAACCGCCGCTCAGCCAGCAGATCCAGACCCTGGAACGCGAGCTGGGCACACTGTTGTTTCGGCGCACCCACAGCGGCGCCGAGCTCACTCCGGCTGGCGAGGCGTTTGTGGGCGAGGTGCGGCGCGTGCTTGCCGATGTGGAACGCGCCGCCGAAACCGCACGCCGGGTGGCGCGTGGCGAATCCGGACGGTTGCGCCTGGGCTTCACCGCCTCTGCCGCCTTCAGCCCGGTGGTGCCGCGCCTGATTCGCGACTTCCGCCGCAAGTGGCCGCAGGTGGAGTTGCTGCTGGAAGAAACCAATACCGCCAGCCTGCTGGTCGGGCTGGCCGATGGCCGTCTGGATGCGGCGTTCGTGCGCTATGGGCTGAGCACGCCACCGGATCTGCAATTGCTGCGCTTTGCCGACGAGCCGATGAAGATCGCCGTCCCCGCCGCGCACCCCCTGGCCACGCGCAACAGCGCGCCGTTGGCCGCACTGGCCGGGGAACCTTTCATTCTGTTTCCGCGCAGTTTCGGCTCGAGCCTGTACGACGAAATCCTCGCCGCCTGCCGCGACTCCGGCGTGACCTTGCGCATCACCCAGGAAGCGCCACAGATGTCGTCCATCATCAATCTGGTGGCCGCCGAGCTGGGCGTTTCGGTGGTGCCCGCCTCCACCGCGCAGCTGCAGCGGCCCGGCGTGCGCTATCTGGATATCGAAGGCCATATGCCGCTGGCGCGACTGGCCCTGGCCGCCGCGCCGGGTGGACTGGAAACCACACCGTTGGTGCGGCATTTGTGGGCGCTGGCCAAGTTGATCTAGCGCTGGCCACACGACCTACGATACAGCGACGTTCCTGCTTGATGCCGTTGGAACGATGTTGACCCTGGGCCCTGATCATTGACGAGAGCATGCACCGACCGCGAGGGGCCGGCGCTCACTGCAGACATCGTTCGAGTAGCAACCCATCGTTTCCCAGATCATCGACGTCTGGGCAGTGCCAGGTTGTTACTCGCGCAGGGAACACCGAGGCAGACGTTACGTGGCTGCGCTTTGGAAGACCAATCGCCGTCCTATGGAGACCATTGAGACTCTGCGGGCTCGCTCTTCAAGAAATGCCATGGCTGGCGCCACCGCGCATCCCAGCATCGCTTACCGCCTTCCGCCTGCTTGGTGAGTAACCATCCTGTAGGACATTGGCCAGCGCAGGCCGCAGATAATCAGAATAGCCCGAATCCTGACTTCGAAGCATCGCTTCAAGCGATATAGTGACACTATCGAAGTACGCGATGGCACCTCCACGGCAGCCGTCGTATTCGATGCCGGCACCATTGGCATCAATCCTCGTCAGTTCATTCAAGATGCCTTCCAAATCTTTTATATTTAAATCGATATCATTCAAGATATCCTTGTTTTCGCCTCGGCTTGAGAGCTCGTCTTTCAGCAGCTTCAGCCGGGCCAGGAAATCGTTCGCTTTTGCAAGATGCGATTCCAGTTTTTTTGATTGCTGATTTTTTTCTCAAAATCCAGCAGTGTGCGTTCGATTCGGTGAAGGTGGCGCTCAGCGATATAGCTATCTTCACCGCCCATGCGCTCCAACGCCTGTTTGTCCCGGTCAATGATTCCCTTGAGAATATCGAGATTGAATGCTTGCCGGCCGCCAACACCTGTTCTCGCGCAGCGTTCCTGAAGACTCCGCCACTGGTCTTCCAGAATGATCGCGCGCTGTAGCATCGATTGGCGTTGCTCGGTCAACTTTTCCAACTTCGATTGGGGGCGCGACTGGGCGGTGGGTTGGCTCCTACTCCCGGAGGGTCTGCGGGCCGGTCGCTCCAGGGATGACAGCCACATATCGGCAATCTGGCGTCCGGGGCAACCCTCGACGGCAGTGTGCTCCTGCGGCCCAGCCGTCATGTTTCCTGCATGCGGCATGGGGTTGCTGGTGGACGCTTCGGCGGTGCCATGCTCCGGCAACGCGGGCGCCATGTTTGCAGAGGGTATGCGTAGGCAGTTTCCCATTTGTACATCTCCCATGCTTTTCTAAAGCATAGGCAATGATGCGCACGCCGCGTCCACGCCGATGGAAATCCCGCTTGCGTATGCGAAGGCCCGGCCTGCGAAGCAGCGAACTGTCGGGCAACTAACGAGTGGCTGTGAACATTGAAATTGATCGATGCCAGCAATTGCAGGCAAAACTCAGCCAGGTCAGCCCGCAGGCCGGCACTTACTCACCACCGGTTACGACGCGCAGAGTGAAACGCTTGACCTCAACTGCGCTTGAGGTCGTTCAATGCCGGTTTTCCAACGACATTGCCGCCATGCATCTGCGTCATCTGGTACTGCCCTGCCTGGACCCCGACCTGACCCTGCGCTTCTACCGCGATGTACTGCAGTTGCCCATCCATGGCAACGCGGTGCGCATCGGCTGGAGCACACTGGAATGCGTGCAGGCGCAGCGGCCGGTGGGCAGCGTGCATCTGGCCTTCAACGTGGCCCCGTCGCGCTTCCAAGCCGCTGCGCAGTGGATTGGCGCACGCGCCACCTTGCTGAGCGATGCACACGGTCGCGAGCATTTCGCCCTGGACGGCGTGTGGCAGTCGCACTCGGTGTACTTCGCCGGGCCCGATGGCGCAGTGCTGGAGTTGATCGCGCGCAATGCCTTGCAGGATGCACCGGTCGGTGAAGGCCAGTTCGGCGGCGAAGAACTGCGGTGCCTGAGCGAAATCGGCCTGCCTAGCAGCAATGTCGAGGTGGTGACGCGCAGCCTGGCGCATCACTTCGGCCTGCAACCCTTCGCCCCGCCGCTGGAGGGCTTTGCGGCCTTGGGCGATGACCACGGCCTGTTGATCGTGGTCGACCAGCGCCGGCGGTGGTTTCCGCAACAACGGCAACTGCCCTGGGCCGACGGCCTGCGCATCAGCGTGGACGCGCCAGAACCCGGCCTGCGCCTGCGCGATGCGCAGGGGTGGGAATTGCTGGCCGCGTAAACTTCCGCGCGCAGCTCGATCCACTCAGCGCCGCGCACAGCAGCACTGCGCTCACCGCCGGCAGATACGGCCGGCTCGGTGCGGCACGTGTGCACTGCGGTAACAGCGCGCGATTGCAGCACGATTGCGAAATGCTGTCAGCCGCTCGTGGCGCTGGCAGGCTCCGGCAAGCGGAAGAACGCACGCGCCGCGGCCGTGCTGTTGGCGGCGGTCACCGCGACATCTTCACCACGATCGCGCGCCAGCTCTTGGACGATGTGCGACAGGAACATCGGCTCGTTGCGGCGGTCCTTGGGCATCGGCTTTAGCGTGCGCGGCAGCAGGTACGGCGCATCGGTTTCGATCATCAACCGGTTGGCCGGAATGTTGCGCACCAGCTCGCGCAGGTGCGCACCGCGGCGCTCATCGCACAGCCATCCGGTGATGCCGATGTAGTAGTCGCGGTCCAGATACGCGAACAGTTCTTCGCGCGTGCCGGTGAAGCAGTGCACCACCGCCGCACCCAGGCGGCCTTCGAAGCTGCGCATGATGGCGATGAAATCCTCATGCGCATCGCGCTGGTGCAGGAACAGCGGCTTGCCGTTGTCGGCGGCCAACTGCAGCTGGCGTTCGAAGGCCTTGTGCTGCGCAGGGCGCGGCGCAAAATCGCGGAAGTAATCCAGCCCACACTCGCCCACTGCCACCACCTGCGGATGCGCCTGCAGGGTGCGCATTTCCGCTTCGCATTCGGCAGTGAATTCCACTGCGTGATGCGGATGCACGCCGGCGGTGGCGTAGAGAAATCCGGGGTGTTGCTGCGCCAGTTGCAGGGCCAGCGGCGAATGCTCGCGGCTGGCGCCGGTAATCACCAGCTGCGCCACCCCGGCATCGCGTGCGCGTTGCAGCACCGCATCGCGATCGCGATCGAACGCGTCATGGGTGAGGTTGGCGCCGATATCGATCAATTGCATGCTGCGGTATCGCCTGAAAGAACAGGGGTGATTGTACTGGGTGAGGTTGCTCATCCGCCCTGCGGGCACCTGCTCCGGCAGGCGGGGGAAAGAACATCCGTAACGGGATCTGCATGCGGTCAGCGGTGCCTGCAGCCACGAGCCTGCACGAACGCACGGCCTTTCCCCTGCGGGAGAGGGGCAGGGATGAGGGCCGCCTGCGCGACACACTCACCCCACCGCCGGCACCGCCATCGCATCGATCTTTGCCGCCAGCGCCTGGATCGCCAGCTGCGCCGAGCGCGAGAGCTGCCGCTGCGGGGCCACGCACAGCGCCAGCGTCATCGGTTTGGTCAGGTGCTGGCGGAACGGCACGAAAGCCAGGCGCCCGTCGGCCACGTCCGGGGCGGCGTCCAGCCACGACATCAGCCCCACGCCGGCGCCGGCACGCACCAACCCACGCAGCGTGCGCACGTCGTTGCAATGGGTGAGCCGCTTCACGTCGATGTGCTGGCGCTGGTACAGCACCTTGGCGTGCTCGCCGACGATCAACGGCGCGGCCGGCAGCAACAGACGGTGCTCCAACGTCTCGCTCAGCTGCAGTTCGGTACGGGTGCTCAACGGGTGCCCCACCGGCATCGCAATGCCGAGCGGAATGTCCGCAAACGCGCGCACCTCCAGGTCCACGCTGCTGACCGGGTCCAGCAGCAGGCCGATATCCACATCGGCCGAGGTCACCATTTCCATCACCCGCTGGTTGCGCGCGGTGGACAGGTTGAAGGTGATGCCCGGGTACTCCTGCACCAGCGCGGCCACCGCCGCGGGCACCACGCCTTCGCTGAGCGCGTCGATCATGGCGATCTCCACATGCCCCCGGCGCAGGCCCTTGAGCTCGTCGAAGCGCTCCAGGGTGCGTGCGTAGGCCTTCTCCCAGCCGCGCACGTCCACCAGCAACAGCTCGCCGGCGGCGGTGAGCCGCAACCGGCCGGGCAGGCGCTCGAACAGCTGGGCGCCCAGTTCTTCCTCGGCCTTGAGGATCTGCCGGTCGATCGCCGACGCCGACACGTGCAACACCTCGGAGGCCTTGCGGATGCTGCCGCAGCGGGCCACTTCGATGAAATACCGGGTAAAGCGCGAAAAGGTCAGCATGCGGCGGGGCTCGGTTGGCGTTGCATTTTTTGCAATGGCTTGGCGGAAAAACGATGTTTGATCACACACCCCCGGCTTCCTAGAGTCAATCCGGCACCGCTCCCGCCCCACGCCAGAGACCGCCCATGGATGTCGCCGTCCCCGCCCTGCCGCTGCACTGCACCTTCGAGGCCGCCGATTGGCAGCGCCTGGCCCGGCACTGGCATGCGGTGGCGCTGAGCAGCGAGGTGAGCGAAGCGCCGTTCAAGGCCACCCTGCTGGACGAGCCGCTGGTGTTGTACCGGCTGGGCAGCGAGTTGGTGGCCGCGCGCGACGTCTGCCCGCACCGCGGGGTGCCGCTTAGCATGGGCACGGCCGATGGCGGCGGCGTGGTGTGCGCCTACCACGGGCTGCGCTTCGGCGCGGGCGGGCGCTGCAACCAGATCCCGGCCAGCCCCAGCCAGAACATCCCGGCCAGGATGCGTCTGCACACCTATGCGGTGGCCGAACGCTACGGGCTGATCTGGGTGTGCCTGGCCAAGCCGGCCGGGGTGAGCGATGCGGACATCCAGATTCCACCGATGCCGGGCTGGGACGAGGAAGGCTTTCAGCAGATCGTCTGCCCGGCCTTCGACATCGGCGGCAGCGCCGCGCGCCAGCTGGAAGGCTTCATCGACGTGGCGCATTTCGCCTTCGTGCACACCGCCACCTTCGCCCAGCCGGACAAACGCGAGGTGCCGGCCTACACCACCACCGAAACGCCGACCGGCTTCAACGCCGATTACCTGAGCACCGTGGCCAACTATTCGGTGGACATGCCGCTGCCCGACGTGGCGCCGGACTTCCAGTGGCTACGTCATTTCGAGGTGCATCTGCCCTTCACCGCCACGCTCACCATCCACTTCCCGGTACCGGGCAAGCGGTTGGTGATCATGAATGCCGCCAGCCCGGTGTCCAAGCACACCACCCGGCTGCTGGTGCCGATCGCGCGCAATTTCGACACCCATCTGCCGGTGGAAGACGTGCACGCCTTCAACCTGCGCGTGTTCGAAGAAGACCGCGCCATGGTGGAAGCGCAGCGGCCGGAGTATTTGCCGCTGGACCCGCTGCTGGAAGTGCACATTCCCGCCGATCGCAGTTCCATCGCCTATCGCCGCGGGCTGCGCAGCCAGGGCTATAGCGACTTCTTCCTGCGCTGACGGCCGAGGACACCCGCATGAGCCTGCATGAAGTGCGCGTTGCCGAGGTCGTCGATCAGGGTCACCGCCAGCGCGCGATCCGGCTGGAACCGGTGGGCGCGCAATTGCCGGCCTTCGAGGCCGGCGCGCATGTGGACCTGCATCTGCCGGATGGCTTGGTTCGCCAATATTCGATCGCCAGCGCGCCGCATGTGCGCGACCACTATCTGCTGTGCGTCAAGCTGGCCGACGCCTCGCGTGGCGGCTCGCGGCATCTGTGCGAACAGCTCGCACCCGGCGACCGCCTGCGCATCTCCACACCGCGCAATCTGTTTCCGCTGCACCCCGGCGAGCGCCATGTGCTGCTGGCGGCCGGCATCGGCATCACCCCGCTGCTGTCGATGGCCCAAGCACTGGAAGCGCGCGGCGAGCCCTTCGTGCTGCACTACTACGCACGCCGGCATGCGGACGTGGCGTTTTCGCAGCGGCTGCAACAAGGCTTTACGCATGGGCAGGTGTACCTGCACCTGAGCGATGGCGGGCAGAGTCCACGCGTGCATGTGCCCGAGGAACTGCGCCAGGCACGTGCGCGCGACCAGCTGTATCTGTGCGGGCCGGCGGCGTTCATGGACCACTTCACCGTGCTGGCAAAGGCGCATGGCTGGACGGCGGCGCAACTGCATCGCGAACACTTCGCCGCCGCGCCCAGCCTCGCCCACGATGCCGACAGCGCGTTCGAGGTGGAACTGGCTGCCAGCGGCCGCGTGGTGCAGGTGCCGGCCGATTGCAGCATCGCCAGCGCCCTGCGCGATGCCGGTATCGAGGTGCCGCTGTCGTGCGAACAAGGCATGTGCGGCGCCTGTCTGACCGGCGTGCTGGCTGGCACGCCAGATCACCGCGACAGCGTGCTCAGCGACGCCGAACGCGCCGCCAACCGGCAGATCACCGTGTGCTGTTCGCGCAGCCGCTCGCCACAGTTGGTGCTGGATCTTTGAGCTCGGTCGTCGCGGCGCCATTGCGGTTGTCATTCACCTCGCGCAGCCTGACGCCTCGCTTGCCCTTCACGATGGCAGGCGACACAGCGCGCCATCGCCCACGGCACGTGCGCTGCCATGCGTGCAGCGGCGGCGCGGCATGCGCCGCAACGATGCGCGATGCCGCGTGACGCTTCCGCGCACCTGTGTGCAAACGCTCCTGCAGCGCAATCCGTGCCCGATGCCCGTGGCAAGCGCAGCGCAACAGGGCAAGATGGGCCGCCCGCGTGCGTGCCCTGCCACGCACCCCGCCCCGTATCGATGAGATCTCTGCCGATGTTCGTTTGTCCTGCCGTCAACCGGCTGTACGCCCCGAGCGCATGCTGATGCGCTGGCCCGGTTTTGCGCTTGCCGCCAACGGCAGCAGCGTGCGCACCGAACTGCTGGCCGGTGCCACCACCTTCCTGACGATGGCGTACATCGTCTTCGTCAATCCCGACATCCTGGCCACCACCGGCATGGATCACGGCGCGGTGTTCGTCGCCACCTGCCTGGCCGCCGCACTCGGCTCGCTGTTGATGGGCATGCTGGCCAACTATCCCATCGGCATGGCGCCGGGCATGGGCTTGAACGCGTTCTTCGCCTTCAGCGTGGTCGGCACGCTGGGCTATAGCTGGCAGCAGACGTTAGGGCTGGTGTTCGTTTCCGGCTGCCTCTTTCTGCTGCTCACCGTCACTGGCGCGCGGCGCTGGTTGGTGGATGGCATCCCGCCCACCTTGCGCAGCGCCATTGCGGCGGGCATTGGCTTGTTCCTGGCCCTGATCGGGCTGCAGAAGGCCGGACTGGTGGTGGCGCATCCGCAGACCTTGCTGACCTTGGGCGATCTGCACCGGCCCGAACCGCTGCTTGCGCTGGCCGGGTTGCTGCTGATCGGCGTGCTGGAAGTGCGCCGCGTGCGGGGTGCCATGTTGCTGGGCATTCTTGCGGTGACCGGCGCGGCGCTGGCGTTGGGGCTGGTGCGCTACCAAGGCGTCCTGGCGCTGCCGCCAAGCCTGGCGCCCACCTTGCTGCAGCTGGATATCGTCGGCGCCTTGCACGGCCATGGCGGCGGCGGTGCGCTCGCTGCGGTGCTGCATGTGGTGCTGGTGTTCGTGCTGGTGGAAATGTTCGACGCCACCGGCACGCTGATGGGTGTGGCGCAACGCGCCGGCCTGCTGCACACGCCCGCGCAGCGCCGCCAGTTCGACCGCGCGCTGCTTGCCGACAGTACCGCCATCCTGGCCGGCTCGCTGCTCGGCACCTCCAGCACCACTGCCTATGTGGAAAGCGCCGCCGGCGTGCAGGTGGGCGGGCGCACCGGCCTCACCGCGCTGGTGGTTGCCGCCTTGTTCTTGCTTGCCCTGCTGTTCTCTCCGCTGGCCGCGATGGTGCCGGCCTACGCCACCGCACCCGCGCTGATCTACCTGGCCTCGGTGATGCTGCGCGAATGCACGCAGATCCAGTGGGACGATGTGGGCGACGCCTTGCCGGCCGCCATCTGCATGCTCGCCATGCCGCTGACCTATTCCATTGCGACGGGGCTTGCGTTCGGCTTCGTCACCTATGCCGCGCTCAGGCTCGGCAGCGGCCGCTGGCGTGGTGTGCACCCGGCCACCTGGGCCATCGCGGGCTTGTTCGTGCTGCGCTATGCGCTGGAATGATGCGTGCCTCCACGTGTTCCAGGCCTGCTTGCCGGCGCGTACGTGGGTGGCTTCGGATCGCGCTGGTGGGCAAGCTATGGGGCCGCCGGCCGTCGCACGCCACCGTCTCTCCAAACGAGTCTCCTGCATGCCATTTGTTCGCCGCTGTCTGATCCTGAGCGTGTGGGCGTGCTTGCCCGTTGCCGTGCACGCACGGCCAACACCAGCACCTGCGCCTGCGCAACAACGCCAACTGCAGGTGGCGCAGTTGTTCCGTGAGGCGGCCGCGCAGCCGGCACAGCTACGTACCTGGCTGCAGGCCATGCCGAAAGGTGGCGACCTGCATAACCACCTCTCCGGTTCGGTGTATGCGGAAGACTATCTGCAGTGGGCCAGCGACGATGGCGCCTGCGTGCAACTGGACGACCTGAGCCTGCGCGCGCCGCCCTGCGGGGCCGGCCAGGAGCCGGCGGGCGGCCTGGCGACCCGCAATGCCGCGCTGTACGGGCGGATGGTGAATTCGCTGTCGATGCGCAACTTCCTGCCAGGCCCAACGCACCCCAGCGGCCACGATCAGTTCTTCAGCACCTTCGGCAAGTTCGATGCGGTGGTCCGCACCCGCGTTGCCGACACCGTCGCCGCAGTGCTGGAGCAGGCCGCACGCGACCGCGTGCCGTATGTGGAAATCATCGCCAACCCGCCGCAGATGGATCAGGCTGCCAAGCGCATGCAGTTACTGCCGTGGAAGGGCGAGGACGACGCAGCCAACCTGCGTGCGTTGCAGCCCGACCTGGCGCCGCTGGTGCAGGCCGCGCAACGCGATCTTACCGACATCGACGCGCAGGTCCGGCGCGTACTGCGTTGCGACCAGGCCGATGCACGCCCCGGCTGCACGGTCGAGTACCGCTATGTTCCGTATGTGCTGCGCGTGCTACCGCAGCCGATGGTGTTCGGGCAGATGGCGCTGGCGCATGCGCTGATCGCGGCCGGCGGCAGCCGCGCGGTGGCGCTGAACATCGTCGCGCCGGAAGACAATCCAGTGGCGCTGGCCGATTACGCGCGGCACATGGCGATGTTCCGCTTCTTCGCAACGCGTTATCCCGGTGTGCCGCTGTCGCTGCATGCCGGCGAGCTGGCGCTGGGGCTGGTGCCGCCGGCGCAGCTGCGCTCGCATATTCGGCAGGCGGTGGATGCCGGTGCACGCCGCATCGGTCATGGCGTGGACCTGCCCTACGAGGACGATGCCGAAGCACTGCTGCAACGCATGCGACGCGAACAGGTTGCGGTGGAGATCAACCTCACCAGCAACGATGTGATCCTGGGCGTCAAGGGCATGGCGCATCCGCTGGCGCTGTATCTGCGTGCCGGCGTGCCGGTGGTGTTGTCCACCGACGATGCCGGCGTCTCGCGTGCGGACATGACCCACGAGTACCAACGCGCGATGCAGGAACAAGGCCTCGACTACCCCACGCTCAAACAGCTGGCCCGCAATGGCCTCACCTACAGCTTCCTGCCGGGCACCAGCCTGTGGGATGCCGACGGTAAAGTTGCGCAGGCCTGCGCCACGGCGTTGCAGCGCGAAACCGATGACGCTGCCTGTCGCGCATTCCGCCAGAGCAGCGAAAAGGCGCGGTTGCAATGGCAGCTGGAAACCGACCTGGCCCAGTACGAGCGCACGCTATTGCTGCAACACACATGACACACGCAGCGTAGGAGCGCGCCCGAGCACGAACGCACTTTACCGGTACGCACCATCGCGCGCAGGCACGCTCCCACAAATGCCTCTCTCCATCGCCGTTGCAACGCCTTCAACCTTCCACGACAAGAACGCAATGACCGATCCGCACCGCCCCTCATCCAGACGCCGCGTCATTCTCGAAGACGACATCGACGGCTTCACGCCCGCACAGCTGCTGCTGTTGCAATCGCCCGACGTGCAGGTGCTTGGCATCAGTGCCGTCAGCGGCAATATCTGGCGCGATGAGGCGCTGGCGCATACCTGCCGCCTGCTGGAACTGGCTGGCCATCCGCAGATTCCAGTGCTTCCCGGCCCGGTGCATCCGCTGCTCAATAGCGAGTTGGCCACCGAGCGCTGGGAAGCGCTGTACGGAAAACTCGTCTGGAAAGGCGCATGGACCAGGCACTGGGTGGACGGCGACACCGTGCAAAGCGCGCCGCGCTATCACGCCCACGATGTGGTGCCCGAGCTGGCGTTGGGCAATCCCAGCGTGGTGCGCCCCGCAGACGAGCCGGCCGCGTTGTTCATGCTGCGCATGGTGCGTCAATACCCGGGCGAGGTGAGCATCATCGCAACCGGCCCGTTGACCAATCTGGCACTGGCGCAATCGCTGGACCCGTCCTTTGCCACGTTGGCGCGCGAGCTGGTCTACATGGGTGGCAGCCTCAATCCACGGCAGCAACGCAATAGCGTGAGTGCGCAGCAATTCGCACGCGAGTTCGTCAATTCGCCGCGACGCGAATTCAATATCCGCTGGGACCCGGAAGCGGCCAGCATCGTCATGCGCGCGCCGTGGCGGCAGATCACCATGGTGCCGGTCGACCCCTCCACCGCCACCGAACTCACCGCCGAGTTGCTGGCGCGCATGAGTGCGGCCGACACCACGATTGGCCACGCACTGCGCCGCCGCGAGCCGGGCTTTCCGATGTGGGACGAACTGGCCACTGCCGTGTGGCTGCGCCCCGACTTGGCCACACGCACCGAAACGCTGTACGTCGACACCAACACCGCCTTCGATGCCGGGTACGGCGATATCTTGTCGTGGGCGCCGGGGTATCAGCCCGGGCTGGGCGAGCAGGCGCAGACGGTGGTGCATGCGGTGGACGTGCCGGCATTCGAACAGCTGCTGGTCGACCGCCTCACCGCGCCGCAACCACCGGCAGTGGGGTTACCACTTCCCTTTTCCCCATCGGGACGTCGGTCCCCTGTCTGGGGAGAAGAGGACCGCAGGGCGGATGAGGGTGCGATCGCCGGTAGCCCTGCGATGCCGGTTGAGTAGGCAGTCATTTACGTGGAAACAAATGCCTGGCACATCTCCAACTGCCGTGACAGCCTCGCCCAACGCCGCCAGCGCCCCAGCCCGCGTTTGCGATGCGAACGCTCCCATGCACGCGCACCGGTGGCGCGCAAACCTTGCCTTCTCGCTCCGCGAGAGAGCCGCTCGATCAGGACGTGAGACAGCACGACCCGCGATGACGCTGCTGCATGATTAGATCCAACGCCGGAAGCTGCACGTCTGCGGTCTTTGCGGTCACAACGACCGCGGTAACGGTGACGCGCAATCCCGACAGCCTCGTGTCGGCTCTCAACGCATCAGCCAGCACGTTTGCACGACCCGCACGCCAAGCAGACAAGCAGACAAGCAGACAAGCAGACAAGCGAATCTCAACTCCCCAATCCCCGCTTTCCAACAGGTGATCCATGCAACTCCCCGCGCAATGGCAGGCAGGCGTCGATCGCAATACCGAAGTGCTGCGTGGGCACGCGCAGCTGCTGGCCAGCTTCCATGCGCCGCCTGCAACGGCACACGAGGGCGGCGGTGCGCGCGGCCAGATTGCCTCCATCGTCAGCACCACGCGCAGCCAGCCCACGCTGGCCGCGCGACTGGCCACCCAGACGCTGACGCGCATCAACCAGGCCAACGACCGCCTGTGCGCCATCACCCGCCTGCTGCCGGCGCGTGCCGCGGCTGATGCCGCGCGCGTGCAGGCCGCGCTTGCCGGGGGCAGCGACGGGGGCGCGTTGGCCGGCGTGCCATTCGTGGTCAAGGACCTGTTCGACGTCGCCGGGCAGGTCACCACCGCCGGCGCCGCGGTGCGTGCGCACTGCCCGCCGGCCAGCCGCGATGCGGCGGTGGTGCAACGGCTCAGCGACGCCGGGGCCGTGCTGGTGGGTACCGCCAACATGGACGAATTCGCGTACGGTTTTGCCACCGTCAACGCGCATTACGGCACCACCGCCAATCCACACGATCTCCAGCACCTGGCGGGCGGCTCGTCGGGCGGCTCGGCGGCTGCGGTGGCGGCCGGGCTGGTGCCGTTCGCGCTTGGCTCGGACACCAATGGTTCCATCCGCGTGCCGGCCGCGCTGTGCGGCATCTACGGCCTGCGCCCCACGCACGGCGCCGTGCCCCTGGATGGCGTGTTCCCGTTTGTCGACGCACTGGACGTGGCCGGCCCATTCGCCACCTCGGTGGCCGACCTGCGCCGCATCCATGAGGTACTGCGCGGGCAGCCGCTGCCTTCGTGCCATGCCGGCAACCTGCGTGTCGCGCGGTTGGGCGGCTGGTTTGAACGCAATCTGGATCCGGATCTGGAGGCCGGGCTGCAGGCCCTGCTCACCGCCTGCAACAGCCTTTCGTCGATCGACCTGCCGGAGGCCGAACGCGCACGCGCCGCTGCCTTCGTCCTGACCGCTGCCGAAGGCGGGCATCGTCACCGCAGCGCACTCACCGCGCACGGCGCGCAGTTCGACCCGGCCACCCGCGACCGCCTGCTCGCCGGCTTGCAGCTGCCCGCCAGCGCGGTGGCCGATGCGCACCGCTTCGCACAATGGTTTGCCGATGCCATGCACGCGCTGTGGGACCAGGTGGAGGTGCTCATCGCGCCGGCCACCCCGTGCGTGGCGCCACGCATCGACCAGGACACCATCCAGATCGACGGTTTGCCCGTCTCCGCACGCGCGAACCTGGGCATTTTTACCCAGCCACTCGGCCTGGCCGCCTGCCCGGTGCTGGCCGCACCGTTGCCGCGTCCCGGGCGCCTGCCACTGGGCGTGCAACTGATCGCCGCGCCCGGCCGTGAAGACCGCCTGTTTGCGCTGGCCGCGCAACTCGAACGCGACGGCCTGCTCGCCTTCAGCCCGCCGCCGGAGTCACGCTGATGGTGCATACCCTGCGCGCGCGCCGCGGCATGGTGGTCGCACCGCACCACTTGGCCGCACAGGCCGGGCGCGATGTCTTGCGCGACGGCGGCAATGCCGTCGAAGCGGTCGTGGCCACCGCCGCCTGCCTGGCGGTGGTCTACCCGCACATGACCGGCATCGGCGGCGATGGCTTCTGGCTCATCCACGAACCCGATGGCCGCGTGCATGCCATCGATGCCTGCGGCCGCGCGGCGCAGGCGGCAACACTGGATTTCTATCGCGGCCACGCCCACGTTCCGTGGCGCGGGCCAGGCGCGGCCAATACCGTGGCCGGCACCGTCTCCGGCTGGGCGCTGGCCCTGCAGCAGGCAAACGGCAGCGTGTCGCTGCAACGCCTGTTGAGCGATGCGATCCATCACGCCAGCGCCGGCGTGCCGGTCACGCTGGGCGGGGCGCAGATCGCCGCCAGCAAGGGCGCAGAACTGCGTCTGCAACCCGGCGCCTATGCCGAGATCTTCGAGCCGCACGGCGTCCCGCTGGGCGAAGGCGCGCTGCTGCACCAGGCGCAGCTCGCGCGCACCCTGCAGCGGCTCGCCGATGAAGGGCTGGAGAGTTTCTATCGTGGCGCGATCGCACACGATATCGCCGCAGACCTGCAGGCATTGGACAGCCCGCTCAGCGCACACGACCTGGCGATCCATCGCGCCGACGTCAGCGTGCCGTTATCGGTTGTCATCCAGGGCGCGCGCCTCTACAACCACGCGCCCCCCACGCAGGGGCTCGCCTCGCTGTTGATCCTGGCGCTCTTCGATCGCCTGAAGGTGGAAGACGCAGACAGCTACGCACACCTGCACGGGCTGATCGAAGCCAGCAAGCAGGCGTTCCTGATCCGCGACGCACACCTGGGCGACCCCGCCTGGATGACGCTCAACGCGCAAGCCCTGCTCGACGACAGCACCGCACTCGATGCGCTCGCCGCACGCATCGACATGAGCGCCGCACTGCCGTGGCCACAGTCCTCGCAAGCAGGCGACACCGTCTGGTTCGGCGCCATCGACGCGCACGGCCGCGCGGTCAGCTGCATCCAGTCCACCTACTTCGAATTCGGCTCCGGCCTGGTGCTGCCGCGCACCGGCATCACCTGGCAGAACCGAGGCTGCAGCTTTCGCCTCGCCCCCGATGGCTGGAACGCCCTTGCCCCAGGCCGCAAACCCTTCCACACCCTCAACCCGGCACTGGCCACCTTCGACGATGGCCGCGTGATGGCCTACGGCACCATGGGCGGCGAAGGCCAACCGCAAACCCAGGCCGCCGTGTTCTCCCGCTACGCCCGCTTCGGCATGCCGCTGCAGCAGGCGGTCAGCGCACCGCGCTGGCTGCTCGGCCGCACCTGGGGCGAAGACAGCACGGCGTTGAAGCTGGAAGACCGCTTCGACCCGGCCGTCGTGCAAGCCCTGCGCAACGCCGGGCATGCGGTGGAACTGCTGCCGGCGTACAGCGCGGTGATGGGGCATGCCGGTGCCTTGGTGCGTGAGGTCGATGGCGTGATCAGCGGCGCCAGTGATCCGCGCTCCGATGGGGTGGTGGCGGGGTGGTGAGCACAGCGGTCGCCCGCCCCATGCGCGCCATGGGCATGCACCGGGTGAAAGTGTCCATGTGTCGCAAGACCATCGTGCCGGAGCCTTCGTAGCGAACCCAACCACGGCAACCTTGGCGATCCGTGTGCCATGCTTAGGCACGCCAACGGCGCGCCATCCACATCTGCGTTACGGCTAACGCGTCGTCCAATCCACTCAAGGAGAGCAACATGACAGACCAAGATCAACATCAACCGTCGCTGGAAGACGTCAAGCTGGCGTTCGATGGCCAGAGCGTGGATTGGTATCTGCAGAAGCTGGTCGGCATTGCCAACACCTCGGACGTGCAGTTCGGCGTCACGCTGTTTGTCGAAGGCATCGTCATTTCCGGCCAGTTGGTCAGCGGCAAGCGGTATTTCGAGGCATTTGCGCAGGAGTTCTCTGCGGCCTACCCCGGCGCGGCCGATGAAAAAGAAGATATCCGTCGCGCGTTTGCCAGCCACGCCAGCATCTACGATTCCGAAGACGATGCGCAGCAGAGCAGCACGCCGCCGCAGTTCATCCACCTGATCGATGCGCGTTGCTTCTCACCGGGCGGCCAGCCGCTGCCAAGCAACCGTGGCGTGTTGTGGCGTGGCAAGGTCAATGCGGTTTCCGGCTTCACCCTTGGGTCGCTGTCGGCAGACTGAGCGCGGCCAACAGCACGTCGCGCGCCGCCGTCAGGTGGGCGCGGAAGGCGCGCTCAGAACCGCAGTGTACGTGTGGTACATGCCGATTCCGGGCACAGGCCGCGCCCGCCTGACGGCGGCGCAGTCGTTTTTGTTAGGTGCTTCAAGCCCCGTACCGTCTGCTCCAGTGTGAGTGCGCGCCATCTCACACTGGACTACCAACCACATCTCGAAGCAGTGCAAGGCCGCTCCAGAACGGCAGCATTTGGCGATCCTGTGTCAGGCAGCGCCGTTGGACCTCAGCGCACGTTGGCGATGCAGTGGCATCAACACGGCCACGCGTCATACAGACGGCGCGAGCGTACGCGACAAGAACTCACTGATGGAGTGCGCAATCTCCACCGCATGCGTCTCCAGTGCAAAGTGCCCCGTGTCCAGCAGGTGCACTTCGGCCTTTGGCAGATCCTTGCGGTAGGCCTGTGCGCCGGCGGGGATAAAGGCTGGGTCGTGCTTGCCCCACACGGCCAGCAATGGCGGCTGATGGGTACGAAAATACGCTTGGAATGCCGGGTACGCTGCCACGTTGCTGCGGTAATCCAGGATCAGGTCGAGCTGGATCTCTTCGGCGCCCGGGCGCGCCATGTAGGCGATATCCAGCATGTAGCCGTCCGGCGACAGTGCCCCGGGCGCGACACCGGTACCGTACTGCCACTCACGAATGGTCTGCGGCGACAACGATGCACGGCAGGCCTCGCGATTGGCGGCGCTTGGCTCACGCCAGTAGGCTTGCCAGGCGTCCCATTGGTCGCTGAAGCCCTCCAGGTAGGCATTGCCGTTCTGGCTGATGATGGCGCTCACCCGTTCCGGATGCGCGGCCGCAAGGCGGAAGCCGACCGGTGCACCGTAGTCGAACAGGTACAGGCCATAACGCGTCAGCCCCAAGGCGTCGGTAAAGCCTTCGATCACCTTGTAGAGCGCCTCGAAGGTGTAATCGAACTGCCCACGCGGCGGTGCCTTGGTCATGCCGAAGCCGGGGAGATCCGGGGCGATCAGACGGTATTGGCTTGCCAGCAGCGGCATCAGGTCGCGGAACATGTGGCTGGCACTGGGAAACCCATGCAACAGCAACAGGACCGGTGCGTCCTTGCGCCCTGCCTCGCGATAGAACACCTGGACATCGCCAACCTGCTGGGTGCGATACCTGATGCGCTGGGTGGAGTCGTGGGACATGCTGCCTCCGTCAAGTGGTGGGGTGTATGCGCCGGAAGTGTCGGCTGCACGCAATCTGCCGGCCCCCAGGGCCAGTGCCGTGCCAATCCACCCCAGGCGCAGGATGGAGCGGCGCCCGTGTAACGCCGGCGCATGTTGCCGGTGGGAATTGATGCGTGGGTCGGCGTGCATGCTGGTGCGGCAAAGCGTGTGGAAAGGCGGCCATGCTAGGTGCGCCGGTCCAGCACGAGAACCACCCTGGGATTCAATTGAGCATTGCATCGCACGCAATGCCGCGGCCACTGTTGCGTTTGCATGCGCTGCATGGCGCATGCGGCATCCAGGGGTTGCTCACATCGGGCTGCTAGGCTGCGTGCCCGGTCGAAGGTGATTGTCGAAGTCGAGGCGCAGGTGGACCGCATCCAGGAAATGACGCTGTTTGCCGCGCTGGCCGAGCACACCAGCTTTGCGGGTGTCGCACGCCATCTCGGCATTTCCACCGCCACGGTCACGCGCACCATCGCGCAGCTGGAAGCGCGGCTGGGCGTGCTGCTGGTGGTGCGCAGCACACGCACCATGCGGTTCACCGCAGCAGGCCAGCAGTATGCAAGCGACTGCCGGCGCCTGTTGGCCGAGTTGGAGGATGTCGAAAGCCGCGCCGCTGGCCTGCATACGCTCCCCAGCGGCTTGCTCACCGTGACTGCCCCGCAGATGTTCGGTGCACTGCATGTCACACCTGTCGTGGCGCACTTCCTCAGCCGCTACCCGGCGATGCGCGCACGGACACTGCTGGTGGACCGCGTCGTGCCGCTGCTGGAGGAAGGCATCGATGTGGCGATCCGGATCGGCACGTTGCCCGATTCGTCGCTGACTGCCATCCCGGTCGGCAGCGTCCGTCGCATGGTCTGTGCCTCGCCCGGCTATCTTGCAGAACACGGCATACCGCAGCACCCGGACAGGCTGCCGCAGCATGCAACGATTTCCACCTCCGCGGCCGAACGCGCGCCCAAGTGGGCGTTTCGTCTGGATGGCCGTGCGCATGAGGTGGACGTTGCCTCGCGCCTGAGCGTCAGCGCATTCAACGCCGCCATCGTTGCCGCAGTGGATGGGTGGGGCCTCACGCAAGTGCCGTCCTACCAGGTCCGCCAACACCTGCAAAACGGAACGCTGGTCAGCGTGCTGGATGCCTTCGAAATCGCGCCCGAACCGGTGCACGTGGTCCATGTCGAAGGCCGCCGCGGCTCGTCGAAGGTGCGCACCTTCGTGGACGAGTGCGTGGCTGCGTTACGGCACGACCTTGGATGTGCGGACGGCGGTTGAGCGGCGCCAGGCAGCCCCGCCATGCCGTTGGCTGCCGCACGCGCGCGAAGGCGCGCCTGACCGCAGCAGCGCCATGCAGTCGATCGGCCGATGCAGTTGCAGCGCGATCCTCCCGAACTGTATGAACAGCCGCCCCCGCCCCATGAGCACGTTCCGAGGTTCTCCTTCGCGCGGCGTGTGGCGCATGGGCTGCGCGTGACGCAGCACCCACGGCGTTGGGTGCGTCCGCGGCGTTGCCGCCAACCGATGCGGGCAGGACCGTGACTAAGGTGCCGCTGGCACGCGCACGTTCGCTGGATGAGGTCGTCGCAACGGCATGCCTGCCGCCGGCAGCACCAGGCCAGCGGGCCCCGGTACCGCGTTGCATTTTTTGCAGCACAAGCCCGCGAAAAAACTCTTTGATGGCGACAGGACTGCCTCCCTATAGTCCAAGCGTCACCTCTCCCGCCTGCTCCTGGACCGCTGTTGAAGGCTCCGCGAGCCCCGTTGGTCCTGTCGATGCCCGCTGCCCTGCCGTCCCGCCAAGCGACCGCCGACCTCACCGCTCCTGGCGGTGCGCGTGCGGTGGCACGCTGCGACGCGCTGGGCGTTGCGCCCTACAGCGATAGCGATACCGGGCTATTCCGTGGCTGGCTTGGTCCTGCCCACCGCGCCACGGTGGAACAGGTGGGCACCTGGATGAAGGCGGCCGGCATGCAGGTGCGCATCGATCCCCTCGGCACATTGGTGGGCCGGTACGCCGGCACGCGGCCAGACACGCCGGCGCTGCTGATCGGCAGCCACCTGGACAGCGTGCGCGATGCCGGGCGCTACGACGGCCCGCTCGGCATCCTGCTCGGGATCGAATGCGTCGCTGCGCTGCATGCACAGGGGCGCAGGCTACCGTTCGCCATCGAGGTCATCGCCTTCGGCGACGAGGAAGGCTCGCGCTTTCCCGCGTCCATGTTCTGCAGCCGCGCGGTGGCCGGCACGCTCGACCCCGCCAGGCTGGCGGTCACCGACGCCGCCGGCGTCACGGTGGCCAGCGCCCTGGCCGCGTGGAACCTGGACATCGCCCACGTGCAGCGCGCCGCCCGCGCGCCGGGCAGCGTGCTGGCGTATCTGGAAACGCATATCGAACAAGGCCCGGTACTGGAAGCCGAAGGATTGCCGCTCGGCATCGTCAGCGCCATCGCCGCCCAGCGGCGCTTCGCGCTGCGCTTCGAGGGCCGCGCCGGGCATGCCGGCACCACCAGCATGGCACTGCGCCGCGACGCGTTGAGCGCCGCCGCCGAAGCGCTGCTGGCCATCGAGCGCATCGCGCGCGTAGGCAGCAGCGATCTGGTTGCCACCGTCGGCACGCTACAGGTGGCGCCCGGCGCCACCAACGTGGTGCCGGGGCATGTGGACTGCACGCTGGACGTGCGCGCTGGCCGCGACGCTACCCGCGATGCGGCCGTGCATCAGATCGAACAGGCGCTTGCGCAGATCGCCACCCACCGCGGTATCGCCATCGCCATCGAACCGTTGCAGACACTGGCTGCCAGCCCCTGCGCGCCGGCACTGATCACGCGGCTGGAACATGCGGTTGCCGCGCAAGGCATCGCACCGCGCCAGCTGGTCTCCGGTGCGGGCCACGATGCCATGGTGATGGCAGCGCTGTGTCCTACGGCGATGCTGTTCGTGCGCTGCGCCGGCGGGATCAGCCATCATCCGGACGAGCATGTCGATCCGGCCGATGCCGAGATTGCACTGGCGGTCATGCGCCATTTCATCGAACACCTGGGAGAACCCCTTGTCACCTGATCTGCGTCAGCTGCACACCTTTGGCGAACTCGATCCCCCGCAGCGCCTGTTGATGGGCCCGGGCCCGGTCAATGCGCATCCGCGCGTGCTGCGTGCGATGGCCGCCGATCTGCTGGGGCAGTTTGATCCGGAAATGACCGCCTACATGAACGAGGTGATGGCGCTCTATCGGCCGTTGTTCGGCACCGAGAACCGCTGGACGTTCCTGGTCGATGGCACCGCGCGCGCCGGTATCGAAGCGGCGCTGGTGTCGCTGGTCAGCCCGGGCGAGCGCGTGCTGGTGCTCAACTTCGGCCGCTTCGGCCTGTTGCTCACCGAAATCCTGGGCCGCCTCGGCGCCGAGGTCCACACGGTGGATGCGCCATGGGGCCAGGTGCTGCCGCTGGGCGCGATTGCCGAGGCGATCGAGCGCGTGGCGCCCAAGCTGGTGGCCACCGTGCACGGCGACACCTCCACCACCATGGCCCAGCCGCTCGATGGCCTCGGCGCGCTGTGCCGCGCAGCTGGCGCGCTGAGTTATGTGGACGCCACCGCCACCATCGGCGGCATGCCCGTCGCCAGCGACCGCTGGGAGGTGGACGTGGTCACCGGCGGTTTGCAGAAATGCCTGGGCGGGCCATCCGGCTCGGCGCCGATCACCGTGTCCGAGCGCGCGGCCGAGGCCATCTTCGCGCGTCGCCATGTCGAACGCGGCATCGTGCGCGCCGACATCGCCAACGGCAGCGGCCCGCGCATCGCCTCGAACTATTTCGACCTGGCGATGATCATGGATTACTGGTCGGACAAGCGCCTCAATCACCACACCGAAGCCACCACCATGCTGTACGGCGCCCGCGAATGCGCACGCGTGGCCCTGCAGGAAGGCCTGGATGCACGCTTCGCGCGCCACGCGGCGGCCGGGCGCGCGGTCAGTGCAGGTATCCGCGCGTTGGGGCTGGAAGTGTTCGGCGACGATGCGCATCGCATGCGCAACGTCACCGGCGTGGTGATTCCGCCTGGCATCGACGGCGAGGCGGTGCGCCGCCGCATGCGCGAGGATTTCGAGATCGAGATCGGCACCGCGTTCGGGCCGCTGCAGGGCAAGATCTGGCGCATCGGCGCGATGGGCTACAACGCCATGAAGCACAAGGTGCTGATCACCCTGGCCGCACTGGAAGCGGTACTGCGCGCCGAAGGTGATGCCTGCACGCACGGCCTGGCGGTGGAAGCGGCACTGGCCGCCTGGCACGCGGAAGCGCAGGCATGAACGCTGCGCGCGACCTACTCGGCTATGGCGCAACGCCGCCCGCGGCGCAATGGCCGGGCGGCGCGCGCATCGCAGTGCAGTTCGTGATCAATTACGAAGAAGGCGCGGAAAACTGCGTGCTCAATGGCGATGCCGGGTCCGAAGCGTTCCTGTCCGAAATGGTCGGTGCGCACGCGCACCCCGGCGCACGCGCCATGGCCATGGAAAGCCTGTACGAATACGGCAGCCGCGCCGGCTTCTGGCGGCTGCATCGCTTGTTCACTGCACGCAACGTGCCGGTGACGGTGTTCGGGGTGGCGCAGGCCTTGGCATCCAATCCGGACGCGGTGGCCGCGATGCAGGCGGCCCAGTGGGAAATCGCCAGTCACGGTCTGCGCTGGATCGATTATCAACACGTGGACGAGGCCACCGAACGCGCGCATATCGCGCAGGCCATCGCCGTGCACACGCGCGTCACCGGCAGCCGCCCGCTGGGTTGGTATCAGGGGCGCACCAGCCCCAACACCGCGCGCCTGATCGCCGAAGAAGGTGGCTTTGTCTACGACGCCGACAGCTACGCCGACGATGTGCCGTACTACGACCACCGCCACGGCCGTGCGCAGTTGATCGTGCCGTACACGCTGGATGCCAACGATATGAAATTCGTCGCCTATAACGGCTTTGCCGATGGCGAGCCGTTCTTCCGCTATCTGCGCGACAGCTTCGAACAATTGCGCAGCGAAGGCGGGCGCATGCTTTCGATCGGCCTGCACGGGCGCATCGTGGGCAAGCCGGCACGCGCGGCGGCGCTGGCGCGCTTTGTCGATCATGTACTGGCCAGCGGCGATGCCTGGATTGCGCGCCGCATCGATATTGCGCGCCATTGGCTGCAGGTGCACCCGGCATGAGCATTGCCGCCTCCCGGATCGATCTGCCCGAGGTGATCGCGCAAGTGACGGCCGCCTTCCATGCCTACGAAACCGCGCTGATGCGCGACGACATCGCGGCGATGGATGCGCTGTTTCATGCAGCGCCCAGCACGGTGCGCTATGGCGTGGGCGAAGTGTTGTACGGCATCGATGCGATCCGCGCATTTCGCAGCGGCCGCGGTGGTTCGCCGCAACGCCAGCTCGCACATGTGCAGGTACACGGCTTCGGGCATGACTTTGCCACTACGCACGCAGAGTTCATTCGCGAGGGCAGCAGCGCACGCGGGCGGCAAAGCCAGAGCTGGGTGCGCTTTGCCGACGGCTGGAAAGTGGTGGCTGCGCATGTCTCGTTGCAAGGCACGCACGCATGAGCGTGGTCGACGACCCCGCGCTGGACGATGCCGCCTTCCTGGCGCGCTACCGCGACCTGTTCGAGCACTCGCCGTGGGTGGTTGAACGTGCGCTGCGGCGGCGGCCGTTGGCCGATGTGCATCACGGCCTGATGCAGGTCGTCTACGACGCATCGCCGCAAGATCAGGTCGCACTGATCCGCGCCCACCCAGAGCTGGCCGGCAAGGCCGCGATCGACCGCACGCTCACCGAAGCATCGGCCGCGGAGCAGGCTTCGGCCGGGCTGGACCGGCTCAGCGAGGACGAATTCAAGCGCTTCCACGCGCTCAATCAGGCCTATCGCCACCGTTTCGGATTTCCGTTCGTGATCTGCGTGCGGCTGCACGACAAGGCCGGCATTCTGGCCGCGCTGGCGCAGCGGCTGGAGGCCGCGCGCAATGCAGAGATCGCCACCGCCATCGCCGAAATCGGCAAGATCGTTCACCTGCGCCTGGAGGCACTGCCATGAGCCTGGCCCACCTCGAACGTACCCTCGCCCACGACCTGCAATGCCTGGCCCACGGCGGCGATGCCTGGGTGCAACCGCGCGTGCATCCGAGCGGGCACGTCTACGACGTGATCATCGTCGGCGCCGGCCAGAGCGGCCTGGGCGCGGCGTTCGCGCTGCAACGCGAGCGTGTGCACAACGTGCTGGTGATCGACGAAAACCCGGCGGGCCAGGAAGGTCCGTGGGTGACCTACGCGCGCATGCAGACCTTGCGCACGCCCAAGCACATCACCTCGATCGATCTGGGCGTGCCATCGCTCACCTTCCGCGCGTGGTGGGAGGCGCAGTACGGCAGCGCCGCATGGGATGCGCTGGACAAGATTCCGCGCGCGCGCTGGATGGATTATCTGCGCTGGTATCGCACAACGCTGCGCTTGCCGGTGCGCAACGCCACCTGCCTGGTCCGCGTGGAGCCGGACTTCGCACCGGGTATCCATCGCCTGCATCTGGCGATGGGCGCCCCCCTGCTCACGCGCAAACTGATTCTGGCCACCGGCATCCAGGGCGGGGGCCAGTGGGTGGTGCCCGAGTGGATCAGCCGCGCCCTGCCCGCGCACCGCTACGCGCACACGTCCGGCCAGATCGATTTCGCCGCACTGGCCGGCAAGCGTGTGGGCATTCTGGGCGGCGGCGCCTCGGCCTTCGACAATGCCTGCTTTGCGCTCGAACAAGGCCTCGCCAGTGCCGAGGTGTTCGTGCGGCGTAGCGAATTGCCGCGCATCAATCCGTTCCGGCACATGGAACAGGCCGGCATCATTCCGCGTTTTCTGGCGCTGCCGGATGCAGACAAGTATCGGATGATGGCCAGCTTCTTCGCGCACAACCAACCGCCCACCAACGACACCTTCCAGCGCGCCTGTGCGCATGCCGGCTTCGCGCTGCATCTTGGCGCGCCGTGGCTGGACGTGGCCGAACGCGATGGCGAGATCGTCGTGCGCACGCCGCAGCGCGAACACCGCTTTGATTTCCTTGCCATCGCCACCGGCCTGGTCACCGATCCGCAGCTGCGTCCGGAACTGGCTGCGCTGTCCGGGCGCATCGCCTGCTGGGGCGACCGCTATCGGCCACCGCCGGGCCAGGCCAATCCGGTGCTGGACGCACACCCCTATCTGGGCCCCGGTTTCGAACTGCTGCCACGCACGCCTGACGATGCCGCGCTGCTGCATGGGCTGTTCGCCTTCAACTATTCGGCGCTGATCAATCACGGCCCATCGGCCGCCGCGCTGTCCGGGCTGAAGGTAGCACTGCCGCGGCTGGCCCGCGCAGTGGCCGACCAGTTGTTCCTGGACGACCGCCAGGCCGTCGTCGACCAGTACTTGGCCTACGACCAACCCGAATTCGTCGGCCAATGGCCGCAGCCCACCCAGGCGGTGGCATGAGCACGCTGTCCACGCACGTGCTGGACACCGCCAGCGGCCGCCCCGCCGCGGGCGTGCCGCTGCGGCTGTTCGCCGGCGAGACGCTGCACTTCGAGGGCATGACCAATCCCGACGGCCGCTGCCCGGACCTGGCCGCGCTCGCGCTGCAACCCGGCCGCTACCGGCTGGAATTCGACCTTGCCCGCTATTGGCAGGCAACCGGCATGGCGCTGGCCGATCCACCGTTCCTTGACTGCATCCCGATCGCCTTCGGCATCGCCGACGACGGCCACTACCATGTCCCGCTGCTGCTGTCCCCGTACGGGTACTCCACCTATCGCGGCAGCTGAGCGCTGCGTCGTGCCGCAGTGCAGGCAGTTCGGGTCCGTCTGCACGACGGTCTGCGCTTCCATCGCTGCCGGTGCGCATGACCGCCTGCGCACAGTGTCAGACCGGTTTCACTCAAGCCCCGTAGAATGGCCGCTTTCCGGCGACAGGCCGGGGCACCGGAACGGTCATGATCCACAACGATGTACTGCGCAGCATCCGCTACATGCTCGACCTCAGCGACGACAAGGTGGTGGACATCACCCACCTGGCCGACCCCGAGTTCGCGCTCGACAAGCCGCAGGTACAGGCCTGGCTGAAGAAGGAAGACGAGCCGGGCTTTGAGCCCTGCACCGATGCGATGCTGGCGCGTTTTCTCGACGGCCTGGTGCTGCGCTTCCGCGGCCGCGACGAGAGCCAGCCGCCACGCCCGCTGGAAACCCGCGTCGGCAACAATCTGGTGTTGAAGAAGCTGCGCGTGGCCTTCGAATTGAAGGACGTCGACATGCACGCCATCTTCGCCAGCGCCGGTTTCCCGCTGTCCAAGCCGGAACTCTCCGCACTGTTTCGCCAACCCGGCCACAAGAATTTCCGCCCCTGCGGCGACCAGCTGCTGCGCGCCTTCCTCAAGGGCCTGACCGCCCGGATGCGCGAAGCGGGATGATCTTCAGCGCACGCGCTTGGCCGCTGGCGCTTGTCCAGCGGATGCCCTTTGTCGGCGCAAGAGCATGAGAACCGCACGCACGCTCTAAATCGCCACCACGGTACGAATGACCATGCGCCATCCGTACCGTCGTCGTCAGATCACGCGTGACGGCGCCCAAAACGCAGCAGGTGCGATCAGCTGAAACGTCTGTTGCGGATCTGCTCGCGTTCTTGTTCGGTCATATCATCCATGTGGATGTAGTGGACGCCTTGTCCGCGCGGGGCACTGAGAAGCTGCGACTCGATGTCCTCCTGGTCGCCGTCGGGCGAGGAGATCAGACCCACGATGGTACCGTGCGGGGCAACCCGCCATAGCGCCACACGTTGGAAGACGCGCACCTGGTCGGTATCGGTCACTTGGGGATAGGTAGCGTACCAACCATCGGCAGGCAGGTAGCGATAAGAACCGTAGTCGTTCATAGCGTCTCTGGATTGGCGGAGTGGCCTGCCGATTGTGGAAAGACCTTGACCAAGTGGGATACGGGGATTTCCGATTTAGCGCTGCGATTACGTCTCTCGCACCCAATGTTTCGCTGCAGCGTGGAGCGTTTCGTGCGCTGTATTGTGGTGAGCCGGAACGCAGCGGGCTGCCGGCAGTTGCGCACAGGTCTCTGTCGCACTCTATGCAGCAGAAACGTATCCTTCCCGCGCATGACCGACCCTGCTTTTCCGATCTCCCCGTTGTTGCCGCAAATTCGCGACAGTCTCGCTGCGCATCCGCGGCTGGTGCTGGAAGCCCCGCCCGGCGCCGGCAAGACCACCCAGGTGCCGCTGGCGTTGCTGGACGCGCCGTGGCTGGCCGGCCGCAGAATCGTGATGCTCGAACCGCGCCGCGTGGCGGCCCGCAGCGCGGCGCAGTTCATGGCGCGCCAGCTCGGCGAGCCGGTCGGCGAAACGGTGGGGTACCGCATCCGCTTCGAGAACAAGACCTCCGCGCGCACCCGCATCGAAGTCGTCACCGAAGGCATCCTGACCCGGCTGATCCAGGACGACCCCATGCTGGAAAGCGTCGGCGCGCTGCTGTTCGACGAATTCCACGAACGCCATCTGGCCGGCGACCTGGGTCTGGCGCTGGCGCTGGATGTGCAGGCGCAGGTGCGCGATGACCTGCGCATCGTGGCGATGTCGGCCACGCTGGATGGCGAACGCCTGGCCGGCTTTCTGGAAGCGCCGCGGCTGAGCAGTGCCGGGCGCAGTTTCCCGGTGGAGATTGCGCACTTTCCGGCGCGCCGCGACGAAGCGCTGGAGCCGCAGACGCGGCGCGCGGTGGAGCACGCGTTGTCCACGCATCCCGGCGACGTGCTGGTGTTTTTGCCCGGCCAGCGCGAGATCGCGCGGGTGCATCGCGCACTGCAGGAGGCGCTGGATCCGGCGGTGCAGGTGCTGCCGCTGCACGGCGAGCTGTCGGTGGAGGCGCAAAGCCAGGTACTGCAGCCCGACCCGCAAGGCCGCCGCCGCGTGGTGCTGGCCACCAACGTGGCCGAATCTTCGGTCACCTTGCCCGGCGTGCGCGTGGTGATCGACAGCGGGCTGGCGCGCGAGCCGCATTACGACCCCAACAGCGGGTTTTCGCGGCTGGACGTGGCCGCCATTGCGCAGGCTTCGGCCGACCAGCGCGCCGGCCGCGCCGGGCGTGTCGCCAGCGGCTGGGCCTACCGGCTGTGGCCGCAGTCGCAACGGCTGGAACCGCAGCGCCGTGCCGAGATCACCCAGGTGGAACTGGCCGGCCTGGCGCTGGAACTGGCCGCCTGGGGCAGCAGCGCACTGCGCTTTGTCGATGCGCCGCCCAGTGGCGCACTGGCCGCCGCGCGCGAGCTGCTGCAGCGGCTGGGCGCGCTCACCGCAAGCGGCGGCATCACCACGCTCGGCCGGCGCATGCTCGCGCTGGGCACGCATCCACGCCTGGCGGCGATGCTGGCGCAGGCCGGCGATGCGCCGCGTGTGGCGCTGGCCTGCGACCTGGCCGCGCTGCTGGAAGCGCGCGACCCACTGCGCCAGGGTGGCGATGGGCTGGCCGCGCGTTGGCGGGCGCTGGCGGCATTTCGTCAGGGCCGCAGCGCGGCCGACGCCGATCGTGGCGGCCTGGCTGCCATCGACAGCGCTGCCAAACAATGGCGGCGCCGGCTGCGCTGCGACAGCGCCCCGCCATCCAGCGTGGAGGCGCACGCGCTCGGCGACCTGCTGTCGCACGCATTTCCCGATCGCATCGCCGCACGCCATCCGGCCGACCCGCTGCGCTACCTGCTCGCCAACGGCCGCAGCGCGCGCCTGTTCGACCATAGCGATCTGCGCGGCGAACCGTGGCTGGTGGCCAGCGAACTGCGCTATGAAGCCAAGGATGCGCTGTTGCTGCGCGCCGCGCCGGTGGATGAAGCCTACCTGCGTCGCAGCCTGCCCGAGCGCTTCGTGCAGCAGGACGTGGTGCAGTGGGACGCGGACAAACGGGCCCTGGTCGCCCGCCGCCAATCCAGCTTCGACCGCATCGTGCTCGACAGCCGCCCGGCCGGCCGCGTCGACCCGGCACACGCCGCAGCCGCGCTCACCGACGCAGTGCGTCAACTCGGCCTGGACGCCCTGCCGTGGACAGAAAGCCTGCAGCAGTGGCGCGCCCGCGTGCAGTCGCTGCACAGATGGATGCCAGAGCTGGCGCTGCCCGATCTCTCCGATGCCGCACTGCTGGAGACGCTGGACACCTGGCTACGCCCGGCCTTCGCCGGCAAGACCCGCCTGGACGCGCTGGATGAGGCCAGCCTGGGCGAAGCACTGAAGAGCGCGCTGCCCTGGGAGCGCCGCCAGTGGATCGACCGCCATGCGCCCACCCGCATCAGCGTGCCTTCCGGCATGGAGCGCCCCATCAGCTATGCCCTCGACCCCGCCGGCCAACCGCTACCGCCGGTGCTGGCGGTCAAACTGCAGGAACTGTTCGGCCTGGCCGAAACCCCACGCATCGCCGACGGCCGCATCCCGTTGACCTTGCACCTGCTCTCGCCCGGCGGGCGGCCGTTGCAGGTGACCCAGGACTTGAAGAGTTTCTGGGCGAATACGTATCCGGACGTTAAAAAAGAGATGAAGGGGCGGTATCCGAGGCATCCGTGGCCGGATGATCCCTGGACAGCTGCAGCAACCCACAGAGCAAAGCCACGCGGCACCTGAAACGCATGGACCCGCGGCGGCGGTGAAACAGACAGGCGCTCGCAATCTCCTGCGGCGCGGACAGCTGCAGCAACCCACAGAGCAAAGCCACGCGGCACCTGAAACGCACGGACCCGCGGCGGCGGTGAAACAGACGGGCGCTCGGAATCTCCTGCGGCGCGGACAGCCGCCGCAACCCACAGAGCAAAGCCACGCGGCACCTGAAACGCATGGACCCGCGGCGGCGGTGAAACAGACAGGCGCTCGCAATCTCCTGCGGCGCGGACAGCTGCAGCAACCCACAGAGCAAAGCCACGCGGCACCTGAAACGCACGGACCCGCGGCGGCGGTGAAACAGACAGGCGCTCGCAATCTCCTGCGGCGCGGACAGCTGCAGCAACCCACAGAGCAAAGCCACGCGGCACCTGAAACGCACGGACCCGCGGCGGCGGTGAAACAGACGGGCGCTCGGAATCCACCGCGGCGCACTACCTAACCGTAAGCCAAACGGCACCCGGTCCCGCTAACGCCGCCTATACGCATCAGCGCACAGACTGCAGATCACGTACTCAGAAAGGAAACGCCTCCGATGAGCAAGCTGACTGTGATCACCGAACGCGCCCTGGAGCGTGCCCTGGAACTGGCCGGCACTGCGGGCGACCAGCTGCGTCATGCCGCGTCCAATGCGGGCGATCAGGCACGCCACGCCGGCAGCAGCCTGCGTCATTTCGGACCGAGCGCAAGCGAATGGCTCAAGACCGGCGCCGCGCTCGGCGCAGTGCGCACCGGCAGCAAGGCCGCCAGCAAACTGGTCAAGCGCAACCCGGCCGTGACGGTTGCCGCCGCGGTCGCAGGCCTGGGCCTGATCGGCTATGCGGTGTACCGCAAGCGTCAGCGTGACCAGCAGGTGCTCGGCGGCAATGTGCATCGTCTGGATCGCGAACATGCCAGCAATGCCAACGCACGCCGTGCGGCCTACCAGCGCCGCGGTGCAGTGACCCCGAGCGACGGCATCGAATAAGCCAACGCGCGAAGTCATGCAAAAACGCCACGGCACCAAGCCGTAGCGTTTTCGTTTGTGGCATGCATGTCTGCGTGCAGCGCAATGCATCGATGTCAGCGATTGAGGGGCCCACGCTGCGTGCCGTCTGCGTCAGATGATGGGACGACCATCGAACCCATCGAATAACGGTCGGCCATGCGTGGCTCAGGCGAAGCGGGAGACAAGAACAGGATCTCCCCGCTCACACGCTCCGGTCATTGCGCCCGCCGGCGACGCGAACGTCTTGTCAGCGGCTAAACGCCTTGCCGCCCTGCCACGCGTACCGCGCCCGTCACAGACGCCACACCTCAGCGCCGGCTCCGGCTCGGGCGCGCGCTGGCAGTGTCTTCAGCGCGCCACTGCCCAGGTGCAAGCGCGTCCAGCCGCCAATCGCCGATCGCCACGCGCACCAGGCGCAAGGTCGGCAAGCCCACCGCCGCGGTCATGCGCCGCACCTGACGGTTGCGGCCTTCGGTGATCTGCAGCTCCAGCCAGGCATCGGGCACGGTCTTGCGCACGCGCACCGGAGGATCGCGCGGCCACAGCTGCGGTGCCTGGTCGAGCATGCGCACCTGTGCCGGCCGGGTGGGTCCATCGTTGAGCACCACCCCGTCGCGCAACGCCTGGAGTTGTTCGGGCTGCGGCGCGCCCTCCACCTGGACCCAGTACGTCTTGGGCTGTTTGTGGCGCGGGTCGGTCAGCCGATGCGCCAATGCACCGTCATCGGTCAGCAACAGCAAGCCTTCGCTGTCATGGTCCAGACGGCCTGCGGCATACACATCGGGCGGCAAGCCGAACTCGGCCAGCGTGCGCTTGGGCGGCTGCGAGCGGTCGCTAAATTGCGAGAGCACACCGTAGGGTTTGTTCAACAACACCAACATTGCCAATCCTGTTGCGCGACGCGCTGCACATGCCCTGATGACGTCAAACATCTGCATGCCGACACGCGCAACGCGCCGGCATGCAGCCGGGCGTCAGCGCTTGACGAACTTCAAGGTCATGCGGTCGCTCTCGCCGATGGCCTGGTACTTGGCATCGTCGGCCTTGTCATGGCTGTTGCTGGGCGGCAGCGTCCACACACCGCCCGGGTAGTCCTTGGTGTCGCGCGGGTTGGCGTTGACCTCGCTCTTGCCAACCAGGGTGAAACCGGCGGCTTCGGCCATTGCAATCACCTGTGCCTGGCCAACGTAGCCGCTCTTGTCGTCGGCCGGCACATCGGCCTTGGCGCGATGTTCGACCACGCCAAGCACGCCGCCGGGCTTGAGCACCTTGTAGAAGCCGGCGAACATCGCCTCGGCAGTGCCGGCCATGCGCCAGTTGTGCACGTTGCGAAAGGTCAGCACCAGGTCGGCGGAGTTGTCCACGCCAAAGGACGGCGACTTGGGCACATACGACACGAGCGAGGGCTTGCCATACACCTCCGGCTTGGCATGGAACTTCTTCTCCAGCTCGTCGCGCGCACGCTGCGCGTAATCGCGGCTGCGGCCTTCCGGTGCCGACGCCGGGTCGACCACCGCAGCCACGTACTTGCCCTTTTCGCGCAGGTACGGCGCCAGGATTTCCGAATACCAGCCGCCGCCGGGAGTAATTTCGATGACGGTCTGGGTCGGCTTGATGCCGAAGAACGCCAACGTCTGACCGGGATGGCGATACTGATCGCGCTGCACGTACACGCGGTCGCGCCAGTTGCCGTTGATGGCTGCCTGCAATGCGGCGTCGGGCGCGGGCAAGCTCGCGCTATCGGCAGGCTTCACCGCCATCGCCAGCGGCGCGCTCATCGCCACCACCACACCCATCACACATGCACAGGCCAGCTTGTTGCCGATCATCGCAGCACCCTCATCCGGGAAAAAGTAGCGCGAGCCTAGCATGCGCTCCAGGGCCTGCCATGTGCCCGTCGTGCATTCGCACAAGGCCTGTTGCCGCGTCCCCCGTCGCCGACATGTTCAGATCCCGTGAGCTGCTGAGGACGATCGGCGGAACGCTGAATCCACGCAGATGTCACACGCAACATCGGTGTGCGTGACTATCCTGTTGCCAGTTCGAATCAGGAGCATCCACGATGACCCAACCCCGCGCACTCGGCCGCTCCGGCCTGCAGGTTCAACCGATCGTCTTCGGCGGCAATGTGTTCGGCTGGAGCGCGGACGAGGCGACCTCGTTCGCCTTGCTCGATGCATTCGTGGATGCCGGCTTCAATCTCATCGATACGGCCGATGCTTACTCCGGCTGAGTACCGGGCAATCGCGGCGGCGAATCGGAAACCATCATCGGGCGCTGGCTTGCGCGCAGCGGCAAGCGCGACAAGGTGCTGATCGCCACCAAGGTCGCCAAGTGGAGCGAGCATCCCGGCCTGTCGCCGGACAACATCGCAGCAGCAGTGGAAGATTCGCTGACGCGTCTGCAGACCGATGTGATCGATCTGTACCAGGCGCACGAAGACGACGAATCGATTCCGCTGGAAGCCACGCTGGCAGCATTCGGCCGACTGATCGAGCAAGGCAAGGTGCGTGCGATCGGCGCGTCCAACTACAGCGCTGCGCGCCTGCGCGATGCGCTGGATATTTCCGAGCAGTACAAACTGCCGCGCTACGAAAGCCTGCAGCCGGAATACAACCTGTACGACCGCGCCGGTTACGAAGCCGAACTGGAGCCCCTCGTGCGCGAACGCGGGCTGGGCGTGATCAGCTATTACTCGCTGGCCAGCGGCTTTCTCACCGGCAAATATCGCAGCGCCGACGACGCCGGCAAGAGCAGCGCACGCGGTGCATCGGTGGTCAAGCAGTACGTCAACCCGCGTGGCCTGCGCATCCTGCAGGCGCTGGACGATCTGGCCGTGACGCACAATGCAACGCCTGCGCAGATTGCGCTGGCCTGGCTGATCGCACGCCCCGGCCTGACCGCGCCGATCGTCAGCGCCACCAGCGTGACCCAGTTGCACGATGTGCTGGCAGCCGCACGCGTGGCGCTCAGCGCCGATCAGATCGCGCAACTGGACAGCGCCAGCGCGCCGGAGTCATCGGCACCGCGCTAGTGCATCAGGGGGCATGTCGCGTTGTGTGCCGACCATGCACCCTGCTGCGCCTGTGACAGCACTCTCCCGCGCAGCCGCACAGCGGCTGTGCTCATCCGACCGCGCACGCGCGGACTGCCTACAAGCCATTCCCATGACGTCCATCATCAACCGCCGCATCGTGCTGGCATCGCGCCCGCACGGAGAACCCAGCGCCGACAATTTCCGCATCGAAGAGGTCGCCGTCGCACCGACCGGGCACGACCAGATTCTGGTCCGCAATCGCTTCCTGTCGCTGGACCCGTATATGCGTGGCCGCATGGACGAAGGTCCCTCTTACGCCGCGCCAGTGGCCATCGATGCCGTGATGGAAGGCGGCACCGTCGGCGAAGTCATTGCGTCCAATCACGCCGACTATCAGCCTGGCGATCTGCTGGTGCTGCCCGGCGGCTGGCAGACGCATAGCCTGTTGACCCCCACGACACCCCTGCGCAAGCTGCCCAAGGACGACAGCCTGCCACTGAGCACCGCGCTCGGCGTCTATGGCATGCCCGGGTTTACCGCGTATGCGGGCCTGCATGAAATCGGCAAGCCACAGCCCGGCGAAACGCTGGTGGTCGCTGCCGCCAGCGGCCCGGTCGGCGCCACGGTGGCGCAGCTGGCACGCCTGCAGGGCCTGCGCGTGGTCGCCATTGCCGGTGGCGAAGAAAAAGTACGTTACCTGCGTGACACGCTGCAGGTGGAGGTGGCGCTGGACCACCGCGCCGACGACTTTGCAGAGCAGTTGCGCGCCGCAACGCCGGACGGCATCGACATCTATTTCGAAAACGTTGGCGGCAAGGTGTTCGATGCGGTGCTGCCGCAGCTCAACGACTTTGCACGCATCCCGGTCTGCGGCGTGATCGCGACCTACAACAGCCGCGGGCAAGCCCACCCCGGCCCGGATCGCCTGCCCGACTTCATGGGCCAGGTGCTGCGCAAACGCCTGACGGTGCGCGGCTTCATCCAGCACGATTTCATCCGCCTGATGCCTGCCTTCCTGCGCGAAATGGGCCAGTGGCTGCGCGAAGACAAAATTCAGTACCGCGAGCACGTGCTGCACGGCCTGGACAGCGCCCCGCAGGGCCTGATCGACGTGTTGCGCGGCAAGAACTTCGGCAAGGCCGTGGTCGCTCTGGACTAACGGCATTCGTCGTGCCTCTCTACACCCTTCGCGCTTGCGGTTTTCCATTCCCAAGCAACCCAATGCGCGGCGGCGCCAGCGCCAATCATTCGTGATCCCACACACGACTTCGGCGAACCAGCAACGTTCGCCGAGCACCTTGCCACACTGGGTGCGGGGTTCATGATCGGAGAGCGACATGGGACTATGCATTTCAAAGCCGGCGATGTCTGGGTCGAGCGTGGCAGCGTCACCTGAGCATCCCGAAAGCCCTGCCTCAGAGCAGGTCACCGCCCCCGCGCCTTTACCCGAGCCATCGGTGCCGCCTAGCCTGCAGGGCTTGGCGAGACTCGGTGCTGCCCGTGCGAGGCGGAGGCGCTCCGGGAAACCGACCCTGCAGCCGCACGAAGTCCAGCAGGCCGCCTACCAACTCGGAATGCGCCTCAGCGGCAGGCCCATTGAAGACGTTCGCGACCGTCAACGCCTGGCCGACGCGACGGCAACGGTGCACGAGACACGGCTGGCCTTGCATCATGGACGAGGCAATATCGAGAGCGATTTTCGGCTCAGCAATGGGCGCAGCTCCACCTGTAATTACCTGTCTTACAGTTTCCTGTCTTACTGGCCCGGGAAACATGACATCAATTTGATGGCAGGTTGCGCGCTGGCTGTCAGCGCAGGCAATTGTGACCAAAACGCAGCGATCAACACACGCCGGCATGCGGCCCGCATGGAGGGTGGCGGGCAGATAACCAACGTCTGTGACGAAGCGTGCGCCCACATGTACGCGCTGTACCAGCCTCCAGGCTCGGCAGAGGCCCAAGACTCGGCCGTCGTTCTCGACTCGTGGTCCGATGGTCCGGCGGTTCTACTCAGGGATTCGCGCTGGGCCGGCACATACCACCGCACATCCACCTATCCGATTGAGCGCTTCGACAAGCCGGGTGCAATCGATGCGCTGGCCAGGACCCGCGCATTGCAAGCCGAAATCGAGGATCCGCAAACCGAGTTCCATGCACATCTGCGCGGCGTAGAGAGCGTCGTTCGCACCCCGCCCGTACCTCGCAAGATCTATGCCTCAACTCCGGTCATCGCCCCCGACCTGGTCCAAAGTACGCGCCAGAGGCTGCAAGAGTTATCGCCGCGGACGCGTAAGGCGCTGGCCGCCGATGCGGCGCGGCAAGCCTACGGACTGGATGACGCACAGCCCATCTCGCCGCGCACGACGACAGCGATCCTGAAAGATGCAGCGCGCCTGGATGCCTTGGGTCGCCCGCCCTTGAGTTGGGCGCCAACTTCTCACACACGGCTGAAGCGTTTTGTCACCAATGCCCGAACCAATGCAAGGCAGGCTTTCTGGTATCGACGCGGGTGGCGCCCGCCTGTCACGGTGGCGAGATGAACGCCCCTTCGATCAGGCGAACAGCTGCCTGATCGTTCAGCGGTACCCCGTCATCGGCCTGATGGGCTGATGGCGGCCCGCCGAACACCTTTGCTGCGCAATACGTTGTTGGTAGACGGTGGAATTCAGCTGCGCGGCACCGGCAGCCTGTGCGCAAGACCGTGTCGTGATGCACGGCCCGTGCAGAAACCTCGGGTTGAAGATGATCCGGTAATGCTGCCGGGTGAGATGCGCCTTTGAACGGACGCGCAAGCGTCAGCTGTTAGCCACGTGCACGACACATAACCGCGAGGTGCGGCCCGATCGCCGCTAGTTCAACGGCCCGATTGCCATCGCCTGGCGGTCGATGCGGTGCTTTTCGGCAAGCGCCTGCATGCCTTGCAGGGTCGAGGCGATCAGGCTCGCGTAACGCAATCGCCACAGGGTGGCGCGGTCGTTGTCGTCGCGCGTGCTGCCCAGGCCGTCGAGCACCTGCGGCAGACGGCGGTCGGCAAGCGCCGACGCGGCCAGGTAGGGCTTTGCGGGAGCGATGACATCCACCGGCTCGCGCCAGTCGTTGGCCACCTGCCGGGCGATGCCGGCCAGATGCGAAAGCTGGTGCATGCCGATCAGCGTCTCGTGCAGCATTTCGCGGCATGCCCATTGCCACAGCGCCACCTTTTCCGACGGGTCCTGGGCAATCTCGGTAAGCGCCAGGTCTACCTTTTCGATGCGTGGGTCGAGCATTGCGTGGCTCCGATGCTGCTGTGCAACATAATTCACACCATCAGCCGTGAGAATCAAGTGAGCGCGTCGTTTGAATGCCGTCAGTGCGCCGATGCTCGACCGGGTTCACGCTTCGCTGCAACCGCCTGTCGACGCGCACCGGCGGCACCCTGACTTCCTTCCCATGGCGGCGCCCTGCACCGTGCGCAATGCTGAAGGCCCGATTCCAAGGTCACCGCATGCGCAGCACCGTGTTTTTCGCACCGTTGTGGCTGCTGGTGGCCTGCGCCGCACAGGCCCAGACCGCAGCGCCGCGGCTGTCCTCGCAGCAATGCACGGTCAGCACCTCCTACGACGTGCTCGCAGGTACCGGCGGTATCTGGCTGCGCCGCAAACAGGGCCTGCCGCGCGAGATCTTTTTCCACGGTGGCGAGCTCAACGTGGACCGCCAACCACAGCCGGTCAGCGCCGCCGACGCGCAACGCCTGCGCGAGCTGGAGCAAGGCACGCGCGCGTTGATGCCGGCGGTGGCGTCGGTTGCCCAGTCGGTGGTTGACATCACGTTCGATGCGCTCAATGGCGTGGTGCACGTGCTGTCCGGCAGCGCGCGCCAGCAGCGCAAGGTCGAGCAATTGCGCACGGCAGCACGGGCGCAGGTGGCGGACACCCTCGGACGCGGACGATGGGAGCAAGCCATATTCGACGAGCGCTTCGAGGCCAAGGTCGAACATGCGGCCGAAGCGCTGGCCGGCAGCCTCACCCGCAGCATGATGTGGACGGTGATGAGCGGACGCGCTGCGCAGTTGGAGCGCCGCGGCGAGCAATTGGATGCTCAGATGCAGCGGCAGATGCAGGGCCGCAGCGACGCGCTCCAAGCGCAGGCCCGCACCCTGTGCGTGCGGGCGCAAGCGCTCTACGCCGTGCAGCAAGCGCTGGAGTACCGCTTCAACGGCGAGCGCCTGCAGATGCTGGAACTCAACGCGCACCCGCAGCCGGCGGATGTCGTGGCCTCCACTGGCGTGGCGGCTGCGGCGAGGCGCTAAGCAGCGTATCGCCTTGCGCACGTCTGCTCGATGCGCTTGCCGTGCGTCACGGTGCGTACGCCGCGCGGCGCATGCCATGACAGGCGACGCCGAAGTGCCCGCTGGCGCGTCATCGCCGGGCAACGCGTGCGCGAACCTGCAATCTTCTCAAGCCACAACGCACAACGGCCCGACGCATGCGCCGGGCCGTCGTTGAAACCGTGACACGCACTGCGCATCGCGGCCTGGCCTGCATTACGCCAGGGTCAGGGTGACGTCGATATTGCCGCGGGTCGCATTGGAGTACGGGCAGACCTGATGGGCCTTGTCGACCAGCGTCTGCAGTTCGGCCTTGTCCATGCCCGGCACGGCGATACGCAGTTCCACGACGATGCCGAAGCCGCCCGGGATCTGGCCGATGCCCACGCTGCTGTCGATGCTCACTTCGCCCGGCAGCTTGAGCTTGTCCTGTGCGGCCACGGCCTTCATCGCACCGATGAAACAGGCAGCGTAACCGGCTGCGAACAGCTGCTCAGGATTGGTACCGTCGCCGCCGGCGCCGCCGAGCTCGCGCGGGGTGGACAACTTGGCGTCCAGCGCCTTGTCCGAGGACACGGCACGGCCTTCGCGGCCGCCGGTGGCAGTGGCGTGGGCGGTGTAGAGGACTTTTTCAGGTGAGGCCATGGTGGTTCTCCAGGGTGAGCGCGAGGGGCGCATGAGGGTTCAATAGGTTCAATAGTTGACGATTGAATCGTGTACGACGCGTTGCAAAACAGTGCACATGCCGGAAGCTCACCCGGCGCCAAGGCTGGAGCGTAGCTTCTCCAGTTCCTGCTTGAGTTGACGCAGTTCGTCCAACGAACAGGCCGACGCACAAAACACCTGCTCCGGTACCGCGCCCGCCTTGCTGCGCAACGCACGGCCGGTCTCGGTCAACGCGATGATGACCTGGCGCTCGTCGTTGGCCGCACGCGTGCGGGTCACCAACCCGGCCGCCTGCAGGCGCTTGAGCAACGGCGTCAGCGTGGCCGAATCCAGGTACAGGCGCTCGCCGATCTCCGACACGCTGCGTTCGTCGGTCTCCCACAGCACCAGCATGACCAGGTACTGCGGGTAGGTCAGGTCCAGCGCCTTCAGCAAGCCGCGGTAGAGCTTGTGCATCGCCAGGTTGGCCGAATACAACGCAAAGCACAGCTGGTTGTCGAGCTGCAGCAGCGCATCGGTGCGGGCAGTGGTGGCCGTGGCGGTGTCCATGGGGCGCAATTTACATAGTGTACGATCTAATTGCAAGCGATTTTTTGGGATGTTCTCTGCGGCTTGGCTCCGTAGGGGACCATCGGCCATTGCGACCAGAACTTCGGACGCTGGCTGGGAGCTGGGGCCTTCGCAGTAGCGCTGCAGGATCAGGCGCTGTGGCAGGGATGCCACAGCCGCGCGTGACATGGCGGCGGCACGTATCACGATCGCCGGATGCGCACGGCATCACCTGGGGCGCCTCATCGGCTCCACGAAGGAATTGAAGGACGTACCAGCAACAACCCGACTATCGTCGTCAACCGCAGTTGAGCGGTCACGCTGCCGGCAGTGCAGTGCCACCACCGCACATGCACGGCAGTGGCAATCGCACAGGTCATCGCCTATCCGATGACCGACTCACGCGCGATGCGCCGTTGCCAGATACTCCGCGCTCTGCATTTCGATCAGGCGCGAAGCGGTGCGCTCGAATGCACCGGCCAGGCGCTGGCCGCTGTATAGGGCCGGCGGTGCGTCTTGCGCGGTACAGACCAGATTGACATGGCGGTCGTACAGCTCGTCGATCAGGTTGACGAAGCGGCGCGCGGCGTCTTCGTTCATGCGGTCGAAGTGCGGAATACCGCCCAGCAACACGGTGGTGAACTCGCGCGCAATCTCGATGTAGTCGCTGGGTCCGCGCGGGCCTTCGCACAGCGCAGCAAAATCGAACCAGGCGATGCTCTTGCCGCGTGCGCGCACCGGAATCTTGCGCGCCTCGATTTCGATATTGCCGGCACGCGCCTCGGCGTTGCCGCTCAACTCGGCCCACCGCTGCGCAAGCCAATCGTCGGCCTGCGCATCCAACGGCGCGCGATACACCGGCGAACGCGTCAGCGCGCGCATGCGGTAATCCTCGGTGCCTTCGGCGTAGAGCTCCACGCAGAACTTCTGCAGCAACCCGATCGCCGGCATGAAACTGTCGCGCTGCAAGCCGTTGGCATAGAGGTTTTCCGGCGCGGTGTTGGACGTGGTCACCAGCGTCACGCCTTCGGCGAACAGGCGTTCGAGCAAACGTGCCAGCAGCATCGCATCGCCGATATCGGTAACGAAGAATTCGTCCAGCACCAGCACGCGCAGGTTCTCGCGCCACTGCTGGGCGATGCGTGCCAGCGGATCGCTTTGCCCGGCGTGCTCGCGCAACTGCTCGTGCACGCCGCGCATGAAGCGGTGGAAGTGGGTGCGGTATTTCTGCTTGATCGGCAGGCCGTCGTAGAACAGATCGACCAGAAAGGTCTTGCCGCGCCCGACACCGCCCCAGAAGTACAAGCCGCGTACCGGCTCGGGCTTTTTCCAGAACGCCGACAGCCGGTCCAGCCAACCATCTTGCGCGCTGTCCACCAGCGCCTCGTGGATGCGGTCCAGCTCGGCCAAGGCCGCCTGCTGCGCAGGGTCGGCGCGCCAGTCGCCGCGTTGTACGCCGGCGGCGTAGCGCTGCGACGGGGTCATCTCACTCATTGCATTCTCCGCGGGCCGCCGGCTGTTGCGCGGACCGCTCAACAGCGCATCGCCTGGCGATACGCGTGGGCCGTGCCGCGGTCAGGCTGCGGCCGGCAACCAGCGCCGGACACCATGCTGGATCGCACCGCGCAGGTCGATCAATTTGCGGTGGAAGAAATGGCTGGTGTCGGGCATGCGCACCAGCTCGGGTTGCTGCTCCAGCGTTTCCAACCAGTCGTAGACCGCCTGCGGGTCGACGATCTCGTCGGCATCGCCCTGGATCACCAACCATTGCGCCGGCGGCTGGATGTCGCTGAAATCCCAGCGCCCGGCCGGCGGCGCGATCGAGATCAGCACCTGCGGTTCGAGCGAGCCGGCGGCGCGCAACGAGACATACGCGCCGAAGCTGAAACCGCCCAACCACAACGTGTGGCCTGGCCGCTGCGCACGCACCCACTCGGCAACCGCACGCAGGTCGTCCTGCTCGCCATCGCCATGGTCGAACGCGCCGGCCGAATTGCCGACGCTGCGGAAATTGAAGCGCACCACGGTGATGCCCAGCTCGCGCAGCGCGCGCGCGGCCATGGTGACGACCTTGTTGTGCATGCTGCCGCCCTCGGTGGAGAGCGGATGACAGAAGATGGCGGTGACCGCGTGTGCGGCAACATCCGGCTCGGGCAGATCGACTGCGACATCCAGCGGGCCGACCGGCCCGTCCAAGGTCAACGCAGCCGATTCGGTGGGGAATGAGGGATTGGACATGCCTGCATAATAGCCGCCCCGCCGGCCGCGTTCATCGCCCTGCCTGCACACTTCGTTGCGTTGCCCATGCATTTTCTGCTGTTTGCCGTTGTCTGCAGTGTCCTGGTGTCGGTGCTGTTGAAGCTTGCGCCACGCCACCGGATCGACGTGTTTCAGGCCATTACCTGGAACTACGCCACCGCTGCACTCCTGGCCTGGCTGATCCTGCATCCGGCGCTGGACACGCTAAGCGCCACGACCACTCCCTGGTTGGCGTTGCTGCTGTTGGCCGTGGCGCTGCCCTCCATCTTCCTGGTGCTGGCGCGGTCGGTCGCGGTGGCCGGCGTCGTGCGCACCGATGTCGCGCAACGCTTGTCGCTGGTGCTCTCGTTGGCCGCCGCCTTCACCGTTTTCGGCGAACCGGTCAATGGCTGGAAACTGGCAGGGCTTGCGCTGGGCATGGCGGCCATCGTGTGCATCGTGCGACGCCCCCGTCAGCACCTAGCGACCGATCCGCTGCCGAGCACAACCGGCCTGCCCTGGCTGATTGGCGTCTGGATGGGCTTTGCGCTCATCGACCTGCTGCTCAAGCACATCGCGCAGGCCG
Source organism: Xanthomonas sp. NCPPB 3442 (assembly GCF_056725145.1). Taxonomy (NCBI): domain Bacteria; kingdom Pseudomonadati; phylum Pseudomonadota; class Gammaproteobacteria; order Lysobacterales; family Lysobacteraceae; genus Xanthomonas; species Xanthomonas sp. NCPPB 3442. The sequence goes on along the minus strand of NZ_CM161514.1, from coordinate 300,128 downwards.
GGACACCATCGCTGACCTCGTTGACCTTGTGCTTTGCGCTGGCCTTCTTGCTGATGCTTGGCGTGCAGAGCGTGCGTTGGGCACGTGGCGCACGCCTGAGCACCCGCAGCATGCTTGCCGGCGTGCTGTTGGGTGCGCTCAATTTCGGCAACATCCTGTGTTACGTACGTGCCCACCAGCTGCTGCCGCACAGCCCGGCGACCGTGTTTGCCAGCATGAATCTGGGTGTGGTCGTGCTGGGGGCACTGGTGGGCACATTGGGATTTGCCGAACGCCTGGGCCTGCGCGGCTGGTTGGGGCTGGCACTGGCCGCACCGGCCATCGCGGCGATCGCCTGGGGAATACGTCTGGGTTGACGCCCGCTTTCGGCCTGCGCGACGTCGGTTCGCCATCCGCCTTCCGCGCCGGTTGGCGGTCGCTAGCATGAGCGTGCATTCCCGCGGGAGTTTGTGATGCGCCTGACTTCGTTCTTTCGCAGCACTCATCCGGTTGCCCCGGAGCCGTTCAATCCGGCAGCCACCGATACGGCAGCGACAGCAGGTGCGACGCCGTCGCCGCACCTGCTGTCTCACGCGCCCAAGGCCGGCACCGCGCAGGGCGCGGCCAAATCGCGGCAAGGCATGCTGGCTTCGGCACGCAAGTCGCTGGCCATGCTACGCAAACAGCTGCCGTCGATGTGCATGGGAGCGCCAGCCACGAAAACGGCGCAGAGCCAGCCTACGCTGGCCACATCGGCACCGAACGCTGCCAGGCAAGGCACGCACCCGCGTCCACCGGCACTGCAGGCTGGCGTCGATGCGCGATGGAAGGCGCCCGAGGCGATGCCTCAGCCGCGCAATCGTGCGCCGATATACACAGCAGCGCCACCGCAGCAACCGCCGTCGCCGCCACGCGCGTCAGAACGCTTTCAGCAACGTCAACGCGCTCCCGAGCAACAGCGGCAGCAGCAGGTTCCAAACGTGGCCAGGCGCGAACCGCTACGGCCGCCGCAGCAGCCGACGTTCCCCGTGCGGCCAGCACCGGCTGCTTCCCCGAAAGCGGCGACACCGGCTCCGCCCTCGCCGTCCAGGCGGCTACGCCCGGTGCGCAACATGAATCTGGAATTGGCCGCGCTCAACGAGCAGTGCCATCACATCGGCCGGCGCCTCTACAAGGAGCGCCGGGCGCCTAGCCCGCAGGAAAGGTCGGTGTTCGAGATGCGCGCGGCCCTGATCGCCGAGCGCGACGCCGTGCGCGATCGGCAGCTCGATGGGATGTTGGCGGCGCTGGCGCCATTGGAGAAGATCGCTGCGCCGAGGACCACCAGCAGTCGGCTGGCCATGGTCCAATATGACGTGATGCAGTCCAATCGCCGTGCGTTGCTTGCGGTCCGCGAAAATATCGACATGACCAAGATGGCACGGTATTACACGCGCGCGCAGCGGCGCCTGCAATCCTTGAAGGAGAGCGATGCTCCGCCCGACAAGATCCGACGCCTGGAACGCATGATGCAGGGCTATACCAACGTGCTGGCGCTGGAAGACATGGTCAAGCGCACCGACGACCAGTTGCATCGGATGGGTGCGCCACGCTTGATGGACAGCATCCCCACCACGCCGCAGGAGCGTGCGCTGTCCGAGCAGAACGAACGCGACGACCATCAGGAGGCGATCAACAACGGCTATTGAGCGCGTCGTCGTTGCGCGCAAAGCGTCCGCGGACCGCCAGCGCCCACGCACGCCCTGGCGTCAGCCACGACACAGCGTGCCGTTGACCAAAACTGCGATCTCGCCAGTGCAATGGGACTGGCGATGTCCGCGGCTCGCCTGTCGGGCGGCAGCAGTGCTGCCTTCAACGCGCCCAGTGCGGAAATGGGTCGTCCAGCAGTTGCCATTGCGCCGGCCCCTGCCGTAGTTCCTGGTCGCTGAGCAGGCACGCGTCCAGCGCGGCGCGTGTGCGCGGTGCATCCATGTCCACGCCGATCACCGCCAGCTCCTGGCGGCGGTCGCCCCAGAGCGGATGCCACAACCGCTGCATCGCGGCGTATTCGTTGGCATCGCCCACCTCGTGCGGTTGCGGCAGTGGCGCGGTCCAGCACTGCGTCTGTTGCCGCTGCCAGCCGATATCGGTGTATGGCAGTGGCGTGACGCTGGTCTGCAGCGGCTGGCCGACCGACTGCGCATCCACACGGTGGCGCGCAGCGAACCAGAACCCGGCCGCGCTGGTCTGGGTGGCACCGCCCACGCTGGACAGTTCGCCCACCCAATCCATGCGACTGGCCAGCCAGAAGAAGCCCTTGCTGCGGATCACCTGCGGCAAGCCGCTGTGCACCATGCGCGCGAAGCGCTGCGGATGGAATGGCCGGCGTGCGCGGTACACGAAGCTGCTGATGCCGTATTCCTCGGTCTCGGGCGTGTGCTGGCCGCGCAGCTCCTGCATCCAGCCCGGCGCCAGCTGCGCACGGGTGAAATCGAAACGCCCGGTGTCCAGCAGCTGCTGCAGCGGCACTTCGCCGTGCGCGGCATCCACAATTGCCGCGTCGCGGTTGAGCGCGCGCAACACGGCGCGAAGGCGTTGCAGCTGCTGCGCGTCGATGCGGTCGCACTTGCTGATCACCAGCACATCGGCGAACTCCACCTGTTCGCCCAGCAACTGCACCAGCCCGCGCGTGTCGTCCGGGCCGGCTTGCTGGCCCAGGTCGGCCAGCGTGGCAGCCGAGCCGAAGTCTTCCAGGAAATGGCTGCCGTCCACCACCGTCACCATGGTGTCCAGCCGGGCGATGTCCGAGAGGCTGAAACCATCGGCATCGCGCACCGCGAAGGTGGCTGCCACCGGCATCGGCTCAGCAATACCGGTCGATTCGATCAGCAGATAGTCGTAGCGACCCTGCTCGGCCAGCCGCCGCACTTCCTGCAGCAGATCGTCGCGCAGCGTGCAGCAGATGCAGCCGTTACTGAATTCCACCAGCGTCTCTTCGGTGCGCCGCAACGCCGCGCCGCCCTCGCGAACCAGCTGCGCGTCGATGTTGACCTCGCTCATGTCGTTGACGATGACCGCCACCCGCAAGCCGTCGCGGTTGTGCAGGATGCGGTTGAGCAAGGTGGTCTTGCCCGCACCCAGAAAGCCGGACAACACGGTGACGGGAAGGCGCGCATCGCGCTGGGGGGACAGAGACATCCTGAGAACCTGGCGGGAAAGAAGTGTTACTATATAACACTTACTGGACCGGATGCTTCTGATGCGCGCCACCGCCTCCCTGCTGGACAGCTCGGCCATCGCCTTGTCCGGGTTATGCCTGTTGCATTGCCTCGCCCTGCCGCTGCTGGCCGCCACGCTCCCGCTACTGGGCGCCTGGAGCCGGGCCGAGTGGATACATGTGATGTTCGCCACGGCGGCGGTGCCGCTGAGCGGCTACGCGCTGTGGAGCACGCATCGCCGGCACGCCCTGCCGGCGCCGGTCTGGGTGCTGGCGCTGTGCGGACTGGCCGGGCTGGTGATTGGAGCGAGCGGTCTGGTCGGCGATGCGCTGGAAACACCGGTCACGGTCGCCGGCAGCCTGCTGCTGGCCAGCACGCATCTGCTCAATCTGCGGCTGCGTCGCCGACATGGGACATGCGCGAACTAGCGACCGATCGGCGTACGGCACCATCGCCAGAGCGGTCGCCAGGCGGGAAGGGAGGTGGGGCACGCATCGGTGGTCGATGCGCGCCCTGCTGGGCTCGACCACCTCAACGCATGCCGCGCGTCGGCGTCGGCGTCAGTGCTGCCGCCGTGATCACCTTCGCGTCATCGTCCGCCGCGTCCGCTTGGCTTGACGACGGCCTACGCAATCCTCGATGACCGCCCGGTTTGCAGCAGCACGCGCGTACCCAATTCGCCTTGGCACGCGTGCAGCGTGCACAGCCACGATCGGCAGCGCTACAACGAAAAACCCAGCAACACCGGGTCGTGATCGGAGCTGCGCCACGGCCCGGGCAGGTTGCGCTTGGCGTAGCCGGCGTCGTCCATGACATCGGCATTGATATGCCATTCGGCCGCGCCACGCAGCTGCTTGGCCATCGCCGGGCTGAGCAACGCATGGTCCAGGCGCCCGCTCAGGCCGTCGTAAACGTAGCTGTAGGGCTGCTTCACACCGGCCACTGCAAACGCGTCCTGCCAGCCGCTGGCGCGCAGGCTGCGCATCGGCATTTCCATCGCATAGGCATTGAAGTCGCCCAGCAGCACGGCGAGCTTGGTCTGCGCGCCAGTGGGGTCGGTCTGCAACCACTGGTGCAACCGCTTGGCCGATTCGGTCCGGGTGGCATTCCAGCAGGCCTGGCCGTCCTGCTGATCGGCGTCGGCACCGCTGGCGTTGCCGCAGCCTTTGGACTTGAAGTGATTGGCGACCACCACGAAGGTGGCTCCGCGCGCACTGCGAAACGCCTGCGCCAGCGGCACGCGACTGTGGTTCTCGAACGGCCCGCCGGTCAGCGTGGCCGGCTCGCCGACCGGGGTGACCTGCGAGCTGCGATAGAGGATGCCGACCCGGATCGCATCGTCGCCCGGGCCGCTGCCGGTATCGACGAACTGCCAATCCTTGTCCTTGCCGGCAGCGTTGAGCGCGGCCACCAATTGCGATACCGCCGCATCGGCGCCGTTGCCGTCGTTTTCCACTTCCATCAACGCAGCCACGTCGGCGTCCAATGGCACGATGGTGGCGACCAGCTTGGCCAGCTGCGCCTGGAACTGTTCGTGCGTGCGTGCGCCACGCTTGGTCGGGAAGCCACCGCCACGGCCATTGCCGTTGAAGAAATTCTCCAGGTTGAACGAGGCAATACGCAGATCGCCGCCCACCTGCGGCGCAACGGCTGTGGGCATCGCCGGCAAGGTCAGTGGGCTCAGCACCTGGATGCGATAGTTGCCGTCGTAGCGTTGATCGACGATGCCATCGACCGATTTGAGCAGGCTGCCGCTGCGCAACACCGGATCGGCCGGCAGATACGACACCGTCTTGGGGCTGCGGCCGTTGCGCGCATCGTCCAGCAACACGCGACGACGTGCGTTATCGGCCTGCACCTGCGCGAACGCCGGCGTGCCGGCAGCGGCGACCTCGCTCGGCTGCCACAGGCGTCCGCCGAACGCGGCGACCAGCTCGCCGTACGTATCCAGGCGGTCGCTGCCATTGAGCGTGAGCGAGGCGATGCGCACGTGCTCGCCTTCAAGCGCTTCCCAGTTGGCCGGCGGGCCGCTGAGCATGCGCACCGGCACCGGCTGGCCACTGGCAAGCCGCTCGATGCTGCTGGCGTCCACGGTGGTCAGGCTCGCCTCGCCACCTGCCGAAACCTCGCGCACGGTGCCGACGATGCGCACGCGGTCGCCCACCGCCAGCTCGGCATTGCCGGCCCCGGTGACGAACAGGCCATGCGAGCGCCGCGGTTCGAACCCGGGCTGCTGCACGAACAGGCCGGCCAGCCCCGCGCGCGTATCGGCGGTGACGATTGCTTCCACCTCCACCACGCGACCGTCGTACGGGCTGCGGCTGTCTTCGCCCTGCACGTCGGCAATCGAGAGCCGCTGCGCGGCACCATCGGCGGCGCTGCACAGCAACGGGGCCAACAGACCAACCAAACCGAGCACAACCAGCGGGCGAGGCGACATCGAACGACTCCAGTGAGTGGATCAAACGCAAACGCCGCCCGGAAAGGCGGCGCGTGATAACGAAAAAGCGCGGAAACAGGCTAGCAAACGATGGTCAATGACCGCCAGGCACGGACGCTGCGCAACCGTGATGCGGCTAACGCGTGCACTGATGCAGTGCTGCAGCGCCTAGGTCACCTCTGCACGCGAGGCGTTCGATCGGGCGCGCAACACAGCCAATGCGCGGTACCAGGAGGGAATCGCAGACCCATCCTCCTCCGCCGACTTGCCGAGCCCTTACTTGAGGTTGCCCAGCATCCAATCGACAGTGGCGCGCACCTGCTCTTCGGTCAGCGCCGGGTTGCCGCCCTTGGGAGGCATGATGCCGCCATCCGGACCGGTGTAGCCCTCGATCGCGTGCTTGTACAAGGTGTCCTTGCCCTGTGCGATGCGTGCATCCCAATGCGAATGGTCCAGCGTGGGCGCCTTGCCGACACCGGTGGTGTGGCAGGCGGTGCACAGGTTGTTGAAGATGGTCTTGCCGTCGGTCGTACCGCCGTAAGCAGACTGCGAGGCGGCCTTGGCCAGCGCCGCGGCCTGGGCTGCGGCCTGCGCGGACGCGCCCGTGGCGCCGGCATACACCGCACCGGCAGGCGCAATGCGTTGCTGCACACGTTTTGCGGCGGTGGGCGAGACTTCGTCGGGGATAGCGCGTTGCAAATACGCTGCCAGGGCGATCAGGCCCAGGGTGATCACCACGAGTAAACCGATCACCATCGAGAATTTTTTCAGGAACTCGAGGTCGTAATTCCGCACGCGCTCACCCCTGGCTGTTGGTCGAAGACCTCTGCTAGCGCCGGAGTATAGAGCACACTTTGCGCCAGTCTGACCAGCCTGTATGACAGTTTTCGCAGCGATGGGCGCTGCGCGCCCGGTGGGCGGATGCTTCTGTCCACGGGCACGCTCGCCCCGGCTGGCCAATTGCCGCAGCGCCGCATGCCGCGCATTGGTCTCCGTTGTGGGAATTGCGTATCATTCCCAACAACCACGGTGGCGCGGTTCTCGCCTCGCCGGTCCCGTCCTTGAGGAGTCGCCGCGATGAAATCCTTCCTGCTGTCCTGCCTGGCCTTGGCCAGCATCAGCCTGTCTGCCCAGGCCCACGAAATCTGGATCGAGCGCGACGGCAGCGGCCCGGTGCGCATCTTCTTCGGCGAACCGGCGCAGGACGCGCTGGACCACGGCGAAGACGAGATCAAGCGCGTGGTCAAGCCGAACGTGTTCGGCACTGCCGGCAAGGCCGGCCCGCTGCAGCGCGGGACCGAGTTCCTGACCGCGCCGCTGGCCGGCAGCGGCGATGCGTGGTTGAGCGACGACAGCGTGTTCGAGCCGTGGAAGGGGGAAGCCGGCGGCTTCGAGACGGTGAGCTATTACGCACGCGCCGGCCGTGCCACACCGGCTGCAAAGCTCGATTTCGAGCTGGTTCCCACCGCTGCCAATCGCAATACGCTGACCGTGCTTTATCGCAACAAGCCGCTGCCCAAGGTGGAAGTGACGGTGATCGACCCGCAAAAGTGGCAGAAGACGCTGACCTCCGATGCCAAGGGCCAGGTGACGCTGCCCACGCTGCGCGCCGGCCGTCACATCCTGGTGGCCACCCACAAGGAACCGGTGAAGCGCGAGATCGCCGGCAAGCAGGTGTCGATGGTGCATCACATCAGCACGCTGACGTTCCTGGCCGAGTAAGCGTGGTCGGCACATCTCCCGCGCACTCATGGAACGGGCGCTGCCGCTGCGCGGTGGCGACGCCGGGCTTGCGCGTCCGATGCCACACGCGGGAACCACTTGCGGTTGCCGGCCCACCCGGCTGGGCAACGTTGCGTTGCGGTATGGCGGTTGCCCCACGTCCATCGCGCGCGGTGGCGTGATGTCCAGCGCCTCGCCCCTGCCGCTTGCCTGGTTCAGGCGCCCCTGGCTGGGCGTGCTTGCGCGCACGCTGGCAGCCATCTTCGGTGGCTACGCGCTGGCCAGCGCCACCAATCTGTTGCTGGCGCTGGTGCTGCCGATGCCGCGCAGTGAAGCGGTATTGACCAGCATGCTGATCGGAATCGTGGTGTGCGCGTGTGCGCCGTTGTGGGCCTTCGCCACCGCCAGCGTGTGGCGTGCCTGGGCCGGCATCGCGGTGCCGGCGGCGTTGATGTTTGCGTTGGCCACGTGGCTGCAACGGAGCGCGGCATGAAGCAGGGCTTTCGCCAATCGATGGCGTGGCTGCACACCTGGACCGGGCTGCTGGTCGGCTGGGTCTTGCTGCTGATCTTCATGGGCGGCACGGCCAGTTATTACCGCGACGAAATCAGCCGCTGGATGCGCCCGGAACTGCCCACCACCACCGTGAGCACCGCCACCGCGCTGCGCAGTGCCGAGCAGTATCTGCAGACACACGCAGCCGATGCAGTGAGCTGGAACATCACCTTGCCGGATCCGCGCACTCCGGTGGTGAGCATGTACTGGCAGAATCCCGCGCCCGCCGACGGCAAACCGGCAGAGCGCCGGCAGATGTACGGCACCGCCATCATCGACCCGGCCACCGGCAAGGACATCGCCGCACGCGACACGCTGGGCGGCGAGTTCTTCTACCGGCTGCATTTCGACCTGCATTACGTACCGGTGATGTGGGCGCGCTACATCGTGGGATTCTGCGCGATGTTCATGCTGGTGGCGATCATCAGCGGGGTGATCACGCATAAGAAAATCTTCAAGGATTTCTTCACCTTCCGCCCCGGCAAGGGGCTACGGTCGTGGCTGGATTTCCACAACGTCAGCGCGGTGACCGCGCTGCCGTACCACGCGATGATTACCTACACCGGCATCGTGACCTTGATGTTCATGTACCTGCCGTGGGGCATCAAGGCGCGCTATGCCGGCGATGAGATGCGCTTCTACGACGAGGCGGCCAACCGGGTGGCCGATACGCGCAAGGCCGCCGGTGTACCGGCGCACATGCTGCCGCTGGAGCAGTTCGTGGCACGTGCGCGCAGCGACTGGCGTGGTGGCCAGGTGAGCAATGTGGCGGTGTCACTGCCCAACGATGCGCACGCTGCCGTCGGGGTGAGCCAGTTGGCCGACAACCTTTCCACCGACGTGCCCTCCATCCTGTTCGATGCAGTGAGCGGCGAGCGCCTGCAACGCAGCGGGCCGCCGGGCGGTGCCAGCCAGACGCGCGGGGTGATGGTGGGCCTGCATCTGGCCCATTTCGCCGGGCCATGGCTGCGCGCGCTGTTTTTCGGCTCCGGCCTGCTGGGCTGCCTGATGGTGGCCAGCGGCGTGGTGATGTGGGCAGTGAAAGAACGCCCCAAGCATCTGAAAGCCGGGCGAATCGGTTTCGGACTGCGCCTGGTGGATGCACTCAATATCGGCACCGTGGCCGGTTTGCCGATCGCCTTTGCCAGCTTCTTCTGGGCCAACCGCGTGTTGCCGGTCGGCCTGGATGCGCGTGCAGCGATGGAGGCCAATGTGTTTTTTGCTGCGTGGGCCACGGCATTGCTGGCCGCATTCGTGTGGCCGCGGCGTGCGATGTGGAGCTGGCAGCTCTATCTGGGCGCGGCGTTGTTCGCGCTGGTGCCGGTGCTCAACGCGATCACCACCGATGCGCATCTGGGCGTGACGCTGCCGGCCGGGCAATGGGCACTGGCCGGTGTGGATCTGGTGTGCCTGTTCCTGGGCCTTAGCCTAGGCATTGCCGCCTTTCGCCTGCAGCGTTGGAAAGCGCCGCAGCCGGCTTCGGCACGACGCGCGCGCGCTGCGGCTGCCGCAACGCCCGTGCCGCACACCGCGCCGATCCAGGAAAGCGCATGAGCGTGTTGCTGTTGCTGGCGCTGAATTTTTCCGGCTTTGCTGCGCTATGCCTGGCGATGGACAAGCATCAACTGGAACTTCGCGGCCGCCTGCTGGGCACTGCACGGTCGCGCCAACTGCGTGTGCTGGGTTGGTTGCTGCTGTGTGTCACCTTCGCGTTGGCGGTGCATGCGCAGGGCTGGGGCATCGGCGCAGTGCTGTGGCTGGGCACGTTGACCGCCAGTGCGGCGGTGTTGTCGCTGTGGCTGCTGCCGTACCGGCGCGGCGCGATCGTGCCGGCCGCAGTGGCTGCACCGGTGCTGGCGGGTGTGGTGCAGGTGCTGAGTGGTTGAAGGTGGTTCGCGGCTGATCAGAGGTCTACTGCGTGCGTTTGCATGCCGACGCGGCGGCAACGAGCAGCATGAAGCACACGCGTGACCGGCCGACGGAATCGCCGAGCTAAACTGTCGGCGGGTCGCCCCAACTGCGGCCATCGCGCGGCAGGCGGCCATCGTCAAGCACCTGCAGCACGCGCTCGGGCTGCAGCATGTCCAGAAACAGCACCACGTTGACGCCTTCCGGCCGCGCCATGCTGGGGAAGATCGCGCCGGGAATCTCTGCTTCGCGCAACAGGTCGCCGAGCACCCAGCTCACCGGTTCGATCTTGTTGACCAGCGCCTTGCGCCAGTCGTCGGCCCAGTCGGCCCACACCGCATCCCAGCTGGCATCGAGCAGACGCAGATCGGCCAGCGCCGGAAGATCGGCGGCGTAGCTGACCAGCGTCAACGGTGGCAGGAACGGGGCGGCCTGGGCATATTCGGCCGCGGCGGTTTCCAGTTGCAGCGACAGATAGAGCGCCGGCTGGCCGAAGCGATTGAAACGCCCACCCGAGCGCGCCGCACCGGCACCGCTCAGCGGTTCGGCGGCCCAGCGCGGGGTAAAGGCGCGATAGAGCGTGCAGTGCGCCGGGGCGCTCAGCTTCAACCGGCGGCCCCTACGGCGACCGTGCGCAGATAGGTCAGCGCATCGTCGGTGCGTCCCTGCTTGACCACTTCCAGCAAGGTGGCGAACTCGAACGCGGGGATCGGCGTGTTCTTGAGGTGGAACACCACCTGGCGCTCGTCCGGTTGCACCTGCGCCATCGCCACCAGCAGCCGCGACAGATTGCGCAGCAAGTCCTGCACGCGCGGGCTTTCCGGGTGCACGCGCAGGCTGTTGCGATGCACGCCGGCCAGGTCGGCCAGTTCCTGTTGCGAAAGATCCAGCAGACCGGCCATGGCCGACGGCGACAGAATGGTTCGGTCCGGCACGCGCAGGCGTTCGGTCAAGGCCAGGGGATTGAGAACGGCGACCATCGCACGGCTCCGGCAAGGTAGGTGCACAGTATATGCACAGTCAGCTGCATCTGGGAGGCACATCCATGCGCTCGGTCAGTGCACTGTCAGCTGCGCGCTTGCGCTGCCCCCACCGCGCGCAGACAGAAGCCGCAGATCGCTTCGACCAGTTGCTCGCCCTGTTGCGGGTCGCCACGGCTGGGGGCGATTGGCCCCACCAGGGCCTCGGTAAACGCGCCAACGATGCAGGCAGCCGCGGCATCCAGCGACTGCTGCGGAAACTCCCCGGCCGCCACGCCTTCGGCAAGCAGCTGGCGAAACACCTCGCCGAACAGGCGGCGGCCGCGGATGCGCTCGGCGTCGACCTCGCTCTCCACCGGCTCGGCGATGAAGGCGTACGCCAATGCCGGGCCGGCCAGCGCCCGCCGTACGAAGGTTGCGATCGCGCTACGCAGGCGCTCGGCTGCGCTGGCCTGGGTGGCCGCAATGGCACGCAGGATGGCCATCTCGCGCTGTACCGCTTCGTTTAGAACTTCTACGAAAAGTTCAGCTTTCGACGGGAAATGTCGATAAATCTGCCCGGTCGATACGCCCGCCGCCGCGGCCACCGCGGTGACCGGTGCATTGCGGTAACCGCCTTCGGCGATCAGGACACGGGCGGCGTGCAGGATCCGTTCGCGATTGCCGGCCAGGCGTTCTTCCATCAGGGCGGAGCGTCGATAAGCCATGGTGTGATTCTTGGTTCAATAGTTGAATTTTAGTTCACTTTTTTGTTGCGGACCGCTAGTCTGGCCGCATCCGCCGCGCGGTCCGCCCGCTCCCACCCGGCACATCCCGATCCCTGTGGAGTTGTTGCATGCATGTGCCGTCCTTGAACTTCGAGCTTGGCGAAGAGATCGACCTGCTGCGCGAAAGCGTGGCCGCCTTCGCCAGCCACCATATCGCTCCGCTGGCCGCGGCAGCCGACCACGATAACGTGTTCCCCGCCCAGCTATGGCGCCTGCTCGGCGAACAAGGGCTGCTCGGTCTGACCGTAGAAGACGCGTACGGCGGCAGCGGCATGGGCTATCTGGCGCATGTGGTGGCGATGGAAGAAATCTCCCGCGCTGGCGGTGCGATCGGGCTGTCGTATGGCGCGCATTCCAATCTGTGCCTGAACCAGCTGCGCAAGAACGCCAGCCACGAGCAGAAGCAACGCTACCTGCCCAAGCTGTGCAGTGGCGAGCATGTGGGCGCGCTGGCGATGAGCGAAGCCGGCTCCGGTTCGGACGTGGTGTCGATGAAGCTGCGCGCCGATGCGCGCGGCGACCGCTTTGTGCTCAACGGCAGCAAGATGTGGATCACCAACGGCCCGGATGCCGACGTGCTGGTGGTGTACGCCAAGACCGACCCGGACGCCGGCGCGCGCGGCATCACCGCCTTTATCGTGGAGAAGGGCATGCCGGGCTTTTCCACGGCGCAGAAGCTCGACAAGCTGGGCATGCGCGGCTCCAACACCTGCGAGCTGGTGTTCACCGATTGCGAAGTACCGGCGGAAAACGTGCTGGGCACGCTCAACGGCGGCGTGCGTGTGCTGATGTCCGGGCTGGATTACGAACGCGTGGTGCTGGCCGGCGGGCCGCTCGGGCTGATGGCCGCAGCAATGGACGTGGTGCTGCCGTACGTGCACGAGCGCAAGCAGTTCGGCGAGCCGATCGGCACCTTCCAGTTGATGCAGGCCAAGCTGGCCGACATGTACGTGGGGCTCAATGCCTGCCGCGCGTATGTGTATGCAGTGGCGCGCGCCTGCGATGCCGGGCGTACCACCCGCCAGGACGCAGCCGGCGCCATCCTGTATGCCGCCGAGAAGGCAACCTGGCTGACCGGCCAGGCCATCCAGGTGCTGGGTGGCAATGGCTATATCAACGAGTACCCCACCGGACGCCTGTGGCGCGATGCCAAGTTGTACGAGATTGGCGCGGGCACCTCGGAAATCCGGCGCATGCTGATCGGCCGCGAGTTGTTCGAACGCACCGCCTGACGGAGCCACCATGAGCGTGATCGATAGCCAGCTGCAGGTCAGCGGCGAGAGTTTCCAACACAACGCCGCCGCGATGCGCGCGGTGATCGACGACCTGCGCCACACCCTCGCCCGGACCGCGCGTGGCGGCAGCGACGCCGCACGCGCCAAGCACACCGCACGCGGCAAGCTGCTGGCGCGCGAGCGCATCGATGCCTTGCTGGATCCGGGCAGCCCATTGCTGGAACTCGCCCCCCTGGCCGCCCATGGCATGTACGACGACCAGGTCCCGTGCGCGGGCGTGGTGGCCGGCATTGGCCGCGTGTCCGGCGTGGAATGCGTGATCGTGGCCAACGACGCCACCGTCAAGGGCGGCACCTATTACCCGATGACGGTGAAAAAGCACTTGCGTGCGCAGGAGATCGCGCAGCAAAACCGGTTGCCGTGCATCTATCTGGTCGATTCCGGCGGCGCATTCCTGCCGTTGCAGGACGAAGTGTTTCCGGACCGCGACCACTTCGGGCGCATCTTCTACAACCAGGCCAACCTGTCGGCCAACGGCATCCCGCAGATTGCCTGCGTAATGGGCTCGTGCACCGCTGGCGGCGCCTATGTGCCGGCAATGAGCGATGAAACGGTGATCGTGCGCGAGCAAGGCACCATCTTCCTGGGTGGCCCGCCGCTGGTGAAGGCCGCCACCGGCGAAGAAGTCAGTGCCGAAGACCTGGGCGGCGCCGATGTGCATACGCGCATCTCCGGCGTGGCCGATCACTTTGCCGACAACGATCTGCAGGCGCTGGCGCGCGTGCGCGCCATCATCGCGCAGCTCAACTGGCGCAAACCTGCCGCATCGCTGGCGCTGCAGGCACCGTTGCCGCCACGCTATGCCGCCGACGAACTATATGGCGTGATTCCTGCAGATACCCGCAAGCCGTTCGATGTGCGCGAAGTGATCGCGCGCATCGTCGACGATTCGCGCCTGGATGAATTCAAACCGCGCTATGGCAGCACGCTGGTGACAGGGTTTGCGCATCTGCATGGCTACCCGGTCGGCATCATTGCCAACAACGGCATCCTGTTTTCCGAGTCCGCGCTCAAGGGCGCGCACTTCATCGAGCTGTGCACGCAGCGCGGCATTCCGCTGGTCTTCCTGCAGAACATCACCGGCTTCATGGTCGGGCGCAAATACGAACATGGCGGCATCGCCAAGGACGGCGCCAAGCTGGTGATGGCGGTGGCCTGCGCCAAGGTGCCCAAGTTCACCGTGGTGATCGGCGGCTCGTTCGGTGCGGGCAACTATGGCATGTGTGGGCGCGCGTATTCGCCGAACTTCCTGTGGATGTGGCCGAATGCGCGCATCGGCGTGATGGGTGGCGAGCAGGCGGCCAGCGTGCTGGCCACGGTGCGTCGCGACGGTATCGAGGCCAAGGGCGGTGCATGGTCGGGCGAAGACGAGGATGCGTTCAAGGCGCCGATCCGCGCCCAGTTCGAGCAGCAAGGCCATCCGTATTACGCCAGTGCTCGGCTCTGGGACGATGGCATCATCGATCCGGCCGATACGCGCCGCGTGCTGGGCCTGGGATTGTCGGCGGCCTTGAACGCGCCGATCGAACCCACGCGCTTTGGCGTATTTCGTATGTGAGTGAGGGGGAGCATTGCAGCCGCGGTTCTGCGTGCTGCGGCACCCGATGCTGGTGTGCAGGCTGGGAGTGAGGTTGTGTGTATGCGTGCCGGCAATCGTCGGCGTTTGCGCAGGTGGCTTGCAGCAACACAGCGCCGTGTGACAACAAACCTGCTTGCGCTCGATGCCGGTGTGCAACAGGCAAGCCGTTTATCTTCGTAAGACGACCCGCCGCTACGGCGACGTGCAGAGACTGATCCGATGACCCAGCGCGACCCTATCGCCGCAGCAACGCAAGCGCCCTTCGACAAGATCCTGATCGCCAATCGCGGCGAGATTGCCTGCCGGGTCATCGCCACCTGCCGCACCCTGGGCATTGCGACGGTGGCGGTGTATTCGGATGCAGACCGCAATGCACGGCATGTGCGCATGGCGGACGAGGCGGTGCACATCGGCGCCGCGCCCGCGCAGCAGAGCTATCTGCGGGGCGAAGCAATTCTGCAAGCGGCACGCGCCACCGGTGCGCAGGCGATCCATCCCGGTTATGGGTTCCTGTCGGAAAACGCGGCATTTGCCGAGGCTTGCGCACACGCTGGCATCGTCTTCATCGGCCCACCGGCGGCGGCGATCCGCGCGATGGGCGACAAGAGTGCGGCCAAGGCACTGATGCAACGGGCCGGCGTGCCGCTGACACCGGGCTACCACGGCGACGAGCAGGCACCGGCATTCCTGCGTGCGCAAGCCGACGCCATCGGCTACCCGGTGTTGATCAAGGCCAGTGCCGGCGGCGGCGGCAAGGGCATGCGTCGGGTGGATACCAGCGCGGCGTTCGAAGACGCGTTGGCGAGCTGCCAGCGTGAAGCGCAGTCGGCATTCGGCAATGCGCACGTGCTGGTGGAGAAATATGTCCAGCGGCCGCGGCATATCGAAATCCAGGTGTTCGGCGATACGCGTGGCGAGGTGGTGTACCTGTTCGAACGCGACTGCTCGGTGCAGCGCCGCCACCAGAAGGTGCTGGAAGAAGCGCCCGCACCGGGCATGAGCGAGGCCAGGCGCGCGGCGATGGGCAAGGCGGCGGTAGATGCGGCACAGGCGGTGGGCTACGTCGGTGCCGGCACGGTGGAATTCATCGCCGGCCCGGACGGCGATTTCTATTTCATGGAAATGAATACCCGTCTGCAGGTGGAGCACCCGGTGACCGAATTGATCACCGGCACCGACCTGGTCGAGTGGCAATTGCGGGTTGCCGCTGGCGCGCGCTTGCCGCGCAGGCAGCACGAGCTGCGCATCCACGGGCATGCACTGGAAGCGCGCCTGTACGCCGAAGATGCCGAGCGCGGTTTCCTGCCGTCCACCGGCACGCTGCGTCAGTTGCAAATGCCTGCTGCCAGCGCGCATGTGCGCGTCGATGCAGGCGTGGAGCAAGGCGACACCATCAGCCCGTACTACGACCCGATGATCGCCAAGCTGATCGTCTGGGATACCGATCGCACGGCTGCATTGGCCCGCATGCGCGCGGCATTGGCGCAATTCCACGCAGTAGGGGTCACCACCAACAGTGCATTTCTGTCGCGCCTGATCGCGACCGATTCGTTCGCATCGGCGAATCTGGACACCGCCTTGATCGAGCGCGAACACGCCGTGCTGTTTCCAGAGGCGCGCAGCCCCGACAACGCCTGGTGGTGCTTGGCAGCGGTGTTGATTGCCGATGCATTGCCGCCAGCGGCCGTTGATCCGGCCGATCCGCATTCGCCGTGGCAGCACGCGGACGGCTGGCGCATCGGTGCGCATGCAGCGCAGCGCATCGTCCTGGAAGCAAACGGCGAGCGCCGCCAACTCGCTGTGCGCCCGGATGCCGATGGCTGGCAAGTCACCGACGCAGGCCAGACGCATGCCGTGCGCTACCACCCGCACGAGACGGGCGTGCGGGTGGAGATGGACGGCCGGCAATGGCGTGCACAGGTGTTGCGCGACGGCGCCACGCTGATCCTGATCGGGGCCACGCAGCGGGCCGCCTTCCGTCACCACGATGCACTGGCAGAAGCCGACCAGCCCACCCAGGACACCGGCGGACTGACCGCACCGATGCCCGGCCGCATCGTGTCCCTGCCCGCAGCAGTGGGCCAGCCGGTCGCCCGTGGGCAGGCACTGGTGGTGCTGGAAGCGATGAAAATGGAGCACACCCTGCACGCGCCCAGCGATGGCACCGTGCAGGCGTACCTGGTGGCCGAAGGCGACCTGGTGAACGACGGTGCGGCGCTGGTGGAATTTGTGTCCGCGTCTGCGTAGCGGCGCATGGCAGGGTGACCAACGGCACGTTCGCCTGCACGCACGCTGCCGCTAGCGTGGCAAATCGGCCGGCCCGGCCGCCTTGCCACCGGAGTTCCCATGCAACGCCTGCTTCTTGTTTCCAGCATGCTGCTCGCGCTGTCTGCGTGCAGCGACAAACCTGCGCCCGCTCCCGAGAAAGCGGCAGCACCTGCACCGGCGGCAGCAGCGCCCGCAGCGCCGCCTGCGTTAATCACCCGCGATGCGCTGTTCGGCAATCCCGAGCGGGCCAATGTCAGCATCAGTCCGGACGGCAAGTACCTCAGCTGGGTGGCGCCGCTGGAGGGTGTGCTCAATGTCTGGGTGGCGCCGGTGGATGCGCCCGACCAGGCGCGTGCGATCACCAAGGACACCGCACGCGGCATTCGCAATTACTTCTGGACCTATCAACCCAATACCTTGCTGTATCTGCGCGACAACGGCGGCGATGAAGATTTCCACCTGTTTTCGGTCAATTTGGCTGACGGCAGCAGCAAGGATCTCACTCCGTTCAAGAAGACCAATGCCGAGGTGTATCGGGTCAGCGCACAACATCCCGAATCGATCATGGTCGGCATGAACGACCGCGATGCCAAGTGGCACGACCTGTACCGCGTGGACCTTGCCTCCGGCAAGCGCACGCTGGTGCAGAAGAACACCGACAGCCTGGATGCGTACCTGCTCGATGGCGACTACCAGCTGCGCTACGCCACGCGCGCGACAGACGATGCCGGCAGGGAGTTGCTGGTGCCCGATGGCAACCGCTGGAAGAGCGTGGACCGCATTCCGTTCGAGGACGTCACCAATACCGCGCCGGAGGGCCTGACCGAGGATGGCAAGACGCTGTACATGCAGGATTCGCGCAACCGCGACACCGCAGCGCTGTATGCCATCGACACGGCCAGCAACACACGCACGCTGCTGTTCGAAAACCCGCACGCCGACGTCGGCACCACCTTGAACGACCCCAAGACCGGGGCGGTGCAGGCGGTGTCCACCGACTACCTGCGCGAAGAATGGAAGCCGCTGGACAACGGCATTGCCGCGGATCTGCAGAAACTCAAATCCCTTGGCGGCGGCGATGCCAGCGTGGCCGCGCGCACGCTCGACGACCGCATTTGGATCGTGGGCTATTCCGCGGCAGAAACCCCGCTCACGTACTACCGCTACGATCGCGCCGATGGCGGCAAGCTGACCAAACTGTTCTCCGCACGACCCGCGCTGGAGGGCAAGCCACTGGTGCCGATGTGGCCACAGGAGCTGACCGCACGCGACGGCCTCAAGCTGATCAGCTACCTCACCCTGCCGGCCGAAGCCGATGCCAACCACGACGGCAAGGCCGACAAGCCGGTGCCGTTGGTGCTGTTCGTGCACGGCGGCCCGTGGGCGCGCGACAGCTACGGCTACGGGCCGTACGAGCAATGGTTGGCCAACCGCGGCTATGCGGTGTTGTCGGTGAACTTCCGTGGCTCCACCGGCTTCGGCAAGGCATTCACCAACGCCGGCAATGGCGAGTGGGCCGGCAAGATGCACGAGGACCTGCTCGACGCGGTGCAATGGGCGGTCAAGCAAGGCGTCACCAAACCGGACGAGGTCGCCATCATGGGGGGCAGCTACGGCGGCTATGCCACGCTGGTCGGCATGACGTTTACCCCGGACGCCTTCAAATGCGGCGTGGATATCGTGGGCCCGGCCAATCTCAACACCTTGCTCGGCACCGTGCCGCCGTATTGGGCCAGCTTCTACAAGCAGCTGACCCGGCGCATGGGCGACCCCGCCACCGAAGCCGGCAAGCAGTGGCTGACCGACCGCTCTCCGCTGACCCATGTCGACAAGATCAGCAAGCCGCTGTTGATCGGCCAGGGCGCCAACGACCCGCGCGTCAAGCAGGCCGAAAGCGACCAGATCGTCAACGCAATGAAGGCCAAGAACATTCCGGTCACCTACGTGCTGTTCCCCGACGAAGGCCACGGCTTCCGCCGCCCGGAAAACAGCAAGGCCTTCAACGCCGTGACCGAAAGCTTCCTGAGCCAGTGCCTGGGCGGCCGCGTGCAACCGATCGGTGCAGATCTGGAAGGCTCCAGCATCACCGTCCCGGAAGGCGCCGACAAGATCAACGGCCTGAGCGAGGCCTTGAAGACGCATACGCAGGCGATTCGGAAGTAAGCCTGCGCGGGACTTGCTTTAGCCGGGAAACGAAAGCCGACGGCACTCTGCCGTCGGCCTTCGCAGGTGCTACGAAACACCGGAGCGCGGCTCGGATTGTCAGTAAGCGGCGCCAGATACCGGCGGGTAAACCGGGTGTATCAAGGGCAGCTACCAATACGTCAACGGCACACGCTCGGACATAGCGAGAAAGCGAGCAAACTGACCTCACGCGATTGTCCGATACGTCTCAAGTCGCTGCGGACCAAATCGCACCCATAGGATCCAGCTCTGCCGTCACCATGGTCGTGGCGCGCCAGCCAAAGCCGCATACGGCGAGAACGCCTTGCGAAGTCGGGTCCAAACCAAGCGCGCGCTCAAGATGTTTTTCGTTCACCGCACCGGTGATAAACGCCCCCAAACCGAGGTCGGTTGCCGCCAGATACAGCGTCTGCGACAAGTGCCCGGCTTCCAACGCAACCACGCGATACCCTTTGGCATGCTGCCTGTATTTCCAGAAGGTTCGATCAAAGCGCGGCACCAAGGCAACCAGTACATGCGCGTCTGCGAACCAGTGTTGCTGTCCTACAGCCTGCATGACGAAGTCATCGGAGCACTCAAGACCTGACATACGCTCTAAGGCGTGACTATCTGCACGATAGTGGTAGACGCCAGATTCCAGATCTTGGACGTTCCTCACCAAAATGTATGCCTCGATAGGATGCAAGCCACCACCGGAAGGCACATTCTTTTTAAGAAAAACCAGGTCGTCGCCCACCTTTACCTTGGCATGAGCAGCGAACACCCGCTGCAACATGTGGGCGAACGTCGGTAGAGGAACGGGTCTGCTCTGATCGAAATTACGACAAGTGACACGCCGTCCCAGCAGGTCATCGAAATCGTTTGCGACCATGGGCGGCAGGCCGATGAGTGTTCGACGGTCATTTGCCGGCAACACTTCCGGAGGCGCAGGCCCCAAGACACGCCGCATTGCCACCGCTGTATCGGTGCCAGAATCCCGGGTGTTCTTGACCGCATCTACCCCATCCCATCGCGTAAATGCGTGCAGCACCGCGGCAAGCGGATGCCAGTGCGAGGCCCTCAGACGCGAATCGGCTTTAGCAAACCTGCTGCCTTGCGTTTGTTCCTCCAGCACCAGGCCCTGCGCGATCAAGCCGTCAAGCGCTTCACTCTCGTATGGCAAGCGGGTCGTCCAGTGCGAGGGACTAAGCTCACCCAGCAACGCCCGCTGAGCTTCTGACACGGCCACCGGGGCATCGAGATGCGGCGCGAGCGCAAACCACTGCATCGAATGGTCCAGCCCATTGCCGCCTCGTAGAAGACTGTCCAATGTGTAAGACACGGTCTCACGTGGCTCCAGCACGACAATTGCGCAACGCTTGACCAGCATCATCTTCTCCAGCGATCTGAGGTACACCGTGTGCAGATATTTCTGCTCCAGGGATAACGCCCCGCCGCTGCCTAACTTGAGCCAATGCCTGATACCGCTCAAGCCAGCCCCGTTAGAGCCGCTATGTGTTACTTCATCCCACTGAAGTGCCAGCGATGCCAATGCTGAAGCTTGAACCTGCTGTTGCAAGCAACCTGATCGATCTACTATCTACCGATGATGCCTTTCGTGCATTATTCGTCTCAGACACATTAGAGGCACTACGACAGGTTGGGCACATCGCCGCACCTGGCGACGACATCGAGGCATTCGTTCGCGATTGCGCATGCAATATCCAGTTGGCAGATAAGGATGTAATCGCAGGTGCGCGTGAGCAGATCAACACCATGCTGACGTCTGGGACCTCACACATCGTCCCTCAGCTGGATGCCGGTTACAACGGCGATAGGACGCTCAAATAAAGAACAGCTTTTTGGCACGCTGCAGGTTTACCCCTGCGTCTCTGCTATCCACGAATCTTCTGCTGTTCTCAGATCCACCAGATTGAGCGGCTGCAGACAGTATCCGCATTCGATCTCCGCGTAAGCCAAACCTCGATGCTGGCGGATCCAGTCGTGTTGAATCCGCGCATCTGCGTTACGCTGTCCAAGTTGGGCAGCGCGCATTGCCGTTGCCCTTGTCTGAAATCGCGACATCGAATCCAGATAGGGACTGAGCATGCGGAACGCATCGTCTGGCCGCTGCTCGGCTAATAGAATTTCCGCATCGACAACCGCACCCAGTTCCACCACCAAGCGGTTGGCGTAGGCCAGTGGCGCCACCTTGACCTGCTGCCGGACCCTAGCGGCACCTTGGGTATCGCCGGCGCGGGCCATGATGAGCGCGGCAGCCAATGCGGTGGACAGGTTGTCGATCCTATCGATTGGGACATCTGCGCCTAAATCCCGCAATGCCAACCTTGCCCCCTCTTCGGCGACCTTCGCGGCTTTTGGTCGCTGCCCGGAGGCAAGCAACGCAGTTGCTAGTGGGACGTAATAGTTGATCCGATCAGTTCCTCTCCTGTTAAATCCTGCGCTCAGTCCGACTTGGGCATGCGCGACCGCCGCGTGCAGATCCCCTTCATCAAGAGCGATAGTGGTTCGCGTGATGTCGGCATGGAAATTCGTCTTGTCGACTCGAGCAAGCGCATCGCGTGCGCCCGAGTAGTCACGCTTCGCAGCCGCGACAGCAGCCTGACGCAGCAGCGCGCCATTCCATCCTGATCCGACCGCCTTTCTCACTGCCTGATCGGCTTGGTCGTATTGACCAAGAGCCAGCAAGATACGCCCATACATATCGAGCGATACGCTGGAAAGATCGTACTTCCCCTGCGCCGAAGCACGCGCGTACGGCAGAGCGTCAGCGAACCGATTAGCGACGAACAAGTCCATCGCTGCGTTCGCTTGGGCAGGTGCATAGTCGGGATACAACTCCGCCATCTGTATCCAGGAATCGGCCGCCTGCGCTGGATCGAGAATCTGCACGCCCCAGCTTTTTACGTAAAGCGCCTCGCGCGGGGGGAGCCTGGACTTGAATTGCTCAGCAACTCTGAGCGTTTCGGTCGCCTTCTTGTAATCGACATTGGCAAAATGGGCGCGCACTTGACCAAGCCAGGCCAGCGCAAAGTGCGGATCGATATCGACTGCTTTCTGGAAGAAATCCAAAGCAGCACCGTATTTCCCTTCCGAGTATCGTTGTTGTCCTAGTGCATAAGCGCGCAACGCATCGAGACTAGATGTGGTGACATCCGGCAAGGCAGGACTGTTTTGTCGAATACTGTCACGGTTTTCGCCGAGCTGCGTCCTCAGTTCGCCCGTCACTGTATCAACAGCAGAAAGAATCGACGGATTTGAGCCGAATGCGGTACTTACAGCAACAGTCTGCTGAGTTTTCGGGTCGACCACTTCCACGACGAAACGTGTGCGCCCCCCAACGTAACCCACGGACGGAAGTAACACCGCTCTCGCGCCGGTGCGTAATGCGACATCCGACGCGTTCTTGCGGTCCAGCGGATCTTTGGTCGGATCTTTGCGCATCAGTGCTAACAGTTTCAGTGTTCTGTCTTCACTGAGAACGTTGACGTATCGCGATTGCTCCAGGCTGATCCGAAATGCCTGATCGAGTGCTCCGTCCAGCATCACGTCATTGGTGAGGTTGCGGACCGTCCCGACAACCACCCAGTCGCGTTCTGCAAACGCGAGCGCTGGTTGCGGCCGTGCAAAGAGCCAGATTGCGAAACCAATCCCCAGCACCACCCCCACCTCAGCCACCAACGCGGCCGGCCTGCGCCACAGCGGCACATCGCGCCAGGCTTTTGCCGAGTTCTTCGGCATGCGCAGGGGAGTCAGGCCGACTTCGCCGACTTCGTAGATCTCCATCGCGGTGGGCATGCCTTTGAAGCGCCAGCGCCCGTGCGATTTCCACAATAACCGGTCGGCGCGGTTGCCGAGTTCGCGTGCGGCGCGATGGGTCAACGACTCGGCTACCGCCGAGAGCAAGATCTGCCCCGGCCGTGCCATCGACATCAGGCGTGCGGCGGTGGGCTTGGCCAGCCCTTCGACTTCCAGCGGCTTGGCGCCGATGCTGATCGCTTCGTCGCTATTGCGCCAGGTCAGCACTTCGCCCACATGCAGGCCCTGGCGTGCACAGAGCGTGAGCGCATGCGCATCGCCCATCGTCTTGAGCCCGCGCGCGTAATCCAGCGCGAAACCCAGGCCATCGATGGGGCGATCGAACAGCAGCAGCAGCCCGTCGGAACGATCGATCAGGCGGCCGCGCCAGTGCTGCTGCAGCTTGACCACCAGGCGGTCGTGCTCGCGGAACAAGGCGGCTGCGGCGTTATCGCCGATACGTTCGACCAGCGCGGTCGAATCGCAGAGATCGGTCAACAGCAAGGTGCGCAGCCGCGGCGCCTGGATCGCTTCCGACGACGCGTCCTTGCGTGCGTGGGTGCGGCTGCTCATCGCTCAGCGGTGACCGGTGGCAGGCGGTTGATCCAGGGCCAGCGTCTCCTGCATGCACAGCACATTGCCGCCCTGCCGCTTGGCCTGGTACAAGGCGCTGTCGGCGAGCGTGTACCAGTCGTTCCAGGCCGCGTCCGCGTCGATCATGCACGAGCCTACGCTGACCGAGCAGCCTTGTTCGCCCTGGCCGTTGCACAGCCGCGCTTCCACCGCGCGCACGATGCATTCGCCGATGTGGTGCACCAGCTCGCTGGTGCCTTGTGCGACGAGCACGCAGAATTCGTCGCCGCCGAGACGGCAGGCCAGGTCGCCTTCGGCGATCACCGAACGCAGGGCATGGGCCACGTTCTGCAGCACGCGGTCGCCTGCCAGGTGACCGAACTCGTCGTTGATGCGCTTGAAACGGTCGCAGTCGATCAGGATCAGGCCCACACCCGGCACGTGGCCGGCCCGCCGGCATTCCTGCAGGTGCAACGCCAGCCCGCGCCGGTTGTGCAGGCCGGTGAGCTCGTCGGTCCGGCTCAGTTCTTCGGTGTGGTTGAGCTGGTGCGAGGTGACGTAGAGGTTGTCCAGCGCCGCTTCCAGATCGTGGTTGCGGCGGCGCAGCTGGCGGATCAGCAATTGTTCGTTGTTGACCACCCGCACGATGGAGCGGCGCAGGAAGTGCGCCACCATCGAGGGGTCCTGGTCGACCAGACGCTGGAAATCCTCGTGTGCCAGCTCGATCAGACGGCTGTCGGTGGAGGCGCTGGCGCCGGCGCTGCGCGCGTGATCGCCGATCAGCAGGCCGAGCTCGCCGAAGAATTCTCCCGGGCCCAGATGCTTGAGCATCAGGTCCTCGCCGAAATCCAGGTCGATCTGGCCGCTGACAACGATGTACATCTGCGTGCCCACCGCACCGCGCTCGAACAGCGACTGGCCCGCGGACACCTCGCGCGAACGGCCGAAACGGGCGAAAAACGCCAGTTCCTCGGCAGTCATCAGCGCATGCAGCCCATCGGGGACCGTTTTGGCAACGTTCCCTGTCGGCTCGAGTGCGCCTGCGGTGTTGTGGCACGTCATCGGTTTTCCCTTAGGCCAGCCTGCACCATTAGCCCATGGACAAATCCTACAGGACCCCCTTGTTCAGCACCAGATCACACTATTTCTCACCAAGAAAGAGACGAATTGACGGGTATCGGACGTAAAAAAAGGGCTCGGTTCTCCGAGCCCTTCCCCCTCCCAGGGTGGCGCAATGTGGCGCCGGTTGAATCTGCCTTGGTCGGCTATTGCTGTAGCAACAGCTGCATCAACTCAGCGCCAGGTGTCGCTGCACTGCATTGCCTCATGTACAGCCGCTGCCGTTTGAGGTGCCGCCAGCCATCAGGCCGCCTTGTCGCTATGGAATTGCGCTTCTTCGGTGGAGCCACGCAAGGCGGTGGTGGACGATTGCCCCTGCTGGATCGCCTGCGTCACTGCATCGAAATAACCGGTGCCTACTTCGCGCTGGTGCTTGACTGCGGTAAATCCCCTCTCCGCCGCCTCGAACTCGGCCTGCTGCAATTCGACGAACGCACTCATCTGCCGGCGCGCATAGCCGTGCGCCAGATGGAACATGCCGTAGTTCAAGGCGTGGAAGCCAGCCAGGGTGATGAACTGGAACTTGTAGCCATAGCTCGCCAGTTCGGTCTGGAATTTGGCGATGGTGGCATCGTCCAGATTCTTCTTCCAATTGAAACTCGGCGAGCAGTTGTAGGCCAGCAATTTGCCGGGGAACCTGGCATGGATGGCCTGCGCAAACGCACGCGCAAATTCCAGGTCCGGCTTGCCGGTTTCGCACCAGATCAGGTCGGCGTACGGGGCATAGGCCAAGCCGCGGCTGATCGCCTGGTCAAGGCCATTGCGGGTCTTGAAGAAGCCTTCGACCGTGCGCTCGCCAGTGGTGAACGGTTGGTCGTTGGCATCCACGTCGCTGGTGATCAGGTCGGCGGCTTCGGCGTCGGTGCGCGCAATCAGTACCGTCGGCACGCCCAGCACATCGGCGGCCAGGCGCGCGGCATTCAATTTTTCGATCGCCTCACGCGTGGGCACCAGCACCTTGCCGCCCATGTGGCCGCACTTCTTGACCGAGGCCAGTTGGTCTTCGAAATGCACGCCAGCCGCGCCGGCTTCGATCATCGCCTTCATCAGTTCGAAGGCGTTGAGCACGCCACCGAAACCGGCTTCGGCGTCGGCCACGATCGGCTGCAGGAAGTCGATGGCATCGTTGCCTTCGGCATGGTGCAACTGGTCGGCGCGCAGCAAGGTGTTGTTGATGCGCTTGACCACCGCCGGCACCGAATCGGCCGGGTACAGCGATTGGTCCGGATACATCTGCCCGGCCAGATTGGCGTCGGCGGCAACCTGCCAGCCGCTCAGGTAAATCGCCTTCAAGCCGGCCTTGACCTGCTGCATGGCCTGGTTGCCGGTCAATGCGCCCAGCGCATTGACGAACGGCGTGGCATGCAATGAGGTCCACAATTTTTCCGCGCCCAACCGCGCCAGCGAGTGCTCGACATGCACGGTGCCGCGCAGGCGCACCACATCGGCGGCGCTGTAATTGCGGGTGATGCCGCTCCAGCGCGGGTTGTTGGACCAGTCCTGCTGCAGTTGTTCGGCGCTTTGCAGTGTGGTGCTCATCTTGCGTTCTCCTGAGAGGTACGACGGATGGAACGAGGAAGGAATGGTGGGCATGCGGCATGGCAAGGCCGTCGTTGCGCGTGCGTGCGCAACGGGCGTTGGAATGCGTTGAAGTGGAGCCTGCGCGACGCCGGTGGCAGGCGTCGCCGCAGGGTGAAATCAATCGATCAGGCGGTACGCCGGTACGGTAAGGAAGTCCGCCAGTTCGTCGGCGCGGCTCAACTCTTCGAGTAAGGCGATCGCTTCATCGATCCGTGCAGCGCCGGGCAGCGCGGTGGCGGTTCCCAGCCGTGCAGGCAGTGCGCGCAAGGTGGCCTGCAGCAAGTGTTGATCGATGGCGGTGCCATCATCCAGGTGCTGGCCGTGATGCAACCACTGCCACAGCTGCGCGCGGCTGATTTCGGCCGTGGCGGCGTCTTCCATCAGGTGGTGGATCGGCACGCAGCCATTGCCGTCCAGCCAGGCCGCCAGATAGCGCACGCACACTTCGACATTGCCTTCGAACCCGGCGCGGGTGACATTGCCCGGCGAGGGCGCGATCAACATGTCGCGCGTCACCTGCACGTCATTGCGCACTACATGCTGCTGATGCGCGGTGGGCATGTGTTCGTCGAACAGTTTCATCGCCACCGGAATCAGCGCCGGATGCGCCACCCAGGTGCCATCGTGGCCGGCGGTCACTTCGCGCAACTTGTCGGCACGCACGCGGGCCATGGCCTGTTCGTTGGCGGCTTCATCGTGATTGATCGGAATCTGCGCGGCCATGCCGCCCATCGCATGCGCACCGCGGCGATGGCAGGTCTTGATCAACAGCTCCGAATAGGCCTTCAAAAATGGCTGGGTCATGGTGACCTGGCCGCGTTCGGGCAGCACGCGGTCGCGGTGCGCACGAAAGGTTTTCAGGTAGGAAAAGATATAGTCCCAACGCCCGCAGTTCAGGCCCACGATGCGCTCGCGCAGCGCGTGGAGAATTTCGTCCATCTCGAACACCGCCGGCAGCGTTTCGATCAGCACGGTGACCTTGATCTGCCCATGCGGCAGGCCCAGCATCGCTTCGATATGCGCCAGCGCGGTGTCCCACAGTGCGGCTTCTTCCATGCTCTGCAGCTTGGGCAGGTACAGGTACGGGCCGCGGTCCTTGGCCAGCAACGCACGGCCATTGTGGAAGGCAAACAGCGCCGCATCGAACAGGCCGCCGGCCAACGGCTGGCCGTCGATCAACACGTGCTTTTCGTCCAGGTGCCAGCCGCGCGGGCGCACGATCAGCACTGCACGTTCGGCCTCCGGGCGCAGGGCGTAGTGCTTGCCGTTGGGCGCATCGAAGCTGAGGTCACCGCGCACCGCCGCAGCCAGGGTGCGCTGGCCGGCCAGCAGGTTGCGCCAGGTCGGCGCGGTGGAATCTTCGAAGTCGGCCATGAACACCTTGGCGCCGGAGTTCAGCGCATTGATGACCATCTTCGGGTCGGTCGGGCCGGTGATTTCGACACGGCGGTCCTGCAGTGCCGCCGGCAGGGGAGCCACACGCCAATCGCCGGCACGGATGGCCTGGGTATCGGTACGGAAGTCCGGCAGCTGACCGGCATCGAAAGCGGCCTGGCGCTGGCGCCGCTGGGCCAGACGCTGCTGGCGGCCGGGCTCGATCGCCCGGTGCAGCGAAACCAGCAGGGCCAGCGCGGCGGCCGGCAGCAGCTCTGCCTGGCCGGCGATCTGGGTGGTCAGCGCAATGCCGGGCGTGGCGTGGTCGGTGGGACGGGGAGCAAACGCGGTGGCAGCCATGTGGGGGTCCTTGTGCATCCGGACCTGCACCGTGCGCCCGATACAATTATTTGACAAAGCAGTTTTATCAATGCTGTAAATAAGCTCGACTTATATTAGACCAGCGCAACGCACGCTCATGGCGCCAACCCCGCGATTTTCCTACAAATCTGATCGCCTCAAGCCTCTGCGCGCATTCTGCCAGACAGTGCGGCTGGGCTCTGTCTCACGGGCCGCTGAGGCGCTCTATGTCAGCCAGCCGGCCGTGACCCTGCAGCTGCAGGCACTGGAGCGTGATCTGGGCGTGCCGTTGTTCGAACGCTCCGGGCGACGCATGGCACCCAGCCGCGAAGGCCAGTTGCTGTACGACATGGCGCAACCGCTGGTGGAAAGCCTGGATGGGCTGGAAGCGAGCTTTCGCGAAAAGGTGCGCGGGCTGGATGCCGGCGAGCTCAATATCGCCGCCAACAGTTCCACCATCCTGTACCTGCTGCCGCGCATCGTGGCCAACTTCCGCGCGCGCCACCCGGACGTGCGGCTGACCCTGCACAACGCCATCAGCGCCGATGGCACCGACCTGCTGCGCGAAGATGAAGTGGATCTGGCGGTTGGCTCGATGCTGGATGTGCCGGCCGACCTCAACTACGCGCCGGTCTACCGTTTCGAGCAATTGCTCATCACCCCGCCCGATCATCCATTGGCCGGCAAGGCCGAGGTCTCGCTGCAGGATCTGTCGCCATATCCATTGATCCTGCCGCCGCGCCGGCAGGTGACCTACCGCCTGGTCGATCTGGTCTTTCAGCAGGCGCGCGTGCCCTACACCGTGGCACTGGAGGTGGGCGGCTGGGAGGTGATCAAGCAATACGTGGCGATGGGCATGGGTATTTCCATCGTCACCGCGATCTGCCTCACCGATGCCGACCGCGACAAGCTGGCCACGCGCTCGCTGAAGGATTTTTTCCCGACCCGCAGCTACGGCGTGGTGGTGCGCAAGGGCAAGTATCTGTCGCCGCAAGCACGCGCGTTTATCGAGCTGATTCAGCCGGATCTGTTCACGCCGCGTGGCTATGACGAGAGCGGCGATTCGGAGCGTTGAGTCGTTCGCGATGGCCCGGCGTCATCGTCTGGCATCGCGGCCATGCGAGCACGCGTCGCGCCATCCATCACGCACATCCGCCGGAAGACGCTGGATCAAGCGCGCCAAACGTGTGTGCCATGCAGCAATGCGAGCGAACGCGACAAGATGCCGTGACCTACATCGGACCATCTATCCCTCACGTCAGGACGCATTGCCTGCGCGCGTTGATCGCCAACCTGATCGCAGCGCGTCGCCATGCATACACTAAGCGCCGGCATGCCGCGCATCGCCGTGTCGTCGGTTGGGGGGGGAACTTGCCGATGCCCTGCAGGACGCGCGGCTGAGCCGACTCAACCACTGGAATGCTCACGCGATGAATCCGACCACGTTGTTGCTGGTGCAGTTGGCAGTGATCCTGGGCGCTGCGCGCCTGTGCGGTGCGTTGTTGCAACGCATTGGGCAGCCGCCGGTCATCGGCGAAATGGCGGCCGGGTTGTTGCTCGGTCCGATCGCATTCGGTGCCTGGCTGCCCGACCTGCACATGGCGTTGTTCGCCGCCAGAAGCCTGCCGCCGCTGTCCGGCCTGGCCACGATGGGCGTGGTGCTTTTCATGTTCGTGGTCGGTGTCGAATTGCGTGCGCCGGAAGGCACCAAGGCGCAAGTGCGCGCCTCGATCCTGGTGGGCGTGTCCGGCATCGTGTTGCCGCTGCTGCTCGGACTGGCTGCCGCGCCGTGGCTGTTCCCGCGCTTCGCACCGCAAGGCGTCAGCTTCTGGCCATTCGCGCTGTTCATTGCCGCGGCGATGTCGGTAACGGCATTTCCGGTGCTGGCGCGCATCCTCAAGGACCGCAACATGACGCGGACGCCCGCCGGCCGCCTGGCGCTGGGCGCGGCCGTGATCGACGACGCCACGGTATGGATCTTCCTGGCGATCGTGCTGACCTTGACCGGCAACAACGCGCATGGCGGCGTGGCGTTCACGGCCATCGGTGCGTTGGTCTTGATCGCCGCCGTGTTCGGTGTGCTCAAGCCTGCCTATGCGCGCGTGCTGCGCGCACGCGCGCATGACGGCCGGTATGCACCGAGCGCGCTGGTATGGGTCTTGATCGGTCTGCTGGCGTGCGCCGCGCTGGCGGAGTGGATCGGGCTGCATGCGATCTTCGGTGCATTCCTGTTCGGCATTTGCCTGCCGCGCGATGACCGCCTGCTGGAACATCTGGCCGGGCGTATCGAGCCGCTGGCCATCACCCTGCTGATGCCGGTGCTGTTTGCGGTTGCCGGTCAAGCCACCAGCCCTGGCGCATTCGCCGGCGCCGGCCTGAGCGGACTTGTGCTGGTGATCGGGGTGGCGGTGGGCGGCAAGTTGCTCGGCTGCACGCTGGGTGCGCGCCTGAGCGGCCATCACTGGCGCGACAGTCTTACCGTGGGCTCGCTGATGAACGCACGCGGGCTGATGGAGTTGGTGGTGATCAAGATCGGCCTGGATAGCGGCGTGATCGGGCCGGATCTGTTTACGCTGTTGTTCGGCATGACGCTGGTGACCACGGTCATGGCCTCGCCGATGGTGGCCTGGTTCCAGCGCAAACGGCACGCAGCAGCCGATGCGCTGGCCGCAAGCAATTCACCTCACGGATGAGGGCGCGATGGTGCTGCGGTGCCGCGTCAGGCCCGATACCGTGCATGCAACTGGGCTGCCGTGCAGTGCATGCCATTGAATCATGGCGCGCTCCACGTTGCGGCACTGCACACGCCCGCATCCGCTCTCACGCAGAGTGCCGTCATGTCCGACCCAGCTGAGCCGTGTTATGCCGAAAGCGCGGCACCGCCTGCGTTACGCGCGCAGCTGCAGTGCAGCTGGCAATTTCGCCAGGGCAGTCACGCGCCGCAACCGGTGCTGGTGTTGCCCGATGGCAGCGTCGATCTGATCTGGAATGGCAGCGAAGTATTCGTCGCCGGGCCGGATCGCATTGCCAATCCCGCATCGGTGGCGGCAGGCACGACGTTGACCGGTGTCCGTCTGGCAGCGGGCGTGGCAGCCGGTCTGCTGCAGCTGCCGTTACACGCCATTGCCGACCAACGCGTTGCGCTGGAAACGCTGTGGGGCGAGCGGGGCCGCACATGGCAGCATCGCCTGGAAGACGGCGCCGACCCGTTACAGACCTTGCAGGCACTGTGCCAACAGCACGCCGCAGCGCGCGATCCGCAGATGGCTTGGCTGTTCGAACAACTGACCGTCGGCGCGCCGACCCGGCTAAGCGCGTTGACCGACGCGTTGGGAATCAGCGAGCGCTCGCTGCGCCGCCGCTGTCAGGACGCGTTCGGCTATGGCAGCAAGACGCTGGAGCGCGTCTTGCGCCTGCAGCGCTTCCTTCGGATCGTGCGAAGGCACCGCAACTTGACCGAGGCCGCGCTGCATGCAGGCTACGGCGATGCGCCGCATCTGGTGCGCGATGCACGTCAACTCACAGGGCTGAGTCCGCGCGCACTGGTGCAGCAGCATGCACGCTGAGTTGGCCGTTTTCGCCAAGCCACCGGCGTGCGCCATCTGCATGCTGTGCACTCGCTCAGGAGCACGCCATGATCGACACCACGCAGCACCGCATCGATTATCTGGAATTTGCCGTCGACTCGATCGCCGTCGCCAAAGCTTTTTATGGGCAGGCCTTCGGCTGGACATTTCAGGACTACGGCCCTGACTACTGCGAATTCCGCGACGGCCGCCTGAGCGGCGGTTTCTTCCACGGCACGCCGCAACCGGGTGGCGCGCTGGTGGTGCTCGCCTCCGATGATCTGGCGCGCAGCCAGGCGCGTATCGAAGCGGCAGGTGGACGCATCACCCAACCGGTGTTCGCGTTCCCGGGCGGGCGCCGTTTTCACTTTGCCGACCCGCACGGCTATCCCTTGGCAGTGTGGTCGAAAGACTAAGCGCAGCTGCCAAAACGGCTGCGCGCGCCGCCAGGCGGCGCGGCCGGTGCGCGAAATCGGGGCACGTCCCACTCGTCCGCTGCGTCTGTGCGTGCGCCGGCTGCGCTCACCTGACGAATACTCGCTACGCTTTGTTACTCCAGGAGCGCAAATGAACGGACTGCCCGCGCTCATTTGCGCGCGTACAGCCCCAGGAACATCGCCACCGCCGATTCGGCCACCTGCGTCTGTTGCTGCGGCGACAGCGGCGGCTGGCCCATGGTGATCTGCGGCCAGAACGCAAAGCCCTTCACCAGCGCCTGCAACTGCTGCGCGGCGAATTCAGGCTCCACGCCTGCCAGCCGGCCATCGGCCAGTGCGGCACGCAGCCAGGTGGTGGTGCCCTCTTCCTTGCTGCCCAGCTGCGACAACAATTCGCGCGCACGCGCCGGCGAGTGGATGCCTTCGGCGATGGCCACGCGCGACAGATCGATGAACGCCGGGTCGTCCAACAGCCGCAGTTTCTGTTGCAGCAGGGCGATCAACTGCAGGTGCAGCGGTTGGTCGGGCCGATAGGCCAGGTTCACCGCCTCGGCGCTGCGTTGCCACAGTCCGCGCAAGATCTCGCCAAACAAGGCGTCCTTGCTGGGGAAGTGGTTGTAGACCGTGCGTTTGGAAACGCCGGCGGTGGCGGCCACGCGGTCCATGCTGGTCGCTTCGAAGCCGTGCTGCCGGAATTGGGCAATGGCGGCCTCCACGATGGCGTTGCGCTTGCGGTCGGTCAGGCGCTGGGGCGTGGCCGGAGGGGAAGATGCGGTCGACATGGGGCGATTTTACACCCGGCAGTTTACTTTCACGAAAATAAAACTACACTGTGTAGTGTAATCAGTGCTGGTGCGCTGTGCGGTTGTCACCCCGCCGCCGTTGGTCTGTAGGAAGCTGCCTGTACGCCCGTCCATGCCGATCCTGACGCCAGGTCCACCCAGTGCTTGCTGCATCGCCGTTGCCTGATCGCTCGTCCTTCTGCTCTCCCACGTCTTGCCCGGACTTCCTATGGCTTCCCCACGCCCTTCCCCGTATGTCGATTCGCCGCAGTTTCGCGCTGGCCGCTTCCGTAATGCGATGCCGTTGCCGACCACCGTCATGACCCTGCGCGAGCAGCTCGGCCTGATGTGGGCCATGGTATTCGGCAAGCCCCGCACCACGGTGCCCTCCGCGCCCTTGCCGGTGCAGCCGCTGACACGCGCGCAACTGCTGGCCGCACCGGATCGCAGCCTGTACCGGCTAGGCCATTCCACCCTGCTGATGAAGCTGGCGGGCGGGCTGTGGCTGACCGACCCGGTGTTTTCCAAACGCGCCTCGCCGGTGCCGTTCGCCGGACCCAAGCGCTTCCACGCCCCGCCGATTGCGCTGGACGCGCTGCCGCCGCTGGCTGGGGTGATCCTGTCGCATGACCACTACGACCATCTCGACCGCGCCACCATCGGTGCGCTGGCCGACCGTGTCGGCGTGTTTGTCGCCCCGTTGGGCGTGGGCGACCTGCTGGTGCGCTGGGGCGTAGACCCGGCCAAGGTGCGGCAGCTGGATTGGTGGGAGTCGATCAGCGTTGCCGGCCTGCAGCTCACCGCCACCCCGTCGCAACATTTTTCCGGCCGCGGGCTGTTCGACAATGGACGCACGCTGTGGTGTTCCTGGGTGATCCAGGCAGGTGACCTGCGTTTGTTCTTCAGCGGCGACGGCGGCTATGGCCCGCACTTCAAGACCATCGGCGAGCAGCTCGGGCCGTTCGATGTGGCATTGATCGAAAACGGCGCCTACGACCACATGTGGCCGCACGTGCACATGCAGCCGGAGCAGAGCCTGCAGGCGTTCATCGACGTCGGCGGCCGTAGCCTGCTGCCGATCCACAACGGCACCTTCGACCTGGCCATGCACGCGTGGCAGGAGCCGCTGGACCGGATCGTGGCGCTGGCCGACGCTGCTGGTGTCGCACTGATCACCCCGTGCATGGGCGAGCGCGTGGACTTGAATGCCCCCGGCAACCGCGTGCGTTGGTGGCGGCAGGACGCTGCGGCTACTGCGTCGGATGGAGTGGTGGCAACGCCGTAAATGGCCGGCTGCGGGGCCGGCGTGGGTGGCGGGTGTGGCTACGCCATGGTGCGCGTGATGCTTGTCGACGCCCTGGTGACCGCGTGCACAGCGTGACGCAAAGATCGGCAAGGTCGGTCTCTTCGACATCGCGAGTGCCACTGCCACGTGTCTCGATCTGCGCGTCTCGCACTGCAGCGGCAGGCATGCGGATACGACCGGCATGACGTGGCACGTACCCGGGCACGGTGCGTTAAAAACTGAATGCTGATCCTGAAAGCGGCAATACCGTCATGTAGCGCGTACATGCGCACAAACAAAAAACGGGATGGCACGTGGCCATCCCGTCTTGATTGCTCAGCACTGGCCAGGCATGCATGCCTTCGCATGCAAACATCGCCTACGCAGCACACGCTTACTCGGTCAATCCACGGTTTTCCAGCAGCGCCTTGACGCTGGGGTCCTTGCCGCGGAAATCGCGATACAGCGTGGCCAGATCGACGGTGTTGCCGCGCGAGAGGATCTTGGCGCGGAAGGTGTCGCCGTTCTTGCGGGTCAGGCCGCCGTTTTCCTTGAACCATTCGAACGCATCGTCGTCGAGCACTTCCGACCAGAAGTACGCGTAGTACCCGGCCGAATAACCGCCGCCCCAGATGTGGTCGAAGTAGCTGCTGCGATAACGCGGCGGCACTTCGGCCAGATCCACCTTGAAGCGCTTCAAGGCGTCGGCTTCGAACTTGCTCACGTCCTGCAGCGGCGCGTCGGCCGGCTGGGTGTGCCAGGCCAGATCCAGCAGCGCCGCCGACAGGTATTCGGTGGTGGCGTAGCCGCTGTTGAAGGTCTTGGCCTTCTTGATCTTTTCCACCAGCTCGGCCGGCATCGGCGCGCCGGTCTGGTAGTGCTTGGCGTAGTGGGCGAAGACCTTCGGATCGGAGGCCCAGTGCTCGTTGAACTGCGAGGGGAATTCCACGAAGTCGCGCGAGGTGCTGGTGCCGGCAATCGAGGGATACTTCACCTTGGAGAACATGCCGTGCAGCGCATGGCCGAACTCATGGAACAAGGTGGTGACGTCGTCAAAGCTCAGCAACGCCGGCTGGCCGGCGGCCGGCTTGGTGAAGTTGCACACGTTGTAGACCACCGGCTTGGCACCGGTAAGGCCGTCCTGCTCGACGAACACGTCCATCCACGCGCCACCGGACTTGCTGTCGCGCTTGAAGTAGTCGGTGTAGAACAGCGCCATGGAAGTGCCGTCGGCATCGAACACCTCATACACCTTCATGTCCGCGTGATAGGTCGGGATGTCGGTGCGCTGCTTGAAGGTGATGCCGTACAACTGCGTGGCCGCGTAGAAGACGCCGTTCTGCAGCACGTTGTCCAGCTCGAAATACGGCTTGATCTGCGCCTCGTCCAGGTCGTACTTGGCCTTGCGCACCTGCTCGGCGTAGAAGTCCCAATCGGACGCGGCGAGCTTGAAATCGCCGGTCTTTGCATCAGCACTCTGCGTGTCGATCACCTTCTGCATCTCGGCCACTTCGCGGCGCGCCTTGGCGGTGGCGGCCGGCACGGTGTCGGTCAGCAGCTTGAGCGCAGCATCCGGCGTCTTGGCCATCTGGTCGCCCAGGCTGTAGGCGGCGTAGTTGTCGAAGCCGAGCAACTTGGCCTTTTGCGCGCGCAGCTGCGCCAGGCGCTGGATGGTCTGGCGGGTGTCGTTGGCATCGCCCTTTTCTGCGCGCGTTTCAGAGGCCTTCAACACCTCGGCACGCAGCTGGCGATCCTTCAGCGAGGCCAGCACCGGCTGCTGGGTGGTGTTCTGCAGGGTGAGCAGATACTTGCCATCGAGCTTGCGGGCCTTGGCGGCATCGGCCGCGGCGGCGATATCGCCTTCGCTCAGGCCATCGAGCTTGGCCTTGTCGTCCACCACCACCGCGCCGGCGGCCGAGGCGGCGACCAGGCGGGTATGGAACTGCGTGGAGAGGGTGGTTTCTTCCACGTTGAGCTTGCGCAGGCTGTCCTTGTCGGCATCGGACAACTGCGCGCCGGCGCGTACCAGCTCTTCGTAGTCGCGCTCGACCAGACGCTTCTGCTCCGGGTCCAGATTCAGCGTGTCGCGCTGGTCGTAAATGGTTTTGACGCGTGCGAAGAGTTTGGGGTCCAGATTGATCTCGTCCTGATGCGCGGCCAGCTTGGGCGCGATCTCTTCCTGGATTTTCTGGCGTGCGTCGCTGGTATCGGCCTGCACCAGCCCGAAGAAGATGCGCGACACGCGCGTAAGCGTTTCGCCACCACGCTCCATCGCTTCGATGGTGTTGTCGAAGGTGGGCGCTTCCGGGTTATCGGCGATCTTGCGGATGTCGGCCAGATGCTGGCGCATGCCTTCTTCGAACGCCGGCAGGTAATCGGCGTCCTTGATCTTGTCGAACGGCGGCGCCTGGAACGGCAGCGTGCTGGCAGTCAGCAAGGGGTTGGATGCAGCATCCGCGGCCGGGGCCGGGGCGGTTTTCTCGGGCACGGTGGTGGACTCCTGGCCGGACGACTCTTTTCCAGAACAAGCAGCCAGTGCCAAGGTGATGGCAGCGGCCAGAACGACGGTACGCGACATGGCGTGTGATTCCTGAGTGGGTAGTGCAGCCGGCCACGCTAGCGGGTTTCGCGCCCGCTGGCATGTGCCGTTGGATTGGGTCGACGGACGCGGTTGGGGATGGCGGCGCTACAGCGTCTCGTCCTTGAAAATCGCCACATGCGGGGTGCCGTCGGCACCGATCCAGCCGCGGTACATGCCCTCGGTATTGAAGGGAAACGCCAGGTTGCCCTGTGCATCCAGCGCGATGGCGCCGCCGTCGCCGCCGGCCTTTGGGATCTGCTGGTCGATCACGGTCTCGGCCGCCTGCTGCAGCGATTGTCCGGCGTATTTCATGCGCGCGCAGATGTCGTAGGCCGCCACAGCGCGGATGTAGAACTCGCCCCAACCGGTGCCCGACACCGCGCATTGGCTGTTGGCATAGGTGCCGGCGCCGATGATGGGCGCATCGCCCACGCGGCCGTAGCGCTTGTTGGTCATGCCGCCGGTGGAGGTGCCAGCGGCCAGATGGCCGTCGCGGTCCAGCGCCAGCGCACCGACCGTGCCGAAATGCTTGGCGGTTTCCAGGTCCAGCTGCGCCTGCGCCTGCCGATCGCCAGCCTCGGCCTTGAGCGCCTTCTGCAGCTGCTTCCAGCGCTTGTCGGTGCGGAAATAGCTGGGGTCGACCAGGGCGACGCCTTGCTCGCGCGCGAATTGCTCGGCGCCGTTGCCGACCAGCATGACGTGCCTGGAGTGGTCCATCACGCTGCGCGCCAGCTGGATCGGGTTCTTGACCGTGTGCACGCCGGCAATCGCGCCGGCCTTGCCGCTGGCGCCGTCCATGATGGCCGCGTCCAGTTCGTTCCTGCCGTCGTGGGTAAACACCGCACCACG
Source organism: Xanthomonas sp. NCPPB 3442 (assembly GCF_056725145.1). Classification (NCBI taxonomy): domain Bacteria; kingdom Pseudomonadati; phylum Pseudomonadota; class Gammaproteobacteria; order Lysobacterales; family Lysobacteraceae; genus Xanthomonas; species Xanthomonas sp. NCPPB 3442. The sequence continues at coordinate 262,949 of NZ_CM161514.1, read as the reverse complement.
CCCCGCATTGAACTGCGGTGCGTCCTCCAGCACGGTGATGGTGGCGGCCACTGCATCCACCGCACTGCCACCGCGGTTCAACACCGCGTGCCCGGCGCGCAGTGCGCGTTGCATCGCCTCGCGCGCCTGCGCCTGCTCGTCCTTGGAAAGGCTGGATTTCTCCACGCCCGCACCACCATGGATCACCAGCATCGGCGTGGCTGCGAGCGCCGGGCCGGCGATGAGCAGCAGAGAAAGCGACAGACACAACGCGCGTGCGCACCTAGCGATCATGAAGTGCCTCGATGGAATGCATATTCGACGACAGGCGCACCGGTTCACCAACCAACGCCGACGATCCTTCAACCGCGCGCCACGCCACTCACAACGTATCGCGATGCTTGCCGCGCCACGGCCGGTACCAGGTGCGGATGGCGGCGATATCGGCGGCCATGTCGTTACCGGTCCAGAACGGCTCGCCGATGCCAACGGTCTTGCTGGGGTAGTCGAAATACACCGGCAGGATCGGCACCTTGGCATCGGAGGCGATCTTCCAGAAGCCGGCCTTCCACTGTTCCACCCGCTTGCGCGTGCCTTCGGGGGTGATCACGTACCACATCTGCTCGGAGTTACGGATCAGCCGCACCGCCTGGCCGATGGTGCCCTGTGGCGAGCTGCGGTCCAGCGGAATGCCGCCGAGCTTGCGCAGCAGCGGGCCCAGCGGCCACCAGAACAGCTGCGCCTTGCCCAGCACGCGCACTTCAAAACCCAGCGCGAACTTGGCCGCAAAGCCCAAAAAGCCGTCCCAGTTGGACGAATGCGGGGCCACGATCATGACCAGCTTGGGCTCGTCGGGCAGCCGCCCGAGCAGGCGCCAGCCGGTCACGCGCAAGGCGGTACGGCCCAGCCAACGGATGAAGCGGCCATGGGCACGCGGCATCCGGGGCGGAGATGGCTGCAGCAGGATGTTGGCCTGTGTTACCGGTGGCAACGACGGGTCGGGTTGACTCACGCTTACTCCCAGTGGGACGCAGAGCGTCCACGCTTGATTTGGCTGCGTTCCCGCTTGGCATCCAGCCGCCGCAGCTTGGCACCATGACTCGGTTTGGTGGCGACCCGGCGCTTGGGCACCGACAGGCACGCACTGATGATTTCGACCAGCCGCTCGCGCGCATCGTCGCGGTTGCGGTCCTGGGTGCGGAAGCGCTGCGCGTCGATCACCAGCACGCCGTCGGCCGTCATGCGGCGGTCGCGCCGCGACAGCAGCCGCGCCCGCAGCGGCTCGGGCAGCGACGGCGACCCAGCCACGTCGAAACGCAGCTCCACCGCGGTGGAGACCTTGTTGACGTTCTGCCCGCCGGCGCCGCTGGCACGCACGAAGCGTTCGACGAGTTCGCTGGGCGGAATCGTCAGGCTGGGGGTGATCTGGATCGGGTCGCTGGCCATGTTCGCCGATTGTATCGGCAGCGGCGTGGACGCGCGCGCGAACGCCGGCTCCCGTATGCTGCGGCCGGTCCCCCGTTTGCAGGATGCTCCGATGACACCTACCCATTCGCTCACTGCCACGCGCCACCTTGCGTGCCGGCTGCTGCTGTCGGCCCTGCTGGCCGTGGCTGCCCCGGCGGCATTGGCGCAGGCGCCCAGCGATGCCGACATCAACCGCCTGCTGGCCGCCTCGCGCGCGCAGACCATGCTGGATACGATGCTGCCGCAGATCGAAGCACTGCAGCAGCAGCAATTCGCCCAGCTCACCGCACAGCGTCAGCTCGACCCCGACCAACAGGCGCAGCTGCAACGCATCCAGGAACGCACCCGCCAGACCGTGCGCAAGGCGCTGTCGTGGTCGGAACTGCGCCCGATGTATGTGGATATCTACAAGCGCTCGTTCTCGCGCGAGGACGTGCTGGCCATGGCCGAGTTCTACGAGAGCTCGGCCGGCCAGAGCCTGCTCGACAAGACCCCCGCCCTGACCCAGAACCTGATGGGCGCCATCCAGCAAAGGATGCTGCCGCTGTTTGCCGACCTGCAGAAGGACCTGGAGAAGATCGTCAACGAACCTGCGCCGGCCAAGAAGCCCTGAAAGGCGGGGAATGGGGAATGGGGAATCGTCAGAGCTTGCTTTGCTGGGGCCTTGAGTTAGCGGAGAGTGGCACGCGCGTTGACCAGGCGGGCTGAGCGCGCGCCCTCATCCGCCTCTGCGGCGCCCCTCCCCCCCGTAGGACGATCAGGGCGCTCCCGCGCGACAGCGGTGGCGCCACCTACAACTGCGCCACGTCCCAACCAAACAACGCACACGCCTTGGTGAACTCCGCATCCAGCGGCGCGGTGATGCTGATGCGCCGGCCACCGCCCGGATGCGGAAATCCCAGGCGTTCGGCGTGCAGCAACATGCGGTGGATGCCGAGCATGCGGAAACTGCGGTTGTGGCGGCCGTCGCCGTGGCTGGTGTCGCCGATCATGTGATGGGACAGGTGCTTCATATGCCGGCGAATCTGCCGGAAGCGGCCGGTCTGCGGCTGACAGCGCAGCAGTGCGTAGCGCGAGGTGGTGAACCCGGTGGAAGGAATCTCCAGCTCGCCGGTGGCCAGACGCTGGAAATGCGTCACGGCCGGCTTCTTGACCGGCTTGCCCGGCCCGCCGTCCAGGTCATGGTCGACGATGAAGCGCTCCTCGGCCGGCCAGCCGCGACAGACGGTGAGATAATCTTTCTCCACCTCGCCCGCCATCAAGGCCTTGCCCAGCGCACTGGCGCTGTCGCGATCGAAGGCCAGCAGCAGGCAGCCGCTGGTGGCGCGGTCGAGCCGGTGCACCAGAAAGATCGGCTTGCCCAGCTGCTCGCGCAGACGGTCGGCCAGGAAGTCGTCCTCCCCACGCGCCAGCTTGCTGTCATGGACCATCAGGCCGGCAGGTTTGTCGACGACGGCCAGGACATCGTCCTGGTAGAGAATCTGCAGATGCTTGGGGGATATGCTCACCGGCGGATTATCCGCATCGCCGACACCGCATGCCACTGCATCGCCGCTGCCGAGCGGCGAACACCGCAACTGTTCTGTCACCAGGCCACGCGCACGGCAATGGCTGCGGCCTGGACCGCTCGCACGGTGCAACTGCTGCGCGCTCCACACGCAACTGATGCCTGCCCGCTGCATGGGTGGTTGCTTCACGTCTCACTTGCCCCAACCACGCCAGCGTCAGGGCAGCAGAAGGATGCGCGTATTGCGGTGTGTTGCGCCATCGTGCAACGCCAACAGATGGACCACCACCGGCGCGCTCAGTAGGGCGTGCCGTCCTTGTGCCGGTACGCGCGCTGCCCGTCCGCCACGGGGACCAGCATCAGGTCATCGTCCGGATAGGTCACGCAATCGCCGGCACTGCGGTCGCCCACTTCCAGGTACGTCACCATCGCCTGGCTGCGATTGATCAGGCAATGCGCATCGCCGTCGCCGGCGCGGAAGCCAACGCACATGCCCGGCTGCAGCAACTGCTCGCCGGCGTTGGTGATCAGGCTGGGCGCGCCGCTGACGATGTAGACGAACTCGTCCTGTTGCGAATGCCCGTGCCGCAGCGCCGAACGTGCACCCGGCGCCAGCGTGGTCAGGTTGACGCCGAAGTTGCGCAGCCCGAACACCTCGCCCAGTGCACGCTTCTGGCGGCCGCCCATCTGCGCGGCGAACACCGGCGGATAGCTGGATTCTTGCGTGCGCGGTGGCGCATCCAGCGCAGCAATCGCCGCTACGGGTGTGCTTGCGTCCAAGGTATCGGTTGCGTCGGGCATCGTCGTCCCCTATCGCCGCAACCAGGCGACCAGCAGCGCGGCTGAACCGGCGCCGCCGCTGATCCAGCTCCACACCGGCACCGTACCCAGGTACCAACCATCCGGATGCAGTCCATAGAGCACGGCCGCGACCACCAGTAACCCGCTGCCGGTGATGGCGGTCACCACGCGGGTCTGCAGCTTGCGCAGGCTCAGGTCCAGGGCGAGCAGTTCGGGCGAGCGGATGTCGATCTGATGGCGGCCTTCCACCTGCTGCTTCAGCCAGCTGTGCACCAGGCGCGGCATGTCCGGCGCATGGGTCATGATCTCCGGCAACCGCTTGCCCAGTTCGCGCAGCACGCGGCGCGGGCTGTAACGCTCGCGCAGGATGCGTTCGAGCACCGGTCGCGCCACCGCCCAGATATCCAGCTTGGGGTCCAGCTGCCGGCCCACGCCTTCGATATTGAGCAGCGTTTTTTGCAGCAAGATCAGCTGCGGCTGCAGGGTCAACTCATAGCGCTGCGCCACGCGGAACAATTTGATCAGCACCTGCGCCAGCGAAATCTCCGACAACGGCCGGGTGAAATACGGCTCGCATACCGAGCGCGCGGCCGCTTCCAGTTCGTCGATGCGCACGTTGCTGGGCATCCAGCCGGCCTCCACGTGCAACTCGGCCATGCGGCGGTAATCCTTGTGGAAGATCGCCATGAAGTTCTCGGCCAGGTAGTACTGATCTTCCTGCGAGAGCTGGCCCATGATGCCGAAATCCAGCGCAATGAAGCGCGGATTGAGCCGGCGTTCCGGGTCCGAATCGACCCAGATGTTGCCGGCGTGCGCATCGGCATGGAAGAAGTTGTCGCGAAATACCTGGGTGTAGAACACGCGTACGCCCTTGGCCGCGAGCGCCTTGCGATCGATGCCCGCCGCATCGAGCTTGGCGATGTCGTCGGATGGAATGCCGTACACGCGCTCCAGCGTGAGCGCGCGCTCGGCGGTGTGCGACCAGATCACTTCCGGCACGTACAGATCGTCCGAGCCTTCCCAGAACCGGCGCAATACGCTGGCGTTGGCGCCTTCGCGCTGCAGGTCCAGTTCGGCGGCCAGCGTGCCTTCGATCTCGGCCACCACTTCACGCGGACGGATCTTGTCGGCACGCGGGTGGGTGCGCTCGACCAAAGTGGCCAGCGAGTGCAGCAACGCGATATCGGCATCGATCTGGCGTTCGATGTCCGGACGCAGCACCTTGACCACCACTTCGCGGCGCACGCCGTTGGCATCGGGCGGCAACGTGGCCGCATGCACCTGCGCGATCGACGCCGAGGCCAGCGGCACGGTATCGAAGCTGGCAAACGCCACGCTGACCGGCAGGCCGAGTGCGGCTTCGACGATCAGGCGCGCGGCCTGGCCATCGAACGGCTTGACCCGGTCCTGCAGCAAGGTGAGTTCTTCGGCCACGTCGGCCGGAATCAGATCGCGCCGGGTGGACAGAATCTGCCCGAACTTGACGAAGATCGGCCCCAGCTCCTGTAGCGCCAGGCGCAGCCGCGCACCGCGCGATTGCGCGGCGATTTCGGCGCTGGCACGCGGCACGAAGGGCTTGGCCAAACGCAACCAGCGCTCGGCCGGGGTGCCTTCCAGCAAGGCATCCAGGCGATAGCGCAGGATCACCCGGCCGATGCGGCTTGCCCGCAGGATCGCCTTCATGCCGTGCCTCCGCTCGCACGCAGGCGGCGCACGCGCGCGGCCAGCCGTTCGACGTCATCGCGTAGCTCGTCCACGTCGTCATGGAAAGCCTCGAGCTCGGCGCGTGGCACCACATCGCGCGATTCTTCGGTGACGAATTCGGCCGCGCTCTGCGCCAGATTCACCGCACTGCGACGTGCCTGCTGCAGCGCTGCGCGCACCGCGCCGGCGATCTGCACGCCCAGGATGTCGCCGAACACCGTAACGAACGGCAACTGCCAATCCGGGTCGAAGCGGCCGGCCAGTTGCTGCAGCTGGCGCGCCAGTTCGGCGTCGCCGGAAACCTTGAGCCGACCGGCCGGCGCGCCGGTGCGACGTGCGTTGGCCAGCAGCGGCAGTTGCCCGAGCAAGCCGGCCAGGCTGCTGCGCACCGCCAGGTCAGGTTCCTGTGCCTGATCGACCGGGCCGACCAGCAACCGGCGCTCGTGCACGCGGATCTGCAGGGCCAGCGCGGGCGCCTCCAGGGTCAGCGCGATGCGCTGGCCTTCCAGCGGCAGCAGGGCGTCGCGGGTATCCGGGTCCAGCGCCAGCGCACGGTTGAGCGCTGCCTGCAGGGCCTGGCCGGCGAGCGGCTTGAGGGAATTGAAGAGTGATCCGGGCATGCCCGCATTCTACCGCCCCTGCATGTCGCAGCTGCCCGACGGCGGTGTGGCACGTGCGCCGGCTGTCGGTACGGCGGTCGTGCGGTCGTTGCGACGGCAGGTTGCCGGGCACCGCGGCGCATGGTCAGGCGCATCGGGCACGCCGGCGTTGTTCGCCATGGTTGGCTGCAGCACGACTTCCTTCAGCGCATACGCCACAGGCATCCTGTCCACTTCCAATGGCAGGAGCAGGCAATGCGCATGATTCGGGTCGGCCTCATCTTCGGTGGCAAATCGGCCGAGCACGAGGTCTCGTTGCAATCGGCGCGCAATATCCTGGATGCACTAGACCCGCAACGCTTCGAGCCGGTGCTGATCGGTATCGACAAGCAAGGCCAGTGGCACGTCAACGACCCCGACAGCTTCCTGCTGCATGCCGACGACCCGGCGCGCATTGCGCTGCATCGTAGCGGGCGCGGCGTAGCGCTGCTGCCGGGCGCGCAACAGCAGCAGGTGCGGCCGATCCAGCCGGAGCAGGCGCTGGCGCAGATCGATGTGGTGTTCCCTATCGTGCACGGCACCCTGGGCGAGGACGGCTCGCTGCAGGGGCTGCTGCGCATGGCCAACCTGCCCTTCGTGGGCTCCGGCGTACTGGGCTCGGCGGTCGCGATGGACAAGGACATGGCCAAGCGCGTGTTGCGCGATGCCGGGCTGGCGGTGGCGCCGTTCGTCTGCTTCAACCGCCACACCGCCGCGATGGCCGATGTAGAGGCGTTGATCGCGCAGTTTGGCTTGCCGCTGTTCGTCAAACCGGCCAACCAGGGCTCGTCGGTCGGCGTCAGCCAGGTGCGCAGCGCCGATCAGTTCGCCGCTGCACTCGCCTTGGCCTTGGCCTACGACCACAAGGTGTTGGTGGAAGCGGCCATTGCCGGGCGCGAAATCGAATGTGCCGTGCTGGGCAATGCCACACCCCAGGCCAGCGTCTGCGGCGAGGTGGTGGTGCACGACGCGTTCTATTCGTACCAGACCAAATACATCAGCGAACACGGCGCGGAGATCGTGATTCCGGCCGACATTGATGCGCGGACCCAGCAGCGCATCCAGCAAATCGCGGTGCAGGCTTACCAGGCGCTGGACTGTGCAGGCCTGGCGCGGGTGGATGTCTTCCTGTGCGCCGATGGACGCATCGTGATCAACGAGGTCAACACGCTGCCGGGCTTCACCCGCATCAGCATGTATCCGAAATTGTGGCAGGCAAGCGGGCTGGACTATCGCAGCCTGATCACGCGGTTGATCGAGCTTGCACTAGAACGGCATGCCGGCGACCAATTACTGCGCAGTGCGGTCCAATTGCCTTGATAGCGCTGCCGCCGTTACATCGCATACAAGCGCGCGACCACGACCACGACGCCGCGCTTGTAACCACCATTGCACATTCAAAATGCGCGCATCTCCGGCCACAACGCACAGGGCCCGCATCCTTGCGGAAGCGGGCCCTGTGAGCGCCAACCGGCAGCGCCGCTGCCGTGACGTATCGCAGCTAAGCGTTATACCTTGCCGCGACGGAACATCGAGATCACTGCCAGGATCAGGAACACCACGAACAGGATCCAGGCGATGTTGGTCGCCGCACCGGCGATACCGCTAAAGCCCAGCACAGCAGCGATGATGGCGATGACGAAAAAGATGATGGCGTAATGCAGCATGGCAAGGTATCCAGAAGTTGTCGTGCCGAATCGGCGCAGACGTATCTTGTGGATATGCCGGTCTTTATCCGGTGATGGCGATGTCGTTGGAAGATGAGGATCGCAGCCGTTGCAGGCCTTCTTCGATGCTGATGCGCGGTACATAGCCGAAGTCGCGACGTGCCGGCTCCATGCTGTACCAATGCGGCGTACACAGCTGTTCCACCAGAAAACGCGTCAACGGCACCTCGCCTGGCAGACGCAACAGTGGCCATAGCGTTTCGCACACGGCGCCGATGCGGTAGGCGGTGTTGAACGACAGCGAGCGCGTGACTGCCGGCGCATCCACCGCAGCCAGCAAACGATTGAGCAACTCGCGCATCGGCAGCGGTTCGCCATTGGAAATGAAGTACGCCTTGCCTGCGCAGGCAGCGCCCACGGCAAGGTGCTCGAACGCATCGAAATGCGCCTGCGCGGCGTTGTCGATGTACGTGCTGTCGACCAGGTTGCTGCCATCGCCGACCATGCGCAGCCGCCCGGCACGCGCACGCGCGGCCAGGCGCGGCAACAAGTGATTGTCGCCCGGCCCCCAGATCAGGCGCGGTCGCAGCGCCACTGTCGCCAACTGGGCATCATTGGCCGCCAGCACTGCACGCTCGGCAATGGCCTTGGTCGCCGCGTAGGCGGCGCGCAGATTCTCGCCATACGGCACTTCATCGGCACCGAGTCCTTCCACCGGATTGGTGGCGCGATGGGTGACGCTGGGCGTGGAGGTATAGATCAACCGCGGCACGCCGTTGGCGCGACAGGCCTCGATCACGTTCTGCGTGCCCACCACATTGGCCTGGTGATAGCTGTCGTAACTGCCCCATGCGCCGGCCTTGGCGGCATTGTGGAACACCGCATCGATACCGGCGAAGGCATGCCGCACCGCCTGCGGGTCGGCCAGGTCGCCGCGGATCTGGCCCACGCCCAGGCGTTGCAGCACCGGGTAATCGCCGCGCTGGAAGCTCACCACCTCGTGCCCACGCGCGCGCAGGCCGCGGCACAACGCCTGGCCAAGAAAGCCGCCACCACCGGTCACCAATACCTTCATCGCACCACACCTCGCCTCTGAGGGACGACACCATAGCCGGCCACACCCGACTTGGCGATCTTGCGTCGACGCGCGGCCGTGCAGGCTGCCGTCGAGGGCCGCAGCGACCAACAGACACTGCGCCTAATCCCTGGCGGGCGGGTGGGTGCGGTGATCGGAATCGACCGCTTGCGCGCTGCAATTTACGAGTGCGCCATCCATACCCGCCTGACTACTAGGCGCTGCCTGTTGTCATCCGTTCTTATGCAGCTGCTGCGCTGCCCACACCGCCAGCGTTTCGCGGCCGATCTTGGCGTTGTGGCGGATGTCGACCGGAAAACCGGAGTGGCGCAGGAAACGCGCGATACCTGCGGTGTGCGGGCGGGCAGCGCCCAGCGCGCGTAGGTCGCTTTCCACCTGTGCGAACGCCGTCGCAGACACCCCCGGCTGCAACTCCACGCACAGCACCGGTTGCTGCTGTCCGGGCGCACCCACGCCCACCAGCGCGGTGCGCCGCACCTGCGGATGCACGTTGAACACCGGCTCCACCTGTTCGGTGTACAGCGGGCCGCTGGCGGTTTCCACGCGCTGGGTCTTGCGCCCACAGAACCACAAGCGTCCTTCGGCGTCGAAATATCCGACATCGCCCATGCGGTGCACGACGCGCTCGCTGCCATCGCTGCGGCGTTCGCGGATCTTGGCGATGCGCGTGGCCGCATCGCGGTTGAAATAGGTGTCGGTGGCGGTAGGGCCGGCAACGGTGATCTCGCCGACCTCACCGGTCGCCAGCACGCGCACGCCACTCCAATCGGCAATGGCCGCATCGTCAATCGCAATAATGCGCACCTCATTCGGCGCGACCACCTGGCCCACACAGGTGCCGGCACCAGCCTCGGTGGCGGCGCGCGTGGCATCCAGGGTGCGCCCTTCGATCGCGGCCACCGGCAGGCATTCGGTGGCGCCGTACGGGGTCCAGAACTGTGCATCGGCCGGCAGCAGCGCGCGGATCTTCGCCACCACATCCGGTGGCACCGGTGCACCGGCCGACGTGGCCAGGCGCACGTTGGGAAGCGGCTGCCCATAGTCGGCCAGCACGCGCATCAGGGCCGGCGAACCGAACAACTGGGTGATACCGAAGCGCGCGATCGCATCATGCAACTTGCGCGGGTCGGCACTGCCCGGGCGGGTCGGATCCATGTCCGGAATCACCGAGGTCAGCCCCAGCGCCGGATCGAACAAGGCGAACGGCGGAAACGTCGGCAGATCCACCCCGCCCGGCTGCATGCCGAACGCATTGCGCAGCAATTCGATCTGCCCAACAAAGTGCCGGTGGCGATACACCACGCCCTTAGGCACGCCGGTCGAGCCGCTGGTGAACAGGATCGCCGCCACATCGTCCGGCCCGGTGTGGGCCAGCTGGCTGCCTGCGCCGGCACCATCGCGCTCCACGCGCGCCAGCGTCACCCCGCCCCAGCCATAACGTCCGCCGACGGTAACGATCTGTTTGGCAGAGCGCGCCCAGCGCAGCAAACGGCGCGCCAGCTGCGCCAGCGCAATGCCGATAAATGCCTGCGGCTGCGCTTCGTCCAGGCACTGCTTGAGCGCACGTTTGTCGATGCCGGGGTCCACCAGCACCGGCACCGCGCCAGCCTTGAACAAGGCGAACATCAGCAGGAAGAATTCCGGCGACGGCCGCACCATCACCACCGCACGCGCGCCGCGCCCGATGCCGTGGCGTGCCAGCCCGGCGGCGATCGCATCGCTGCGCGCATCCAGCTCGGCATAGCTCAAGGTCAGATCGTAGGCGGCAAACCCGTTGGCACCGCGAGCGCCCGGGCAACGGATGGCGATCTGGTCGGGGCGCTCGCGCGCCAGTTGCGGAAGGGTGGCCGCGATATTGCAGAGGGTCGTCATCTGCGCATTATCACCCATGCGCCAATGACGCCGGCCGCTGCAGGCTGCCTGAAGGCGACGCGCGGCGCGGGCGCAAGCGCGGCTCATCATCACCTGACGCCATGACGCATCGCTGCGCGACAGTACCCGACCCAATCGCCGCAACGCGTTCGCAGCGCATGCCTGGGTGCGCGGCACGCGTGGAGCGCCGCCCACCCAGGCATGGCGGCGCGCATCTGAATCGCTAACCGGTCACCGCGGCACGCTACTTGTATCGCGGCGCGGTTCGGTCAAAATGCCGCGCTTCCCACGCGATTTCGCCGCGCCAGGCTCGGCATTCCATGGCACACCCCTGCCTTACCTGCGGCGCCTGCTGCGCCTATTTCCGCGTCAGTTTCCATTGGAGCGAAGCCGATCCTGCATTGGGCGGCAGGGTGCCGATCGAGCTGACCGACGCCCTACGCACGCATGAGCGGGTGATGCGCGGCACCTCGCAGTCGCAGCCGCGCTGCATCGCGCTGGACGCGGACATCGGGCGCTACAGCCGCTGCAGCATCCACGACCGCCGCCCCTCGTCCTGCGCGGCCGTGCCGGCCTCGCTGGAATTCGGGCAGCGCAGTGCGCAATGCGATAAATCGCGTTTGGCGCACGGCCTGCACGCACTGACCGATGCCGATTGGGTTGGCGTGGACGACGCACAACGCAACCCGCTGCCGCCGGTGTAATGCCGTAGCGCAGCACCTGGTGTCGTGCTCGCAATCGCGTCGGCAGGCATCTGGCCGGGATGACCGATGCGCTGCATCGGATTTGGATGCAGTCATTCCAGTCATTGCGTGCAGTGAGCTGACGCGTAGCCGCACGCTGCTGCCGGCGCAATGCGCTAGAGCGGATTGCGCTCCAGAAACGCGCGAATCGCCGGCACCAACACCTCATGCTTGTCTTCCAGCACATAGTGATTGGCATCGTCGAATGCTGTCACTTCGGCCTGCGGCAGTGCCTTGCGAAAGCCGGCCAGGAAGTGTTTGTCGAAGCAAATGTCGCGCAGGCCCCAGGCAATGAAGACCGGACGATCGGCGAACGCAGGCAGCGCCTGCGCCGAGCGCTCCAGCAGCGACCACCCCTTGTCGGCCGGCGACAGCGGAATATCCTGCATGAAGCGGATGGTGGAGATGCGATTGCGCCAGTTGTTGTACGGCGCCACATACGCACGGCGTACATCCGACGGCATCGGCCGCGACACGCCCAACCATGAAGCGCCGGACGAGAACGCATTGAACGTGCGGATGAACCACTCGCCCAGCCGCCAGTGCCGGCCCATCGCAATCTGCCACGGCATCGGCTTTTCCGCCGGCAGCGGGAACGCTGCGGTGTTGGTGATGACCAGCCGCTTGACCTGGGCGTGATGCGACAACGCCCAGCCGAACCCGATCATGCCGCCCCAATCGTGCACCGCCAGCGTCACCGGCCCGGTGATGCCCAGATGCCGCAACAACGTATCCAGATCGTCCACGCGCGATTGCAGCGTGTAGTCATAACGCGGCTGCGCGTCGGGCGCATCGTCCGGCTTGTCGGACAGCCCCATGCCGATGTGATCGGGCACGATGCAGCGGTAGCGATCGGACAGGCCGCTCACCAGATGCCGCCACAAATAACTCCACGACGGATTGCCGTGCAGCATGACAACCACCTCGCCATCGCGCGGGCCTTCGTCCAGATACGACATCGCAACGCCGGGGCGCACTTCAAGGCGCTTGGGGGTAAAGGGGTAGCCGGGGTAATTCATGCAAAAACGCGTCCGATTCAGTTCGAGTAATTTCGCGCGGTGCAGGTGCTGCCCTGTACCGCACACAAGTGCAGATTACGTTGATTGTCACGATGCGTCCGGGCCAAGGCACGCCAACCGTAGCGGAGATTCGAGTAGATCCCAAGCGTCACTCGGCTTGCCTGGCATGCCCCCGATACGGCGGCAGTTGATGCTCGTCGCTGGACAGCAGCTGTAGAAATGCCGGATGTAGGAACAGTTTTTCTTTGCCTAAACGCTGCTCTTTCAAGACACCGATATCTACCAGTTCCTTGAGGTGACGTGCAGCGGTTTGCCTGGTCACGCCTAGCACCTCTACAACATTTTGGATGCGGCAATACGGCTGGTTGAAGATCACATCGACAAGCTCGCGGCTGTAGGCCTTCGGTGCGAGGCTGCGGACGTGATCTTGCGCCTGTGCCTCCAAGCCGCGAATCGCCTGGATTTTGGCTGTTGTCCATGCAGCAGTCTCAGCGACGGCAGCGAGCATGTAATGAATCCACTCGGCCCAGTGTCCATGCCGCGTCACGTCCAGCAGCAAGCGGTAGTAGTCGCTGCGATGTCGAATGATGTAGCGCGACAGATACAGCACCGGTACATCGAGTAATCCTTGTTCGATCAGCATCAGCAGATTCAACACCCGCCCTGTGCGACCGTTACCATCGGTAAATGGGTGGATCGCTTCGAATTGATAATGCGCAACCGCCATCCGGATCAATGGATCGACATCGGTGTGTTCGTGGATAAAGCGCTCCCAGTTCGCGAGTTTTTCGCGTAGCAGCGTTTCACCCACTGGCGGGGTATAAATGATCTGCTGGATCTGATCGTTAGTCAGCGCAGTACCAGGCACGCGACGAATCTGCATCTGCACCGCTTTGATACGACTGCACACGACAATTGCGGTTTCGGTACACAGCGGCCGCTGTCTGAGCGATTGAAAGCCTTCGTACAGCGCACTGCGGTAACGCAGGGCTTCTTTGGTCGCGGGGTTTTGGGCGCGCTCTTGGTCGTCTGCGTAGCGAAATAAATCGTCAGTGGTCGTGACGATGTTTTCGATCTCCGAGCTGGCCTGCGCCTCCAGGACCGGAATCGTATTGATCAACACGGCCGGGTTGGGTAACAACGCGGTGGCCTGTTTCAGTTCGGCCAGGGCGGTGCGTGCGACGATGCAAGCCTTGAGCAGGCTGCGGGTTTCTATATCTCCCGCCGGCGGTAGCGGCGGGAGAGCATTGTGGGGTTGACCCGGGTCGAAAGCGGGTGGTTCATCCATGGCACCTGCTCATGTTGCGAGAACGAACATGATGCAAGAACGCGTTCTAAAAATCCATTTTTTTTAACGCGTCTTTCCGTGCATCACCAAACCACTTCCGCCATCGAGCAATTCAAGCCCGAGCCAATGCCCAGCAGCGCGATGCGGTCGCCCTTCTTCAGGCGGCCCAGCTCCTTGAGCTTGCTCAGCACGATCGGCACCGAGGCCGGGCCGATGTTGCCGTGCTCGCCGAAGATGGTCATGACCTTGGCCGGGTCGATGCCGAACGACTTCACGAAGGCGGCGGTGTGCGGGCGGCTGACCTGGTGGATGACGAACTGGTCCAGCTCCTCCACCGCCCAGCCCAGCACCTGCCTGGCGGCCATGAAGGTCTTCTGGGCCAGCTTGATCCCTTCGATCAGCAACAAGCGGGTGTCGGTGACCATGCGGTCCAGGTTGCCCCGGCACAGCTTGTTCCACTCGGTGGCCGAACGGGTCACGCCGCCCTTGTAGCGCGGCGCGTCGGGCACCAACTCGGTGCGCGCCATCACCATGGCTGCTGCACCGCAGCCCAGGGTCAGCGCGGCAAGTTCGTTGCGGAACTCCTCCTCGGTGACATCCGGCGAGGTCATGCGCTCAAGGGTCTTTTCGTACACCAGGTTGGCAGTCTCGCCATCCACCACCAACGCATAGTCGATCTCGCCGCGCTCGAGCATGCGTGCGGCGATGTCCATGCCATTGATGAAGGCCAGGCAGGCGTTGGCCACGTCGAAGGTGACGCAGTGGTCGCCCACGCCCAGGTTGCCGGACACGATGGACGCCGTGGACGGCTCCAGGTAATCGCGGCTCACCGAGGTGTTGACCAGCAAGCCGATCTTCTCGATGCCGATACCGGCATCGATCAGCGCCTTGCGCGCGGCCTGGGTGGCGGCGTCCGATGCCTGGACATCCTGGTCCCACAAGCGCCGTGCATGGATACCGGCAACGTCGCCCAACACGTCGGTCTTGATTCCGAGGCGGTCGTAGGTCGGTTGCAGGCGTTCGTTGATTTCCTTGGAAGTCAGCGTGTGCGGCGCATCAACATGCGCCAGTCCCGCGATGGAGACATTCTGGAAGAGCATCGAAGTAGCGCCATGGCGTCAGGCGAGGGGGCGCTAGTCTAGCCGCTGGCTGGTTTTACCGCATCTTTACAATTGAATCGCCTGCGCCCCAGCCCAACGGTTCAGCGCGGGGGGCAGCGGAAGGCGTTGAAACGCTGGCTGCCGTCGGCCGGCTGGCCTTGCGCCTGCACCGCATTGGCGTTGGCGCCGGGGGCCTCGTTGCGCGCCAGCGTTTCCAGCTCTTCCTGCACGCGCAGCGGGTTGCGGTTGTAGAAGCCGACCTTGCTCTTGACCGTCACCACCACTTCGCCCTGCTGCTGACACCCCGCTGGCACAGGGCCTGCGGGCAGCACCCGCACACTTTTGCCGCTTTGTTCGATCGGCACCCAGGTGCACGCCGCAGTGGTGGTGGCAACCAGAACAGACAGCATCAGCACGCGCATAAGTCATCACACCTGTGGGGAAAGCCGGATTGTGCCGCAGTTGCCTGCTGGCGATCCGGCGCGCGGTGGCACCCGCCATCCACCCATTCAGCGCACCGAACCGCTGTGCCTTGAGCGTGCATACCCGTTTGGCCGCGGTGTCCGCCGTCCTGCAGCGCGTCCGGGTGTCCGGACACGGACACTCTTACGCGGCTGAAAACCCTTTAAAAACAATGGCCTTTTGTTGGCACACCGTTTGCTCCCCTGTATCTCGCAACCGCCGACAGCCGCTGAAACTGACTTTTCGCTGAACAAAACAAAAAGCCACGCGAAAGTTCTTGTGCGTACCGAAACGGTGTACTACCTTACTACCACACCACTGATTAACAACACCAAGAGACCCCGCCATGAAGACCCAGACCCTGCGCATCGCCCTCTCCACCGCCCTGTTCGCTGGCGCCACCCTGGCCGGGTTTGCCCAGGCCGCGAGCCTGACCACCCTGGACACCGTCCAGGTTCGCCCGGCCGCCGACCAGATCGCCCAGCAGACACTGGAGCGCAACAGCGCCATTCGCACCCTGACCGCCGTGCAAGTGCGTCCCTCGGCCGAGCAAGTGGCCGCGCTGGCCGCCGAACAGGCCGGCCCGCGCATCGTCACCTTGGCGGCGGTGCAGGTGCGCCCTTCGGCTGAACAGCGTGCTGACCTGGTGGTGCGCAGCGCCGCCGCCAGCGCGCAGAGCGCCTCCAGCCAGGCAGCTGGCGCCATCGGTGCACTGATGGGCCAGGTCATCGTGAACCTGCCGACGCCGCAGCTGCAGCCCTCGCCGGCCGAACTGGAAGCGCTGGTCAACGCCGCCATCAGCCTTTAAGCACGCGCGCAGCTACACTTGCGCGCATGCCAGCACCTGTCCTCGACGTCATCCTGTTTCAGCCTGAAATTCCGCCCAATACGGGCAATGTGATTCGCTTGTGCGCCAATACCGGCGCGCGCCTGCACCTGATCGAGCCGCTCGGCTTCGACCTCAGCGACAAGCAGCTCAAGCGCGCCGGCCTGGACTACCACGAATACGCGCCGTTGCAGGTGCACACCGACCTGCCCAGCGCACTGGCCGCGATCGCGCCCAAGCGCGTCTTCGCACTGAGCACCCGCAGTACGGTGCGCTACGACACACCGCAGTTCGCCGATGGCGATGCCTTTTTATTTGGTCCGGAAACCCGCGGCCTGCCGGCCGAGGTGCTGGAGTCAATTCCGCCGCAGCACCGGCTCCGTTTGCCGATGCGCCCGGACAACCGCAGCCTCAATCTGTCCAACACCGTTGCGGTGATGGTGTTCGAAGCCTGGCGGCAATGGAATTTCGCTGGCGGCCAGTAACCAGGCGATAGCCGGGACTGTACGCAACGGCATGCGCCTGCGTGCCTGCTGGCAAGACCGCATCGACGGACGCGCGATGAGATGGTGGCTACCGCACCTGATCTCTCACCAGGACGCGGCATCTGTGGTGGTAGCTATCGTTGGACAGCGACAGACACTGCATCGATCCGGACCAACGAGGCGATGATGTGCGCCGCGTCATCTGCGCGACTGCCAGGCCTGCCGGCCGACAGGACACGCCCCTGGTCAGAGCGCACTTGCTCGTCCCTACCAACGCAGTGCGATCGATAGCGCGCAAGTCGCGACGGACAGCGATCGGTCGTTCCGCTTGCGCGCGCCCTGCGCACCGGTCACAGCACTGTCTCGGCCTGCATGGAAGCCGCTGCCTGCAACATGCCGCGACAGCCGGCCCATAACGCCACTGCCAGCAGCGCGATCGCACCCAAGGTCAGAAACGCGATGCGGTAGCCGAAGGCATGCGCCAACCAGCCACCAAACGCCGGACTCAGTGCCGCACCGACGCCCTGCACGGTCATCACCGCGCCCTGGCCGACATTCACGCGCCCGGTGCCTTGCAACAACCGCGCGACCAGTGCCGGCACCACCACGCTTTGCAAGCCGGCGCCGAGCCCATCGAGGATCTGCACCGGAAACACGCCCCAGCCGTGAATCACCGATGCCGCCACCAAGGCGCGCAACGGCAGGGCCATGAACGCCACCAGCAGCACCCACCAGTGCCCATGCACGCGTATCCAGCGCATCGCCAGCAACGCGACCACCACCATCGTGGCCTGTGCCACCACGATGGTGGTGGCCGTCAATGCACTCGGGTCGCCGGCGTGCGCCGCCACGATCGCCATGCCGTACAGCGGCAGCATCGCCGCATTGCCCAGATGGAACAGCCCCAGCGTCACCGCCAGCAGTGCCAGCGGGCGGCAGGTCAGCAGCACACGCCAACCGCTCAACGCATCCCCACCGTTGTTGCTTGCCAGACCGCGTGCTGCGCGGTGGTCGATGGCCGCAGCCGGAATCGTCAGCACCGCCACCAGCGCCAGGGCGCCGAAAAAGGCGGTCAGCAGGAACACGGCGGCGAAGCCATAGCGCCATCCCAACCAGCCGGCCAGCACCGCGGCCAGCACGTTGCCGGCATGGTTGGCCACCTGGTTGCGCGCCAGCTGATGGTCGAAACCGTGCGCGTGCACCAGCCCCAACGTAATGCCCGTCAATGCCGGGCCAATGCCGGCCGCTGCCAACGCCGAGGCGATCTGGGCGGCGACCACGCCCGAAGAGGTGGGCTGCAGCCAGATCAAGGCGGTGGCAAGCAGGATCGCCAGGCAACCGATGACCACCACGGCGCGTTTGCGCCGGGTGGCATCGACCAGCGCGCCGGCCGGTGTGGTGGCGAGCATGCCGGCAATGCCGCCCACGCTCATCACCGTGCCGATCGCCGCCACCGACCAGCCTTTGGATTGCAAAAACACGCTGAGGAACGGCCCCAGCCCGTCCTGCACATCGGCCACGCTGAAATGCAGTGCTTCCAACGCGCGTGTCCCACGGGGCCTGGCCTTGGTCATCGACATGGCACCGCTCCGCTGCGAGCGCGCACGAAGGCGCACGTGGCAGACGACGGGGCGGGCATCTCAGTGGCGCGCGGTGGCCGCATGTTAGGCTCCTAGTGTTTGGGCTTGGGCTTGGGTTTATGCGCAGGGCCGTGCGGTGGATGCTCGATCTGCTTCAGCGTCGCCGCCTTGCCACCCAAGGCATGGGCATGGATCAGCACGCCGTGCGGCGTGGCCTTGGTCTCGCCTTCGGCCACCAGTGGCTTGCCGACCACTAGCTGCTTGGCGAAGTCGCCACCGGCATGCGGCGGAAACCGCACCGTGACCGCATCGTCCAGCAGCACGCCATGCACCTGCCCATGCGGACCGTGCAGCAACCGGGTGATGGTGCCGCTGTGCTGGGCCACTTCCGGCTTGGGCGGTTTGCCGGGCGGTTTGGGTTTGGGCTTGGCATGCGGCCCATGCGGGCCTTCATCGAGGATGCGCTTGCCGCCTTCCGGATCGATTGCCAGCGCCACCAGCATCTCCACGTCGCGCGGCTTGAGGCCACGTACGGTGAGCGCGCTACCAGGCTTGAGCGCCTTCAGCAGCGCCTCGGACAGATGCGGCGGGGTGTGCACTTCGGTGCCATCGGTGAGCAGCAGGCCGTCGATATCGGCCTTGGGGTTGAGCAGGAAACGCGCCAGGGTGCCGCGGGTGGCGGGGAGGAAATCAGGGTCGACCCAATGCATGGTGTTACTCCGAAAAAGGACCGGCATTGCCGGTCAAGCCGCTGGCCACGCGGCTGCGTGACCAGCGGAGGAAACCAACGAACAAAACAGGAGCGGTACGACTCAACGGCCGGCCGGCGGAACCGGCGCGCCCGGCGGCGGTGGCGGCAGCGGGCCGTCCGGACGCGGCGCGGTGAACAGCGCACGCAGCGAGGAGCGATCACGCCCCAGCTGGGTCGCCTCGATCGCACGGCCGTCCGGGGTGGCCACACCGAAGCCGCTGGCGCTCAGCGGCTCACCCACGCGCAGCAGATCGGCAAACTGCAGCGCCAGATGCGGTGGCATCCGCACCACCGTGCCATCGCTGACCAGCGCACCATTGACCTCGCCGGCAGGCCCATAGACCAGGCGCTGGATCGTGCCATCGGACTGCAACGGGGTCAGCTGGCCGGGGGTCGGCGGCGGCGGCGGGGCGGCGCCGAAGGTGGGCGGACGGTCGACCACCTCGCGGCCGCTACGGCCGGAGCGGATCGAACTGACCTGCAGCACCGGCAGATTGCCCAGGCGGAAGCCCTTGACGACGACATTGTCGCCGGCCCGTACGGCTGCCTTCACCTCGCTGGACAGATGCGGTGGAAACCCGACCTGGGTGCCGTCGCGCAGCCACAGTCCGTCGACCTCGCCATTGGGGTTGAGCAGGAAGCGCTCGACGGTACCGCTCACGCTCACCGGTGTGGCGGCGACCGGGGTCGGCGGGGCTGGCGGACCGCCGATCGGGCCGTTGGGCGCCGGCGGCGGCGGCGGGGCGGCCACCTGTGCGGCGGCGGCGCCGATGGTGCAGGCCAGGGCAATTGCAAGAACAGTCTGACGCATCATGGGGATGTCTCCTGCGCGGCGGGAAGGGGCCGCGTACCAGAGACAAAGCAGCAATCGTGCCAACCAATAACTGATTGTTTTGAAAGAGCTTTGTTTGCTGTGCTGCCGGACGGTGACGTCTGCATTTCATCCACCCTGTCCGGTTTGGGGACACCTGTCCCGCAGCCTGCGATCGATGTGCGCACAAGTGTCACAGGCCGTATTCCTCCAGCTTGCGATAGAGCAGCTGCCGGTGGATCCCCAGCCGGCGCGCGGCCTCGGCGCGATTGCCCCGGCTGTGTTCCAGCGCCGACCGGATCATCTGCGTTTCCAGCCGCGCCACGGCCTCGGGCAGGGTCCCGGTCACCACCGATGGCTCCTGCGGCGACACTTCGCCCGCCTCGCCCAGCGCTTCATCCAGATCCGCCGCATCGATGCTGGCGCCACGCACCAAGACCTGGCTGCGCTGCATGACGTTGCGCAATTCGCGCACGTTGCCGGGCCAGCGGTGCGCGAGCAGGCGCTCCTGCGCGGCCGGCGACAGGCTCTGCGCACGCGCTGCATCGGCGCTCAGGAAGTGCTGGGCCAGCAGCAGGATGTCCTGGCCACGCTCGCGCAATGGCGGCAGTTCGATCGGCACCACATTGAGGCGGTAACGCAGGTCGCTCCGAAAGCGTCCGTCGGCCACGCAGGCCGCCAGGTCGCGATGGGTGGCGGCCAGCACCCGCACATCCACCTTCTGCGGGCCGCTGCCACCCAGTGGCGTCACCTCGCCTTCCTGCAGGAAACGCAGCAGCTTGGCCTGCATCGGCAATGGCATGTCGCCGATTTCGTCCAGAAACAACGTGCCGCCATCGGCTTCGCGAATCAGCCCGCGTCGGTCGCTGCTGGCGCCGGAAAACGCCCCCTTGCGATGGCCGAACAGCTCGCTCTCCATCAAGTCCAGCGGAATGGCCGCGCAGTTGACTGCGACAAATGGTGCATTGGCGCGCGGGCTGGCGCGATGCAGCGCGCGTGCGGCCAATTCCTTGCCGGTGCCGGTTTCCCCGGTGATCAGCACCGGCAGATCGGACGCCGCTGCCAGCCCGATGCGCTTGTGCACGGTGCGCATCGCCGGGCTGTGGCCGACCAGTGCATCCTCATCTTCGACCGGCGCAGGCGAGCTGTCTGTCGCTGCAGCCTGCGCATCGGCACGACTGAGCAGCGCGCGCTCCACCACCTCCACGATATCGGCACGGCCGACCGGCTTGACCAGATGATCGAAGGCGCCCAGCGTCATCGCCTCGATCGTGTTGCCGCTGGACACATGGGCGGTCAGCATCACCAGCGGCACCTGACGCGCCTGCGCATCGTCCAGGCGCGCACGCAGCACCGCGATGCCATCCATGCCCGGCATGCGGAAATCCACGAACGCCATGTCGATGCCGCCTTCGCTCAGCCGCGCCAGCCCGTCCGGCCCGTTCTCGGCGGCGACCACCGTATGCCCGAGCGAGCGCAAGGTGGCCTGCAAGGTGGTGCGAAACGCCGCGTCGTCGTCGATGATCAGGATGCGCGCCATGGCAACTCCAGGATGAAATGGGTCAGCCCGTCGGCATGTGCGTAGCGCGCGTGCCCGTCATGCGCACGCGCGATCTCGCGCACCAGCGCCAGCCCCAGGCCATTGCCGTCGGCGCGGCCACTGACGAACGGTTCGAACAGGTGCGCAGCGATCGGTTCTGCGATCGGCGCGCCACGGTTGCAGACCTGCAGCTGCAACATGCCCTCCACTGCTGCCGCCTGCAGCGTGACCTCGCTGCCTGGATCGGCGTGCTGCGCAGCATTGCGCAGCAGGTTGTGCACGGCGCGCCCCAGCTGCTGCGGATCCAGGGTCCAGCGCAACGGCGCGGCCGGCAGCAGCAGGCGGGGCGGCGGCGTGCCCGGCGGTAACGGGCTGTGTTCCAGCAGCGTCGCCAGCCAGTCCTGCACCACCACCGTCTCCAGGTGCAGACGAATCGGCTGCACCATGCCGAGCAGGCTCTCGACCACGCCATCCAGGCGACGAATCTGCCCCAGCATCAACTCGCCATGCGCCGCATCGTCCGGCGTCGCATCGCGGCGCGCGATCTCGTTTTCCAGCGCCAACCGCATCGTGGCGATCGGGTTGCGGATCTCATGCGCCACCGTGGCCGTCATGCGCCCCAGTGCGGCAAGCCGTTCGTGCCGCGACAGCTCGTCGGCCAGCCGGCGCGTCTGCGCCAGCGCCTGCGCGTTGCGCTGCGCATAGTCGTTGACTGCCGCGCCCAGGCGGTCCAGTTCCGGCGCACCGGTCGGCGGAATGTGCGGCGTCTGGGTGTCGGCGGCCAGCGCCTGCTGGATCCGCTGCAGGCGCTGGCTCCAGCGCCGCACCAGCACGCCCAGCGCAATGGCCGATATCGCCACCATCGCGAAGATCAGCAGCATGCCAACGACCAACGGCCGCCATGCGTCGGCCTTGCTGGCCGGCACCCGCGTCATCGTCCATGCCGCGCTGCCGGATGCCAACGGACAGGCGCTGATCAGCAGCACCTCGCGGCGACCGTCGCGACGGTATTGCGCCGCCTGCCTTGTCGTCACGCTCTGCTGCGCCGTGTTGACGATGTTGGCCCACTCCGCGGCGGGAATATCGGTCTTGTGATCGCTGCCGTCGTAGGTCGGGTACGCATAGGCAACAAAGCCCTTGTGCAGGTCCCAGACACCGCCTTCGACGCCTGGCGCATCGGCCAGCACCAACTGCACCACCACCGCTGCCAGGCCTGCGCCATCGTCGCCGCGACGCGCCGCCTCGCTTGCCCCGGCATAGCGTTGCACGATGCGCGCGCATTGCCCCCCCAATTGCTGGCGCGCCTCTTCCAGCCGCACACCCTCGGTCTGCCGATACAGGCCGTACAACATCGTGGCCACGCCCACACAGGCGGCCACGATCACCATCCAGATCAGCAACAGTTGCCGGAGCAGCGAACGGGGCATGGACGAAGCGGCCTGAAGAGGACAGCCAGTGTGCGTGAGTGCAACTGAATTAACGCAGGTTGGTCTTCACCAACTCGATGACCTCATCGCCACGCCCGCTCATCACTGCCTTGAGCAGATACAGGCCCATACCCTTGGCCTGTTCGAGCTTGATCGCCGGCGGCACCGCCAGCTCCTGCGTGGCGATGCGCACATCCACCAGCGCCGGACCCGAATGCGCGAAGGCTTGGCGCAATGCACGCTCCAGTTGCGATGATTCGTCCACACGGATGCCGAGGATGCCCATCGCGTTGCTCATCGCCGCGAAATCCGGATTGCGCAGCTCGGTACCGGTATCCAGGTAACCGGCAGCCTTCATCTCCATCGCCACAAATCCCAGCGAAGCGTTGTTGAACACCACCACCTTCACCGGCAGATTCAATTGCGCCAGCGAGATGAAATCGCCCATCAGCATCGCAAAGCCACCATCGCCCGATAGCGAAATGACTTGCCGACCGGGAAATGCTGCTTGCGCACCAAGCGCCTGCGGCATTGCGTTGGCCATCGAACCGTGATTGAACGACCCCAGCAAGCGACGCTTGCCGTTCATGCGCAGGTAGCGGGCGGCCCACACCGTGGGCGTGCCGACATCGCAGGTGAACACTGCATCCTGATCGGCAATCTGGCTGATCAGCCGGGTCACGAACTGCGGGTGCAGCGGCTGCCCAGGATCTGCCGGTACCGCCAGATCGTCCAACCCTTCGCGCGCCTTGCGGTAGTACGCAAGCGACTTTTCCAGAAAGCCACGTTCTTCGCGGCGCTGCAGCTGTGGCAGCAATGCTGCAATGGTTTCGCCCACATCGGCGGCAATGCCCAGCTGCAACGGCGTGCGCCGACCGAGCGCGCTCGGGTCGCGATCCACCTGCACGATGGTCGCGTCCTTCGGGTAGAACTGCCGGTACGGAAAATCCGTGCCCAGCATGAGCAAGGTGTCGCAATTAAGCATGGCGTGATAACCGGAACTGAAACCGATCAGGCCGGTCATGCCGACATCGAACGGGTTGTCCCACTCCACGTATTCCTTGCCGCGCAGCGCATGCACCACCGGCGCACCTAACGTGTCGGCCAACGCCACGACTGCGTCATGCGCGCCGGCACAGCCACTGCCGCACAACAGCGTCACCGCCTTGCTCTGCTGCAGCAGCTCGGCCAATTGCCGCACGTCCTCGGCGGCAGGCAGCACCCGCGGCTGACGCAGCGACGGCCACGCACTGGAGACATGCTTGTCCACCTCCAGCAACGCGATATCGCCGGGAATCACCACCACCGCCACGCCTTGCTGCAGGATGGCCGAGCGCATCGCCCGATGCAGCACTTCCGGCAATTGCGCCGGGTTGGTCACCAACTCCACGAAGTGACTGCACTCGCGAAACAGCTCCTGCGGGTGGGTCTCCTGAAAATAGCTCAGCCCGATCTCGGACGACGGAATATGCGCGGCAATCGCCAGTACCGGCTGGCGGCTGCGATGGCAATCGAACAGCCCGTTGATCAGGTGCAGATTGCCCGGCCCGCAACTGCCCGCACACACCGCCAGCTGGCCGGTCACCGCCGCCTCGGCACCTGCGGCGAACGCGGCCACTTCTTCGTGCCGCACATGCATCCACGCGATGGTCTGCATCTCGCGCAAGGCATCGGTCAAGCCGTTGAGGCTGTCGCCGGTCACGCCCCAGATCCGCTCGACCCCGGCGCTCTGCAGCGTCTCGGCCAGAAAACGCGCCAACGTTTTTTTCTTCGCCACGATGCAGCTCCACAGGTGTGTTCAACAGGAGTGCAATGCTCCCAGCGGCGGTGTCAGTGCAATGTGCTGGTGGAGCGAGCGCGCGTAAAACGTTGGAAACCCGGCGATCTGCCGTGTTTGTGTACACATGCCCACGTCGGCGCCACGTAAGCGCTAGAGCATCACGTTTTGCACGTGCTGTACGCGCATCTGCACGCGACACAAGAAAGCGCAGCTGAATCTGGCGCGATGATTCATCAACGGGTCAGTCCAAAATTCATGTCGCGTTCCATCGAATAACGGAGAATTTACATCTCGGCAGCGAACGGCATCCGCCTCAGCGCCGGTCCAATCAAATAAGTACAGGTATCCCGATCATGAAGACTTCTTTGCTGGCCCTCGGCCTTCTCGCAGCTCTGCCGTTTGCGGCTTCGGCTGCTGAAAACCTCTCATACAACTTCGTCGAAGGCGACTACGTGCGCACGCCGACCGAAGGTCGCGATGCGGACGGCTGGGGCGTGAAGGCCTCTTACGCCATCGCTCCGAACTTCCACGTGTTCGGCGATTACAGCAAGCAGAATGCTGACGACAACAACAACGTGTTCGAGAACACCGACTCGGACTTCCAGCAGTGGGGCGTCGGGGTGGGCTTCAACCACGAAATCGCCACGAGCACCGACTTCGTTGCGCGCGTTGCCTACCGCAAGCTGGACCTGGACACCCCGAACATCAATTTCGACGGCTACAGCGTTGAAGCCGGTCTGCGTAACGCCTTCGGCGAGCACTTCGAAGTCTATGCCCTGGCTGGCTACGAAGACTTCTCCAAGAAGCGTGGCATCGACATCGGCGACAACTTCTACGGCCGCCTTGGCGCCCAGGTGAAGTTGAACCAGAACTGGGGCATCAACGGCGACATCCGTATGGATGGCGACGGCAACAAGGAATGGTCGGTCGGCCCGCGCTTCAGCTGGTAAGCCGCACGTTTGACTGCAGCGCGCTCTCTCTCCCGCGTTGCACTGGAAGCCCGGTCCCCCGACCGGGCTTCTTTCTTTTGGGCGATCGGTTGGCGGTTTGGACATGCACGTCACGATGCGCGTCACTTCGCACAGGGAACCTCGCCAACGATGCATCTGCGTCACGAGGGTGGGCCACGCGCTCGCGTTGGGTGCCCCAACGACCTGGCGCCCGATCCGCCAAAGCCGTGCTTGCGCCGCGCGGCAAGCGGCCAAACAAACGCGCCCGGTACGCCGGGCGTTGTGTTGTGCATTTTCGCATTGGATGCCGAGGCGCTACCGGTCTTGGCGCGGCGAACAAGACGGAGCGAGCAATCATCCGGTGGCGTGGACAGCGCGCGGAACCGTCATGCAAGGGTGGCGCACGAGGATTCTAAGCACCGGCCCACGCACGACTGGCAGTAAGCGCAGCGGTTTGTCGGCTGTTCTCAGGTAAACAAGGTCTGCGGGTACTCTGGCTTGCGCTCGCGTGCCAGCAGTTCCTTCAGGCCTGCTTCCGGAGTGATTTCACCGTGCAATACCGCGCGCACGGCATTGGAGATCGGCAGTTCGATGCCGTGGTGTTCGGCCTGACGCATGACCTCATCGGCCGTCTGCACCGATTCGACAACCTGGCCGATCTCGCGGATCGCATCGTCCAAGCTCTGCCCGCGCCCCAGGGCCAGACCCAGGCGCCGGTTGCGCGACAGATCGCCGGTGCAGGTAAGCACCAGATCGCCCAATCCGGCCAGGCCCATCAGGGTCTCCGGACGTGCGCCGATCACCGCCGCCAGACGCAGCATCTCGTTCAAGCCACGCGTGATCAGACCGGCCCGTGCATTGAGACCAAGCTGCATGCCGTCGGCCACGCCGGTGGCCACCGCCAGCACGTTCTTCATCGCCCCGCCCAGCTCGGCGCCCACCATGTCGTCGCCGGTGTAGGCGCGGAAGGTGGGGCCGTGCATCGCATCGGCCACCACTTGTGCGAACGCCGCATCGTCGCCGTGCACGGTGATGGCGGTCGGCAGGCCGAGCGTGACTTCCTTGGCGAAGGAGGGCCCGGTCACCACGGCCAGCGGAACGCTGGGGCCGAGGATGTCGCGTGCCACTTCATGCAGGAACCGCCCGGAACCGGGTTCGAAGCCCTTGGTCGCCCAGGCAACGCCGGCACCGGCCGGACGCAGCGGTGCGATCAGCCGGATGGTCTCGGTGAACGCATGCGAGGGCACCACCACCAGGATCCAGGTGGCGTCAGCCACCGCCGCCTGCAGGTCGGTGGTGGCACGCAGACTGTCGGGCAGCGCAATGCCCGGCAGATAGCGCGCATTCTCGTGGGTGCGGTCGATGGTATCCACCATCGCCGCATCGCGCCCCCAGAGCACGGTCGGATGACCATGCCTGGCGAGCAGCGCGGCCAGGGCCGTGCCCCAGGAACCGGCGCCGAGAACGGCGATCTTGTGGGTCCAATCGCTCATCGGCGCAATCAACGCTTAGGCGTTGCCAGCCGGCTCGGAATCGGCCAGCGAAGTGCCTTCGTTCTGACGCTGACGCAGGGTTTCTGCGTACAGGGCTTCGAAATTGATCGGCTGCAGGTAGAACGGCGGGAAGCCGCCGGCCTGGATCAGGTCGCTGACCAGGGTGCGCACGTACGGGAACAGGATGTTCGGGCACTGGGTGCCGAGCAGCACGTCGATCGCCTGCGGGTCCAGGCCGACCAGGCCGAACACACCGGCCTGCTGCACTTCGGCCACATAGGCCGTCTTGCCACCGGCGGTGCAGGTCAGGGTCACGGCCAACACCACTTCGAAGGCGTTGTCGTTGAGGCGCTGCACCTTCTGGTTGAGGTTCAGCTGCAGCTCGGGCTGGTTGGCGTCATTGAAGACGGCCGGTGCGTTCGGAGATTCGAAGGACACGTCCTTGACGTAAATCTTTTCGATGGTGAAGGCGGGACCAGCAGCGGCGTCGGCCGGCGCAGCGGCGCCGTTGAGGATTTCGTCGGACATTCCTAACTCCAGAAACGGTTCGGTGGATGCAGCGTTGAGTGATGCAAACGTGAAAGCGCAAGTCTCTCACGCCAGCAATGGGGGCGTGCCGGTTGCCGCACAAGGCGGATCAGCGGCCCTTGATCAGTGGCATCTCGGCCATCTGCCAGGCGGCGACGCCGCCTTCGAGCCAGTACACCTGTTCGAAACCAGCTTTCTTCAGCGTCTTGGCTGCACCGGCGGAGGTGGTGCCGCTGCGGCACACCACCACCACCGGCGAGGCCTTGGCGTTGGCCAATAGCTTGCCGGCCGGGTCGAACTTGGCCAGCGCCACGTTCCGGCTGCCGGCGATGTGGCCTTTTTCGAAGTCGGCAGTGGGCGACAGGTCGATCACCAGCGCATTTTCGCTGTTGATCAGACGGGTCAGCTCGGCCGGCTTGAGCGCGCGATAGCCGCGGAACAGGCGCGCGACCTCGGTGACGATCAGGGCGATGGTCAGGCCCACCAGGGCCAGCGACAACATGGGGTTGCGGCCGACAAAGGCCTGCAGCTCTTCGAAATTCACGGGGTCAGGGTCAGTCGAGCGGGCGGGAATTGTCGCACAGCTGGCGCACGCGACGCCCGGCGCGCAGGGGCCAGGCTACTGGCCCTTCCACAGGTCGGGCAGGCCGCTGGCCAGCCACCAGCGCTTCTGCTCGGGATTCCAGCGCCAGATCTCGATGCTGCGCACCAGCCGTTCGGCCTGGGTATTGCGGTTGATCACCCGCAACTCGACCTCGCGCCGCAGGTCGCCATTGGGGTCTTGGCCCACGCGCACCTCGCGGTAGCCGGAAATCTGCACCTGCTCGTAGCGCGAACGTTCCAGGTCGCTGAGCGGATGCGCCTGGGCATAGGCCGGCTCGACGAAGCCCTGCGCGGCATCGAAATCGTTCCAGCGCACGGCGGCCGTGTAGGCGGCCTGGATGGTTTCCAGCGCCCGCGCCTGGGCACGGCTGCCGGCATTGGCCACCCCGCTCAGCAGTGCCAGCCCAAGCAGCACGATCGTTGTAGTGACTGCACGCATGCGTATTCCCCCGGATCCAGCCGGCATCCTACCGTTTTGGAAACGCCACGAAGCGCCCGCTCAACGTGGCCGCGGCGGCACCGGAGCCCAGCGCGATCTGCGCGCGCATGCCGATGCGCGCCTTGCCACGTTGCCGGAACGTCGCCAGAAAGGCCTCCCAGCTCCCCAGCTCGGACGGCTCGGCATTGGCGACCAGGTCTTCGTACACCGGCGCGACATAGCGCAGCTGGCTGTCTGCAACGTAGACATCGGCGTGGTGCCCGGCCAATTGCAGCTGCAGGGTCAGCCACCCCCAGCTGGCCAGCGTCATCAGCGAGGCGAGGCTGCCGCCGAACGCATTGGCCTTGTCGTTGACGTTGGCCTGCAGCGGCGCCCGCAGGCGCAACGCGCCATCGTGCAGACCGTCCACGGCAATGCCCATCGACAGGACTGGCGGCATGGCGATGAACTGCTGCTGCAGCGACTGCAGGGCGGATGCGAGCGTGCACGAAGGAGTCATCGGCAAAGACTGAAAGACGGCGAAGGGCGGCATCATGCCGCAATGTTCTGCGAGCGTCTTGTGCACCTGTATGACATGCGGTACCGCATGGTGAATGCAGTCATCGCCACGTGCGGTGTGTGGGCCGGCATCGCGCTGGCCGCATGCAACAACTTTTTCGACACCTTGGCCCAGCCCGGATCATGCGCTCGGTCAGCACGCGGTATCCGCCACGATGCCTGCCGGTGGCGTTGCAGATAGCGCGCCATGCATCAAACCGCCCGCCAACGACCGCGCAACCGCCCGGCACGACCGACGCCTGCGCGCGAGTGCTTGTTTGCCACGCTAAGGTGCAAAGACCACCTTGCGATAGCCCTGCGCCACCCGCAACAGCGCGGTGGCCTTGGCTTTCCAATGCGTGCTGCGCTGCCTCTGTGCGTGCGTCAGCGGCGCATCGATCGTGCTGGTAAACACGATGTTTTCCGCAGCTGCATGGAAGAATTTGTCCTGGATGCACGCAGCCGGCGAGAGCTGATAGGTGGACAACTGGTGCGCCACCGGCGACTCGTTCCAGCCGAACAAAAAGATATCGGCCATGGTGTGCCAGCGCGCCTTCGCAGCCAGCAGCAATCGCGCCGCATCCCTGCTGATGATCAGCGCGCCGGCGCATACCGGCCAGCAATGCTGATACGTCGATGGCCGCACCAGGCGCAGTTGGCGCCCGGCGACATCCGCCACCTTGGCATCGAGTTTGATGCGGTTGTAGGACGGCTCCAGCCGCACGATGCTGCGGCCACCCGGTAGCCAATCGGTGCTGCCCAGCAACGCCGGCAGCGCATCGGACAGATGCATGTCGTCTTCGAAAATCGCCGTGTAGGCGTCGTCGGAAGCGGCCGCAATGCGCCACGCTGCCTGGTGACTGAGAAAGCAGCCGATGTTGGACGCCGTCCACTTGCGCGGGCCGGTGCTGAAGGCATCGCCCGATCCTTCCAAAGGGCGCTCGCGTACGAAGTCGGCGATCTGCTCGTCCGTCAACGTGGCGCCATCGATGGCAGCAATGCGCTCGAACGGCAGGCCCAGCGCGTCGAAGCGCGCCGACATGGCCTGCAACCGGTCGCCGCTGCGCTGCATGTTGATAAGGTAGGACTTGATCACTTCGCCGCTCCAGCACGGTTGTCGGCCAGGATCGTGACCGGATTCCCGGCGGTTGCAATAGGTTCCGGATCGAGTCGAAGGGCGCCAGTCAGGCAGCCGAATCATCGCTCCGGCTGCCGGCATTGCGCCATCGATTCGTACTGGCATCCCCGGATGCGGCGACAGTGGGCCGCAGGTGGCCCACGCTCTCGCATAATCGCCTCATGACCGGCCTTGCCCATCCCGATGCTGCCTGGACCCTGATCTCGCTGCGCCCCAGCGGTGAACATGCGCCGTTGCGGCGGGCAGTTGCGCGGCATGGCGGACGGGTACTTGCGCTGTCGCCATGGCGCCTGCAGACCCATGACACCGCACAGGCACGAGACGCGCTGCGGCAGGCGCTGGCAGCGCCGATTGCGATTTTCACCAGCCCGGCCGCGGTGCAGGCAGCGCATCGTCTGGCGCCGCTGCAGCGCCCGGCGCAGGCGCACTGGGTCAGCGTGGGCGAAGGCACTGCGCGCGCATTGCACGCCTGCGGCATCGACAGCGTGGTGCGGCCGGCGCGCATGGACAGCGAAGGCCTGCTTGCGCTGCCGCTGCTGCAGGCACCGCTACAGGCCGTCGGGCTGATCACTGCCCCCGGCGGGCGCGGCATGCTGGCGCCAACGTTGCAGCAGCGCGGTGCACGCATCGTGCGTGCCGATGTCTATCGACGCGTCCCGCTGCGCTTGCGCGCCTTGTCCATCCAGGCGTTGTCGCTTGCACTGCCGCGCAGCGTGCTGGCGCTCAGTAGCGCCGAAGCGCTGACGCTGGTTCTGCAACAGCTGCCTGCCGAACTGATCGCTGCGTGGCAACAGCGTCCGGTAGTGGCATCCAGCGATCGCATGCTCGACGCCGCACATGCAGCCGGTTTCGTGCATGGCATGCGCGCAGCAGGCCCGTTGCCGCAGCAGCTCGCCGCTGCTGCTGCTGAGGCGGCGGCGGCGGCGGCGGCGGCGGCGGCGGCGATCATGACACCACCACGACCTTGCTGAACTGCGAACTCAAGCACAGCTTGCCGCCGTCCGGCGCTGCACGCCATGCTGTGTGCGATGGCTGCGGCGCCTGCGCCGGTCGTGACTGCCCGAGGATGTCCGAATGACCGAAATTCCCGCTCCTGCGCGACGCTTTCCCTTGGCATGGCTGCTGCTTGTCGTCGCCGTGGCGGCCGTGGGCGTGGCGCTGTTCCTGGGCTGGCGCGCGTGGCAGAACTATCAGGCAACGCAGCTGCAGGCCGCGCAGGCGCAGCAGCAACGCTGGGACGGCACCCAGCAGATGCTGGAGACGCTGCGCCGCGATCAGCGCCTGGCCAACGAGCGTCTGCAGGACGCGGCGGCCACCAACCGCGTCCTGCGCGACGAGATGCTGGGCTTGAGTCAGCGCAGCGCGTTGCTCGAAGACACCGTGCAAAAGCTGGCCGACCCCAATCGTCATGGCGCACAGGCGCTGCGCCTGGATGAAGTGGAGCTGCTGCTGCGGCTTGGCCAGCAGCGCCTGAGTATCGCCGGCGATGCCGATGGCGCGCGGCGCGCCTATGCGCTGGCCAACGGCGCACTCAACGGCATCGACGACCCCGGTTACCTCAATCTGCGTCAGGCATTGGTGCAGGAACGCGATGCGCTGGAGCGTCTGGGGGCCGGCCCGCAGGCGGAGGCGGGCAAGAATCTGGACACCTTGGCCGCCGAGTTGCAGCGCCTGCCGGAACAGACCGCACAGGCCAGCGCCGCGGCGCAACCGTGGTGGCAAAAAGCGCTGGCGCCGCTGGTGGACATCCGCCCCAGCCGCGGCGACGCCTTGCTGACCGGCGGCGACCGGCGTGCTGCGCGCGATGCAGTGCAGATCGAAATCAGCCTGGCCCGCGCCGCCGCGGAACGTGGCGATGCCGCCGGTTTTGCGCAATCGCTGCGCCGCGTGGAGACCTGGACCACCCGGCTCTGGCCGGATTCGCCGCAACGTCGTCAGCTGCGTGCACGCTTGCGCAGCCTGCAACAAGCGCCACTGCGTCCGCGCCTGCCGGAACTGGGCACCACCCTGCTGCAACTGCAGGCCATGCGTGAAGGGAGATCCACCCAATGAAAGTGTTGCGTACCGTCTTGATCCTGCTGATTGCCGTGGCGCTGGGCGTGCTTGGCGCACAGTGGCTGTCGCATCAGAACAGTTACGACCTGGGCAACGTCGTTGTCAGTGTGGGGGGCAACGACTATCACGCCGCGATGCCGCAGGCGCTGCTGATCCTGCTGATCGCATTGCTGGTGCTGTGGCTGCTCTGGACGTTGATCAGCCTGCCGTTCCGCGTGTGGGGCAAGTACCGCCGCAACAAGGGCCGTGCGCGTTTGATCGAAGGCCTGCGCGCTGCCGATCATGGCCAATGGCAGCGCGCCGAGCGGCTGCTGGTCAGTGCCAGCGAAGACGATGAGGTCAGCGGCATTGCCCTGGCCAGCGCGGTGCGCGTGGCCGATGCGCGCGGCGACGAGGCGGCGGCCACGGTACTGGCAAAGCAACTGGCCGAGCGCGACCCGACAGGCTATGCGCTGTTGCAGGGCGAGCGGCACCTGGCGCGCCAGCGCCCGGTCGATGCGATCAATGCACTGGATAGCGCCAACGCGCAGCCGTTGCCGGCACGCGGCCTGCTGTTGCGCACCCACGCCCTGGCGCAGATCGGTCGCGCCGACGAAGCCTATGGCCAGCTCGGTGCCCTGCGTCAGCAGGCGGTCTTGGCGCCCGATGCCTACAGCACGCTGGAAGCGACGCTGGCCGAGCAGACCCTGTTGCAGGCCAGCGACGCCAATGCACTGGCCGAGCGCTGGGAAGCATTGCCCAAGACATTACGCACCACTCCGGCAGTGGTTGGCGCCTACGCGCAACGTGCGGCCGTGCTGCATTGGGACGATGCCGCCGTGCACAGCCTGGAGCAGGCGCTGGACGCGCAATGGGACGAATCGCTGGTACGCCTGTACGGCGTGCTGCCGCTGGAAAAATACGATTCGCGCCGCGCCAGCGCGCAACGCTGGCTGACCCAATATCCCGACAGCCCAGGGCTGTTGCTGACACTGGCGCGGCTCGCGCGTCATCAACAGCAGTGGTCGCAGGCCGAGGAATTCCTGCATCGCGCCATCGCAAGCGGCGCCGGCAGCGAGGCCTGGGAAGAGCTGGGACACGGGTTTGCCGCCTCCGGCGACCTGCTGTCGGCACAGCATTGCTACGCCAACGCCTTGCGCGCCGCACGCGGCGAACCGGTACGCGACGTCATGCCACAGCAGTCGTTGCGCGGGCCAATCGTCACCACGTACGACCCGGCGCCAGTCGATCCGCACGCAGCGGACGATCGCATTCTGTAGTCGGGACAGCGGCGGTATGCGATGTGCTTACCGCCGCATTGCACTCCCGCGAACGGGGCCAATGCGCGCCAAGCGGCCATCTGCTTCATCGAAGAAGCTGACGTCGCATTGTTAGCCATACAGCGATGGAATTAAGGATGGCGGACCCGCAACGGCAGAATTCAACTGCCGCTTCTGCAAATCCCCAATCCCGAATGCCCAATCCCGTACCGCACCACGGCATCAGCGCTCGACGATCGCCACCACGCCCATGCCGCCAGCGGTGCAGATCGAAATCAATGCACGGCCGCCGCCGCGCTCTTCCAGCTGTTTGGCGGCCGTGGCCACCACGCGTGCGCCAGTGGCGGCGAACGGATGGCCGGTGGCCAGCGACGAGCCCAGCGGATTGATCTTGTCCGGGTCGATGCGGCCCAGCGGCGCGTCCAGGCCCAGCCGGTTGCGGCAGTAGTCCTCGCTCTCCCAGGCACGCAGCGTGCACAGCACCTGCGCGGCGAAGGCCTCATGGATTTCGTAGATGTCGAAATCCTGCAGGGTCAGGCCCTGACGCGCCAGCATCTGCGGCACCGCGATGGTGGGCGCCATCAGCAGGCCTTCGCCATGCACGAAGTCGACTGCCGCCACCTGTGCATCGCGCAGGTAGGCCATCGGCGTGTGGCCATGCGCCAGCGCCCAGGCTTCGCTGGAGAGCAGCACCGCGGCGGCGCCATCGGTGAGCGGGGTGGAATTGGCGGCGGTCAACGTGCCGCGGCCGGAGGTCTTGTCGAAGGCCGGGCGTAGCGTGGCGAGTTTTTCCAGCGAGGTGTCCGCGCGCAGGATGTTGTCGCGCGAGACGCCGCGGAACGGCGCAATCAGCGAGTCGAAGAAACCGCGCTCATAGGCAGCGGCCAGCTTGTGGTGCGAAGCCACCGCCCATTCGTCCTGCGAATCGCGCGAGATGTTCCATTCCTTGGCCATGTCCTCGCAGTGGTCGCCCATGCTCTTGCCGGTGCGCGGCTCGGCCACGCCGGGGAACTCGGGCTTGAGCTCGGCCAGCTTGAAGCCGCGCAGCAGCGCCCTGAGCTTGTCGCCGGTGGCCTTGGCACGGTTGGCGGCCAGCAGCCGTGCGCGCAACTTCTTGCCGTACACGATCGGCACTTCGGAGGTGGTGTCAGAGCCGCCGCCGATGCCCGAGTCGATCTGCCCCAGCGCGATCTTGTTGGCGATGGTGATCACCGAATCCAGGCTGGTGCCGCAGGCGCGCTGCAGGGTGATGCCCGGCGTCAGCGGCGACAGACCCGACGACAGCGCCGCCTCGCGCGCCAGGTTCCAGTCCGCGGAATGCTTGATCACCGCGCCCATCGCCACTTCGCCCAATTGCTGCCCATGCAACCCGAAGCGCTCGACCAACGCGCCCAGCGTGCGCACCGACATGCCCAGGTTGCCCACATCCGCGTACGCGGTGTTCTGACGACAGAACGGGATACGAACGCCGCCCAAAATGGCGACGGGACGGGCTGCGGGCATCGGTTGACCTGGCATGGAGGACTCGGGGACATGGCCTGCACAGGGCCGGCAGGCATAATGGCCGCAGTGTAGCTTCGACCCCGTGATGGGCCAACCGCGAATCATGAGCAAGACCGAACACGGCGTAACCGCCATGGGTGTGCTGGCGCTGGAATTGACCGGCGGAAGCGCCCCCGAGCGCGGCGCCTTGGCGCCGGCGCAGGCCGGCATGCTGGCCGAACGCATCGGCCGCGACCTGGCGCAATGGATCCCGGAAGTCCGCGATCTGGAATTGAGCGTGGCGTTGGCGCATTTCGATCCGTCCGAAGTGTTGCGGCCCGGCTGGCCGCTGCATCGGCGCCTGGAAGAGCTGCAGGCGCGTGCACCCGGGCGCGACCAGGGCCCGCGGGTGCTGGCCTTCGGTGCCGACGCGCAAGGCGAGATCCCGCTGCCGTTCCAGGCCGATGCGCAACTGGCCGGCGGTGGGTTGCGCGTGTTGCCGTTCCTGCTGTCGGGCGACCCGCACACGGTTGCCGGCGTGGCCGACGCCATGGAGGAAGTGCTGCTGGCCCAGGGAATGGCGCAGGCCGATACCGCGTTGCTGGCGCAGGAAAGCTTCGGCGCCCGCATCGAGCATGCGCGGTATCTCACCGCCAACGATCTGGCGGCGATGATGTCGATGCAGTACGACAATCAGGGCCTGGCGCCGCTGTGGCCGCTGATCGAAGCCGCACTGCTGGCGCCGCACACCGAAGAGTGGCTGGAGCAGCCCCCCGAGCCGGTGTTGCGCTACATCGATGGCGAAGTGCGTATCGCCTTGTTCGATCCCGCAGGCTGGTGCGATTACTACGCGCACGACCGCGAAGATTGCGAACGCCTGCGCGGCGTCTATGAGCACTATCTGGCACGCCAGCGGCAGATGGCCGCCGTGCTGGAAGCGCATGGGCTGCCCGTGCTGTACGTGCATATCGAGCCGGGCCAGGATCCGCGGCAGGCGCTGGCGGCGTGAGCCAGACGCCGGCGGCCTTGCCCCCTGCGCTGCAGGGCGTGCTGGAGACCGGCGTGTATGTTGCGGACCTGGAGCGCGCATGCGCCTTCTACGCGCGCGTGCTGGGGTTGCAACCGATGCACCGCGATACGCGCATGGCCGCCTACGCCATCGCGCCTGGGCAGGTCTTGTTGCTGTTCCTGCAAGGCAGCACCTCGGCGACGGTCACGCTGCCAGGCGGCACGATTCCGCCGCATGAAGGCAACGGGCGCCAGCATTTCGCACTGGCGGTCGCAAGCGATGCCCTGCCCGGCTGGGAAAATCACCTGCATGCCTGCGGGGTCGCCATCGAAGGCCGTACGCAATGGCCGGGCGGCGGGCAAAGCATTTACTTCCGCGATCCCGATGCGCATTTGCTGGAATTGGCGACACCGGGGTTGTGGGCGAATTATTGAGTGATCGCTGCGCGGTGAGCCGCATTTGCCGTGATCGATCAACACCTGAGGTTGTCGCGCGATTGGCGGGCTGGATGCCACCGGTTCGATCTCCTCGAACAGCGTGCACTGCCTTCAAGCGAACTGTTCGCGTGCCCGATTGGCTCTGGCCCGATCGGCCTTGGACAGACACCGCGTCTGCCTACGCACAATGACCGCTGGCAAGCGGATCACCGGGTGATCGCCAGGGGCAGTGGAAGACGGCGTTTGCGGCGTTCGTTCGACAATCGCTGCGCTGGATGCGCACGGCTCGCGCTTATGGCATCGGCAAGCTGCCGCATCCAGGCGCATCCACCCATGTGTGCGCCATATCGCGATCGGAGCGAAGGTTGGACGCTGCACCTCGCGCCTACGCAAACGCCGCGGCGCTGTCGCCGCGGCGTTGGTGTGTGAGCTGCAGCGCTGCCTGCATGTCCACCGGCCGGTCGGCCGACATCGCCCGCAGCGTCGTCGTATTCAACCGTTGCCGTGCATCGACAACGGTCGCGGAGCACTTACTTGGTCGCCGCCTGCGCGTTATCGGTGGTGATCACGCCGCAGGCCAGGCGGCCGCCCGCGTTGCCGGTGGGCTGGGTTTTGTAGTCGTCTGCGTCGGCATGCACGATCACCGCGTGGCCGGCGATATCGAACTGGTCGGCCTTGCCGAGGTTGACGTTGCTGGAGACCGGGCCGTCGATGCTGGCGTTACCCTGCGCGTCGGCGGTGATGTTGGGCATGTCGCCACCATGGTGCGGCTCGGTGCTGACGTTGCCGTGATCGGACTGGGACGGGTTGAAGTGACCGCCGGCGCTGCTGCCGTCCGGTGCGCTGCAATCGCCCTTTTCGTGGATGTGGAAGCCGTGCTCGGTATTGGGCTTGAGGCCGCTGAGCTGGCCGGTGACGCGCAGCGCACCGTCGACGGTCTTGAACGTCACCGTGCCTTTGACGTCATTGCCCTTGGTCGGCTTGAGCTCGGCGGTTGCGGTGGTGGTGGCCGCCGCCTCGGTGACCATGGAGGCGGCGTGTTCGCCACCGTGCGCCGCTTCGGCCGGGGTGCTGGCCTGCGGTGCGGGTGCCGGCTCGGCGGGCGCTGGTTCCTCGCGCTTGCACGCGGTCAGCACCAGGGCGGTGGCCAGAAACAAGGTGGTCGGAACAATGCGCATGGAGTACTCCTGAAGAA
The DNA here is from genome assembly GCF_056725145.1 of Xanthomonas sp. NCPPB 3442. Taxonomy (NCBI): domain Bacteria; kingdom Pseudomonadati; phylum Pseudomonadota; class Gammaproteobacteria; order Lysobacterales; family Lysobacteraceae; genus Xanthomonas; species Xanthomonas sp. NCPPB 3442. The sequence goes on along the minus strand of NZ_CM161514.1, from coordinate 225,281 downwards.
AGGCCGCAACTGCAGCCGTTGACGCCCCGACTCAGGGCTGCGAAGGGGGCGTGCCCCATTGGGTGACGCGAATGACGCCGCAGGCCAGGCGCGCACCGGCATTGCCGCTGGGCTGGCTGCGATAGTCGTCGGGGTCGGCATGCACGATCAGCGACTTGCCGACCACGTCGGTCGGGGCGCCATCGCCCAGACTGATGCCGGACAAAATCATGTCCAGATGCGCCACGCCTTCGGCGTCTGCACGCAGATTGTCCATGTCGCCCAGATGATGCGCGCCGCCACCGGCACGCCCGTGCGGTGCGCCACCCGGGTTGAAATGCGCGCCCGCGCTGCTGGCATCGGCCGCGCTGCAATCGCCGCGTTCGTGCACATGGAATCCGGACACACCGCCCGGACGCAGGCCGCCGATGGTGCCGGTGAGGCGGATGCCCTGCAGCGCCGGCACCAGCACCACCCGGCCGCTGACCAGGCTGCCCGAGGCCGAAGCCAGCGCGGCCTCGGCTTGCTGCACCGGGCGCGCAGGCACGATCCGCGCCGCTGGCGGCGGAGGCGCCTTGGGCGGCGGCGGCGTGCTGCTGCAGGCGGCCAGCGCCAGCGCGGTGAGGGCAACGATCGTGGGCGACCGGTAACGCATCGAGCAGTTCTCCTGATCAGGCTGGAAACCTATGCGGGCGCATGTTCACGTGTCATGAAATGGGCCTGCTGGCGGCACAGGAGTGTACGGGGTCGGTGTGCCGGGTCGGCTTGTCGGATGGTGTGCGAGGCGCCAGGCACGCTGCGTGACTGCCCGGACGACGGCGTCGGCACGGCAGGGTTGCGGTGGCGTCATCGACAGCGCCGCATGCGGCGGCGTACCACTGATCAATGCTTGCCGCGGGCACTGTCGGGCGGCCTCGGCTCGATCAAGGCATCGCTGGATAGGTGCGCGGGCACTCGCGCTTTCATCGGCAGGCACCCTCGCCCCAACCCCGTCCCCATTGGCGAGGGGCGTTGGACCCAGATCAGCGGCGTTTGCGCCCCGGGCCGAGTTTGCGGGTGACCGTGTTGCGGCCCAGTCCCAGGCGGGCAGCAGCTTCGGCGCGGCGGCCCTGGGTGAGTTGCAGGGCCGCTTCGAGCAAGGTCCTGTCCAGGCGCTCGCGCGCTTCGGCGTGCAGGCCCTGGGCACCTTCGCTCAGGCGTTGCGCGGCCCAGCTGGAAAGCATGTCGTCCCACTGCCCGTCGCTGCGGCCGCTGCGGTGACGCCGGCCGCCGCGCGCCAATGCGGCGTCCACGTCGACCACGTCGATGATGTCCGAGGTCGCCAGCGCCGCCAGGCGCCAGCACACGTTTTCCAGTTCGCGCACGTTGCCGGGCCAGTCGTACTGGCGCAGGTCTTCCAGCGCGGCCGACGAGAGCCGCTTGGGCAGCATGTCGAGTTTGCGCCCGGCCATGGCCAGGAAATTTTCGGCCAGTTGCGCGATGTCGCCGCGCCGTTCGCGCAGTGGCGGCAACTGCAGGCGCACCACATCCAGGCGGTGCAGCAGATCGGCGCGGAAGCGGCCTTGTTCGACCAGCGCTTCCAGGTCCTGGTGGGTGGCGGCAATCACGCGTACATCGACGCGGATCAATTCGCGCCCACCGACGCGGAAGAATTCGTTCTCTGCCAACACGCGCAGCAGGCGGGTCTGCAGCGGCAACGGCATGTCGCCGATTTCGTCCAGAAACAGCGTGCCGCCATCGGCCTGTTCGAAGCGGCCGATATGCCGTTTGGTCGCCCCGGTAAAGGCGCCGGTTTCGTGGCCGAACAATTCGCTTTCCAGCAGTTCGGCCGGGATGGCGGCGGTGTTGAGCGCGACGAAGGGTTTGCGCGCGCGCGGCGATTCGTTGTGCAGCGCGCGCGCGACCAGCTCCTTGCCGGTACCGGTTTCGCCATTGATCAGCACCGACAGCGGCGCCTGCGCCAGGCGCCCGATCGCGCGGAACAAGGCCTGCATCGCGGGCGTGTCGCCGATCAGCGAAGCCGAGCCCTCGGCCAGCCGCGTGGCGACGATTTCTTCGACGCCGGCATCGGCGTCCGGCAGCGCGCGTGCGGCCAGTGCCACCGCGTCGTCCAGGTCGAACGGCTTGGACAGGAACTCGTGCGCGCCGCCGCGGAAGGCGCCGGCGGTGCTGGCAACGTCGGTATAGGCCGACATCACGATCACCGGCAAGTGCGGGTGTTTGGATTTGAGTTTGTCGAGCAGGGTCAGGCCGTCTTCGCCGGGCATGCGCACGTCGGTGAACAGCAAATCCGGCGTGGGCCGCATGGCGAGCGCCTGCAGCGCGGCGGCGGCGCTGTCGAAGCCGTCTACGGCATAGCCGGCATCGCGCAAGGCGGTGGACAGCACGAAACGGACCGACCGGTCGTCGTCGACCACCCAGATATGGGATACGGCGGCGGCCTCAGCCATGCGGTTGCTCCTTGTCGTGATCGCCGGCCAGCTCGGGCAGCAGCAGGGTGAAAACGGTATGGCCCGGACGCGAGCGATAGGTCAGCGTGCCGTGGTGCTCGCGCGAAACCTGCTGGGCCAGCGCCAGGCCCAGACCGCTGCCTTCGGCACGGCCACTGACCAGTGGCAGAAACAGGTGCTCGGCCAGTTCTTCCGGCACGCCGCCGCCGTCGTCGATGATTTCCAGCCGCAGCGACATCGCATGCACGCGGTCGCGGATGCGCTGGCCATGCTCCACGCGGGTGCGCAGCGTCACGCGTGTGGCGCCGGCCTGGAAGGCGTTGCGCACCAGGTTCCACACCGCCTGGGTCAGGCGGTCGCCATCGCCCAGAATGTCGGGAATGCTGGGGTCGTAGTCGCGCTGCACCTGCACCGACCAGCCGCCTTCAGCTTCGGCCAGGCGTAGCACGCGTTCGAGCACGACATGGATGTTGAGGCGGTCGTGCGGGCGCGCCGGGGTGGGCGAGAGCAGCCGTTCGAGCAGGGTGTTGAGGCGCTCGATCTCGGTGCCGATCAGCTCGATCAGCTCGCGCTCGTCTTCGTCGCGCCCGGCCGCGCGGCGCGCCAGCAGCTGCGCGGCGCCCTTGAGCCCGGCCAGCGGGTTACGCAGCTCGTGCGCCAACCCTTTCAGCGCAGCGCTCAAGGCATTGGGCAGGGCGTGGGTGGGATCGAGCGCGGGAAATTCGTCGACCGGGTGGGTTTCCAGCAGCCAGCCGCCATCGTCCAGCCGCGACAGCCAGCCTTCGGCAAAACGCGGCGCATCGTTGGGCAGGCCCAGCGCCAGCCGGTGCAGGCGCAAGACGTCACGTTCGTCGTTGAGCAGAAAGCGCGCCAACGCGTCGCCCTGCACTTCCAGCGCGGCCAGGGGCTGTTCGACCAACCGCCGTGCACTGACCCCGAGCCAGCGCGCGAACGCCGGGTTGACGCCCAGCACGCGGCCCTCGCGGTCGGCCCAGGCGACCGGTGTGCCCAGGCTGTCCAGTGATGGCATGGAAGAGGACGTCACCATTGCACCAATTTAGTGCAAAGCGCAGCGCCATGCATCGATGTCGCGCAAAGCGAAGCGCACGGAGACACCATGGAGGCCGGACGGCGGCGGGTCGCACCGATCCAGCGTGCATCCGCGCCGGCAGTCACGGGCGTGGGGCTGGTCATGCAGGCACCTCGGCAGTGGTTCCGCGCCCAATGGGCGGCGGGGAAAACGGACCCGGCTGGGCGGTCCCGGCCGGGTCAGGGCGCCACCCGCGGCAGCGCGGCCGCGGGTGTGCATGCTCAGGACTCGTACGCAGCTTCACCGTGGGAGGTGATGTCCAGGCCCTCGCGCTCGGCTTCTTCGCTGACGCGCAGGCCGAACACCAGCTTGGCCACCAGGAACCCGACCACCGACACCACGCCGATCCAGCCCACGGTGATGCCTACGCCCAGGGCCTGGATACCGACCTGGTGCACGATGTCGTAATCGCCACCCTTCTGGCCGCCAAGCGAGGCCGCCGAGAACACGCCGGTGAGGATGGCACCGATGATGCCGCCCAGGCCATGCACGCCGAACACGTCCAGGCTGTCGTCGGCGCCCAGGAGGCGCTTCAGGCCGGTGACGCCCCAGACGCACAGCACGCCGGCGGCAAGACCAATGACGATCGCGCCGAACGGACCCACGGTGCCGCAAGCCGGAGTGATGCCGACCAGGCCGGCCACCATGCCCGAGGCCACGCCCAGGGCGGACGACTTGCCCTTGATGATCTTCTCGGTCAGCGACCAGCCCAGGATGGCGGCGGCGGTAGCCAGCAAGGTGTTGAGGAAGGCCAGCGCCGCACCGGCATTGGCTTCCAGGTTGGAACCGGCATTGAAGCCGAACCACCCCACCCACAGCAGCGAGGCGCCGACGAAGGTCAGGGTCACGTTGTGCGGCTTAATCGCCTCACGCCCCAGCCCGGCACGCTTGCCGACGAAGTAGGCGCCGACCAGGCCGGCAACACCGGCATTGATATGCACGACCGTGCCACCGGCGAAATCCAGCGCGCCCAACCCGAACAGGTACCCGCCGGTGGCCCAGACCATGTGCGCCAGCGGCAGGTAGCCGAAGGTGAACCAGATCACCGAGAACAGCAGCACCGCAGCGAACTTGGCGCGTTCGGCGAAGGCGCCGACGATCAGCGCACCGGTGATGCCGGCAAAGGTCGCCTGGAACGCGACGAACACGTATTCCGGCAGGCTCACGCCCTTGGTGAAGGTCGCCGCCAGGGTTTCGATGGTGACGCCCTTGAGTAGCGCCTTGTCCAGATTGCCGATCCACGCGCCTTCGCCGGAGAACGCCAGGCTATAGCCGTACAGCACCCACAGGACGGTCAGCAGCGAGAACACCACCGCCACCTGGATCAGCACCGACAGCACGTTCTTGGCGCGCACCATGCCGCCGTAGAACAGCGCCAGGCCCGGCACCACCATCAGCAGCACCAACAAGGTGGAGGTCAGCATCCAGGCGACATCGCCCTTTTCCACCACCGGTGCGGCTTCGGCGGCGGCGGCCGGCGGGGCGGCCGGCTGCGCCGACGGCAGCGGTTCGGTGGTGACCGGCTCGGTCGGCAACGGGGTGACCTGCGCACCGGACTGCGCCTGCGCGCTGCCCATGCCGCCCACCATCAGCGCGCTGAACAGCATCAGCATGCACACGCTGTAGAACCGGGCTTTCCACCCGGCAAAAAGAGCTGTCTTCATACGAACTCCGGGGCTGGTGGGGTCAGAGCGCATCGGCGCCGATCTCGCCGGTGCGGATGCGCACCACCTGCTCGATCGCGGTCACGAAGATCTTGCCGTCGCCGATCTTGCCGGTGCCGGCGGCGTTCTGGATCGCTTCGACCACCGCGTCCAGACGGTCGTCGGTGACCACCGTTTCGATCTTGATCTTGGGCAGGAAGTCGACGACGTACTCGGCGCCGCGGTACAGCTCGGTGTGGCCTTTCTGGCGCCCGAAGCCCTTGACCTCGGTCACGGTGATGCCCGACACGCCTGCTGCAGACAAGGCCTCGCGGACCTCGTCGAGCTTGAACGGCCGGATGATGGCGGTGATCAATTTCATGCGCATACCCCGAATGGAGGAAAGAACCGGCCGGCATTGCGCCGCCCGGCGGTGTCAGTCACCTGGATGCCACCCCGGCATCCGATCGTTCGCGATTGCGCGGACCCCAGCAGATGCCATGCATCCGCCTCGTGGGAGAGGTCAGGCCCGCGCGCCGCGAACGATGTGCTCTCTCGTTACCCCTGCGATCCACGGCCGGAGCCCTGGATCGATCGAACATGTGCGGCGATGGCGGAGGTGGGAGGGGGGCCTCCGCCATCACCGCGGTGGAACTCAGTTGCCGTAGTACAGCTGGTACTCCAACGGGTGGGTCGCAGCACGGAACTTGGTGACTTCCTGCATCTTCAGCGCGATATAGCCGTCGATGAAGTCGTCGCTCATCACGCCGCCGGCCTTGAGGAACTCGCGGTCCTTGTCCAGCGCTTCCAGGGCCTGGTCCAGGCTGGAGCACACCTGCGGGATCAGCTTCTCTTCTTCCGGCGGCAGGTCGTACAGGTCCTTGTCGCTCGGGGCGCCCGGGTCGATCTGGTTCTTGATGCCGTCCAGGCCGGCCATCATCAGCGCGGTGAAGGTCAGGTAGCCGGACTGCAACGGATCGGGGAAGCGCATTTCGATGCGGCGCGCCTTCGGGTTGGTGACCCACGGAATGCGGCACGAGGCCGAACGGTTACGCGCCGAATAGGCCAGCATCACCGGCGCCTCGAAGCCCGGAACCAGGCGCTTGTAGCTGTTGGTGCCGGAGTTGGCGAAGGCGTTGATCGCGCGGGCATGCTTGAAGATGCCGCCGATGTACCACAGCGCCAGCTGCGACAGGCCGCCGTAGCCGTCGCCGGTGAACAGGTTGACGCCGCCCTTGGCCAGCGACTGGTGCACGTGCATGCCCGAGCCGTTGTCGCCCACGATGGGCTTGGGCATGAAGGTGGCGGTCTTGCCGTTGCGGTAGGCGACGTTCTTGATGATGTACTTCATCGTCAGCAGTTCGTCGGCCTTCTGCACCAGCGAGCTGAACTTGGTGCCGATCTCGCACTGGCCGGCGGTGGCCACTTCGTGGTGGTGCACCTCGGTTTCGATGCCGACCTGTTCCAGCGTCTTGATCATTTCCGCGCGCAGGTCGTGCAGGCTGTCGGTCGGCGGAACCGGGAAGTAGCCGCCCTTCACGCCCGGGCGGTAACCACTGTTGCCGCCGTCGTACTTTTCGCCGGTGTTCCAGGCCGCCTCTTCCGAACCCACCTGGAAGAAGGTGTGGCCCATATCGTTGGCAAAGCGCACCGAATCGAAGATGAAGAATTCCGGCTCCGGGCCGAAGAACGCCTGGTCTGCGGTGCCGGAGGACTTCAGGTAGGCCTCGGCGCGCTTGGCGATGCCGCGCGGGTCGCGCTCATAGCTCTGCATGGTGGCCGGGTCGAGGATGTCGCAGGTCAGCACGATGGTCGGATCGGCGAAGAACGGATCCAGATACGCGGTGCCCGCGTCCGGCAGCAACACCATGTCCGACTCGTTGATGCCCTTCCAGCCCGCGATCGAACTGCCGTCGAACATCTTGCCTTCTTCAAACAGCGCCGGCTCGATGATATTGACCGGAAAGGTGATGTGCTGCTGTACACCACGCATATCGACGAAGCGCAGGTCGACGAACTCGACCTTGTTGTCCTTGATCAGCTTTTCAACATTTTCCACGGACATCGGAAGAAACCTCAGGCAGGAGTTAAGTGGCTCGTGGGCGGTACTACAGCAGGGACCGTGCCAAGCCTGTGCGCTTCACAAGCCCTTGATTTTGCTTACATCGCTCGCGACTGTACCGCCAGCATCGCACCGTAAAAGTGCAAAGCGCAAACTAGAACGCACCGATATGGTGCATGCCGCAATGCACTATCCTGGCGCTTCCCTCACCCCTGCCCAGTCCGATGTCCGATCTGATTTCCGCCCTGTTGTTGGGCATTCTCGAAGGCCTCACCGAATTCCTGCCGATCTCCAGCACCGGCCACCTGTTGATCGCCGAACAATGGCTCGGACGCCGTTCTGACTTCTTCAATATCGTCATCCAGGCCGGCGCGATCCTGGCCATCTGCCTGGCGCTGCGGCAGCGCCTGTGGAGCCTGGCCACCGGCCTGGGCGAGCGCGCCAACCGCGACTACGTGCTCAAGGTCGGCGTCGCCTTCCTGGTCACCGCGGTGGTCGGGCTGATCGTGCGCAAGGCCGGCTGGCAATTGCCCGAAACGCTCCAACCGGTCGCCTGGGCGTTGCTGATCGGCGGGGTATGGATGCTGGTGGCCGAACACTTCGCCGGCAAGCTGCCCGAGCGCGATGTGGTGACCTGGAAGGTGGCCATCGCCGTAGGCCTGGCGCAGGTCGTGGCCGGTGTTTTTCCCGGTACGTCGCGCTCGGCCTCGACGATCTTCATCGCGATGCTGCTGGGCCTGAGCAAGCGCTCGGCAGCGGCGGATTTCGTGTTCATGGTGGGCATTCCGACCATGTTTGCGGCCAGCGGCTACGCGCTGCTGGAGATGTACAAGGAAGGCGGTTTCGGCACCGAAAACTGGACCGACGTGGCGGTGGCCTTCGTGGCGGCGACCATCACCGGCTTTGTGGTGGTGAAGTGGCTGCTGGGCTATATCAAGAAGCACCGTTTCACGGTGTTTGCGGTGTATCGCATGCTGCTGGGCGCCGCCCTGCTGCTGTGGCTGCCGGCGGCGGCGGGCTGACCTTCCACCGCCCCGGCCTGCACGTCGTGATGGCTGCGACGTGCAGGCCGGGCGCACACAAACGCGCTGGGCACTGCCGCGTCCGCGCGCTGCCAGCCGATTGCGGGCAACCGCCGCCCCGCCGGATATCGGACGCAGTCGCTTGGTTGGCGGCTCTGATGCGTCCACGTCGTGACGCCGGTCATTGCCCCGGGCGCACGCTGGCGGTATCACTGACGCATCGACCACCGGGAGCTGCGCATGCGTGCCGTGTTCTTCGCCCCTGCATTGCTGGCGGCGGGCGTGACGGCCTGCGGGTCGGGTGCATCGCCGGACCCACCCGGCTCCGGCCACGCTGCTGCGCGGGCACCGGTCACCGCTCCCCCCGACACGGACAATGTCCCATTGCGCGCTGCCCTGCGTGCGCAGCACTGGCACTTGCAGCAGGCCAGCGATGCGCATGGCACGGCCTTGCGCAGTCTGTTCGTCGACGGCGTGTCGCCAGTGCAACTGGACTTCGACGATCAGCGCATCCAAGTCAGCCAGACCTGCAACGCGCTTGGCGCCAACTACAGCGTGGCCCAGGCGCACGTGCAGATTGGCCGGGTGGTCTCGAGCAAGCGGATGTGCGCCGATGCACGCCGGATGGCGCAGGAACGCGCGGCCAGCGACCTGTTGTCCGGGCGCTTTGCAGTGGTCATGGACAACGCGGCAGCCGTGCCTGGCCTGACCCTGACCCGCAGCGACGGCACCGTGCTGATCTTCGGCGGTACGCCCACCGCGGACACCCGGTATGGTGGGCCGGGGCAGACGCTGCTGATCGAGGTGGCCGCAGAGACCGTGCCCTGCGTTTTGGACCCTGCGCGCCGCTGCCTCCAAGTGCGCGAGCACGAGCCGGGCGCGGCCGCCGCGACAGAGGCCGCCACGTCATGGCAGCCCTACGACGGCACGATCGAGGGTTTCGACCATGAAGAGGGCATCCGCACGCTGCTGCGCGTGACCCGCTACCCGGCCGTCAGCGCGCCTGACGCCAAACCGGTCTACGTGCTCGACCAGATGATCGAAGCCGGCAGCTAGCGCAGCCGCAGTAGGGAGCCGGCAACGGCATCGCACGCTGCGACGCCGCCCCGCATCACAGCCGGATGAGCACCTTGCCCACGTGTTGCGCCTTGGCGAAATAGTCCAAGGCCTGGGGCGCCTCATCGAACCGGAACGTCTTGCTGTGCAGGGTCTTGATGCGGTGCTGCTCGATCGCCCGTAGCAGGTCCACGAACATCGCCCGGCTGCCGTTGGCGATCCCGCGAATGGTCACGTTCTTGCGGATCAACGCCACGTAATCGGGAATGGGCGAAGACGCCCCGGGGGTGACGCCGATCACCACGATGGTCGCGTTCGCGGCCGCCGCCTTGATCGACTGCCCCAAGGTGTCCTGCCCGCCGGTCTCGATGATGACGTCCGCGCCGCCGCCGGACAGCTGTACGACTGCCTCGGCCCAGTCGGGGTGGGTGCGGTAGTTGACGGTGATGTCGGCGCCCAGGCGGCGTGCGAGCTCGAGCTTGTCGTCGCTGGACGAGGTGATGGCGACGCGGGCCCCGTGCAGCTTGGCCAGCTGGAGCGCGGCCATCGAGACGCCACCGGTTCCCAGACACAGCACCAGGTCGCCGGCCTTGATCCTGGCCACGTCCACCAGCGCGTTCCAGGCGGTCACCGCGGCCGATGCCAGCGCCGCGACATCCTCGTCCTCCAGCGACGCAGGCACCTTGATCAGGGCACTGGCAGGCAGCGACACCTTTTCGGCCAGCCAGCCGTCGTGGGTCACGCCCAGGTCGTGGGCGAACATCTCGGCATCGAACCTGCCCTCCAGCCAGGTGGGAAAGTGCCCGCTGACGACACGGTCGCCTGGCGCGACCTGGCCGACACCGGCACCGACGGAGGTCACGATGCCCACGCCCTCGGCAACCGGAACGCGCGTAGGCGCAAGCTTGCCGCCGTAGGTGCCCTTCAGGATCTGCAGGTCGCGGTTGATCAGGCCGACCAGCCGCGGAGCGACGATGACCTCACCTGGCCCTGCGACCGGCTCAGGCATCTGGACCGCGACCAGGCTGTCAAGGCCGGTTTGATTGCCAATCTGGAATGCTTTCAAGGGGATTACCTGTGCTGCGACGCCGGCCGGACGTGGCTGGCGTCAAGGGATGGGCGATCGACGCCATCGGCGCGATCACTCAGCGCAGCGACGGGTTCAACGTGTAGGTGCCGTGCAACGCCGCTTCGGCCAGCACATGCCCCTGCATCGCCGACAGCACATCGGCGGCGGTAAAGCTGTCGGGCAGGCTGAGTTCGGCCACGTCCAGCGCGAACACGCGGAAGAAATACCGGTGCACGCGCAGGTCGTTGAACGGCGGGTACGGGCCGTCGTAGCCACGGTAGTGGCCGGCCATGTCGGCATTGCCGGCGAACCACTGGGTGTAGGAATTCAGGCCCTGCCGGGCACCGGCCGGGCCGGCTGGCTGCTGCTTGCCCTTGACCACGAAGCCGTCGCTGCAGCTGCCCGCCGCAATCTCATGCACATCGGCGGGGATATCGGCCATGGCCCAATGCACGAAATCGGTGCGTGGCTGCTCGACGGGAATCTGCAGGTCGTCACGGCCGACGGTGTCGGGCACGGTCGGCACGTCCGGGTCCAGGCACAGCAGCGCAAACGACTGTGTACCGGCCGGCACCTCGCTCCAGACCAGGTGCGGATTGCGGTTGGGCGCAAAGCCCTCCGGCGTGCCGGCGGCAAATTCCACCGCGATGGGCTTGCCGTTTTCGATGCTGTTGCTGGTCAGACGCATGGCGGGTCTCCGAGGGAAGCGATACGGATCAGGGTGCCTGGGTCCGCGCCACAGCGGAAGACGTTGCGATGGAACCTTCTGATGCGCTCGGCCGGGTTTACCGCCGCGTACGTACCGCGCCTGCACACGATGCGACGAAGCGACTGCGGCCACGCCCAACTGCCGTAGGCGCGACCGCGTTGATGTCGCCTCAGTCCTGCGGGTAGCCGAAGCGCACCGCGATCAGCGTGAGCAGATCGAACTGCGCGCCGAGCACGCCGCGGTAATCGCGCCAGCGGCCGGAGGCCAACCGTGCCGGGCCACGCGGTTCGACCAGCGGGAAGCTCAGCCCGAACGCCTGCTCCAGGGCCGTCGAAATACCCTGCGGGTCGTTTTCGATCCCGTCCAGCCGGATGATGCGGTGGGGGTACAGGTCGCGCTCGTGCAGCGTGGCCAGCTGTTCCAGCGCGATCAGCAACCAGTCGGTGGCCTGCTGCGGCGATTGCAGTGCCAGCGGCGCCGACGCCCCGGCCGAGAGCCAGTCCAGCAACATGTCGCGCGGGTCGCGCAACGCGATCGCCAGCCGGCCCTCGGGCAGATGCGGGCGCAGCGCGGTCAGCAAGGTGTTGTCCCACCACAGCAACCAGTCGATGACATTGCCATCGTCGATGCCGCGGCGCGGCAGTTGCGCCTTCCAGCCTTCCACCAGCGCCGTCGGTGCCAATTCGCCAGAGGCCAACTGTTCGAGGGTGCGGTAGCTCTGCAGCGCATCCGATGGCGGCGTGGTGCCATAGCGGTCGCCACGCACCAGTGGGGTGGCCGCGCCCATCACCGCGACAAGGCGTTCGACATGCGAGCCGGGCGTGCCCCACACGAACAGCGGGCGTGCGGTGACCGTGTCGGGAATGCTGCCCAGCGCAGGCCATTGCGTCGGCTGCCTGGCTGCCTGCGGCGGCAGCGGCAACCGATGCTGGGCCTGTTCGCGGTGGAACTGCATCCAGGTACCCACGGCGGCATCGGGCTGGCCGGCGCGGTCCTGCACATTGCCCAACCATGGCCGCAGCACGGTCTGCTGCGGTGCAGGCAGCGACTCGATCAACGATTCGACGCAGGCGATCGCCGCCGGCGGGTCGCGTTGCAGCAAGGCTTCGACGATGCGCTGCTCGCCGCTGATGCGGCCCGGCTCCACCGCCACGATCTGGCGCGCCACCATTTCCGCCTCGTCGGCCTGGCCCTGCATGTCGTGCACGCGCATCAGCGCTTCCAGCGCCGGCAGGTGTTCGGGCATGGCCAGCAGCCAGCGCTCGATCACCGCCTGCGCCTGCGGCCCACCGACCGGCTCCACGGCCAGGCGCGCCAGCCACAGGTCGTGCGCCGTGGCCGAGGTGGCCAGTGCCGCATCCAGGGTGTCGCGCGCATCGTCCACCGCGCCCAGCCGCTCCCAGGCGGTGAGCAGCGCGTGCAACGTGCGGCGATCGGCCGGCCAGTGCGCCAGTGCCAGGCGCAGGTGCGCGGCGGCCTGATCGGGACGACCGGCCTGCAGCTCCATCTCGCCGGCCAGCCGGCGCATGGCCGGCAGATCGCCGCCGGGCTGCTCGAGCACGCCCTGCATCGCCGCCAGTGCATCGTCCAGGCGGCCCTGGCGTTGGGCCAGTTGCGCAATGAAGGCGCGCAGTGCGGTGCCCGGCGGATTGAGCTCGATCACGCGCTCGAAGGCGCGCTCGGCGAACGCAAAATGCTCCTTCTGCAGATACGCAAAACCCAGCGAAAACAGCACGCGGGCATCGTCGGGCAGCTGCTCGGCAGCGCGGGTCAACAGCGCCAGCGCGCGGTCGCTGTGGCCGCGGCGCATTTCCACCACGCCATCGACCGCCAGCAATTGCGGGTGTTCCGGCGCCAGGCGCGCAGCGGTGCGGCTCAGCCGCTCGGCCTCATCCAGATCGCCGCGTGCCACCGCCAGATGCGCCTGCATCACGTAGGCATTGAACTGGTTGGGATCCAGCGCGGTACTGCGCGACAGCGCGGCATCGGCGGCGGACAGATCGCGCGTGGCCAGCAATGCGCCGGCGCGCAGCAGGTGCAGGTCGGCATCTTCGGGCGTCAGCGTCAGCGCGGTATCGATGCTGTCCAGTGCCAGCACCGGCTGCCCTTGCTGCTGCAGCGCAAGCGCCAGCCAGCGGTGGGCACCGGCGTGATCGGGCGCGTTGGCGACCCACTCGCGGGCCAGCGCCACCGCATCGTCGGCCGCATTGCGGCGCAGGGCTTGAAGGATGGCGTCTTGCATGGCGGTGGCGGGTCCCGGACAAACCGCTATTGTAACGATGCGCGCTGCGGCGGCTTGCATGGGCGACGCACGCTGCTGCCTGCCGCCGTGTGCAGGGTGGGCGTTATCGGCGGTGCGAACCCACATCGATCGTTCGCGCCGGCCAGAGGTTCAAACGCTTGCCGACGTCCGACGCAGCACGCTCGCGCCGCAGGCCACGCAGAGCGCCCCAAACATCAACTGGCCCAGATGCCAGAGCGCAGCATGGGCGCCGACGGAAACCGATCCTGCGCGGGAGCGGAACAGGATCTGCCCGGTCTGCGGCCGGGTGTAGAGGCTGATCGCGCTGAAGTAGACCCTCACGCAACCGACGATCACTGGCAAAACGGCGATCACTGCATCCATGGACGGATGTCGTCTCAGCGTCATTCGCGCGCGGTGGTCAGCCGCTCGGCCACCCAGCGTTCGGCAAAGCCGTCGCCGCGGGCGTTTTCCAGAAAGCCGCAATGCCCGCCCCAGCGTGCGATTTCCAGCTTTGCATGCGCCGGCAACTGCCAGGCGGCGAAATCGGCGAACGGAATCACCGGGTCGTCTTCGGCCATCAGGATGTCGACCGGCACCTGCAGGTTGGCCAGGCGTTGGCCGGCAATCGAGTAGCTGTCGAAATACGCTTCCAGCGAGCCGTGTCCGGTGTGTTTCACCGCCAGCCAGGCCATCAGCCCGCGCATGTCCAGCGCCAGGGTGGCGTCGTCGTACCCGTGCTGCTCGGGGAACAGCTTGCGCTTGCGCAGCAGCGATTCGCGCCATTTACGGCGGAAGTACCAGTCGTAGAACTGCGGGCCCTTCTCCAGCTGGGTCATGGTGGCGGCCGGGTCCAGCAACGGGCACACCGCCGCCACGCGCGCCAGCGGCAGGCCGGCGGCGGGCGCACGCAGCGCCAGCCGCAGCGCGAAGTTTCCGCCCAGCGAATACCCTGCAGCCAGCAACTGCGGCGCAGGAAAACGCCGCCACAGATCGCCTGCGGCATTGACCACTTCTTCGATGCGGTCGGAGTGGAACAGGTCCACATTGAGATGATGGGTACCGCCGTGGTCGCGGAAGTTCAGCCGGAACACCTGGTAGCCCAGACCGAGCAGGCGCGCGGCGGTCAGGCGCATGTAGTTGGAATCGGCGCTGCCCTCCCAGCCATGCAGCAACAGCACGGTGCCGCGCGGTGGCGCATCGCCGGGCGGGATGCTCATCCAACCCTGCAGGCGCACACCGTCGCCGCCATCGAGGATATGTTCGCTGGTGACCGCACCGCTGGCGGCCAGCAACTGGCGACTGCGGATGCGCCGCAAGGCGCTGCTGCCCAGCACCGATTGCACGTGCGGATTGCGCAGCCAGCGCGGCGGCAAGTAATCGGAGGCGTTCATGCGCGCATCGCACCGGCGTTGCGGCTGGCCGCAGGGGAGAGGCGCGTGCGCATCGTCGGCTAGGATTCCATCGCTGCGACGATCCGTTGGCGCGAGGTCTCGGCCATGCGACGGCGGCCTTCGATGTCCAGCGCGCGAATCGGCTCGAGAAAATGCACTTCGGCCAGCCGCGACGGTTCGCCCAGAAGGCGCACGATATTGGCGAAGAAACTCTCGCGCTCACCGAAGGCCACCACCGCCTGCGCGTTGCCGCGCAGCCCGTACCGCAGCGCCACCGGCTGTACCGGCACCCCGGCTTCCACCGCCGCCTGGAAGATGCGCGCATGGAACGGGCCCACTTCGGTACCGCCACGGGTACGGCCTTCCGGGAACACCCCCACCGGCTTGCCGCTTTGCAGGCGCAGCAGCATTTCCTGCAGCACCCCGCCCAGCGATTCGGTATTGCCGCGCTGGTGGAAGATGGTCTGGCCCTTGGTTGCCAGCCAGCCCACCAGCGGCCAGCCGGCGATTTCGCGCTTGGCCACAAACCCCATCACGCGCTGGCTGTGCAGGATGGAGATATCCACCCAGCTGACGTGGTTGGCCACGAACAGGGTCGCGCCCGGTAGCGGCGTTCCGAAGCGGCGCAGGCGGAAGCCGAACACGCGCATCAAGGTGCCCTGCCACCAGCGGATCATCCGCTCCTCCAGGGTGTCGTCGTGCCCGATCCGGATCCGCGCCAGCGCCGGCACCACCACGCACAGCATGGTGACCGGCAGGCCGAGACACAGATGCAGCAACAACAGTGGCACCCGGTAGAGGTACCGGAACCAACGCAACGCGCCGCCAGCGTCGCGCGTGGCGTCCAGGGATGACTCGCTCATTCGACGAACGGAACCGGTAACGGGGGAAGGAGGCGCAACCATTGTGACAGCAGCGTGGCCGCCGCGCAGTGCCGGCAGCGGATGACGCTGTTCCATGCATGCCGCTGCCGGGCGAGCTCAGCCATTGCTGCGCGCGACCACCGCCAGGGTCAATCGCGACACACAGACGCGTTTGCCGGCCGGGTTTTCGATGGTGATGTCCCAAACATGCGTGCTACGCCCCACATGTACCGCCCGTGCAGTGCCGGTCACCAGCCCCTGGGTGGCGGCGCGCAGGTGATTGGCATTGATCTCCAGCCCCACGCAGATCTGGGTCGACATATCCACGCACAGGTTGCCGGCGCTGCTGCCCAGCGTTTCGGCCAGCACCACCGAGGCGCCACCGTGCAGCAGGCCGTAGGGCTGCCTGGTGCGCGCATCCACCGGCATGGTGGCGCGCAGCCAATCGTCACCGGCTTCGGTAAAGACGATGCCCAGATGCTCGATCAAGGTATCGCGGCTGGCGGCATTGAGGGCGGCTAAATCGACGGGTTCGCGGAAGGTCATGGGCTGGGAATGGGGAATGGGGAATGGGGAATGGGGAATGGGGAATGGGGAATGGGGAATGGGGAATGGGAAGCGGGAAGCGGGAAGCGGGAAGCGGGAAGCGGGAAGCGGGAAGCGCTAGAGCATCCCGGCGCCTGGGACGCGATGCAACTGGGCAGTGCTGCCGTCACCTGACCGCATTCGTCGGTGGCACCAATGCACTACGCGACCTTCGCCCGTGACAACTGCAGCCGCTTCGGCGATTTCCGGCGTCCAGGGGCCGATCCGCAGCCAACTGCGTGCATCCAACCACAACGCGCTGCGCCGCGGGCACCGGCTGCTGCGACCCGCGCGGCACGCCAGCCGATCAGAGAATCGGTACCAGCCCGGCGCCGAAGGCGGTCAGCATGCGCACCAGCAGCCACTTCGGGCCGACATTGACCTCCGGAAAATCGCCCACCGCCACATAGCACTGGCGGAACTGAGGGTCCTGCCGCTTGAGCGGGAACGGGCAATCCGGGCCGGGCTGGAACTCGTAGTTGGTGGCGTAGCGCCATGGCCAGAAGTCCAGCACCGGCAAGGCTTCGGAGACCTTGCCCACGCTGTAGTTCAACCCGCTCAGCACCGGCGGCTTTTCGCGCGGCGCCACCGTCCAGGCATTTTCCGGGGCGATGTCGCGTTCGATGCTGGCAGCCAACGCCTGCGCAAAGCGCGCATCGTCGATCACCACGGCCGCTTCGGTGTTGTAGTTCTCGCTGCGCGGGTCGAAGTTGTGCGTACCGATCACGCCGATGCGGCGATCCACCACCAACGACTTGGCGTGCAAGCCCATGCGCGCACCGGCGCGGGTCACCGGCAGCGGCTTGTTGACCGCGCGCGTGCCCAGGAACGAGGGCCGCGTTTCGGTACGCAACACGCGCCGATCGACCTCGCTCCCGCCCGGCGCACGGCCGCCGCCACTGCCACGCAGCACGCTGCCGGCGCTCGCGCTGGCGTTGCCTTCCGGGCCGCTGCTGCCGCGCATCGCATTGCCCGCAGCGCTGCCGCCGATCAGGCGATTGTTGCGGCTGTCCTGATTGACCTCGGAAGCGGGGTTGAGCGGGTCCGGCACCAGGTTGGCGTAATCCACCGGGGCGTCGAGCGGAAACGGCTTGAACTCGTACACGTTGAAGCCCAGCTCGCGCATGTTGCGGCGTTTGAACTTGTACGAGAGCGCATACACGATGGGGTTGTCGGTGGCGGCCAGGCTATTGGTCGACACCACGATGCGCGGCGGCTGCGGGTGTTTGCGCAACGTGCGGAAGATCGCCTGCGCCTGGTCGGACAACACCAGGTACGGGGTCTGCAGCAGCACTTCCTGCTGCGCGCCGGCAATCAGGCCATCCAGTTCCGGCGCCGTGGACACCGCCTTGGCCGCATGTTCCCGGCGGTGCTTTTGCGGCAGATCGGCCACGTACAGCACACGTTGCACCGGCATGGCCGGAGTCACGAAGGCGTCGCGCACGAATTGCGGGTCGCGCGCTTCGCGGTCCACCCGTGCCACCCGGTCGGGCCGGCGGAACTCGGCCGGCGGCATCGTCGGCACGCCCTGCTCCAGCAGCAGGCGCCCGACATCGTTCAGACGCTCGGCCGGGACGCTGCGCCGGGCGCGCCAGAACGCATCGAAATTGGCGGCCATGGCGCGCACTTCCGGCCCGGCCAGAATCACGTCGCGGTCGCGGAAGTTGTACTCGCTGTCCCAGTCGTAATAGTCGTCCTGGTAATTGCGCCCACCGACCACGCCCAGCACGTCGTCCACCACCAGCAGCTTGTTGTGCATGCGCTGGTTGAAGCGGCGGAAGCAACACAGCACGCTGCCGGCATAGTCGAAGTAATTGAGTTTGACCTTGCCGAAGGTGGGGTTGTAGATGCGCAGCTGCAGGTTTTCATGACTGCTGGCCAGCGCACCGAGAATCTGCAGATCGGCGATCGCCGACAACTGATCGATCAGGATGCGCACCTTGACCCCGCGTTGGGCGGCGTCCACCAGTGCGTCCAGCACCATGCGCGCGCTGTCGTCCTTGTCGAAGATGTAGGTCTGCAGATCGATGCTGCGGGTGGCGCTGCGGATCAGGTTGAGCCGGGCCACCAGCGATTCTTCGCCGTGGTCGACGATGGTGGCGTAATGCCGCGGCGCCGCCGGTGTGGAGGCGGTCATCGCCTCCCCGCCCAGCGCGCGCAATGGCGAGGGTTGCGCACAGCGATCGGCCTGGCTGCAGTTGACTACAGTGCTGCGTGCCGCGGCAGCGACACCGGCGGCACGGTTGCGTTCGGTTTGTGACAGGCTGGCGCATCCGGTGCCGAGCAACAACGTTGCCAGCACGCACACCCTCAACAGGTACTTCACGGGCGCCGCGCCTCCTGCAGGCGCCCACGCAGAATGAACGTCACCCTGTCGCCCAGGGCCATCTGCCACGCATTCATTCCGTAACGTCCACGCAGGACCGTCCCTCGACTGATCACGTCGCAATCATAGCCCGGCCGCGTGCATTCGGCCGGCACCACATGCAGCGTTTCCAGATGGGTGATTCCGCGGATGGTCAGGTTGCCGACGATGTCGCCCCCCTGCTTCACCACTTCGTCGACATACGGCAGCGACTCGAATTCGACGACCGGGTACTGCGCAACGTCGAAAAAATCTTCCCCGCGCATCCAGCTGGTGTAGCGGTCCTTGCCGGGGATCTCCACCTGAGTGGCGTCCAGCCGGAAGCGCACCTGCTGACGCCCGTCGGCCAAGGTCACCACGTCACCGCGAAAACGCGGGAAAAACCCCTCGATCTTCATTCCGAAGCGCGTCTTGATCTCGAACCCGAAGCGCGATTGCGCCGGGTCGATGGACTGCACCTTCTGCTGCGCCATGCAGGGGAACACGACCCAGAGCGCGAGCCAGGCGTACCAGCGCAGCGACGATGACACGGATCAGGGCCACCAGAAGGCGGTCAGGCGGGCGATGCCCGGCTCGATGGTGGCGTCCAGCGGCAAGGCCAGCAACGCGATCGAGGCGGTGGGCATGCCGCGGTAATCGCCGGTCTGGCCGCTGTGCATCAGCGCTGCCAGCCGTTCCAGGCCAGGGTTGTGGCCCACCAGCAGCAGGCGCTCGGCCTCGCGATGTTCGTCCACCAGGCTGGCCAGGGTGCCGGGCGTGGCCTCATAGATGCGTTCGTCCAGCCGTTGTTCGATGTAGCCGGTGAGCTCGAGCACCGCCTCCAGGGTTTCGCGGGCGCGGCGGGCCGGGGAGCACAGCACCCGGTCGGGCACCAGCCGCTGCTCGCGCAGCCAACGCCCGGCCGCCTCGGCCTCGGCGATGCCGTGCGGCGACAGCGGGCGATCGAAATCGGCCTGGCCGGTATCGGCCGGTTCGGCGTGGGCATGTCGCAACAAGATCAATTCGCGCATAGGAACTTTCCGGTTCTAGGACTTCTTGAGCCACTTGAACAGCGGCTCCCAGTCCTGTTGATGGTCGCGCACCTGCGCCGAGCGGTAGTCGAACAAGCTGCGTCCCAGCCCGGCCATCACCACATAGGCCTGGGTGTCGCGCAGTTGGGTCACCAGCGGATACGGCCAGTTGCCGATCATGTCGGCGGCCTGTTGCGAGGTCTGGGTCCAGGGACGGGCACGATTGAGCACCAGGCCCACCGGCAGTTTGCGCTGATGCACGCGCGGCACCTTGGCCAGCGTGTTGAGAAAGCCGACCACCGCTTCGATATCCAGCGCCGAGGACAACACCGGTACCACGATGGCATCGACGTGGTCGAGAAATCCGCTCAGCTCGTCGGCCATGGCACCGGCCGGCGCATCGACGATCAGGGTATCGGTGCCGTCCGGCACGGCGCTCTGCCAGCTGCGGCGCTTGGTGGCGTCGATCGGCAAGACCGCACTTTCCAGGCTGGCGCGGCGCTCTGCCCAGCGGGTGGACGAGCCTTGCGGATCGGCATCTGCCAGCACGGTGCGCTGGCCTTGCAACGCCGCATGTGCGGCCAGATTGGTGGCGATCGTGGTCTTGCCGACGCCGCCTTTGGAGGCGGCCACCAGGACTGTCTTCATGCACGCCTCGCTTCCGGGAGCAAGCCGGCAGCGTACACCGCGGCAAGGTGAGGAAGTAGTCGAAACGCGTTAAACGCACTGCTGCGGGACAGGCAACGACAGCGCAGACCTTCAGCCGATGCGCGCAAGGCCTTGCGCCGCAGCTGTGCGTGGCAACGATGGAAGCCTGGCACGGCGCAAGATCGTCCACGCGTATCGCTCAGCCGCGGCGTCGCAATGCAGCATGGCGCCGATGTTGCAGGTGTTGGCGTACCACAGCCCGAACAAGCGCAAGCGTGTGCCTGCGGCGCCAGCGCGCTCTGGCTGCTGCGAGCGTTACGGTTTCACGCCACCAGCCGCGCCAGCAGCCAGGCCCACGCAGGCAGCGTCAGCAACGACAGCAGGATGCTGTAGCCGACCATCGCTGCAGCCAGGCGCGGGGCCAGCCGGTGCGAAATGGCCAGCGCGGCGGCGGTGATCATGGTGGGCATGGCCGATTCGAGCACGTTGGTCTGCAGCATCTGCCCATGCAGGCCCAGCCCCCAGGACAACGGCAAGGCCAGGACCGGCATCAGCAGCAGCTTGAACACCAGGCCCACCGCCAAGGGCTTGAGTTCGTCGGCAGGCAGGCGCAGCTGCAGCGAAAAGCCCACCGACAGCATCACCAGCGGCAACATCGCATCGGCCAGGTTCTTCAGGCCCGAGCCAATCCAGGCCGGCGGTTGCTCGGGCATCAGGGTCAAGGCGAACAGCAGCGCCCACAACGGCGGGAACTGCAGCACGCGCATCGCGATCAGCCGTGCGGTCGGCGGGGTGTCGCCGCTGTACCGGGCCAGCACATACAGCCCGAACGTGGACAGCAACACGAAGGTGCCGAACTGGTCGTAGACCACTGCATACGGCAGCGCGTGATCGCCGATCAGCGCGCGCACCATCGGAAAGCCGATGAAGCTTGAATTGGTAAACACCACACACATCAGCAGCGCGGCGTATTCGGCGCGGCCCAAGCGCAACAGGCGGCTGCAACCCCACAGCAACGGCACGATGATGGCGGTCAGCAGCCATGGCGTGGCAATCACCCCACCGAGCGAAGCATCCAGATGCAGGCGCGGGACATAGGTCAGCACCGACGCCGGCAGGCAGATGTACAGCACGATGCGGTTGAGCACATCGGCGCTGTTGTCCGGCAACACCCGCAGGCGGGCGAACAGCAGGCCCAGCCCCAACATGGCCAGAATCAAGGCAAATGCATCTACCGCCATGCGCGATCGTGTCCGTTGGAAAGCGATGCACAGGATCGCATAGCGCGCGGTGCGCGCATCGGTGGATGCGTTGGCCTGGCTGGGGTGCAAGGTGCACGCCACCCGAGCTCCGGTCACCGCGGAGCTGCCACGACCGCATCGTTTGCCTATGCGGAAGCCAGCGTATCGAACACGCGGCGCCCTCGCCGCTCCGGACAATGCGTTGGTCAAACACGTCCTTGCACCGTGTTCCGCGATGGTGGGCGGACCAGGCCGTGGAGCAAGCTTGCAGCGCCGAGTGCGCGACACGCCGTGAACCCGTCCGTGGAGGCTCGATGGCGGGATCCATGCCGCCAACGGTCCCGCGATCGGCAAGCACAGCGCATCAGACAGTTCGTTGGTGACTCGATTGAAGGAGCGAGGACGCCGCGCCAGCCAGGCGACCTGCTGCTGTCTTAGCTCTGCGCATCGACCATCTCAACTGGTCCTTGCGCCCGCCGTCGCGGGACCTTACGCGGCACGGCTGCCGCGCAAGCGCCTACAAAGACGTACTTGCAGCGTGTCCTGCGATGGTGGGCGGACAAGGGCCCCGCAGCCACGCCACAGACCAACGCGTTGCTCTCCCGCATCGACCTCGCAACGTCGGTACGCCGAAGTTTTGAGCCGTGATTGCGATCAGGGCAGACCTGCTCAGCCTTTCACCGAACTCGCGGAATCAACGTTAGACGTCTTCGTTTCAAGTAGGCGGCAGGCCGACGCGCCAGATGGCGCCTGGCGTATCGGCCAATGGCGGCAACCGGTCGATTCACTGCACAAGCCGCGCTGCAGGAACTCCCGCAGCGCGGCGAAGCGCTTACGGAAACGCTGGCGGGTTGGCCTGCCAGGCCGCAAAGACCTCGGCCAGGCTGGCGCGCTCTGCCTCGCGCCATTCCGGCAACAGGCTGGCGTAGTTGGCGGTACTGCTCCAACGGTCCGGCCAGGTGCGCACGGCTGCGGCATACCACTCGACCGCCTCCTGCTTGCGTCCGGCGCGCCAGAGCGCCAGTGCAGCCGTGGTCGGCAGCCATTCCGGCGTGGCCGGACGGCCATTGGCCAGGTTGGCCCATTGCTGCAGCGCCTTGTCGGGCTGGTCGGCACGCAGCAGGTCCCATCCATAGTTCCAGGTGATGGCCCGGTACTGCTGGCTGCCGTTGGAGACCAGCGCCAGCGCGCCCTGATACAACTCATCGCCCAACTGGGTGCGCCCACCGGCGTAGGCCAGCGCCGCCAACTGCGCGCGCGGGTCGGCCGCGCGGGCGTCACGTTGCACCATCGCCGCCAGCCGGTCGACGACTGCATCGCCCTGGCCCTGTACGGCCACCACGGCCTTGGTGGTACCGCGGTCTTCGTCGAAATAGAACTCCTTGGGCTTGGGCAAGCTCTGCGCCTGCGCCAACGACCACACCCCTCCGAGCAGGGCCAGAGCGGCCCACGCGTATTTCCTTTTCACTGTGTTTTCCCCTGACAGCAAACGACCCCTTCCCGTCCCCATCCTACCCGCAGCGCGTCGGCTGCGCATCCGCACAGGGACGGGCGCGGAAAAGCTGACTGTTACACTTTGCACCGCCGTTTTGGAATCCGTCGGGTGCGTCAGATAGTTTCAGATGACATGCACCGGGGCCCAGCCACCCTTTCCGGGCACGCCATGACCAGTACCGCTGCGCTTTCTTCTCCCGACTCTGCCAACACGCCGGAGCTCGGCCGGGTGGATGCGGACTACACGCTGGACCACAAGTACACGCGCACCGATGGGCGCATCTACCTGTCCGGTGTGCAGGCGCTGGTGCGGCTGCCGCTGCTGCAGCGCCTGCGCGATGACGCTGCCGGGCTGGAGACCGCCGGCTTCATCAGCGGCTACCGCGGCAGCCCGCTGGGCGGGCTGGACCTGGAACTGTGGCGGGCGCGCAAACACCTGGACGCGGCCAAGGTCACCTTCACTCCAGGTCTGAACGAGGACCTTGCCGCCACCATGGTGTGGGGCACCCAGCAAACCAACCTGTTCCCCGGCGCGAACGTGCAGGGCGTCTACGGCATGTGGTACGGCAAAGGGCCGGGCGTGGACCGCAGCGGCGACGTCTTCAAGCACGGCAATGCCGCCGGCACCTCGCCGTTTGGCGGCGTGCTGGCGCTGGCCGCCGACGACCATGCCTGCCGCAGCTCGACCCTGCCGCACGGGTCCGAAGACGAATTCGTCAGCGCGATGATGCCCATCCTCAATCCGGCCGGAGTACAGGACATCCTGGACATGGGCCTGCTCGGCTGGGCGATGAGCCGCTACACCGGGCGCTGGATCGGCTTCAAGACGATTGCCGAAACGGTGGAATCGTCCGCCTCGGTGGACGCGGACCCGTTCGCGCGCACCATCGTGCTGCCGGAGGATTTCGCACTGCCGCCGGGCGGCTTGAGCATCCGCTGGCCAGACCCGCCGGTGGACCAGGAGATGCGCCTGCACCGGTATGCGATCGCCGCCGCGCAAGCCTTTGCGCGCGCAAACCACATCGACAAGGTGGTGCTGGATTCACCAAATGCGCGACTGGGCATCGTCACCACCGGCAAGAGCTACCTGGACGTGCTGCAGGCGCTGGAATACCTGGGCCTGGACGCGCAGGCCTGCGCGCAGATCGGCATCCGCGTCTACAAGGTCGGCATGACCTGGCCGCTGGAGCCGGTAGGGATCAGCGCGTTTGCGCAGGGGCTTGAAGACATCGTGGTGGTGGAAGAGAAAAAGGCCTTCATCGAGCGCCAGATGAAGGAACTGTTCTACAACTGGCCGGCCAGCGCCGGCGCGCGGCCGAGCATTGTCGGCAAGTACGATGAGCAGGGCGCGTGGATCCTGCCGTCCACCGGCGAACTGACGCCGGCCACCATCGCGGCGGTGATCGGCAGGCGCATCCTGCGCCTGCTGCAATCGAGCACGATCAATACCGATTCGATCCAGCAGCGGCTGCGCTGGATGGACGCCAAGGAAGCGGAAATGGCTTTGCCGCGCGCGCAATTCCCGCGCGTGCCGCATTACTGCTCCGGCTGCCCGCACAACACCTCCACCGCCGTGCCGGAAGGCTCGCGCGCGCTGGGCGGTATCGGTTGCCACTACATGGTGACCTGGATGAACCGAGCCACCGACACTTTCACCCACATGGGCGGCGAAGGTGTCACGTGGTCCGGGCAGGCGCCGTTTACCGACACCCCGCACGTGTTCCAGAACCTGGGCGATGGCACGTATTTCCATAGCGGCTCGCTGGCGATCCGGCAGTCGGTCGCCACCGGCGTCAACATCACCTACAAGATTCTCTACAACGATGCGGTGGCGATGACCGGCGGGCAGCCGGTGGACGGCACGCTCACCGTGCCGGACATCGCCCACCAGCTGCGCGCCGAAGGCATCCATGAGATTGCGGTGGTCAGCGACGACATCGGCAAGTGGACGCGGCGGCGCGAGCTGTTTCCGCCTGAGGTCGCGTTTCACGATCGTGGCGAACTGGATGCGGTGCAGCAGCATCTGCGCACCGTCAAGGGCGTGTCGATCCTGATCTTCGACCAGACCTGCGCCACCGAGAAACGCCGCCGTCGCAAGCGCGGCAAGCTGGTCGATCCGCCAAAGCGGGTGATGATCAATTCGCTGGTGTGCGAAGGCTGCGGCGATTGCGGCGAGAAAAGCTTTTGCGTGTCGGTGTTGCCGAAGGAAACCGAATTCGGGCGCAAGCGCCAGATCGACCAGTCCAACTGCAACAAGGATTATTCGTGCGTCGCGGGCTTTTGCCCGAGCTTTGTCACCGTGCATGGCGGTGCCCCGCGCAAGGGCAAGCGGCGCGACGCCAGCACGCTGCTGGACACGCTTCCCTCACCGCCCAAGCGCACCGCGCTGGAACGGCCCTGGAACATCCTGATCACCGGCGTCGGCGGCACCGGCGTGGTGACCATCGGCGCGCTGCTCGGCATGGCCGGGCACCTGGAAGGCAAGGGCGCCACGGTGCTGGACCAGACCGGCCTGGCGCAGAAAGGCGGCGCGGTGACCACGCATATCCGCATCGCACGCCAGCCCGCCGACATCCACGCCGTGCGCATCGCTGCCGGCGAAGCAGACCTGGTGCTGGGCTGCGACATGGTGGTGGTCAACGATTATTGGGCGCTCTCCAAGGTGCGCGATGGCCGCACCCAGGTGGTGCTCAACACCTACGAAGCAATGCCGGGCACGTTCACCACGCAACCGGACCTGCAGTTTCCCGCTGCCGAGATCATCGCCGGTGTGCGCACTGCGCTCGGTGGCCAGGAGCCGTTGTTGCTGGATGCCACGCAGCTGGCAACGGCGTTGCTGGGCGACGCCATCGCCAGCAATCTGTTCGTGCTTGGCTACGCGTGGCAGCACGGGTTGGTGCCGCTATCGCATGCGGCGCTGATGCGCGCGATCGAACTCAATGGTGCAGCCGTTGCGATGAATCAGCAGGCGTTCGCCTGGGGGCGCCTGGCGGCGATCGATCTGCCGGCGGTGCAACGCGCTGCGGGTCTGGCCGGTGCCGACGCGCCTGCACATCTGCATGGCGATACACCGCATGCACGCGGACCAGGCAGCTGGGAAGAGCACGATCTCAGCGGCCAGAGCGCACCGCGTGCGCTGGCACAGACCGACGGCAGCACGTTGCATGGCGAGGTCGCTGCACCGGCCGCGCCGCTCGACGACGAGCAGTTGGCGCATTCGCTGGACGAGGCCATCGCGCGTCGCGTCGCGTTCCTGACCGACTACCAGGATGCGGCCTACGCGCAGCGTTATCGCAGCCTGGTCGAGCGCGTACGCACGCACGAGCTGCAGCGCGTGCCCGGCAGCAGCGCACTGACCGAGGCGGTGGCCCGGTACGCCTTCAAGCTGATGGCCTACAAGGACGAATACGAGGTGGCGCGGCTGTATACGCGTGGCGATTTCCAGCGCCGGTTGCAACAACAGTTCGAGGGCGACTACACGCTGCGCTTCCACCTGGCGCCGCCGTTGCTGGCAAAGAAAGACGCACACGGCAACCTGATCAAACGCGAGTACGGGCCGTGGATGTTCACCGCCTTCAAGCTGCTGGCGCGGTTGAAGTTCCTGCGTGGCGGCAAGTTCGACGTCTTCGGCTACAGCGAAGAACGGCGTGGCGAGCGTCGGCTGATTGCCGATTACAGCGCAACCGTGGACATGCTGCTGGAACGGCTGGATGCCGATAACGTGGGCTTGGCCGCGCAGATCGCCAGCATTCCGGAACACATTCGCGGCTATGGCCACGTCAAGCATGCGCATCTGCAGGAAGCCAGGGCGCGCGAAGCCGCGCTGCTGGCGCAGTGGCGTAATCCCAAGGCGTTGCACGTGGTGCAGGCGGCCTGATGTCACCGAACGATTACATCCTTTTGATGTAGTCGCTCGGCGACATTCGGTTTAATCCCGCTACATACGGCAGCTGGCGCATCCACTCAATGGGGCTTCAGTCGAAATGCGGCCCACGCATCAGTCGAATCGGTCCGCGTGCGGTGGCAGGGTCCACAGTTCGACCCTGCTGGGTGATCCGTACCAGGCCTCTGCCTGCGGCAGCTGCGGCCACCGCACGCACCTGGGGCATCAGGCTTCGCCACACCGCCGCGTCATCGCTCAAGGCACGCGCGACTTCCGAGGGACAGATCGATTGCTCGGGCCGACGTTGCGCAAGCAGGTGCCGGATCAACGCGGCCACCTGCGCATCATCGGGCGACTGCACGCCCGCCCCGCGGGATCACAATGGGCGCAGCAGGCGCAGGCCGAACCAATCCTTGGCATCGTTCCAGCCGTGGGTGACCTTGAGCCCGGCTGCGGCAGCCAGTTCGGCAAAGCGCGCGTCGGTGTATTTGCAGCTGTATTCGACCTGCATCGCTTCGCCTTCGGCAAACGCGATGTCCTTGCCGCCAACCTGCACGCGCTGCGCGCGTTGGCTGATCAGGAAGGTTTCGATGCGGCCGCGCTCACGGACATACACCGCGTGGTGACGGAAACCGTCCAGATCGAAATCGCTCCCGATCTCGCGATTGAGCCGCGCCAGCAGGTTCAAGGTGAACTCGGCGGTGATACCGGCTGCGTCGTTGTAGGCCGCTTCGATCAGCCCGGCGTCCTTGTCCAGATCGATGCCGATCAGGGCGCAACCGTCGCTGCCCATGGTCTGGCGCATCGCGTCCAGCAGTTCGATCGCCGCCGCATCGGCGAAATTGCCGAGCGTGGAGCCGGGGAAGAACACCACGTGCCGCCGCGCCGGGCGCTGCGCATCGGGCAGGCGCAGCGGCTTGGTGAAGTCGGTGCACACCGGCAACATCTGGATCTGCGGAAATTGCTGGGCCAGCCGCGCAGTGCTTTCCAGCAGCGCGGTGCGCGAGATTTCCAGCGGCGTGTAGGCCACCACATCGCGCAGGCCCTGCAGCAGCAATTCGGTCTTGCGGCCGCTGCCGCTGCCGTATTCGACCACATGCACGCCGGCGCCGATCGCCTGTGCGATCGAGCCCATGCTGGCTTCCAGCAAACCCAGCTCGGTCCTGGTGAGGTAATACTCCGGCTGCTGCGTAATGGCTTCGAACAGTTGCGAGCCGCGCGCATCGTAGAAATATTTCGACGGCAGCGTCTTGGGCGTTTGCGACAACCCCGCCAGTGCATCGGCGGTGATGTCGTCCGGCTGCGGGCGCAGGTCGGTCAGCGCGGCGTGCGCGCGTTGCAGGGCATGGGCGGCGGCGTTCAAGGCAGATCCTTGGCAAGGCGCACGCCGGCAAACTGCCAACGCGCATCGGAGGGGAAAAAGTTGCGGTAACTGGCACGCAGATGGCTGGCCGGGCTGGCGCAACTGCCACCACGCAAGACCCATTGCGCATTCATGAATTTGCCGTTGTATTCGCCCAGCGACCCGGGCCACGGGGTAAAGCCTGGATACGGCAGGTACGCACTACCGGTCCACTCCCAGACATCGCCGAACAGCTGCTGGATACCGGTGTCCACTGCTTCGGCGCCACGCGGATGCAACGCATCGGTGTCGACGAAATTGCCCTGTACCGGCACGCCGGTCGCGGCCTGCTCCCACTCGGCTTCGGTGGGAAGGCGCGCACCGGCCCAGCGCGCGAACGCATCGGCTTCGAACAGGCTCAGATGACAGACCGGCGCGTGTGGATCGCGCGTGCGCCAGCCGTCCAGCGTGAACTCGCGGCCATCGGCATCCCAATACAAGGGATGTTGCCAACCCTGCGCCTGCACCATCGCCCAGCCATCGCTGAGCCAGGCACCGGCACTGCGGTAGCCGCCGTCATCGATGAATTGCTGGAACTCGGCGTTGGTGACCACACGGCTGGCCAGCGCATGCGCACCGACCAGCACGCGATGGCGTGGCGATTCGTTGTCGTAGGCGAAGCTGTCGGCCTGTGGCCATGCAGCGGCGCCGATCTGGACGATCTGCTCGTCGCGCGCATGCCAGCGCAGCGGGCTGGCAACGGCCGCAGGCGGTGCGCGCAGGTCACGGTAGGCCGGCTGCAACGGGTTGCTCCACAGCGCATGCTTGATATCGGTCAGCAGCAACTCCTGGTGTTGCTGCTCGTGCTGGATGCCGAGCTGCACGACGGTGCAAGCCTGGGCATCGAGCAGGCCCTCGCGCAAGCGCTGCTGCATCTGCCTATCGACCGCAGCACGGTAGTCGCGTACCTGCTGCAACGAGGGGCGCGAAAGCACGCCGCGGCGGGCCCGCGCATGCATCGGCCCCACGCTCTGGTAGTAGCTGTTGAACAGGAAATCCCAGGCCGGGTCGAACACGCGGTACGCCGGATCGGCCTGCAGCACGAAGCGTTCGAAAAACCAGGTGGTGTGGGCCAGATGCCATTTGCTCGGGCTCGCGTCCGGCATGCTCTGCACCATCGCGTCTTCGGCGCTCAAGGGTGCGGCGAGACGGTCGCTCAGCGCGCGGGTCTGCGCGTAGCGTTCCAGCAGCGTCAACTGCTGTTGCTGGAGGTGGCCCAGCAGAGGTGAGAGTGCAGACATCGCCCTATGCTTGGGGAGCGCCCGTGAACGTGCCGTGTGGGCAGCGTGGCAGCCAGCGGTAAGCTGTGGGCATGTCATCGCCATCTCTGTCCAGTACGCTTGCTGGGCCCCTCGCGTGGGCCCAGCGTCAGCAGGCGTTCGCGCTGCCTTCCGGGGTCATCCATCTGGATGCGGCGTCGCGTGGTCCGTTGTTGCGCGCCATGCAGACCGTTGCGCACCAGGCGGTCGATGCAATGGCCACACCATGGCGGTTGCCGTTCGATACCTGGTTACAGCAGATCGAGCAGGTGCGCGGACTTGCGGCCGCGCTATTGGACGGCGATGCCGATGCGGTGGCCATGGTGCCGTCGGCCGCGCACGGCCTGGCCACGGCCGCGCGCAATCTGCCTGTGCAAGCCGGCGACGCAGTGCTGGTGCTGGAAGGGCAATTTCCGTCTAATCTGTTGATCTGGCAGCGCCGCTGCGCAGAGACCGGCGCGCATCTGGTGGCGGTGCCCACCACCGCTGGCGGCAGCTTGACCGGTGCAGTGCTGCAGGCCATTGCCGACACGCCTGCGCTGCGGATTGCCAGCTTGCCGCATGCGTACTGGCTGGACGGGCGAATGCTGGATCTGGACCGCATCAGTGCCGCCATGCAGGCACGCGGCGCTGCCCTGGTGCTGGACTTGAGCCAGAGCCTTGGGGTGTTGCCACCGGATCTGCCGCGCTGGCAACCGGATTTCGTGGTCAGCGTCGGGCACAAATGGTTGCTCGGGCCGATGGGATTGGCATGGCTGTGGGTCGCGCCGCAGTGGCGCACGGACGGGCTGCCGATCGAAGAACACTGGATCGGCCGCGATGCGGGCAGCAGTTGGGAATTTCCGGTGGCCAGCGCGCCGCGGTATCGCAGCGGTGCACGCCGATTCGATGCGGGCGGGGTTGCCGACCCGTTGCGGGTCGCAATGGCCACGGTGGCCCTGCAACAACTCACCGCGTGGCAGCCGGCGCGCATCGCAGCGGCGTTGGGCGAGTTGACTGCGCATTGGGACGCCGCCCTGCAGGCGCGCGGCGTGGGCAGCTGGTGCACGCCCGGACATGCGCCGCATCTCACCGCACTGCAGCCGCCGGCAGCGGCATTGGATGCGGTGGCAACGGCGCTCGGCGCGAGTGGCGTGATCTGCACGCGTCGGCATGGACGTCTGCGCATCGCGCCACATTTGAGCGTGACCGACCACACGTTGTCACAGGTCATTGCAGCGCTGCCGGATGGGTGAGGCGGTGCGCAGGCATCGCGGGCCAGGCATCTGCAGCGGTACTGGTTGCAATACATGTACGCAGGCCAACGCGTCGTCAGGCAGCACCGGCAAGGCTCCATCGCAGGCCAGCGCGCTCTACGAACGACAATTGGCGCAAGGATCAGCGGCAGCGAAGCGGCGCGCTCGGTTTTCAGCGATTGAACGCCGCGTCACTGCCGCTGGCTGATCCGCAACCCACGCGGCGTTACCCATCGCTCGGCGCCTTCGAACACCGCCTGCACCAGCAGCGCAAGCACGGCAGCGGGAATGGCGCCTTCCAAAATCAGGCCGATATCGTCCAGGCGGATGCCGGTGAGAATCGGTTGGCCATAGCCGCCCGCACCGATCAGCGCACCCAGCGTGGCGGTGCCCACATTGATCACCGCCGCGGTCTGGATGCCGGCCACGATCGTGCGGCGGGCCAGCGGCAGTTCCACCCGCCACAGGCGTGTCCACGCGGGCAATCCGATGGCGTGCGCAGTCTGGCGCAGTTCGCGTGGGATCGAGGTCAGCCCTGCATGGGTGTTGCGCACGATCGGCAGCAGGCTATACAAGAACAGCGCGGCAATCGCCGGCTTGGCGCCGATGCCGAACAGCGGAATCATGAAGACGAATACCGCCAACGACGGCAGCGTCTGCAGCACACCGGTCAACGACAACACCACCTGCCCCAGACGTGGACGCCGCGCCGCCAGCACGCCCAACGGCAGCGCAAGCAGCAACGCCAGACCCAAAGAAATACCCACCAACGCCAGATGCTCGCGCGTATGCCGCAGCAGCCGCGTCAAACGCGAGTCCGTTTCAGAGGCCGGCGTGACGCCCAGCCAACGCGCGGCAACCGCCGCTTCGGACTGCCGCTCCAGTTTGACCTGTGCATTGAGCCGTTGCATGGTCGCTTCATCGATGCGTCCTTGCACCCCCCGCAAGGCCTGCAGCATCGCCGGCGAGCGGTGCGCCAGATCCTTGCGATACACAAAAATCGCCTGGTAGTCCGGGAAATAATGGCGGTCGTCGCGTAGCACCTGCAGCTGGTAATACGGAATTTCCGCATCGGTGCTGTACAGATCGGTGACCTCGATGGCGCCGCTCTGCAACGCGCGATAGGCCAGGTCGTGATCCAGCCCGGTCGCGGCCTGCGGCAGCGCGTACGCCGCGCGCACGCCCGGCCAGCCATCGGCGCGCTGCATGAACTCATTGCTCAGACCGATCTTGAGGGTGGGATGTCGTGCAAGATCCGACAACGAGGCGATGCCCAATGCCTGCGCACGTTCGCGCTTCATACCGAAGGCATAGGTGTTCTGGAAACCCAGCGAATCGGTCATCGCCAGCCCGCGTGCGTCGAGTGCGGCACGCAGCTCGGCCTGGCTGGCGTTGGGCAGTTGCAGCAGCTCCTGTGCCAGCGTGCCGGTGTATTCGGCATACGCGTCGATCTGCCCGGTCTCCAGCGCCCGCCACAGGATGCGCGTGCCACCGAGTTGTGCGCGGTGCTGCACGTCTACACCATCACGTTTGCCGGCGGCGGTGGCGATTTCGCCAAGAATCACCGCTTCGGTGAAGTTCTTCGACCCAATGGTGACCTGCGCGGCCTGCGCGCTAACACTGCAGATCAGCCACACCACGGCGATGAGCGCACGCGCCATCATGCGGCATCGCCAATGCTGCGCTGGGCGGTGAGAAAGCGCTGCACGAACGCATCGGCCGGCTGCTCCAGCAGATCGCGCGCACGGCCTTGCTGCACGATGCGGCCGGCGCGCATCAGCACCAGGTTGTCGGCCAGATAGGCGGCTTCGGCCACGTCATGCGTCACCAGCACCACGGTCTTGCCCAGCTGCGCGAACAGTTCGCGCATCTGCGCCTGCAGGTCGTAGCGCACGATGGGATCGAGCGCGCCGAGTGGTTCGTCCAGCAACAAGGCCGGCGGGTCCAGCATCAATGCACGAATCAGCCCTACCCGCTGGCGTTGACCACCGGAGAGTTCGGCCGGGTAGCGCGCCAGCAACTGCGTTGGCAATTGGCACAGGGCGCACAAGACATCCAGACGCGCCTCGATGCGTTCCCGCGTCCAGCCCAGCGTCTGTGCCAGCAAGGTCACGTTGCTGCGTGCATCCAGATGCGGAAACAGGCCGCCTTCCTGGATGACGTAGCCGATGCGTTGCCGTTGCGCCTGCAGGTTGGCGTGCTGCAACGGGGTGCCGTCGAAAGCGACCGTGCCGCTGTCCGGCCACTCCAGCCCGACCAGCATGCGCAGCACGGTGGATTTGCCGGCGCCGCTCGGGCCGATCAATGCGGTCGTGATGCCGCTGGCAAACGTCAGCGAGACAGCATCGAGTGCGATGGCCTGGCCGTAGCGGCGGCTGACCCGGTCGAGAGTGAACATGCGGCCGAGCTTGCCGAACGCAGCGTCAGCCACGCGCGAAGGTGCGCATCAGCGGGGCGGCGCCAGCAGTTCGCGTGCACTCAGGTAGCCGTCGCCATCGGCATCCTGCCGCGCGAAGCGCGCGATCAAGGTGGCACGATGCGCCGCACGGGTGATCGGCTTGCCGCGACGGCCCGGCAGTTCATCGCCTTGCAGCACGCCATCGTGATCGGTATCGCGTTGATCGAAGGCGTAGCTCATCCAGGCCAGATATTCGTCCAGGCTCACCCGCCCATCGCCATCGGTATCCATGCGCTGCAGATATTGCTGGCTGTCCTGGACCTGGGCCTGCGCGGCAATCGCCGGCACACAGGCACACCACACGACCAGCAAGGCACGCACGATCACGCCACGCGCCCGGTGTACACGCACCACAGCGCGCCTGCCGCCCGGGTTACGCACCACTCAGCGCATACCCCTTGAGCCGCGCCGCATACGCCTGCAACGCGGCATTGCCGCTGGCCTCGGCCTCATGGCACCACTGCTGCAATTGCCGGAGCCGTTCGGACGCATCGTGGCTGCGCGCTTCCAGTACCGCGGTCAGCCGCGCACGGTACTCGACCAGCGTGCGCATGCGCGGACGCTGCGCCACCCATGCCTGCAACTGTGCACGCGCGTCCGGCTTGAGCCAGCGCCCGTCGTCGACCAGGCCCTTGCGCAGGCGACGCGGCAGCAACTCGCGCAGCTTGGCGCCGGTGACGGCCGCCTCTTCGCGCAACGCCGGCTTGAGCACATTGCGCTGGTAGTCGGTCATGGCCTGGAACCGGTGCGAGAGCAGCGCCTTGAGCGTGTCGGCATCGGGCACGGCGATATTGGGGCGGATATCCAGCGACGGCGCCACCCGCAACACCTTGGCAAGGCCCAGTGCCTGCAAGCCGCGAATGGCGACCCAACCGATATCCAGCTCCCAACGCCGCATCGAAAACCGCGCCGAGCTCGGGAAGGCATGATGGTTGTTATGCAATTCTTCGCCACCGATCCACAGCGCCCAGGGCGTGAGGTTGGTGGAGGTGTCGGCCGATTCGAAATTGCGATAGCCCCACCAGTGGCCCAGGCCGTTGACCACACCGGCGGCCCAGAACGGAATCCACGCCATCTGGATTGCCCACAACGCAATTCCCGGCAATCCGAACAACACCGAGTTGATCACCAGCAACGCCATCGGGCCGGCGTTGGCATGCGGCGTGTACAGATGCCGTTCGATCCAGTCGCTGGGCGCGCCCTTGCCGTATTGCTCGATGTCGGCACGCTCGGCACGCGCCTGCCGATACAGCTCCACACCGCGCCAGAACACCTGGCCGATGCCCTTGGTCTGCGGGCTGTGCGGGTCTTCCTCGGTCTCGACCTTGGCGTGATGCTTGCGATGGATCGCCACCCATTCGCGGGTGATCATCGAGGTGGTCAACCAGGTCCAGAAGCGGAAGAAATGCGCGATGGCCGGATGGAAATCTACACCGCGATGCGCCTGGCTGCGATGCAGGTACAAGGTCACTGCAAAGATGGTGAGCTGGGTGAAGACTAGCAGCACCGCCAGCATGCCCCACACGCCCAGCCCTGCCACGCCGGAAGTCAGAACGTCGATGATCGGATCGGACAACATCGGCATCTCCACAGCAGCGCTCTCCATTTGATGCAGACATGATGGGGGCGATCGCGGCAAACTTCACCCTTCGGATGCGTAGGGTTGCACCTACATTTCTAAAGCGGTTCAGACCCCCCTTCCCCACTTCCGTCTGCTGTCACCCGTATGACTGTTGCCACCGAACATGCTGCCGATTCCACTGTCGTTACTAACGCCGCCCAGCTGATCGAACTCGACCAGGCCAGCGTGATGCGCGGCCAGGTCCGGGTCCTGCATGCGCTGAGCCTGCGCATCGCGCTGGGGCAGCACACCGCGATCCTGGGGCCCAATGGCTGCGGCAAATCGTCCTTCATCAAATTGATCACGCGCGAGTTGTACCCGCTGGCGCGCGCCGACGGTCTGCCCGCAGTGAAGGTGATGGGACAAACGCGCTGGCAGGTGGATCGCCTGCGCTCGCAATTGGGCATCGTCACCGGCGATCTGAGCGTCAATCTGGCCGACATGCCCGGGCTGGATGTGGAAAGCGCGGTGCTCTCCGGATTCTTCGCCAGCTACGTGGTGCCGCCGCATCGCGAGATCAGCGACGACATGCGTGCACGCGCGCGCGAAGCGCTGGCGCTGGCGCGCGCATTGCCGTTGGTGGACCGGCAATTTGCGCAATTGTCGGCCGGCGAAACGCGCCGTGTGCTGATTGCGCGTGCGCTGGTCAATCGCCCGCAGGCGTTGCTGCTGGACGAGCCGTCCACCGGGCTGGATCTGGTGGCACGCCAGCACCTGCTCGAGACGATGCGGCACCTCGCCCGGCAAGGCATCACGCTGGTGCTGGTGACCCATCACATCGAAGAAATCGTGCCGGAGATCGAACGGGTGATCCTGCTGCGCGCCGGCAAGGTGGTGGCCGACGGCACGCGTGAGGCGCTACTCACCGATGCCAGCCTGTCGGCCGTGTTCGATGGCCCGGTGCGGGTGCAGCGTGATGGCGCGCGCTGTTGGGCAACGGTGGGCGAGTAAGGGCCACCCATCCCGCAGCTCGCGCAGGCCGTGTCCTTGCACGAGCTGCCGGCGATGCTCCGCATCGCGATGGCGAAGCGCTCCGGACGGGCGCACAACCGCGTCACAACCACGCTCTGCAGACATGACCTTGGACACGGGACGCCGCCGCGGCGCTTGCGCTTAGACTCGCCGCACACACAGACAGGAGTCGTCCGATGGCCCAGTGGTATTTCCATAACCCCGGACAGGCCGACCGTATCGGCCCCCTCGACGATGCCAGCGCTCGCGCGCATGCGCAGCGCCAACCCGATGCGCTGGCCTGGCGCGACGGGCTCGATGGCTGGACGCCGGCCCGTCAGCTGGCCGAGCTGCAGGGCGGCGGTAGCGCGCCGCCGCCGTTGACCGGCATGAGCGGGCGCGCAGATGAGATCGACTACCGCATCGTCGGCAACGACATGCAGTTCGTCGAAGTCGAGCTGGACCCCGGCGAAAGCGCCATCGCCGAGGCCGGTGCGCTGATGTACAAGGACGCGGCGGTGCAGATGGACACCGTGTTCGGTGACGGCTCGCATGCCGGTCAAAGTGGCGGCGGGCTGATGGGCAAGCTGCTGTCGGCCGGCAAACGCGTGGTCACCGGCGAAAGCATGTTCACCACCGTGTTCACCCACGCCGGCAGCGGCAAGGCCAAGGTCGCCTTCGCCGCACCCTACCCGGGCACGGTGCTGGCGCTACGCCTGTCCGAGCATGGCGGCCAGCTGATCTGCCAGAAGGACAGCTTCTTGGCCGGCGCGCGCGGGGTGTCGCTGGGCATCGCCTTCCAGCGCAAGATCCTCACCGGCCTGTTCGGCGGCGAGGGCTTCATCATGCAGAAGCTCGAAGGCGACGGCTGGGTGTTCGTGCATGCCGGCGGCACGGTCGTCGAACGCGAGCTGGGCCCGGGCGAGCGTATCGACGTGGACACCGGCTGCGTGGTGGCCTACCACGCCGGCGTGGACATGGACGTGCGCCGCGTTGCGGGCCTGAAGAGCATGTTCTTCAGCGGCGAAGGCGTGTTCCTGGCCACCCTCACCGGCCCGGGCAAGGTCTGGCTGCAATCGCTGCCGTTCTCGCGCATGGCCGGCCGCATGCTGCAGGCCGCCCCGCAAGCCGGCGGCCAACAGCGCGGCGAAGGCTCGGTGCTGGGCGGCCTGGGGCGGTTGCTGGATGGCGATAACCGCTTCTGACCTACATCCCGGCGCGGCCGCGCCCATCTCAGGAGGGCGGCGGCATCACGTTCATCACCGCCAGTGTCATCGCTTCCACGCCGGTCCGGATGCTTGGCTGCGGCACCGGCGCGAAGTCCGGCGAATGGTTCACCGGAATGCGCTCGCCCGTTTGCCGGGCCTGCTGCAGCCACTGTGGATCGAGTCCACCGATGCCGAAGTAGAACGACGGCACGCCGGCAGCGACGAAGGCCGAATAGTCTTCGCTGGCGGCACTCGGTTCGCGCTGGCGCTCGGCATCGACCCCGAACGCCTGCGCGAAAACCGCCCCGGTACGCTCGGCCAGCGCTGCATCGTTGATCACCGCCCTGGACCCGCGCTCGCCCAGGGCGATCTGCGGTACCGGCGCGCCGGCCATCTGCGCACTGGCCAGCGCGGTACGTCGCACGCCGTCGAGCAGCTTGTCGCGCACCTGAGGGTCGTGGCTGCGGATGGTGCCGCGCAGCTGCGCGCGGTCGGGGATGACGTTGCCGGCCGTGCCGGCGTTGAACGCTCCAATGCTGACCACGCCAAACGCAGCCGGGTCTTTTTCGCGACTGATCACGCTCTGCACATCGACAACGAAGCGTGCCGCGATCAGGATCGGATCGATCGTCGCGGCGGGCATCGCACCGTGCCCGCCCTTGCCTTGGAACACCACCTCCAGCGCATCGGAGTTGGAGGTCACCGCCCCGGCCTTGTAGAACACATGGCCGTAGGCATCCGGGCCGACATGCAGGGCAAAGCCGTAGTCCGGCTTGCCGAACCGGGCGAACAGGCCATCGTCAAGCATCGCCTGCGCACCGCGACCCTTTTCCTCCGCTGGTTGGGCGATGAACATCAGCGTGCCGCGCCATTGGGCGCGCAGCTGCACCAAGGTTGCGGCCGTGCCGACCCAGGCCGCCATGTGAATGTCGTGACCGCAGGTATGCGCCACATAGGTATCGCGGTCGCTGGACTGCAGATGGACGTCGCTGGCGTACGCCAGCCCCGTGGTTTCCCGCATCGGCAACGCATCCAGTTCGGTGCGCACCATGATCATTGGGCCGGGGCCATTGTGATACATCGCCACCAGCCCGGTCCGGCCAATGCCCGCGCTGACCTGAAACCCCAGCGCGCGCATTTCCTTGGCCAGCCGTTGCGCAGTCGCGGTTTCCTCGAAGCCCAGTTCGGGGTGCTGGTGCACGGTCCGGTATAGCGCCTCCCAACGTGGATAGTCCCGATCCAGAATGCCATCGACCTGCCGCTTGACCGCTACCGCGTCCAGCGCATGACAGGGCAATGCGGCTAGCAGCAGTGACAGTGCCAGTCCACGCAGCGGACACCGCGCAGACGCGTGATCGAAGATGCTGCTGCTGCAGACTGTGCGTTTGGCCGAGTCCATGCCCTACGGTACCAACGCAAGGACGCCCGATACCATCAGGGCAGGCGAGGTGTGCGCGCAGCGCGCAATATCTGCGCATGACGCCCTGCCGCCCGCCAATGCAGAC
The DNA here is from genome assembly GCF_056725145.1 of Xanthomonas sp. NCPPB 3442. Lineage (NCBI taxonomy): Bacteria > Pseudomonadati > Pseudomonadota > Gammaproteobacteria > Lysobacterales > Lysobacteraceae > Xanthomonas > Xanthomonas sp. NCPPB 3442. The sequence goes on along the minus strand of NZ_CM161514.1, from coordinate 186,837 downwards.
CGGCGGCCAGGGCTGCGGCGTGTATGCTGCGCCGCTGTCCACATCGCGCCCAGTGCACGCTCGCCATGACCGCCTTTCCTAGCAAGTGCCTCCTGTTGTCCCTGTCCCTGTCACTGGCCGGGCTTCTCAGCGCCTGCGGGGGCGAGCCACGCCCGGCGACACCGGCGCCGGTGGTGCAGGCACCTTCGGCCGCAGCCTCCAAGCCCATCAAGATCGGCGTCGCGCTCGGTGGCGGTGCGGCCAAGGGCTTTGCGCATATCGGGGTGATCAAGATGCTCGAGGCCAACGGTTTCGCACCGGTGGTGGTGTCCGGCACCAGCGCCGGCAGCGTGGTGGGCGCGTTGTATGCCAGCGGCATGGATGCGTTCCAAATGCAGGAAAAGGCCGTCGCGCTCGACCAGACCAGCATCCGCGATGTGCGGCTGTTTTCCGGTGGGCTGGTGCAGGGCCAGAAACTGCAGGACTACGTCAACGAACAGCTCGGCGGCAAGCCGATCGAAAAACTGCGCAAGCCGTTCGCGGCGGTCGCCACGCGGCTGGAAGATGGCGAGCGTACCGTGTTCGTGCGCGGTAATGCCGGCCAGGCGGTACGCGCGTCCAGCAGCATTCCGGGTGTATTCGAACCGGTGACCATCGGCAAATACCACTTCGTCGATGGTGGCGTGGTCAGCCCGGTGCCGGTGGATGCGGCGCGCCAGTTGGGTGCCGAATTCGTGGTGGCGGTGGATATCTCCAGCAAGGCCAGCGGCAAGAATCCGGGGGACCTGCTGGGCACGGTGAACCAGTCGATCTCGATCATGGGCCAGCGCCTGGGCGAGGCCGAACTCAAACGTGCCGACGTGGTCATTCGCCCGAAGGTCAACGAGATCGGCTCGGCCGATTTCAACCAACGTGGTGCGGCGATCCTCGAAGGCGAGCGCGCCGCAATGGCGGTGATGCCGCAGATTCGCGCCAAGATTGCGCAACTGCAGGCCGCGCGCAGCAGCGCAGTCCGGACCGCCGCCGACCAGGCCAAAGCGGCCAAGCAACAGGCGTACGAGCGCTGCCTGGAACAACGCTCGCGTTGGGAAAAACTGCGTGGCAAGGACCAGGCCTGCGTGGCACCGTGATGCGGCTGCGGTGCGAGGCGATCCGCAGTTGATGCCGGTGCCGCGCGAGCTCATGCGGAACTGAGCGGGCGTGGGCGCCTGGTTCGAGACGCGCGCATTTAAACCAGATGCGTAGGGCAACTGCGTTATTGATGCTTGTGCTGATGTCCTGAGGGTGGCCGGACAAGGTCGCGGCCGGGGCCGCTTCGACGACGGCGTGGCGGTTCTTTCGGGTGCGCTGAGACGTGTCGGGTGGGCGCGCGGCCGGGGCCGCTCCGACCGGGGCGGGGGTCTTTGGGTGTATCGGCGACGTCGGCAGGGCCGGCACCGCGCTTGTAGGAGCGGCCCTGGCCGCGAGGCCTTATCGGTAGCAACGCCTGGACTTGATGGGCAATGTCTCAAGCCCAGACGTCATCGGCAATGCCTCAATACCGCCAACGCAGCGACACGCTGACAAAGCGCGGTTCGCCGTAGTTCTGATAATCCAGATTCGCCCAATAGGTCTTGTCGAACGCATTGCGCACCGCCAGCGTGGCGGTCCATTGGTCGCTGATGCGGTAGTTGGCGTTGAAATGCACCAGCGCGTACGGGTTCTGCACCACGGTGACGGGGGTGGTGGCGCCAGTGCCGTCGCCGGTGGGGCGTGCGATATTGAAGCCGCGCACCGCGCTCTGCCAGCTCACGCCGCCGCCGATGCTCAAGCGGTCCCACGTCCCCGGCAGGCGCCACTGGGTGGAGAGCTGCAGATAATCTTCGGGCAGGTTGGCGTAGATCGCATCGGTCGGCGCGCGCGTCACCTTGACGTGGGTATAGCCAGCGTTGATGGTCCAACCGGGTAGCACTTCGCCATTGAAGTCCACTTCCCATCCGCGGCTCTTGGTGCCGTCCACGCCGATGTACGCCGAGCTGCCATCCGGCAGCGAGGCTTCCGGCTGGGTCATGTCGCGCACCGCGTAGTTGTCCTGCTTGGCCTCGAAGACGGCAGCAGTGGCCATCGCATGACCATCGAACAACTGCGCCTTGATACCGGCCTCCAGGTTGGAGCCTTCCACCGGTGCGAGCAGGTTGTTGTCCTTGTCGCGGTAGTTCTGCGGATTGAAGATTTCGGTGTAGCTGGCGTACACCGACACATCCGGCACGATGTCGTAGACCAGACCCACGTACGGGGTGACTTCGTCGCTGACGTCATAACGGCCGCTGGTGCCGGTGTAGCTGCCGCTGGCATTGAACGCCTGGGTGCGGGTCTCCCACGAACTCAATCGCGCGCCGGCAATCAACGACAGCGGGTCGGCCAGCCGCAAGCGCGTGGAGGCATACACGCCGCGCTGGGTGGTGCGTGCCTGGCGACGCGCACCGGTGCGCGTATAGGTCACTTCCGAAGCGTCGCCATTCCAGTGGCGGATGTTGGGAATGAAATAGCAACGTTCGCTGCCGCAGGTGGCCCAGTCGTCGGGATAGGTCTGCGCCAGGGTATAGGTGGTCGATTGCAGGTCCTGCCAGCTGCCGCCGATCACCACATCGTGCTGGCGGCCGAACAGGGCGAATCCGCCGGACAGATACACGTCCACGCTATCGCGCGTGTCCTGCGTTTCGCCAGCGTTGGCGCGCAGAAACACGCTGCTGCCATCGGCGGCCGGGTAGCCGGTGCCGTAGACGCGCAGGCTCTCCACGGTGCCCTTGGTGTGGGCGGCGTTGACGCGCAGCAACCAGTCCTGCCCGAAGCGTTGTTCCAGGTTGGCAAACGCGGTGCTGGTTTCGCGCTGCCAGCGGGTCCATTCCGGCGCCATGTTGGTCGAGCGCGACAGGTTGGCGAAGGAGCCGTCGGCCGCGAAGAACGGCACCGTGCCCCAGGTCGAACCGACCGGGGTGTTGTCCTGGCGCTGGTAGCCCACGGTAAGCGTGCTGCTGTCGGTCAAATCGCCTTCCAGCACCGCCATGCCCGACATCTTGCTGTCGTGGTAGCGGTCGTAGTAGTAATCGCGATCCTGCCAGGCGGCCACCACGCGGCTGCGAAAGCGTCCGTCTTCGGTCAGCGGCGCGTTGACGTCGGCCTGCATGCGGCGGAAATCCCAGGTGCCGGCACTGACTGCAAACGCGGCATCGAAGTCCTTGCCCGGGCGCTTGCGCAACAGGTTGACCGTGGCCGAGGGAATGCCCGCACCGGTGAGCAGGCCATTGGCACCGCGGATCACCTCGATGCGGTCGTAGAAGACCGTGTCGTATTCCTGGTTGGTCGCACCGCTGTAGGTGGGCAGGCCATCGACCTGGAAGTCGGTGATCTGGAAACCGCGCGCGAAATACAGCGGGCGCTGGGTGTCGTAGAACGACACGTTGACGCCGGTGACGTTGCGCATCACATCGTCGATGCTGAACAGCGATTGCTCTTCCAGCCGCTGCAGCCCGATCACGCTCACCGATTGCGGCGTTTCCTGCAAGGTCAGCGGCAGGCGTGTGGTGGTGGCCGGCTGCGCGCGGCTCACCGTGCCGTTGACGCTGACCTGGTCGAGCGTCGTGGCGTTGGTCGCGTCGGCGGATTCGGCGGCATGGGTGGCGGGAGCCAAGGTCGACAGCGCGCACAGCAGCGCGGCAGGCAACAAGCCAAGGGGAGCGATGGCAGCAGACATGGGGCGTTCTCGTCGATCGCTGCGGACGCAGCGCGTCACGCAACAGGGAAAGGCACAGGCACACGCAGGCGTCCACTCGAACCGGCTGGCTGACCCTGCGTGGGCTGGCGATGCGACACGAACGACATGGCCGGACGCGGCCAGGATGTGAGGTAAATGTAAATCGTTATCGTTTATGTGGCAAGCAGCACGTTTCTTGCGTCCGCCTGGAAACCGGCGCGACGCCGGTGCGTCTTGCCGGCTGCGGCATGCGGGCGGCGCCCTGCCCTACTGGCACGCGGCTGGTTTGCACCTCAGGCCAGATGCGACAGCGGCAGACCTTCCGGCGCCTTCACCGTGCGCAGCACGAAGCTGGAATTCACATCCGACACGCCGGTGGCATTGAGCAGGCGATCGAGCAGAAACCGCGAGAAGTGTTCCAGGTCGCGGACCTGTACCTGCAGCAGGTAATCCATGTCGCCGGTCAGCGCCCAGCACGCCACCACCTCGTCCCAGCCGCGCACGCCCTCGGCGAAATGTTCGATGTCGGCCTGCCCGTGCTGCTCCAGCTGCACGCGCACGAACGCCTGCAAGCCCAGCCCCAGCGCGCGCGCGTCCAGGCGCGCGCCATAGCCGGCGATGATGCCGGCCGCCTCCAGCCGCTGGGTGCGGCGCAGGCACGCCGACGCCGACAGATTGACCTGCACGGCCAGCTCCGCATTACTGCTGCGCCCCTGCGTCTGCAGCAGGGCGAGCAGACGCAAATCGGTGCGGTCCAGGGCGATGGGTTGATCCATATGTTGCGCAGCAGCAGACGATGACGCACGAATCTTGCGCCGATCCGCTTGCACCGCGCAAGATTCGCAATCCCGTTGCGCGCACATCCGGCTAAGGTGACGGCTGATCACCGGGAAGAGCCGCTGCATGAATACCGCCCCGCAACGCGTCGAAAACCAGCTCACCGACAAAGGCTATGTGCCGGTCTACACCACCGCGGTGGTGGAGCAGCCGTGGGACAGCTACAGCGCCGACGACCACGCCACCTGGGGCACCTTGTATCGGCGCCAGCGCGAGCTGCTGGTGGGCCGCGCCTGCGACGAGTTCCTGCAGGCGCAGGACGCGATGGGCATGGGCGAAACGCACATCCCGCGCTTCGATGCGCTCAATCGCGTGCTGCAGGCGGCCACCGGCTGGACCCTGGTCGGCGTGCAGGGCCTGCTGCCGGAACTGGACTTTTTCGATCATCTGGCCGACAAACGCTTTCCGGTGACGTGGTGGATCCGCCGGCCCGATCAGATCGATTACATCGCCGAACCCGATCTGTTCCATGACCTGTTCGGCCACGTGCCGTTGTTGATGAACCCGCTGTTTGCCGACTTCATGCAGGCCTATGGCCGCGGCGGGGTCAAGGCGCACGGCATCGGCCCGGACGCGCTGCAGAACCTCACCCGGCTGTACTGGTACACGGTGGAATTCGGTCTGATCGACACGCCACAGGGCCTGCGCATCTACGGTGCCGGCATCGTGTCGTCCAAGGGCGAATCGCTGTATTCGCTGGACTCGCCCGCACCCAACCGCATCGGGTTCGACCTGCAGCGCATCATGCGCACGCGCTACCGCATCGACAGCTTCCAGAAGACCTATTTCGTCATCGACAGCTTTGCGCAGCTGATGGAGGCCACCGCGCCGGACTTCACCCCGATCTATGCCGAGCTTGCCCAGCAACCGCAGGTGCCGGCGGGTGATGTGCTGCCGGGCGATCGGGTGATCCAACGCGGCAGCGGTGAGGGTTGGAGCCGCGACGGCGACGTGTGAGGTCGCTGCCGAGGTCACGCCGACCAACCGCTGCGCGGCGGTGCGGCGCGGTCACGATGCCGCGATGTGACCTGCATCGACTCGACACCACCGCCGACGCGCACTAAGGTCAAACCTCCCTACATCGCCTTCGCTCAATGGACCTGACGCATCTGCGCATCCGGCGCTTGGAGCTGGACGACACCCGCCTGCTGTTCACCCTGGCCAACGGCATCCGCATCGACGAGCCCATCCAGGCGCATCGGCTCCTGCTCAAGGCATCGCCGCCGCAACGCGCGCAATGGCAGATCACCGAGGACGGCTTCGGGGTGAACTGGCCCGCGGTGGCGCCTCCCACCGCGGAGGGCCTGCTCAACATGCCCGAGTTGCTGTGGCGCCGCCGCGCTGCCCGCGCCCAGGCCAAGCTCGCCCAGTTGCGCGGGCGCATGGATGCGCTGTCGCCGGGCGAACGCCAACTGATCGCGCTGGCGCGGCTGGATGCGGACATGAACGAGAGCGGCTACGCCCGCTATTTCGACCGCTGGGATGCGGCGACCCGCAGCGATGCTTTGCGGGGGCTGGCCGCCATGGGCGCGGCGCAAGCGCGTCAAGCCATCGAGGGCCTGGGCGCGGTGTTCGAGCGCCTGGAAGAAGATCCGAATCTGCTCAGCATCGAAGACATTCTCGATGCCATGAGCGACACCGACCGCCAACGCGTGGACGGGTGGGAAGAGGTCTACTACCGCCGCTCGGCCGAACTGGCGCGCCTGGGGCTGACGCACTACGGGGTGGATAAGGCCTGACGGTGCTGGAAAGCTTGCATCGCTGGATGTCGGCCGCGACCACCCCTGACATGGTTTGTGCGCCGGCGTGATCGGCTGTCTGCCGTCGCTGGCTCCTGCCGCTGATCCGCTGCAGCCATCTGCACGTGGAAGCAGGCGACTCGCAGGCTGGCCGTGCCTGATGACAACTCAGCCCATTTGAAAAACGCAGCGCTTCGTTGCAGCTGCGCTGTCTGGGGCGCGAGGGCTACTTGGATGCGGTGTACGCCAGCAACAGCACCAGCGGTTCTTCGCCGGTTTGCTGCAAGGCGTGCGTGCTGCCCGGCCGCGTCAACAACGCATCGCCAGCGGCGACGTTGTATTGCTTTCCGTCCAGCGCATATAAACCGCGCCCACTGACGATGTAATAAATCTCATCCTTGTCGTGCAGATGCAGGCCGATGCCGGCGCCCTTGTGCAGCACGCGTTTGCGCAGCACGAATTTCAGCGCCGGTGCATCTGCGAAGAACGGATACGCCGTGGTCGGGCCGGCGCCGCCATGCGGGCCGGGCTGTTCGCGGGCGAGATCGCGCTCGTGCACCACCAGCGAGGGATGCGCCTGCGCGGCGCGTTGCGCGCTGGTGTCGGGCGCAGCACCGCAATCGGCGTCGCGCTGCAGCTGCGCCTTGAGCGCCGGCTGCAGCTGCAACCAACCGTGCACCACCAGGCAGGCGATGGCGGTCGCGCCGGCGCGGCTGAAGTGGGTACCGTCGGCCTTGCCCTGTTCGGGCACGAACAGGAAATACGGTTTGGCCGCCTGCTCGCCGAGTGCGCGAATCCAGTCGCTGGAACTGGCGTTGAGATCGATCAAGCCAACGTGTTCCTGCGCGGCGAGTTGCTGCATCGCCAAGGTGTAGCGACCGTGGGTGTCGAGCAACGCGCCGAAGTCGTACAACAGCCGGGCGGCCGGCGTAATCAGGATGGGCGTCGCGCCTTTGTCGCGCGCAGTGGCGACATAGCGGCGCAGGAACTGCACGTAGTCGGTCGTGGGATCGGTGTAGCGCGTGGGGTCTTCGCGTTTGGCATCGTTATGGCCGAACTGGATCAGCAAGACATCGCCGCGCTGCAGTTCTTTTGCGATGGCATCCAGCCGCCCTTCGGCGATGAAACTGCGCGTGCTGCGGCCGCCCTTGGCGTGATTGCGCACCTGCCATTGCGCCGGGTCGAACCAGTCCTGCAGCAGCTGGCCCCAACCGGCTTGCGGCGCGCGCTCGGCGCCGTATTGGGCAGCAGTGGAATCGCCAGCGATAAAAATGCGCTGTGGTGCGGCGTGGGCGATGCATGCAAAGAGCAGCAGCAATGCGAACAGCAGCAGACGCATGATGGGCTCCGGGAACAATGCTAAGGACGCGACGCTGTTTCCTTCTCCCATCGGGAGAAGGTGCCCGAAGGGCGGATGAGGATGCGGCGGCAAGGAAATGCAGGACGGCCGTCCTGTCTTCTCAAGCCCTTCAAGCCTCCCCCGTTCAAGCCAGCTGTCTTCCGCCTTATCCTCACCCCAACCCCTCTCCCGGCGGGAGAGGGGCTAAAACGCACCGACTAATTACGCAGCTGCTGCAGCAGCTTCGGTCTTGCCCAGCAGGCCGGCAACGAAGTTGCGGATTTCAGCATCCTGGGCGTTGTCGAAGAAGCACTGCTGGAAGCGCTCGCCGCCGATGGCCTGCTTGATCAGTTCCGGGTCGATGGCGCGCAGGCCGTCCAGGTACGACTTGGCGGTGGCCTGCTTGAGCTGGGTCAGGATGCCGGCGTTGGCCTGCTGCGATTCGCGACGCTCGGCCGGGTAACCCATGCCACGCTCGCCGCTGAAGGCCTTTTCGAAGATGTAGCGCACGTTGATTTCCGCGCCCCAGCCGTAGCCCTTGGCAAACGCCAGCGACAGCGCGTTGCCGTTGTTGACCTGGGCAAACAGGTAGGCGTCGGTCGGCTCGATGCAGTAGCCGCAGAACACGCCCGGATGCGCGTTGAGCGACATCATCGCGCCCTGGCCGGTGCCGCAACCGGCAACCACGAAGTCCACCGCCTTGGAGTTCAGCAGCAGGCTGGCGACGATGCCCAGGTGGATGTAGGTCAGGCGGTGGTCGTTGTCGCCGTCCATGCCGACGTTGAACACGCTGTGGCCCTGCTCGCTGGCGACCTCGTTGAGCTGCTGCAGGATCACCGGGTTCTTGGCGGCCTGGCTAAACTCATTCATGAGTGCGATTTTCATGGGGATGTTCCGATTGGTTTGGGGAAGTTGTGTCGACTGTGGAGTCGGTTGGTGTGCGCGCCTGGGTGCGGTCTTGATTCGCTTTCAGGTGCATTGTCGGTGAGCGATCAGGTTCTGAAGAACGTGTCGGAGCTGCGGGACGCGTCTGGTCATGTGCATGCACCCCGACCCTCATCCGCCCTTCGGGCACCTTCTCCCAATGGGAGAAGGAGAGCCGTACAGAGGCGAGCGCTTAGCGCGCCAGCCAACCACCGTCGACCGGAATGATGGCGCCGTTGACGTAGTCCGACGCGCTGCTGGCCAGGAACACCGCGGTGCCGCCCAGGTCGGCCGGCACGCCCCAGCGCGCGGCCGGAATGCGGTCCAGGATGGCCTTGTTGCGGTCTTCGTCGGCACGCAGCTGCGCGGTGTTGTCGGTGGCCATATAGCCCGGTGCGATGGCATTGGTGGTCACGCCCTTGCTGGCCCATTCGTTGGCAAGCAGGCGGGTGATGCCGGCGATGCCGGACTTGCTGGCAGTGTAGGACGGCACGCGGATACCGCCCTGGAACGACAGCATCGAGGCGATGTTGATGATCTTGCCGCGGCCCTGCGCGATGAAGTGACGGCCTGCGGCCTGCGCCATGAAGAAGGCCGATTTCAGGTTGACGTTGAGCACGTCGTCCCAGTCCTGCTCGCTGAAATCCACCGCATCGGTGCGACGGATCAGGCCGGCGTTGTTGACCAGAATATCCAGCCCGCCGAGGCCGGCGATGGTCTCCTCGATGATGCGCTGCACCGGCTCGATGCTGATCAGGTTGGCTTCGATGGCGATGAAGCGGCGGCCCAACGCCTTGACCTTGGCTTCGGTCTCGGTGGGCGCCTGGATGCCGGCGGCAGCGATGTCGGCACCTGCCTCGGCCAAGGCCAATGCGATGCCCTGGCCCAGGCCGGTATTGGCACCGGTGACCAGTGCGACCTTGCCTTCGAGACTGAACGGATTGCTCATTACCTTATCGCTCCTGCTGGATGTGCCGTGGTGTGATGAGTAAGCCGCGTAGCGCGCGGCCGGGTTGTACGAACTGCTGCAACGCCGGCGCCCAACTGGGTCGCGCCAGCGTTGTTGGCGCTCGCCTCGCACAAGGCGGCGTCATGTCTGGCCTGGTGGGTGCCGGCACGTCGATGCAGGCCTTACTTGAGCTGGCAGATGTCCAGCACGTGCATGTCGGTGTAATCCAGGTTTTCGCCGCCCATTGCCCAGATGAAGGCGTAATTGCTGGTGCCGGCACCCATGTGGATGGACCACGGCGGCGACACCACCGCTTCGTTGTTCTGGATCACGATGTGGCGCTGCGCATCGGGTTCGCCCATGAAGTGGTAGACGCGGTCGTTGGCGCCCAGGTCGAAATAGAAATACACCTCGCTGCGGCGGTCGTGCAGATGCGGCGGCATGGTGTTCCAGACGCTGCCGGGCTTGAGCACGGTCAGGCCGAGCAACAGCTGCGAGGACTGGCAGGTGGCCGGCACGATGTACTGGTAGATGGTGCGCTCGTTGCTGGTTTCCAGCGCACCGCGCTCCAGTGCCACCGCATCCTTGATCGAGAGCTGCTTGGTCTCAAAGCGCGCATGCGCCGGCGTGGAGGCGAGATAGAACTTGGCCGGGTTGGCCGCGTCTGCGGAGGCAAAACTGACATCGGTGCTGCCCATCGCCACGTACAGGCCGTCCTTGGGCCCCAGCGTGTAGGCGGTGCCGTCCACGGTCACCGTGCCGGTGCCTGCGCCGACATTGAGAACGCCCAGCTCGCGACGCTCCAGGAACGGATGCCCCGCGGCCGAGGCGGGCTCGGTCTGCCTGGGCAGTTCCAGCGTCTTGCCCAGCGGCGCGGCGCCACCGAGCACGAAGCGCTCGTAGTGGGTGTACTTGAGCGTCACCGCGTCGTCCACGAACAGCCCATCAAGCAGATACAGCTCGCGCAGCGCGTCGTTGCTGGCGCCCTTGATGGCGTCGGGATGGGTGGCGTAGTGCGTTTTGCAGTACAGGGACATGGCACTTCTCCAAGGCAAGCAAGGGGGAACGTGGGCTTGCACGGGGCTAGTCTACCGACTCTGGTTAACCGGTGTCATTGCGCAGTGCACGAAAGACGGTGTCGGTGGACGCACGGACTACCAACTCCCTTCTCCCATCGTGAGAAGGTGCCCCGCAGGGGCGGATGAGGGTACGAGGCTGCGCGCTGTGTTGAAGAGCACAGCTTGCTTTGTGGGTGGTGGCCTATTGCCTTCCGGCGCAAGCCTGAGCTTTCTAAATTGGCTGCCTGCCGCCTTACCCTCACCCCAACCCCTCTCCCGCAGGCGGGAGAGGGGCTTTGTTCCTCTTCCGCCAGGACCAAGTAGCTCAATCTTCCGGCGGCTGGCAGGAGTCGCGCACGATCAGGTGCGGCCGCACGCTGGCGATGGGCAGCTGCGGCGCGTTGTCGGGCTGGATCAGCATCGCCGCGGCGGTGCGGCCGGTGTCGCGGGTGTGGCGGCGCACCGAGGTCAACGGCGGCCACAGCCGCGAGGCCAGCGAGCTGTCGTCGTAGCCGATCACCGAGAGCTGGCGCGGGATACTGATGCCGGCGCGCAGGGCGACCTTGTAGATACCGGCGGCCATTTCGTCGTTACCGGTGAAGATGGCGGTGGGGCGCTTCTTGCCCAGCAGCAGCTTTTCGGCCGCCGCCACGCCCGATTCGAAGGTGTAACCGGCTTCGACGATGCGCTCGGGCGGCAGTTCGATGCCGCGCCGGGTCAGCGCGTCGGCAAAGCCGGAGGTGCGCTCGATCGAGGAGCGGTAGGCGCTGGGGCCGGTGACCAGGGCGATGTCGCGGTGGCCCAGCGAAAGCAGGTAATCGGCCGCCTCCGCTGCCCCGTCGCGGTCGTGGGTGACCACCGTCTGCGAGGTGGTGTCCAGCGCGATCGAGGCGATGCGGGTGTAGCGGCAACCGATCTCGGCCAGCATGTCGGCCAGCGCCTGGTCTTCGGAAGCGCGTGGCACCAGGATCACGCCGTGCAGCTTCTGCGCCTGCGCAAAGCGGCGCACGCCTTCGATATAGCCGGGACTGCGGCTGTCGCAGGGGTGCACCACCAGTTCGAAGCTGGAACCGCGCAGCGCGTCCAGCGCGCCGTACTGCATGTCCACGATGTATTGCGCGGTGGGGTTGTCGTAGACCATGCCGATCAGGAACGAACGGCGGAACGCCAGCCCGCGCGCGAGCGGGTCCGGCGCATAGCCGACCTCGCGCATCAGCGCCTCGACCTTCTCGCGCGTGTCCTGCCGTACCAGCGGCGAATTGTTGATGATCCGCGAGACGGTCTTCTTGGACACGCCCGACATCCGCGCGATATCGTTGATCGTTGCGACCCGACCCTTCGGCAGGCCAGGCATTCCCTCTTCAGGCATCTTGCGGGCGGGCATAGCGGTCAACCAGTAAAGTTGATTGGATTCTACCGGCCCGACGGCCGGCAGACCTGAGCGAAGCCTGCCGCTGCACCGGGTCCGCCGTGACGGGCCCGCCACAGCAGGCAGCGCCACGACATGCCCGCCGATGCAGAACGGTCAGTCCAGGGCGCGGTAGCGGAAATTGCGGAATTCCACCTGGCCGGGGCCTGCGGCATACAGCGCCGGCTTCAGGGCCAGGAACTTGCCGGCCACGTTGTGGTGGTAACCGGACACTTCCATCTGCACCGGGTACTTGGTCCAGGCCTTGCCATCGGTGCTGCTGTGAATGGTGACGATGTGGCGGTTGTTGGTGACGCGCAGCCATAGCGTGCCGCCGTTGGTGCTGGGCGCCAGCGTGGCCGGGCGTTCCTCGCCGTAGCGATGCATGACGAACTGTTGCCCATTGCTGCCGACGCCGGCATAGAGCTTGTCGCTGTAGAACAGCAACGCCCCGCCCTGTCCGCCCGGTGACACGGTCATCTGCACTTCGAACTGGTAGGCCGGGTCGGTGGCGATCACCGTCAGCGGCGAAGCGTCGCGCGGCGCGCTGCCCTTGCCCTGCAGCCGCAACACGCCATTGCCCACCTGCAGGCGCTTGGCCTCGTCGGCGGCCGGATTGAAGAACGCCCACTGCGGGCCGAGCGTGCTGGCGCGGAAATCGTCCGACAACGCCAACCCGTGCGGCAGGGCCTGCCCACTGGGCTTTTTCAGCGGCGTGCCCAGGTCCCCACCCTTGGCGACGAACCAGCCATCGGGCGTCCATTCGATCGGGTCCAGCAGCGCCTGCCGGCCTAGCGTCCAGTAGCCGTTTTCGTAGCCGTGGTAGAGCATCCACCAGCGCTTGTCGGTGCCCTCCACCAGGGTGGCATGGCCGCGCGACCACCACGGCTCCTGCGCGCTCCTGGTGCGGGTGATCGGGTTGTTGGGCGCGTTCTGCCAGGGGCCGTGGATCGAGCGCGAACGCGCAGTGATCACCATGTGCCCGGTCGGCGGGCCGGCGGTTCCGCCCACGGCGGTGGTCATGTAGTACCAGCCGTTGTGGCGGGTGATCTTGGGGCCTTCCTGGGCGTAGCCTTCCACGTCCCAGCTTTCCGGATATTTCCAGCCGTCGTAGACGTGCTTGGGGGTGCCGACCACCTTCAGGCCGTCATCGGACAGCTGCACGTAATCGCCGCCGCTCAGGAACAGGTAACGCTTGCCGTCCTCGCCCACTGCATGGCCGGGGTCGATGTATTTGCCCAGGCCGATGTCGATCGGCGCGCTCCACGGGCCTTTGATGTCGTCGGCCCAGACCACAAAATTGCTGCGCTCGCCCTGGTCGCCGCGCCGCGCCGGGAAGTAGATGTAGTAGCGCTTGCCGTGCTTGATCAGATCCGGCGCCCAGATCGCGCCCACGTTCTGGGTGATGGCGTGGCCCAGCGGCTGCCAGTTGACCAGATCGCGCGAGTGCCAGATCGGCAGGCCCGGGTAGGCATCGAACGACGACAGCGTGAGGTAGTAATCATCGCCATCCTTGAGCACCGACGGGTCGGGATGGTCGCCGGCCAGCACCGGATTGAGAAAGCTGCCATCGCCCTGGTCGGCGATGCGCTGGTGCTCGATACCGCGCTTCCAGTCCGCCGCAGTGCTCAGGCCGGCGCACAGCAGCAAGCCGCCGGCCATCAGCCAACGCCATCGGGATGAAATGGGACGCACACGCATGCTCTCTCCTAGTCCCGGATGCCGGGCTTTACCACGATGGCGCGCAATGCCACCGGTTAACCAGATGCGGCACAGCCTCCCGCCGGCAGCGACGCCTGACGCGCCTGCATGTGGATGGCAGGCGCTCGTTACCACGCGAACAAGCCGTACCGACCGCCCGTCTGCCGTTACGCAATCACGCAATCGCCCCGGCTCAGGCGCGCAGGGCGCGCGGCAGCCACAGCGACAACTCAGGGAAAAACGCCACGATCAACAGCACGCACAACGCCGCCAGCCAGAACGGCCAGATGGTGCGCATGCTTTGCGCGATGGTGATCTGCCCGATGGAAGTACCGATGAACAACACCGAGCCGATCGGCGGCGTGATCAGGCCGATACCGCCGGCCAGCACCATCACCAGGCCGAAGTGAATCGGGTCGATGCCGTAGGCCTTCACCACCGGCAGGAAGATCGGCGTGCAGATCAGGATCTTCGGCGCCAAGTCCATGAACATGCCCAGCAACAGCAGCATCACCACGATCATCAACAGCACCATGTTCTTGCTGTCGGCAATGGCCTGCAGGAACTTCACCGCTGCCGCAGGCACCTGCAGATAGGCCAGCAACCAGCCGAACACCGCAGCGGTGGCGATCACGAACAGGATCACGCCGGTGGTGCGCGCCGCATGCGTCACCGCCGCGAAGAACTCGGCCCAACGCAATTGGCGATACAGCAATGCGGTGACGATCAATGCGTACACCACGGCAATGGCGGCGCTTTCCACCGCGGTGAAGATGCCGGCGCGAATCCCGATGAAGATCAATCCGACCAACCCCAGGCCGGGCAGCGCACCGATCAGGCGCAGGGCCACCGCACGCCAACCGGGAAAGGCTTCGGTGCCGTAGCCGCGATGACGCGCCACTGCATAGCCGGTCACCATCATCGCGGCGGTCATCAACAACGCCGGAAAGATGCCGGCCGCGAACAGATCGGCAATCGACAAGCCGCCGCCGGCTGCGGCCGAGAACAGGATCAGGTTATGCGAAGGCGGCACCAGCAAGGCCACCAGCGCAGCGGTCATGCTCACGTTCACCGCGTAATCGCGGTCGTAACCGCGTTTGATCATCTGCGGAATCATGGTGCCGCCCACCGCCGAGACATCGGCAATCGCCGAGCCGGAGACGCCGCCGAAGAACAGCGACGACAGCACGCTGACCTGGCCCAGACCGCCGCGCACACGCCCGACCAACGACGAGGCCAAGGCGATCAGGCGTTCGGAAATGCCACCGCGCAACATCAACTCGCCGGCGAAGATAAACAGCGGGATCGCAATCAACGACGCCGAGCCGCTACCGGCAGAAATCTGCTGCACCAGCACTACCGTGGGCAGGTCCAGATACAGCAGCGTGGCCAGTGCCGCCGCGCCCAGGGCGTAGGCCACCGGCACGCCGATCAACAGCAGCACCACGAAGGTGCCCAACAACATGGCGATGCCCATCAGCGCACTCCTCCAGCATGGACCGGGCGCAGCACACGCCACAACTTGAACACGGCAAACAGCACCATCAGCGCACCGCCGATCGACAGCGGCAGGTAGTTGATGCTCTGCGGCATCTGCGCACCGGCCATCTTGATATCCAGCCCGTCCAACAGCAGCGCCGCGCTCCACCACGCCAGCACCGCGCCAATGGACATGATCATCAGCGGGCGGATCACTTCGAACATCTTGCGCACCAGCAGCGGCACGTGTTCGCCCAGCAGGTAGAAGCCGAAGTGGCGGTTGGTATGCACGCCGGCCGCCGCGCCCAGGCTCAGGGCGGTGCTCAGCAGCAACAGGGTTACCGGCTCGGTCCAGCTGGGCGAGTCGTTGAGCACGTAGCGGGTAAACACCTGCCAGCCCTGCACGACCACCAGGCCCAGCAGCGCCAAGGAGGCCACGCCCACGGCGATATCGGAAACGCGGTCCAGCGCGCGCTGCAACGGCGCGACCGGGACGGCAACAGTCTCAGGTTCGGTCATCGGGTCACCTCTATGCGAAATCGCGGATGCGGCGGTACAGCGCTTCGATCTCCGGCTGCTTGCGGTATTCGGCCAGCAGCGGGGCAGCGGCGGCGCGGAACGCCGGCATGTCGACCTGGTTGAGCTTCACGCCGTAGTCGATGACCTGCTTGCGCGCCACCGTCTCGGAGGCATCCCACAAGTTGCGCATCACCGGCACCGAGGCACGCGCCAGTTCCACCACCAGGCCGCGGTCGGCCGCGCTCAGCGATTGGAAACTCTGGCGCGACATCACCAGGATGTCCGGCGCGTAGGAGTGTTCGCTCTGCGACCAGTAATGCGCGGCTTCGAAATGCCGGCTGGACTGGAAGCTGCGCATGTTGTTTTCCGCACCGTCGATCATGTGCGTTTCCATCGCCGAGAACGTCTCGCCCAGCGACATCGGCGTGGGGTTGGCGCCCAGCATGCGCATCAGCTTGAGGAAGATGTCCGACGAGGCCACCCGCAATTTCAGGCCCTTGAGATCTTCCGGGCGATGCAGCGGATGCTTGGTGTTGTAGAAGCAGCGCGCGCCCGAATCGTAGATGGCAAGACCGACCAGATCGCGCTGCTCGAAGCTGCGCAGCACGCTGTCGCCGACATGCCCGTCGATGGCCCGGCGCAGATGCGGTACCGAATCGAACACATACGGCAGGCATAGCGCCTGCGTGAGCGGGAAGGTGTTGTTCAACGCGCCCGAATACACACGGGTGATGTCGATGGCGCCAAAGCGCGCCATGTCGATCGCCTCCGACTCGCGGCCCAGTTGGCCGGAGTGGTACTGGCGCAGCTTGAGCCGGCCATGGGTGCGTTCTTCCAGCTGCTTGCCGAACCAGCGCACCGCTTCCACGGTGGGGTAATCGCCGACGTGCACATCGGTGGCGGTGAGCAACTGCCCGCCGGGAATCGGCGTGGTGGCGCCGGCACCCAACCAGGGGGCGGCAGCCGCGGCGCCGAGCCCGGCACCAAGAAAATGTCTGCGTGTGATCATTGGCGCCCTCCCAAGCGTCTGGTCACGGGGGCCGCCGTCAACTGGCGGACACAGCCGTACAGGAAATATCGCCGATGCCGGCGAAGCGAATCAGGGCACGCTGCCCCACTTCGATGTCGTGGATACCGGTGGCATTGCCGGTGGCAATCAGATCACCGCGCTTGAGCGGACGCCCGCGCTGTGCCGAACGGCTGAGCGCGAATGCGTAGGCCGCGCGCAGGCCGCCGGGCAAGGTGGTGGCGCCGCCGGTGCCGACCACCTGGTCGTCGATCAGCGTCTGCGCAGTGAGCGCAGCCTCGTCGCGCGCCAGCCAATCGGTCACTTCCGGGCCCAGAATCAGGCCGTTGTTGTTGCCGAAGTCCGAAATCACCACCCGCGGGCCCAACTGGTTGATGGTGGCCAGCGGGCTGCTGGCGATTTCCACCCCGATGAACAAGGTGGCCGGCACCTGCGCGGCCTGCTCCGGGGTAAAGTGGGTCTGCTCGGCCGGGGCATCGGCGCCGAGCACGAGCACATATTCGGCTTCCACCGCGCCGAAGCCGCCGACAAAGATCGGGAACTCGGTTGTTCCACCGGTAGCATTCCAAACCTTCTGCGAGAAGATCGGGCCAAGCAGGCGCTCGTCGCCGGATGCATCGCGGCGCTCGGCGGCGATATACCCCACCTTCCAGCCCACGACATGGTCGTGCCATTGGCTGATGGCGATGTCCTGCACCTGGTAGGCGGTGACCAGATCGTCGGGGATTTGCCCGGGAAAGTCAGGCAGCGATGCCCCTGCACGGCGTGCTTCCACAAAGCGCTGGGCGATGGCGGACAGCGTGGATGTGGACGGTGGCGGAGTGGCGGCGTCGTTGCTCAAGGGTGTCTCCCCGATAGGTGTCTTGTTGCACTGCCAATCGACAGCGGCACGGTGTGCTGTATATGGTAAACCGGTGTCATTGGCAATGTGCACTGCGGCATTGTGGTCGCGGTGACGAAGTGGCCCTGGGAGGGGTGAATGGAACAGACACGCCAAACGCGGGCTTTGACCGCGCTTTCGCGCGCCACGCGGCATGGCCTGGCGCTCGTTGTGCTGGGCGTGCTGCTGGCGCGCCCCGCGCCGGCGGCCGAGCGACCGAGCGCCGACACTGCCGCCGAACAGGCCAGCCGGATCGCGCTGTGGCCAACGCCGCTGGCACCGGGGGATACGGCGCTGCCGCAACCGCAGCGCATCGTCGAGCGCAGCAGCGACCCGGCGCAGCCGGATCGCTACATCCAGCAGGTCAGTAGGCCGTACCTGGTGGTCTACCGGCCCAAACAGCCCAATGGCACCGCCCTGCTGGTTGCGCCTGGCGGCGGCTATCAACGCATCGTGCTGGACAACGAGGGCAGCGCGCTGGTGCCCGGTTTCGTCGACACCGCCGGCATCACCCTGTTCGTGCTGCGCTACCGGCTGCCGGGCGAAGGCCACCCGAACAGCGCCGACGTGCCGCTGGCCGATGCGCAACGTGCCTTGCGGCTGATCCGCGCCAATGCGGCGCGCTATGGCATCGATGCGCAACGCGTGGGCGTGATGGGCTTTTCGGCCGGCGGCCATGTCGCCGCCAGCCTGGGCACGCGTTACGCCGCGCGGGTGTATCCGCCCATCGACGCGGCCGATGCACTGAGCGCACGACCGGACTTCCAGTTGCTGATCTACCCGGTGATCGACATGGATAGCGCCAACGCGCACAAAGGCTCACGCGAACGCCTGATCGGCAGCGCCCCGAGCCAGGCGCAGGTGCAGGCCTATTCGCCGCAGCTGCACGTGGACGCGCACACGCCACCCACTTTTTTGCTGCATGCGCAGGACGACAGCGTGGTGCCGGTGCGCAACAGCCTGCTGATGCACGCTGCGCTGCTGCGCGCCGGGGTGCCCAGCGAGCTGCACGTATTCCCGCAGGGCGGCCATGGTTTCGGTGCTGCCAGCGGCAGCGGTCTTACCGTGTCCGCATGGCCGCAGCTGGCGCAAGCCTGGATCGCGCATGTCACCAAGCCGCAGCCGCCTGTAGCCAAGCCTGCACCACCTTCACCGGCGAAGGAGATGGCGCGATGACGACCCAAGCCACCCCCGACACGCGACGCCGCACGCTGCTGCGTGGTGGCCTGCTCGCGACTGCGGCAGCAACGCTTCCCGGCTTCGCTGCCGCGGCCGTACTTGCGCCGCCACGCGACGATGGCGCGCCGCTGGCACGCGTGCGTGGCGGCGCGCTGCGCGGCTACCGCGACCAGGGCGTCTGCGTGTTCAAGGGCATCCCGTATGGCGGCGACACTGCCCCGCGTCGCTTCCAGGCGCCGTTGCCGGAGACGCCGTGGCACCACGTGCGCGATGCCAGCGGATTCGGTGCAGCGGCGCCGCAGCTCAAGGCCAACGAGCCCACCAGTGAGGACTGCCTGTTCCTCAATGTGTGGACACCTGGCCTGCGCGATGGCGGCAAGCGGCCGGTGTTGTTCTATATCCACGGCGGCGGCTACACCACCGGCTCCGGCAGCGACCCGCTCTACGACGGCGTGCGCCTGTGCAAGCGCGGCGATGTGGTGGTGGTCACCGTCAATCACCGGCTCAATCTGTTTGGCTACCTGTCGCTGGCGCAGCTGGGCGATGCCGGTTTTGCCGACTCCGGCAATGCCGGGCAGCTGGACCTGATCCAGGCCCTGCAATGGGTGCGCCAGCATGCGGCCGAATTCGGCGGCGACGCCAACAATGTCACGGTGTTTGGGCAATCGGGCGGTGGCGCCAAGATCGCCACGCTGATGGCGATGCCGGCCGCGCGCGGGCTCTTTCATCGCGCCTGGACCATGAGCGGGCAACAGGTCACCGTGGCCGGGCCGCGTGCGGCCACCCAGCGCGCGCAACTGTTGCTCGATGCGTTAAAGATTGCGCCAGGCGAGATCGCGCGCATGCGCACGCTACCTGTGGCCCAGCTGCTGGCCGCCGCACGTGTGCGCGACCCTTCGCGGGTGGAAAACACCGCGCTGTATTTCGGCCCGGTGCTGGACGCGCGCAACGTGCCGGTGCATCCGTTCTGGCCAACTGCGCCGGTGCAGTCGGCCCGCATCCCGATGGTGATCGGCAATACGCGCGATGAAACACGCGGCTTTCTCGGTAACGATGCGAAGAATTTCGCGCTGAGCTGGGACGAGCTGCCGGCCAGGCTGGAGGCGCAGCAATACGTGGACCTGTTGCCGCAGGTGGTCATTGCCGAATATCGGCGGCTCTATCCGCAGTACACGCCGTCGCAGGTGTTCTTCGCAGCCACCACCGCCGGCCGCTCGTGGCGCGGCGCTGTCGAAGAAGCCGAGGCGCGTGCCCGTCAGGGCGCGCCCACCTGGGTCTATCAACTGGATTGGGGTTCGCCGCTGGATGGCGGCAAGTTCGGCGCCTTCCATACCCTGGATATTCCGCTGGTGTTCGACAACGTGCGCCAGCCGGGCTCGCGCACCGGCGATGGTGCCGATGCGCAGCGCATGGCCGAGCAAATGAGCGAAGCGCTGATTGCGTTTGCCCGGCATGGCGAACCCAACCGCCGCGGTGCGCCGCACTGGCGGCCCTACTCCTTGAAACGGCGCGAAACGCTGGTGTTCGATACGCCGAGCCGGTTGGAACTGGATCCACGTGGTGGCGAGCGCGTGTTGTATCAACAAGCGCCGTTCATTCAACGCGGGACGTTTTGATTGCCATGCAGCGCAAACACCATGCGCTGCGCGCGGGCCCGGCCCTCAACGCGCCGCGGGCACCGGCGCGTCTGCCTCCATCACGCCTTCGCGCTTGAGCGCTTCCCACAGTGCCGGCGGAATCGCCACCTGCATCGAGGTTGCATTGGCGCGGGCCTGCTCGGCCGTGCGCGCACCGGGAATCACCGCCGACACCACCTGCGGAGCTGCAGCAAATTGCAGCGCAACGGTGCGTAGATCCACGCCATGCCGGTCGCAGATGGCCAGCGCTTTCTGCCGCTTGGCAGGCGCCCATGGCGGAATGGTGCCGTCGTAGAGATACCGCTCGCGCCCGGCCAGATAGCCAGCCAACAATGGCGCACCGACCACCACCGAGGCGCCATGCTTTGCGATCTTCGGGAAGGTGTCATGCAAGGCCTGCGCATGGTCGAGCAGCGAATACTGGCAGGCGAGCAGGAAGATGTCGGGGTCGGCTTCTTCGATTGCGCGCAAGGCCGGCTCAGGACGATTGACGCCAAAGCCCCAGGCCTTGATCAAGCCCTCCTTGCGCATCTTGGTCAGCTCCGGCATCGCGCCCTTCACCGCCTCGGCGAACCGCTGCTCCCATGGCATGCCCAGGTCTTTTTCGTTCTCCGGCGAGAGATCGTGGATATACGCGATGTCGATCTGCGACACCCCCAGACGCTGCAGGCTGTCTTCGATCGAGCGCCGTACACCGGACGCGCTGTAGTCGTAGCGATAGTCGAACGGCGAAGGTTGCTGCCACATCGTCTTGGGCGGCGTGTCGGTCGCGGTGAGTAGGCGCCCGACCTTGGTCGACACCACGTAATCGTCGGCCGGATGGTTGTGCAGATGATGGCCGGTACGTCGCTCCGACAAGCCCAGCCCGTACCAAGGCGAGGTATCGAAATACCGCACGCCCGATTCCCATACCGCTGCCAGCGTTTGCTCGCTCTGGGCGTCGGTGGCAGGCGCAAAGCCATTGCCGATGGCCACGCCACCGAAGCCGAGACGACTGCGAGGCCGGTAGCGTGCGCCCTCGACGCGCGGATTGGTCGGCAATGCGCCCGCATCGGTTTTCCCGCGCGTGGGCATCACGCTGCCGGGCGCCGACGATTGCGCCATCAACGGTGCAGCGGCCAATGCCGCAGTACCGGCCGCGGCAGCAGAAAGGAATTGGCGACGTGTATTCATGGGGAATCCCTTGCAACAACGTGGCCCACGAGCATGGCCCCGCCGATGTGCATGCCAAGTCAGCGGACTCAGCCAAGGGCCAATGGCTGCACGTGCGCGCGCGGCGCGCCATCGCCCAGCCAGAGCATGGCCACGCTGATCGGCAGACTGAAGCGACGCGGCCCGGCGCTGCCCGGATTGAGGTACAGCACCCCATCGTGCATGTGCACCGACGGCTTGTGCGAATGGCCGCTGATGACCACATCCGCCTGCACCTGCGGTGCCAGCGTCTTCAGATCGTGCAGCACGTGGATACGCACACCAGCGATGTGCAGATCCAGCGTCTGCGGTAAGCCGTTCGCCCACGGCTTGTCGTCGATATTGCCTGCGATGGCATGCAGCGGTGCCAGTGCCCGCAACGCCTCAAGCACCTGCGGCTTGCCCACATCGCCGGCGTGGATGATCTGCGAGCAGCCCTTAAGCGCGGCAAGCGCTTCGGGCCGAAGCAGGCCATGCGTATCGGAGATCACGCCGATGCGCGTACCGGTGCCCGTCTCGCCATCATCGTGTTTGCGCGTGATCATCGGGATGACCTGCTGCTGGATGACTTGCTGCGCAAGCGTCCGCCTGCACAGACCCATGCCATCACAGTCGAGTGGGAGCGCAGCAATGCAAGCGATGCCAGCACATGGCCCACCCTGTCGATGAAGAAAGCTGGAGGCATGACGCAGCTGCCGCCTACCGCCGGGCCGTTTGCCCGGTGGTAGGCGCAGGAAGCATCAGCCATACGGCGTCAGCACGATGGCGCCCAGCGGTGGCAACAGCAGCGGCAGCGATTGCGCGTGCCCATGCATGGATTGCTGCTCGGCCGTCACGCTGCCGCCATTGCCCAGGTTGCTGCCGCCGTAGATGCCGGCGTCGCTGTTGAACACCTCGCGCCACTGGCCGCCTTGTGGCACGCCGATGCGATAGCCGTGCTGCACGACCGGGGTGAAGTTGATCACCACCAGCACCGGTGCGTCGCCACGTTTGCCCTTGCGCAGGAACGCCACCACGCTATTGCCGGCATCGTCGCCCACCACCCAGGCGAATCCGGACGGATCGTCGTCGTGCGCATGCAGCGCCGGGTATTGCACATACAGCCGGTTCAAATCGCGCACCAACGTCTGCACACCACGATGGCGAGGGTCGTCGAGCAAATGCCACGGAAGGCCGGCGTCGTGGTTCCACTCGGTCGGTTGGCCGAATTCGCAGCCCATGAACAGCAACTTGCGCCCCGGGTGGGTGAACATGAAACCCAGGTACGCACGCAGGTTGGCGAAGCGCTGCCAATCGTCGCCCGGCATGCGGCCCAGCAACGAACCCTTGCCGTGCACCACTTCGTCGTGCGAGATCGGCAGCACGAAGCGCTCCGAATACGCATAGACCATGCTGAAAGTCAGCTCACCGTGGTGGTAGCGGCGATAGATCGGATCCAGCCCGGCGTAATGCAGGGTGTCGTGCATCCAGCCCATGTTCCACTTGTAGTGAAAGCCCAGGCCGCCGTGCGCCACGTCGGCGGTGACACCGGGAAACGCAGTGGATTCCTCGGCAATCATCACCGCGCCCGGCGTGTGCTCGCGCACCACCTCGTTGAGCCGGCGCAGGAACGCGATGGTCTCGTAGTTCTCGCGCCCGCCGTGGATGTTGGGTATCCACTCGCCGGCGTTGCGGCTGTAATCGCGATACAGCATCGAGGCCACCGCATCCACGCGCAGGCCATCGACGTGATAGCGCTGCAGAAATTCCATCGCACTGGCAATCAGGAACCCGGACACCTCGCGGCGGCCGTGGTTGTAGATCAGCGTATTCCAGTCGCGGTGGAAGCCTTCGCGTGGGTCGGCATGCTCGTACAGCGCGGTGCCGTCGAAATGCGCCAGCCCGTGCGCATCGGTGGGAAAGTGCGCCGGCACCCAATCGACGATTACGCCGATGCCTTCGCGGTGGCAGCGGTCGACAAAGCGCGCAAATCCATCGGGTGTCCCGAAACGCGCGGTCGGCGCGAACAGACCCAATGGCTGGTAGCCCCAGGAGCCGCCGAACGGATGCTCGCTCACCGGCATCAACTCGACATGGGTAAAGCCCATATCGGCCACGTACGGAATCAGGCGATCGGCCAGCCCGTCCCAATCCAGATCCAGGCCTGCTTCGCGCAACCACGAGCCGGCATGGATCTCGTAGATGCTCATCGGCGCGTCATGGGCCTGGCGGCGCGCACGCGTGGCCATCCAGCCGTCGTCGCTCCACTGATGCGGCGTGGGATCGGCCACGATGGACGCAGTGCCCGGCGCAAGCTCCGCGCGGCGTGCCACCGGGTCGGCCTTGGCCGGCAGTTCGTGCCCGTGCGGACCGCGCAGCTGGTACTTGTAATGCGCGCCGGGGCCGACGTCGGGCACGAACAACTCCCACACGCCGGCCTGGTGACGCAGCCGCATCGGATGCCGGCGCGCGTCCCAGCTGTTGAAGTCGCCCACCACCGCCACGCGCGAGGCATTCGGTGCCCAGACGGCAAAGCGCGTGCCGCGCACGCCGTCCACTTCGACCACGTTGGCGCCCAACGCGTCGGCCAATTGCAAGTGGTGGCCTTCGCTGATCAGGTGCAGGTCGAAGTCACTGAGCTGCGGGCCGAACGCGTACGGGTCGGCGGTCTCCTGCTCGCCACCGGGCCAGCCGATGCGCAGGCGATACCCACCGTGCGCCGGCAACTCGCCGGCGAACAGGCTCGGCTCCGGGCCGGCGTCCAGCGCCACCACCTGCCCGTCGTCGAGCACCGCGCTGACCCGGTCGGCGCCGGGTAGATAGGTGCGCAACAAGCGCCCGTTGTCGGACGGGTGTGCGCCCAATACCGCGAACGCGTCGCCATGGCGCGCCTCTGCCAGGGCGCGTACCGCGCCGGGATCCCATCGATTGCTCACTGCTGTCATTACTCCACTCATCATGTGTCTCCTGCACCGGCGCGTGCGCGTTGCAGGATGCGTCGCAAGCCTTCGATCGGCACCATCAACCAGCCAGGGCGATTGGCCGCTTCATAACGCACTTCGTAGCAAGCCTTCTCCACCAGGAACAACAAGGTGGCTGCATTGAACGCCGCCGGCGCAATCCACGGATGGGCGCTGGCGTCGAGCACGGCATGGTAAGCGTCCAGGAAGGCTTGTGTGGAGCGGCGGCGGAATTGCACCAGAAATTCGTCCAGGTGCGTGTCCACGCCAACACCCGCGCGGGCGGCGGTGCCTTCCTCGCCACGTGCCGACACTTCGCTGGCGTAATCGAGCGAGCGCAGGAAGCCAGCCACGTCGCGCAGCGGGCTGGCCTTGGCGCGGCGTTCGGCCAGCGGCTTGGCCGGCTCGCCTTCGAAGTCGATCAGCACCACATCGTCGAAGGCCACCAGGATCTGGCCCAGGTGGAAATCGCCATGAACGCGCGTGAGCAAGGAATCGGCCAGCACGCTCGGCGCCCTGGCGAGCAAGGCATCCAGCTGCGGGCGCTCGGCGAGCACCGCCTCCAGCGCCTCGCGTTCGGCGCTGTCTTCGCTGCCGGCCAGGCGTGCGTTGACGGTGTCCCACATCTCTTCGACCTGGCGTCCCACGCCGGCCACCACATCGTTGGCGGTGGGCAGGTCGATGCGTTGCGGCGCGAAGTCGGCATCGTCGGTGGCGCGCGACAGCGCTTCGTGCAACTCGGCCAGGCGCTTGCCCACCACGGCGGCGAAGGCATCGTAGCCGGCGACCGCTTCGGCGCGCGCCTCGTCGGTCTGCGCGGTGGCGTATTCGTCGAAGCTGCGCGCCAGATGGTCCAGCGTCCAGCGCCAGGCATCGCCCTGGTTGCGGATGAAGCCCTGCAACAACGCGATGGTGGTGACGGTGCCCTGCGCGTCGATGCGGCTGACGCTGCCCAGCAGTGGCGCGGCATTGGCATAGCCCATCTCGGTCAAGCGGCGGCCGATCTCGATCTCCGGGTTCGCGCCTACGGCCACATGCCGCAGCAGCTTGAACACGGCCCTGTCGGCGACCACCAGCGAGCTGTTGCTCTGTTCGGCCGACAACCAGCGGATCTCCGGATCTTGCGGGATATCCAGCGTTGCCAGTGCCGGTGTGGCTTCGAAACAGACCTGCCCCTGTTGCGAGGCATCGTCGCCGTCGCAGAAGTCCAGCGCTGCATTGCTGCGCAGCGCATCGATCACACCGCGCACCATGGGCTTGAGCGCAAACGCATCGGTGAGATAGCCCACCTCGCGGCCCTTGCGCACGCGCGCCAGCGCCAGCTGCTCGGCCAATGTGCTCGGCTGCTCGCGCTCCCACACGATGCCCACCGGCAGCATGTAGCGCTCGTGGCGGCCGTCTTCCAGCTCTACCTCCAGTTCCAGCAGCGTCATCGGCTCATCGCCCGGCAGCGGCGTGCGGCGCGCGATGCGCACGCTGCGCAGCGCCTGGTCCTTGGCCGAGAACCAGCGTCGTGCCGATAGCCACGCCGGCAGGATTTCGCCTTCCAGGGTGGGCAGATGCGGCAGCAGTGCGGCGCTTTCGTCGGCATCGCTGCGCAGCACCAGCGTGCGGTAATCCGGCAGCGGCACCGGGCTGGGGACATGCCAATCGGGCAATGTGCCTTCGCTGACCAGCTGGAAGGCGTAGAAGCCGAACGGCGGCACCGTCAGCAGATAGGTCAACCGGCCGATCGGCGGGAAGCTGCCGCCACCGATGATGTCCACCGGCACCCGGCCTTCGAACTCGGACAGATCCAGCTCCACCGCCTGCAACGTATGCGAGAGGTTGGCCACGCACAACACGGTTTCATCCTGATAGCAGCGCAGGTACGCCAGCATGCGGCGGTTGCCCGGGTACAGGAAGCGCAAGCTGCCGCGGCCGAAGGCCTGGTAGCGCTTGCGCACGCTGAGCACGCGGCGGGTCCAGGTCAGCAGCGAATGCTGGTCGCGCATCTGCGCTTCCACATTCACCGCCTGGAAGCCATACAGCGGGTCCATCACCGGCGGCAGCACCAGCTGCGCCGGGTCGGCGCGCGAGAAGCCGCCGTTGCGGTCGATCGACCACTGCATCGGCGTGCGCACGCCGTCGCGATCGCCCAGGTGGATGTTGTCGCCCATGCCGATCTCGTCGCCGTAATACAGCACCGGCGTGCCGGGCATGGTCAGCAGCAACGAGGTCATCAATTCGATGCGGCGGCGGTCGCGCTCCAGCAGTGGCGCCAGGCGGCGGCGAATCCCCAGGTTGATGCGGGCGCGGCGGTCGGCGGCATAGGTCTGCCACAGATAATCGCGCTCCGAATCGGTCACCATTTCCAGCGTCAACTCATCGTGGTTGCGCAGGAAGATCGCCCACTGGCAGCTTTCCGGAATCTCCGGGGTCTGGCGCATGATGTCGGTGATGGGGAAGCGGTCTTCGCGCGCGATGGCCATGTACATGCGCGGCATCAGCGGGAAGTGGAACGCCATATGGCATTCGTCGGCATTCTGGCCGAAATACTGCTGGGTATCTTCCGGCCACATGTTGGCTTCTGCCAGCAGCATGCGGTCCGGGTATTCCGCGTCCAGGGTGGCGCGGATCTTGCGCAGGATCGCGTGGGTTTCGGGCAGGTTTTCGTTGGAGGTGCCCGGGCGCTCGATCAGGTACGGCACCGCATCCAGACGCAGGCCATCCACGCCGCGATCCAGCCAGAAACGCATCACCTCCAGCACCGCCTCCAGCACCGCCGGATTATCAAAGTTCAGATCCGGCTGGTGCGAGTAGAAGCGATGCCAGAAGTATTGCCCGGCCACCGGATCCCAGGTCCAGTTGGATTTCTCGGTATCGCAGAAGATGATCCGCGTGCCTTCGTATTCCTGGTCGGTGTCCGACCATACGTAGAAGTCGCGCTCTGGCGAGCCAGCGGGCGCATGACGCGCGCGCTGGAACCAGGGGTGCTGGTCGGAGGTGTGGTTGATCACCAGCTCGGTGACGATACGGATGCCGCGCGCATGCGCCTGCGCCACCAGCTGCTCGAAATCCTCGATGCTGCCGTAGTCCGGATGCACCGCCATGTATTCGGCGATATCGTAACCATCGTCGCGGCGCGGGCTGGGATAGAACGGCAGCAGCCAGATGGTGTCCACGCCCAGTTCGGCGATGTAGTCCAGCTTGGAAATCAGCCCCGGAAAATCGCCGATGCCGTCGTCGTTGGAGTCGAAGAACGACTTGACATGCACCTGGTAGATGATCGCGTCCTTGTACCAACGCTGGTCGGCAACCACGGCGGACTGCTCTGCGTCGGCTTGTAACGATGCCACTGCATTCATGCGACCTCTCCTGCGCGGATGCGCCATAACGCGAACGGTCGCGTTGCCTCTAGACGGATGTGTTGGTATTTGCCGTGCCACGCGAAACGATGGCCATCCCACAGATCGTCCACGGCAACGCTGGCGTGATCGGGCAGGCCCAGTTCCCACAACGGAATTTCGATATCGGCGTCCTGCCCGGCGTGCGGATCCAGATTGATCGCCACCAGCACCATGCTGCGGCTGCGCGACAGGTAGCCGGCATCCAGGAATTTGCCGTAGTACAGCACCTGCTCGTTATGCGCCTGGTAGAAGCGCGTGCCCAGGTGCGACTGCAGTTCCGGATGCATGCGGCGCAGCTGGTTGAAGCGGGTGATCTCCTCGACGATGTCGCCGGGCGCACGTTCGGGCCAGGCGCGCAGCTGGAATTTTTCCGAGTCCAGATACTCTTCCTTGCCCGGCGCCAGCGGGGTGGCTTCGCAGAGTTCGAAGCCCTGGTACATGCCCCATAAGCCTGAGAGCGTGGTGGCCAGCGCGGCGCGGATCAGATGGCCGTTGCGCCCACTGGTCTGCAGGAACAGCGGATTGATATCCGGGGTATTGACGAAGAAATGCGGGCGGAAGCATTCGCGCGGCACGCCCTCGTTCAACTCTTCCACATAGGCCTGCAGCTCGTGCTTGTGGTTGCGCCAGGTGAAGTAGGTGTAGGACTGCGAGAAACCGCATTTGGCCAGGCGGTACATCATCTTTGGCCGCGTGAAGGCTTCGGAGAGAAACACCACATCCGGGCGCCGGCCGCGCACATCGGCAATCAGCCATTCCCAGAACGGGAACGGCTTGGTGTGCGGGTTGTCGACACGGAACAGCGTGACGCCTTCGTTGACCCAGAACAGCACCGCGTCGCGCAGCGTATTCCACAGGTCCGGCACCGCGCCGCTGGCGTAGAAATCGACGTTGACGATGTCCTGGTATTTCTTGGGCGGGTTCTCCGCGTACGGAATCGAGCCATCGGCGCGCCAGGTGAACCAGTCCTTGTGCTCCTTCAACCACGGGTGATCCGGCGCGCACTGGATGGCAAAATCCAGCGCCACTTCCAAGCCCTGCGCACGCGCGGCCTGGATCAGACGGCGAAAGCCTTCCAGTCCACCGAGTTCGGCGTGAACTTCGGTATGCCCGCCATCGGTCGCACCGATCGCATATGGGCTGCCGGGTTCGCCTTCCACCGCCGTCACCGAGTTATTGCGGCCCTTGCGGTTGTTCAGGCCGATTGGATGGATCGGCGGCATGTACAGCACGTCGAAGTTCATCGCACGGATGTGCGGCAAGCGCTTGATGACGTCATCGAAGGTGCCATGCCGGCTCGCATCGCCACTTTGCGAACGCGGGAACAGTTCGTACCAACTGGCGAAGTGCGCCGCGCGGCGCTCGGATTCCACCCGGAAGGTGACCGGATATTCCGAGCGGAATGGCTTGTCGTCGGCCAGCGCCATCGCCTGCGCGGTGTCCGGCTCCAGCACGATGGCCAGCTGCTGCAGGGGTTCGCTCTGCGCACCGATGCGGGTGAGCACTGCCTGCAGGCGCTCGGCCAGTGCACCGTCGCTGCGCGCCTGTGCGGCCTGCACTGCCGCAATCGCCTCCTGCACATCAACCGGCAGGACCGTATTGGCAGCACGTTTCTTTTCCAGATCCGCATGCAAGGTGGCGAAGACGTCGCGCCAGGCTTCCACGCGAAATTCGTAGGTGCCGATGCGTTCCAACGGAAACTCGGCCCGCCAGCGGTCATTGCCCAACGCACGCATTGGCGCGCTGGCCCAGGTCTTGGCGTCTGCCGGACGCCACAGCACCGCCACCGCGATGCGGTCATGCCCATCGCAGAACGCGTCGGCCTCCACGCAAATGCGGTCGCCCACCGTGCGCTTGACCGGAAAACGGCCGTTATCCACCGACGGCGTCACCGACTCGATGCACACGCGTGGCCAGGTACCGGCGGTCTGCGCACGCGGGCGCATGCGCGGCACGGCCAGCACATGGCGCGCCGGCACGCTGCGATACACGCGCACTTCGCCCGGCTCCAGCGCCTCCAGCGTGGCCCCGGACAAGGTGCGGCCATCTTCGGCCACCAAGGCCTCGGCATCGCCGAGCAGCCGCAACAGGTCTGAGGCCGGCACCGGCACCACATGCCGGGTGTCGCCGTTGATCAGTAACAAGGAGGGCAAGCCGCCCAGCGGCTCGATCGCCACCGCGGTGAGCCCGGTCGCCTCACGCAGCAGCGGGCGCAACCGCATGCCAGCATTGCTGGTTGGCAGGCCGTCGGTGATGCGGATCGACGATGGCAATGCCGCCAGGTGCGCATCGTCCAGCAGCCATGCCCCGCCCAACGCCAGCGCCAGTTGCCAATGCTGCTCGGGCGCCGCGGCGCGCTTGCCATCGGGCGCGTCCAGCACGGCAACGACCTGCGCGGCCAACGCACGCAGTGCGCTGTCTTCGTCGAAGAACCAGCTGCCGCGGCCATCCCACCAGGCAAGCGACGAAAACGCCACATCGAACCCGGCACCGGCCAGCTGCTGCAAGGCCTCCAACCCCAGACCCGGCGTCCACGCCGCAAACACCACCTCCGGCGCCTGCGCGTGCACGCGCGCGATCAACTCGCGCCAGCGCTGTACTGGCACCTGCTGCGGCTGCAGCAGCCGGAAGCCACCCACGCCCTGGCCCACCCACTCCAGCAGGCGCGCACTCCACCATTCCACCAGCGCCGCACCTTCCTGTGCGTAGGCAAAGCGGGCTTCGGCCACTTCCGGCGTCGCACGCGGCTGACGCGGGTCCGGAACCGCGGTGCTGCGCGCGCGGAACCACTGTGGGTTATCGCGCACCACCGCACTGGCACCGCCCACTTCGTCCAGGCGCACATCGATCAACAGCTTTACCCCCGCACGGCGCGCCGCCTGCACCGACTCGTGCAAGCGCTGCATTTGCGTCGGGGCACCGGCCGCCGGCTCGATCAAACGGCCTTCGGCATCGCGCTCGAAGGGCGCGGCCATCACCACGTAATCGCAGCCAGCCTCGCGTGCCGCCACGCAGCGCTGCTCCAGCCCGGTCGGGTCCTTCAGTGCGTCATTGAGAACACAGATGCGCATGGCGCCCCCTCAGCGAACAACGGCGCGCAGGGGCGCCATTACGAGTGAAGCCAGCGCCTGCTTGCCGTTTGGCAGTGATGCGAGCCTTTGCTCACCACACCCCGCACCATCGCCTACACGTACCGAACCTTGCCGTATTGACACATGCCGGCACGCTGCCCGACCGACCCTGCCACCCGTGACTGCACTCATGCGCGACTCCGCAACGATTCTTGACCCATGCAGTCAAGCACCCCCACTGCGAATTTCATGTGTCGGTGGAGTTGACGAAAATCAAACAAGCGCGGCTGTGGTGTGTCAGTGGAGCGCCTACCATCACCGTTGACGATCGCGTGCGCTTCTTGGTGACAGAGGCCACGTAAGGAGGCCTGACCCACACACTGCAGGCCAACATCTCGACCAACTGAGGAGTACATCAGCTGGGTCGCTGCCACCAAGACAAGCGCGTCTCTCAACGCCGTTCGTCTCGCTGGCCAATGGCATCGGATCGAGCAAGTACCTTCAGTATCAGACCTTGCGCATCAGTGGGCCTGACGTCCATGTGACATAACGCTTGAGCGATACCAGGAACACGGCGTGCTCTGCTGCATTCACGCTGCGTGCTCGTCCAATGACAATGGACCGCTAAAACCATTCCATTGATTATTTTTCAATTGATTTGCAGGGAATTCTCTCTGCATTCGACACCAGCATGCTCGGCCGGTCTGCGTCGATTGCATAGATGCGCTCGCAAGACGAAGTACCCGAGCGGCCCGCTTTTCATTCGTGGCGAGCCATGTCTCGTAACCAGACCTTACGCTACACAATCACACGCAGCTCACTTTTCAATTGACAACATGTTGTCGACTTGAGAAAGAGCCTTCGTATGCAGACCGACAACGAGCATGTCCGCGCGTTGGCGCTGGCGGTGTTCGCAGCCAATGGCCGCTTGGTCAGCGCTGGCAACGAGCTGGTTGCCCACCTGGGGCTCACCAGTGCGTGGTGGCAGGTGCTAGCCGCGCTGCGTTACGCACCAGCGCCGCTGCCCGCTGCTTCCATTGCACGCAACATGGGCCTCACCCGGCAGGCAGTGCAGCGCATCGTGGATGTACTTGCCGAGCAGGGGCTGGTCGAGTTCCAGCCGAATCCACATCACCTACGCGCCAAGCTCGTTGTCCTTACCCGCGCAGGCATCAAGGCCGTCAGCGGCGCCGAAAAGGCCGTTGCCCCCGTCGATCAAGCCATTGCGGACAAGATCGGCATCAATCGCATCCGCGATGCCGTCCGCACCCTTGAGGAGATGAGCGCTGTCATCTCGGAGTATCTGGGTGAAGCGCCCAGCGCTTCCAGTTCCATCGTCAAACTGCAGGAGTAAAGCAATCATGATTCTGGTATCGGGTGCCACGGGTGGTATCGGCGGCGAACTGTGTAGGCAGTTACAGCAAGCGGGCACGCCATTCCGCGCGATGTGCCGCAAGCACGAGCAGGTGGACAACCTGCAGCAGAAGGGCATGGATGCCGTACTGGGCGACTTCGACACACCCGAAACGCTGCAAGGCGCAATGCAGGGCTGCCACACGCTGTTTCTCATTACCCCGCCCACTCCCGAGCAAGTCGCTCAGGAGACGGCCGCCATCGATGCAGCCAAGCGCGCCGGCATCGGTCGGATCGTGAAAGTGTCGGCATCCGATTGCAACGTGCGTTCGCCGGTGCCGTGGGCGAAATCGCATGCCCTGATCGACCACCACCTGCGCGCCTCAGGCATCGCGTGGACCATCCTCAAGCCTACCGCGTATATGCAGAATTTCCTGTGGTTCAAGGATCCGATCGCCAAGGGCGTGTTCCCGATGGCAGCCGGCCGGGGCAGCGTGTCGTGGATCGACACACGCGACATCGCACGCGTGGCGGCCACGGTACTGACCGAAGAAGGGCACGCAGGTGCAACCTATTTCCTCACTGGTCCCGAGACGCTCGACATGCAGGCAGCAACCTCGCGCCTATCGAAAATCATCGGGCGCAAGGTGCGTTATCTCGACCTGCCAACGCCTGTGTTTCGCGTATTGATGCGTGCGACCGGCAACTCGCCATGGATGGCCAAGGGCCTGACCGTGCAATTCGCAGATGTGGTGGCAGGCCATCACGACATCGATCCCACGTTTGAGGTCGAGCGGCTCACCGGGAAGCGCCCGCATACATTCGATGACTTTGTTCGCGATCATCGGCAGGCGTTTGTGGGTTAGCCATTGGGGCCGGAGCAAGGGCTTCCAGTAGGTCCGATCCGCCTTTTTGCCCAGACTCTGCTTCCAGTAGACCTATTTAACGGCCTAAACCCGCCCCCTTTTTCTTGCCCTTTCTGTCTTCAATTTTATCCAGCTCTGGGGGGCCGCCGAAAGGGATCATGCTGGCTTCAAGTTAGGTTTCCCCCGTACTCTCAGCGGGTATTTTGCGTGAAAAATAGCCAACGCACCCGATGCCCACCGTGGAAAAATATTCTCCCTGCGGCTCTTCCATATCCGGACGCCACAACGCAAGCTCAAGTTCTGGAAACACGTAGCTGTACCCCAACTCTTTATCAAAAGGATCGAAAGGAGTAACTGCAAGGAATTTCTCGACGAGCCTTGATGCTGGCGTACTAAATACACGTTGGCCGAGGCACAGAACCTCAAATCCGCAATTCGCGGAGAGCTCTATGAACTCCACGCTCGGCTCGATGCCCCCATAAAAAACCTGAAACCCGTTGTGATGCCATGCGTCTGTAGGATAGGCAGACGTGGGAACTTTTCTGAAGCTAGTTGGAGGCGCCCCCATGACAGCATGAACTTCGGCGCGGGACATGCCGAGCTTTACAAGGCCGACACCAGCCGATGGAAAAATTTCAATAACTGTCATAACACCAGACGGATAGATTAAGACAAGTTCTGCAAAGCACGACAACGGCGATAATGGGGTCAGATTAAGTTTTTAGGTAACCCCGGCACCGTTTCTTTCACGTTGTAGATAAGCGCATAGCGCCTGCCACGCTCACTGGGAGCACAGCCACCTGAGCGAGCAAAACAGGGCAGAATGTGCTCCCTGCGCACGAACATATAACGCTACTGCGTTCACTTCCCACTGATCGAGGCGTGGGAGCTCAACGGCGCATAAAGGTGTTGTGTGTGGTGCGATGTCCATGGCAAACAGGGCGTGGCGCTATTCCCGCTGGCTCAGAAGCAAATTCCTGAGTCAGCGGGCAACCCCGTCAAGGTGTGTAGCCCCACTGCCCGATGATGGCTTCCAGGGTGGCTTGATTCACCGGGACGACACCTGGACATGTCATCAGATATGTCCGGCGCGCCGCCGCTGTGGCCGCCGAATCGAAGTGCGGGTCCCATATCTGGATGGCGTGGAAGGCTGCGATCGGCGCTGCGCATTCGGCACTCGGTGTGCCGAAGCCGGACACGGCGGCCATGCAAAGAAAAACCGAGCAAGGATCTGCGGTCTGAGCGCGAGCTGGGGCAGCCAGGCCTAGGCCGAGAGCCACAGCTAGTGCAAAGGTGGCGCCAATAGAACGTGGCTTCATGATGAATACCTCCCTGGTAATGGTTGAAATGACATGCATGTCTCTTGGCAACTTGCGCTAGGCGTGGCTCAGCGAGACAGCTCCCAACGCCGCTTGCTATGGCGTCGGCTGGTCACCTGGTTTTCCGTCTTCGCCGAATGGCGGTGGTCAGGTTATCACGTCGACCGTGCGCGGTGTGAGGATTTGGCACGGCTGGCGAGCCACCGGGACAATGGACGCTGGCGGCAGTCCAGCCCTGCGGGGCGTAAGACGCGCGCCGCCTGATCCTTCCGTCTGTGACTGCATTCGACCGCGGCCGCCATGCTCATGAGCGACATGAACCAGCGTTGCAAGGGTTCTGCCATCACGACGCCCTGTGACCGCCGCGTGGTGATGGGATGTGGGCGAAGACTGCAGTTAATTTGACTTACTAGTTGCTCCTGACTGCGTTGCTCTGCCGCATGAAACTAAATACAAAACTCCAAATATTGATCGGCTCATACGCCTCGGAGATGGGCGTGCGATCGAGGTAGCGCCGCGGCGTGATCGAGGGGTCGAGCGAGTGCCAGCCCATTTCGTGGGCGGCGGCACAGTCGCACGCATCTGACCTCTGGGTTAAGCCGCTCCCCAAAACAGGTTGGCATTCAATAGATCTGCTAACGTGATAGAGGATCTCTAGCTGGTTGGGTCATAGATATCCAGGCCTAAGGAAATACCTCTTTGTCCAAGCGCCAACAGGGCTTTAGCGGAAAGCGCTAAACCGTCATTCCTCCCAGCCATGAAGATGCCGCAGAACAGATCGGGCTGATAGCGATTGCTCAAGTGTTCCCACACGGTCAAGTCTTGGGTGAGCTGGTTCAGGATTTCGAAAATCTGTGCCTCGAGATCCTCAGGCTCGCGTTGCGTTGAAGTCAGTCTCCAGCTGCCAGTCTTGGCAATGCGCACTGCGCCGTTCTTCAACTTAAGTTCTTGCCCTTTATGCTGGGAGGCTGTGGGGCTGCCCGAAAGCAACGCGCTGATCTCGTCAGGCACCAGATCGTCTCCAAAGAATCGGAGTGTTGCTACGACGCCCCCCCGATTTTGAGTAGCACCTCAGTTTGGAGTCCAATTCCCTAACTCGAGGAGATTGGACGTGAAGAAGCGTTTTTCTGAAGAACAGATCATCGGCTTCCTGCGCGAAGCTGATGCCGGTGTGGCGATCAAGGACCTGTGCCGGCGGCATGGCTTCAGCGAGGCTTCCTATTATCTGTGGCGCAGCAAGTTCGGCGGGATGAGCGTGCCCGATGCCAAGCGGCTCAAGGACCTTGAGTCCGAGAACGCGCGGCTGAAGAAGTTGCTGGCCGAGCAGCTGTTCGAGAACGACCTGATCAAGGATGCACTGCGAAAAAAGTGGTGAGCGCACCGGCGCGTCGCATGCTGGTGCGCGAGTGGATCGGGCGTGGTGCCAGCGAGCGTCGTGCGTTGGCAGTGATCGGCATGAGCGCCAGTGCGCTGCGATATTGCCCGAGCGAAGATCGCAACGTCGAACTGCGCGAACGCATCTGTGCGTTGGCGCATCGCCATCGCCGTTATGGTGTGGGGATGATCTATCTCAAATTACGACAGGAAGGACGCATCGTGAACTACAAGCGTGTGGAGCGGTTGTACCGCGAGCAGCAGCTGCAGGTCCGGCGCCGCAAGCGCAAAAAGGTGCTGATAGGAGAGCGTCAGCCGCTGCTGCGGCCATCGCAGGCCAATCAGGTGTGGTCGATGGATTTCGTGTTCGACCGCAGCGCCGAAGGCCGAGTGATCAAGTGTCTGGTGATCGTGGACGATGCAACCCACGAAGCGATCGCCATCGAGGTGGAGCGCGCAATCTCGGGCCATGGCGTGACACGCGTGCTGGATCGGCTGGCGCACAGTCGCGGCTTGCCACAGGTGATCCGCACAGATAACGGCAAGGAGTTTTGCGGCAAAGCGATGGTGGCCTGGGCACATGCGCGTGGCGTGCAGTTACGGCTGATCCAGCCTGGCAAGCCAAACCAGAACGCCTACGTCGAATCGTTCAATGGCCGGCTGCGCGACGAATGCCTCAACGAGCACTGGTTCCCAACCCTGCTGCATGCGCGTACCGAGATCGAACGCTGGCGACGCGAATACAACGAGGAGCGACCCAAGAAGGCCATTGGCGGCATGACGCCATCTGCGTATGCCCAACAGCTGGCCAACACCGATATCATCAACTCCGGACTCTAAACCCGGCCGCTACTCAGAGCGGGGGGACGTCGATTGATGCCGTCAACAACTTGCTTCAGCAAAATATCTCGGTCGGCGACTGTGGCGGCATCGCGCAAGCGTTTGCCGCTCCATTGATACGATGCAGGCGTGTGGATGTGCAGATCCCACTTTCCCCAAGTTGCACCCTGATTCACGATTATTCCCCCTCTCCATGAAGTTATTAACCAGCCAGGTGGAAGCTCATCGTCGACGCCGCGTCCTAGGCCTTCCCACGCCTCCCGAGAAGCGATTTTTTAAAGTGTAATTACCAGGGAGCGGGGTCAGGTCGACTTTTTAAGTGAACCTGACACCGTTATTTTGAACTAATTGTTAGCCTTGTGCCCTAGCGTCGACGCTACGAAGTTCATAGTCGATGCCTTCTCGCTCTTCCATCACTTCGTCGAAACTGCGTGCGACGTACTTCACTGGACCGAACCTTCGGCCCTCTGAGTCCTCAAGAAGCGCGTCAACAATCGCTTTTTGCGCATTGGTGTCAAGTTGCTTGAAGGCGGACCACTGGTTCTGAAAATCATCAAAGGCAGAAAAACTCACACGACAGTGGTAGAAAGTTCCATCTTCAAGGATGAGATATAACTCAGGGCGGAACATGCGCTCATTGTCTTTACGGTCTATGACCTTGATCGTCTTGATTCGTGCCTCGGCCAAGACCTCCTCCCATGAATCCTTAGAAAGCAAAACGTCGCGGTGGCTCACGAAGTGGAGGCTCGACACGAAGGCGATTAGATGTCTAAACATGACCGCGCCCTTGGCCGTATCTCGCAGATCCGGCGTGGCAAGAGAAGCTAGGACAACTGCTTTCAGATCTTCAATTCGATCAGAGAAGTCGCGGTACCGCCGCTCCTCTTGGATCTGCGTACGACTTTCTAGTACTAGTCTCTGGAACAGCTGTGACCATTGGCTTAGCAGTTGTGCTCGAATATCTTCCAGCTTGGAAAAAGAGAAGGTGCTATTGTTGGCTGTTCGATGCGTCAAGAAATTGATGAACTCGAAAATGTATTTTGCAGTCTCCCTCTTCTGTATTGAGGGGAAGTCAATTTGATCGATCACTCCTGGCTTATCTTTGTTTTTCTCGTATAGATGATGATCATGCAGAACCCGCTCGTCGATAAAAGTATAGATTGGTACGCCCGCCTCAACTGCCTTAAGAACTTCGAGTTGAGTGATTGAAAGGCGCTCTTTGCTCTCAGCGATCTGGCTCTTTGTAGATGCACCTGCGACCTTGTCGAAATCTATCAGAGTTAGCGCTGAGGGCACGGCAGTGCCCCCGAATCGCGAACCAATGATTAGAACAACCATGTCACAGCCGGGAACCTCTTTAAGGCAGCTGTCATGCGTGTGCGAACGAGGATCGTACAGAACGTCCGCATAGTCACTCATAACAGGCTCGTAACCTAGCCCACCTATGAAAGGACGCAACTCGCCTCGAAGGATGTCGAGGTCATAGCATGTGGATGAAACGAACACTCGAAGCCTAGCCATTTTTTCCCCGCCCCCCCAAAGATAACGCCGGAATTAAGCCAACCCGCGAAGCGGTTTCGGCTTAAATTAACTGTTAGGCGCCACGTACGCCGAATATATTTTTGTCGTAGAACTCGATGACCTGATCTAATTGCAAGCCATTATGCTCAAGAGCGCGACTAGGTTCAAATCCATAAATAGTTCCACTGTAATGGTCCGGCCCGAGAATATTGACCGAACGCACGAGTACGTCTTGGTCGCCGGAACGAAGAGTCAAATCATCTCCGTCGATGATCTTGTGCGCGACCAACGTGCCGCCAGTGTAGAAGATTGTTTCGTTTTGTCCTCTTTCCGTAAACATTGATGTCTCCTGTGGCGCCTAACTCTAGAATTAAGCCTCGCCGTGAAGCGGTGTCGGCTTGAATGAACTGGTGGAACACGCCCCAAAGGCAAGCGGTCAGCACTGATAGCGGTCACAGATATGATCGTCGTAGTAACGGCCTTTTGAGTCCGCATCGTGAAGCCCCTGAAACTTGTGCGAGGGCACACGACAGAAGTCGTATGTGGGGCCCTGCGCAAATTGAATTTTCATACGCATGCTAGCCGGTTCGTAGCCAATATCCATGATGGCTGACGAGATTACGCGAATCATATCCATCGATTCTCTTAGCACTCCAACTAGGTGGGCCTACGTCGTGGCTGCAATTTGAATTAATTTTCAGTGCTAAGCTTCGTCATCTTGCGACGGCGAGCTAGAAGCATGCGGAGTATCAGGAGTGCAGGAAATGCAAGGACAGCGACTTGCAGCTGAAGCGTCGGCGTGACGCCTCCTTTCGACCAGAAAGAAAGCCAAATCGCGAGTGCCGCGAGGCAGCACAGCGTCAGCATCAGCAATCGCTTGGCGACGCGTAAGGAAAACGGCATTGCCAGCGCGGGAGCGGCCATCACTAGAAATCCAATTCCGCTGATCAATGCGCCCGTCTGTCCCTCACGTACCTGGCCTGCTGCAACCAGCGCCACCAGCAATGCGCCTGTCGCTGCGAGCATGACACCGGCAAGACCGGCGAGCAGCTTCAGGAGTTTTTGATAGCGCATTCTTTGCGTCCTAGTTCTGGCATCACGCTGCACTTCCGAGTGGCGTTGGCTTGAGGCCTGCTAGGACTTGTGACGCCGATAGTGGTTGTTGGTACCTGTGCTGCGGTAGCTGCCACCCTTGTGCGAGGCGCCGTGGCCTGCGCTGTAGTGACCGCCGTGACTGGTGGTGTGGTGCGAACCGGCGGCCCTGACGCGCGCTTGCGCGGATGCGGTAAACAAACCGAGTGCGACCACGCTCAGTGCCACGATGCTCCATGCCTTGCTCAACATTGTTTCTTCCCCCTGAAGAAATGTGTGGCTTTGCGGCTGCATTACATACTGCGTGACTTGATCCTCGCCGAGTTTTTGGATTGCGTCAATGCGCTTTGGCGATTGATCGTTGGCTTTATCGGCTTTGCCCTCATCCGCCTTTCGGGTACCTTCTCCCGCGTGCGGGAGAAGGGATGGGTGGGTTTGGTTATGGGCTGTTTTTTGTCGTTGGCGCGGTGGTTGGGGTTGGCAGCGGCAATTTATTGTTGAGGTCGGTAATCTCTGCGGTGTTGCCATCGGTGATGACGCGCAGTTGCGCGGCTTTTGTGTTTGCGGCGTTGGTTAGCGGCAGGCGGACTTGCGTGGTGATCGGCTGCAGATTGCGTGGTGCCGCGAGTGCCTGGAACGCGGCTCTTGCGAGCTCCTTCCCACGCGCATCCTCCAACACCACAAACCCGGCCGGCGCATCCGCGTGGCCGAGGCTGTGCACCGTCACTTCGATCGCATCTGCAGTCACCCGCACATCGCCATGACCAATACCCAGGTCCGGGCGTAGTTCGACCGGACTGCTTTCTGCAATGCGTTCGAGCTGCAGGACGGTGGTGCGGCCTGCGGGGAAGTCAATGTCGATGGCCGCGCTTTTCTCGAAAGCGAGCTCTTGCGTCTTGGCGTTGCTGTCGAGCTTGCCGTCGTTGCCTTTGCTCACGCCTTGGGTGATGTGCCATTGGCCTGGGGCGACGTTCCAGCCGGTCATGCTGGCGCGCTGGTTTTTGTTCGATGTGTTGTAGGCGATGACGGCGAAGCGGTCGTGCTGGGGTGCGGGGATGGCGATGGCCACTTGGGTGGCGGCCTCTGGATCGGCGAAGCGCCAGCTCACGGTGTGGCCGGGGTAGGTCTGGTTGCGCTTGAGCGCCACGCCGCCCAGGCGTGCGCGTTGCAGGTTGACCGTGGGGGACTCCACGCGGTCACTCCACCAGTGGCCTTCGGTGTTCATGTAGAAGTTCTGCAGTTTCTCCCGCGCCTCGCTGCGGTAAATGGCGGCGAGATATTCGAGGTTGCCGGTCTGCTCCCAGGCCACGTGGTGCGGGAAGTCCGGCGCGCTGCCGTCGTCCTTGTTGGCAGCGTCGATGAGCTTGCCGCTCCAGTCGCTGCGCTTGCCCATGACGTCGAGAAAGTTTTCGTTGAGCAGCGACAGGCCGTTGGGGCCGCTGTTGGCGACGCGGTAGTCGATCGGCTTGAGATAGCGCTGCTCGCCGGTGAAGCGGTAGGCGGCCCAGAAGGTGTGCAAGGTGTCGGCGCCGCCGCTGCCTTCGAACAGTTCGCCGCCGCGGGTTTTGCCGGTTTGCCAGTTGATCTCGTTGGGCAGGGCCCAGTTGCCCTTGGCGTTGGTGTAGGCGTGGGCGAGATAGCCATCCGCTAACCCGGTGACGATGCGGCGGCTGTTGGGGTCGGCGTTATAGCCGCCCAGCAGGATGGCCGGGTGCACGATGGGGAAGGAATACGGTTTTTGCCATTGCCAGTTGGGCTCGCGGTAGACCTTGCGGCCGCCGAACCAGTTGCTGGCAAACAGCAGGTGGCCTTGCGGGTTGACCTGGATGATGGTGTCGAAGGCTTTGACGGTTTGCATCAGGCGCTCGACGGTGCGCGGGTCGCCCCAGTTGAGATATAGCAGGGCGCTGTTGAGGTTGATGCCCTCCTCGTAGGAATGCAGCTCGTCGGTTTCGATGGTGGACAGGCCGTTGGTGAACATGCCGTTGCGGTAGTTGGCATCGGACAGGGCGAGCATGGAGGCATTGAGCATGTCCGGGTCCACACCCATCAGGGCGACACCGGGCCATTGCTGCACCAGGTCCGAGTCGTCGGAGATGCCGCCGCCGAAATCGCCATAGGCCACCTGGCGCTGCTCGATCCACCAGCGGGTATAGCGGCGCGTGGCTTTGAGGTCTTGCAGCTGCCAGAACGCCCAGGCGGGCACGCCCTTGGGCACGCTGGGCATCTCGACCGGCAACTCGCTCTGGTTGGCGTAGCTGATGTCGTTCCAGTACTGGCGGCCGAGGGCATGGTCCGGGTCGACGCGCAGCAGGTCGGTGATGTCGGCATCCAGCCGTTTGTAGAGCAGCTGGCGCTTGGAGGTGGTGTGTTCTTCGACCAAAAAGCCCCAGTTGTCTTTGACCTGGTTGAAGCGGTCGGCCACGTGTTCTTTGATGGCCTCAGCGCGCGGTTTGAACACCAGCTGCAATTGGGTGCCGTCGAGCGCCTGGGCATCGAAGCCGGGTGCGGCGGCGGCGATGCTGAGCATGAGGCTGTCGTTGCTGAGGATTCTGTCGCGCAGATCCAGCCATAGCGTGCGCGCTTGACCAGGGACGACTGCGACCGAGACATCGATCATGTCGCGCGCGGGCCAGATGGGGTCCTTGATGCGGATGTTGAGCGGGATGCTGCCGTTGTGGGTGGCCGGCAGGTTCAGCGCCGGCAGGGTGATGGCGATGCCGTCCAG
Source organism: Xanthomonas sp. NCPPB 3442 (assembly GCF_056725145.1). Classification (NCBI taxonomy): domain Bacteria; kingdom Pseudomonadati; phylum Pseudomonadota; class Gammaproteobacteria; order Lysobacterales; family Lysobacteraceae; genus Xanthomonas; species Xanthomonas sp. NCPPB 3442. The sequence continues at coordinate 144,766 of NZ_CM161514.1, read as the reverse complement.
GCCGTCGTGCATGTTTTCCCAGCCGTAGGACCAGCTGCGCATCAGCGGCTGGTCCGGCGGCGGGTCGCCAAGGCTGGAGGGCACCAGGATGTGCACGATGGGGTGCTGGTTCGTTGTTGCGGTCTTGTCGCTGGGGCGCTTGCGGGCCGGCGCCTTGGTGGGCAGCGCAATCACGGTCTGGCGTTCGCTTGGTGGGTAGCGGCCAGCGATGACAGCGCGCAGTTCGGCGAGGTTGTCGTAGTCGGGCTGGATGTCGCTGCGCACGGTGTAGCTGAGTTGCGCGCTGCCTTTGGGCACCTCGCCAGGCTGCACGTCATAGGCCCAGATTTCCTGGATGGGGGTTTCCTGCGCGGTGTTGGCAAAGCGCAGGGTGCCGCCGCGGCGCTCGGGGAACTGATCCACGCTGCGCACCACGCCTTGTTGACGTGAGAACAGGGGTTGCGGCTGTGCATTAGGTGCAGCGTAGGTGGCCTGGCCGTAGGCGGCGCCGCGTAGCTCGATGCGGTTGAAGGGCTCGTCCGGCAGGGTAAGGTCGAGCGCCTTGCCGCCTTCGACGTAGGTGTTCCAGTCGGGCAGCTGGAAGTAGTCGTTGCGTCCCGGCAGGCGCGAGCGGTTGTAGACGCCGGGCCAGGTGGTTTCAGCGATGCCGTCGGTGGCCTTCCACATCCATTGCTTGAGGTCGCGCGCGTCGGTGAATTCCACCTTGCGGATGCGGGTGACCGGCGCGGTCAATGCGGGCGGTGCATGGCCGTTGTCCCAGCCGTAGCGATGCAGGAAGGCGGCGTATTGCGCGTCCGCAGCGATGGCGGGTGCGGTGGTGGGTTCCTGCAGGCGCGCGAGTGCGGCCGCGCCGCCGGCGTCGAGCATGCGGTCGTAGATGCGGATCTCGTCGAAGTCGCTGCCGCGCAGGAAGTTATAGCGGCTCTGCACCTGGTGCGGCGACATCACGCGGCCGGCGAGGCCGAACTGGTCGAGCGCGGCGTCGTAATCGAACGAACCGCCATTGGCGCAAGGCGCGCCGCAGTCCACGCGTGCGGCTTCCTTACCGTCCACGTACAGGCGCACGCCGCGGGTTTCGTCCCAGGCAAACGCAATGTGGGTCCAGTCGCTGGCGGCCGGATTCCTGTCGAGCTTGAACGAGACGCGGGTGCGCGCGAGATTGGCATCGGTGACGAAGGCATCGAAGCCGTGGCCGTTCCAGTCGATGCGCAGCCACGCCATATCCCAGCTGGTGTGATCGGCGTAGCCGACGCGGAAGATCACGAACGGCGCTTCGCCGACCGGGTAACGCGAACGCCAGAAGAAACTGAGCGTGCCGCGCTGGGTGTAGAGGTTGCCGGGCGCATTCCACGACAGCACGCCGTCGTCGGCCCACTCGATGGCGTTGCCGCGTTTGCCGGTGGGCACCAGCGCGATCTTGTCGCGGAAATTGGGCACGCCATCGCCGCGGGCGACATCGGCTTGCAGGCTCTGGTCGGCCGAGACGCGGAACAACAACTCCGGTGCATCGGCGGCGGCCGCACGCATCGGCAGCGCAATCAACAACAGCACACTCGTCCACCACTTCTGCACGCTCACTGCCTGACTCCTCAAAAAGCATCGCCGCACGGGGTCACCGCGCGGCGAATATTCGAAACTGCATGGGGATGACAGCCCCACGCCGGCACGGGTCTGCCACATGTCTTGCCCGGCGCCGCGATGGCCTGCATAGACTACGCGGTGCCAGCCTGCGCGTGCATCGCACCTTGGCCGCCACTGGACGCACGCTGATGACCAGGGCGGTGCGTTGTGCGCGGCGCGGGCGGGTTGCCATCCACCACTGCATTGCGTGCAGCGGTGTGCGGCCAGCGGTGCGTCGTACAGATGCGTTGCACCGTCGATCTCGCGCCCGCTACGCGATGTACGTAGCGGGCGGATATCTCTTGGCGCGACTTGGCTGCACTTAGAACTTGTAGCGCAGGCCCAGCAAGTACTGACGGCCGGTTTCGGTGTACTGCAGCGGCAACTCGCCGGTCTGCGGCGACCACACCCATTCGTCGGACGCTTCGTTGGTGAGGTTGATGCCCTCCAGGCTCAACTCCAGCTGCTTGCTGATCTTGTAGCGCAGCGAGGCGTCGATCATGGTGGTGCCGGTCATGCCGTGCACGCCATCCACGTTGAATCCCGCTTCCGTGCCGGGGGCCTGGGTCAGGTAATCGTCGCGATTGGTGGCCGAGATGCGGCCAGCGAAGGACTCGCCCTCGTAGAACAAGGTCGCATTCCACGACGAGCGCGACAGCCCGGTCAGGTCGTTCTTCATCACCGGTGCGCCGGTGCTGGACAGGTACTGGATCTGCGAATCCACCCAGGTGTAGTTCAGTTGCACGCCCAGGTTGGCCCACTTGCCCGGCAGGAACGTAAATGGCTGGACATAATTCGCTTCCACGCCCTTCAACTCGCCACCGGGTGTATTCAACGGAATGCTGAAGGTGAAGTCGTCGTTGATGCTGGCGCCGGTGCCATCCAGCAAGGAGGCCGGCAGGCCACTGCTGGAATAGGGGCGCACTTCGCGTGCGGTCTGGATGAAGCTTTCAATGTCCTTGTAGAACACGCCGACGCCCAGCATCGCGCCTTCGTTGAAGTACCACTCCAGGCCAAGATCGACATTGGTGGCTTCGATCGGATCCAGATCCGGGTTGCCGCCGGACACGGTGCGTGCGCCACCGGCCACGGCCACGGTCACACCGGGCGTGAGGCTGCCCAGACCGGGACGCGACATCACCTTGGCCGCGCCCAGACGCAGCAGCAGGTCGGGCGCGAGCTCGGCCACCAGGTTGAACGAGGGCAGCGTGTTGTTGTACTTGCGGCCCACCGTGGTCAGTGCCGGCGCGTTGTTGATCAACGCATAGCCGGTGGACTCCTGCTCGGTGCGCACATAGCGCACGCCGAAATTCCCCGACAGCGGGATGGAGCCCAGGTCGGTGGAGAACTCGCCCATCAACCAGACGCCGCGGTCCTTTTCTTCGACGCTGCGGGTGTTGTTGGCACGCGGCGCCACGGCGTAGGTGCCGGTGTTGCTGTAGATGCCGAGCTGGTTGGCCACGGCATCCAGATTGGGAACGACCCAGTTGGACGGGCTGCCGTTGATGCCCTTCAGGCCTGCCTGCTCGGTCAGGTCCGTCGGCACGATGCGGGTGCCATTGGCAAAGGTCGGCACCGACACTTCGCTGGCGCGACGTAGCTCAACCGTGCTGAAGGTGTAGTCCTTGGCCAGCACGCCACCCTTGAGGCGGAAGCCGGGGCTGATGTTCCAGTTGAAGTCGATCTGCGCCGTATCGAAATCGTTGTCCACCGTCTGCGGACGCAGGCGGATTTCGGCCAGTTCCCACCCGGCAGGATTGGTCGGGTCGATGCCGTAGTTCAGCACCGGCGCGCGGTTGTTGCCACGATAGTCGTAGCTGTACCCGTCGACGTCGTACTTGTCCATGATGATGGTGGTCTGCACCGGGTTCTCGTGCGCCGAGCGCGAGGTACCGACACGGCCGGACACGGAGAAGGCATCGCTGAAGCGGTGCTCCAGATCCAGGCTGACCTGCTTGAATTCGGTGTTCCACTCGTCGTGGCGGTTTTCCGAGCGGATATCGACGTTGTCGAATTCGCCGTACACCAGCGCGTTGTTGCGGATCTCGCCATTGCGCACGATGGTGGCCGGCTTGCCGTCGCGGTCGGCGCGGCGCGGCGTGCCGCTGTCGCGACCGCGGCTGAAGGAGATGGCCTCGATGTAATGCTCATCGCGCGTGGCGTCGATCTTGGAGTACAGCGCGTCCAGCGAGATGGTGGTGCGGTCGGTCGGCTTCCACTGCAACGACCCGGTCACGCCCAGACGCTGCTGGTCGTGTTCCATCTGCACATAACGCGGGAAGCGCGGGTGGTACACGTCGGCCGAGCGTGCGGCCGCAAATGGCGATGCCGCACTGAAGTTGCCGTTGCTCGTCCCGTTGGCCCAGCGGCCGGTGTTGGAGCCTTCTTCCAGCACCTGCCGCTCGGTGTAGGCCACCGACAGCAACGCGCCGAAGGTGTTGTCGGCCCAGGTATTGGCGATCAACGCAGCCACACGCGGGTTGGCCTTCTCGGCCATGGCGTTGTAGGCCGCCTGGCCACTGGCGGCAAACGTAAAGCCGCTGTAGTCGAACGGGCGCGCGGTGCGCAGGTCGACGGTGGCCCCCAGCGAGCCCTCTTCCACATCGGCCGAGGCCGTCTTGCGTGCGATCAGCTGCGAAAACAGGTCCGAGGCGAAGACGTTGAAGTCGAAGCCACGGCCGCGGTTGGTGCCGCCGCTCTGGTCGCCGGCGCCCACGGTGGTGAGCGCTTCCATGCCGTTGATGCGCACGCGGGTGAATTCCGGGCCCAGGCCACGCACCGTGATGGCGCGGCCTTCGCCAGCGTCGCGGGTGATCACCACGCCAGGAATGCGCTGCAGCGACTCGGCCAGGTTGAGGTCGGGGAACTTGCCGATGTCCTCGGCCACGATGGCATCGACCACGCCGGCTTCGCCGCGCTTGATGTCCAGGGCCTTCTCGACGCTGGCGCGGTAACCGGTCACCGTAACAGTGTCCAGGTCGACGGCGGGCTCGGCGGGCGATTGGGCGGCGTCTTGTGCGGCAGCCTGGCCGCTCAGCGCCAGGCCGATCGACAGCGCAAGCAAGGTAACCGGTGTCTTCCGGCTGGTGGTCCGAAATTGCATGTCCTCCCCTCCCAAGGGTCCATGAACAATGTGAAATAGCGGGTTGAGAGCGGCAATGACACCGCTGGTCAAAACGACGTTACCAGCTGAATCGTCCCGTAACATCTTGCAGCGCAGCAGAAAACGCCACCAAATTTCCGAAAAACGGGTGCAAGCGGTCACTTCACGTCGCATCATGGCCGTAGCAGCCGGCATTTCGTGCCGGCTAGAATGACACCGATGGTCATCCAAATGCGTGGCGGCGCCCCCACCGCGTCACGCATCACCCAGCCGAGGTAATTGCCGCATGAGCCGTGCCCGTATCCTGTGTTTTGGTGAGTTGTTGCTGCGCCTGGGGGCGCCTGGTCATGAGTTGCTGCTGCAGCAGCCTCGGCTGGACGTGCATTGCGGCGGTGCGGAGGCCAACGTCGGCGTATCGCTTGCGCATTTCGGCCACGAGGTGGCGATGGTCAGCACGGTGGCGGACAACCCGTTGGGCGCCGCGGTGCTGGGCGAACTGCGCCGGAACGAAGTGGATACCCGCCATGTGCGGCGCGTGGACGGCCGCATGGGCCTGTATTTCTTGACCACCGGGGCGATCCATCGCCCCAGCGAAGTGATCTACGACCGCGCCGACTCGGCCTTTGCGCTGGCACCGGCCGACGCCTACGACTGGCCGCGTCTGCTGGAAGGCGCGCAGTGGCTGCACCTGTCGGGGGTGAGCCCGGCATTGGGCGCGGAGGTGGCACAGGCCACGCTGGCGGCGGCACGTGCCGCGCGTGCGGCCGGGGTCAAGGTGTCGTTCGACGGCAACTACCGGCCCAAGCTGTGGCAACGCTGGCAGGGCGATGCGCGCGGCATCCTGCATCAGCTGTTTGCCTGCGCGGATGTGGTGTTTGCCGACTACCGCGACATCGGCGTGGTGCTGGGCGGCGAGTTTGCGCAGGACACGCTGGAAGCGCGCGTGGAAGCGGCCGCGCAGCAAGCCTTCGCTGCCTTCCCGCAGCTGCAGTTGATGGCGTGCACGCAACGCGTGGCGCACAACGTGGACCACCACAGCCTGGGCGCGATGCTGGTGCCGCGCGATGGCGCGGTGGCGCGTGCGCCCAGCGAGGAACTCACCCCCATCATCGACCGCATCGGCGGTGGCGATGCGTTTGCGGCCGGCGTGCTGCATGGCCTGATCGAAGGCTGGTCGTTGGAGGACACGGCGCGCTTCGGCCTGGCCGCCGGTTGCCTGAAGCATTCGATTCCCGGCGATTTCAATCCGCTGTCGGTAGCCGATGTGCAGGCCTGCGTGGGCGATGCGCGGTTTGATGTGAAGCGCTGACGCGCTGGGAATCGGGATTGGGGAATCGGGAATCGGAAGAGCGCTGGATTTCTGCGCTTTTTCTGAAGGTGGTAATCACAGCGCGCGTTCTCTAATGACGAGCAGGCGTTGCGTGCCAGCAGGCGTGGTCTGCGGGCAGTGGGCAGATGCTCGCTAGGTATTGTCTGCAGCGCTCACGGGTTTCAAGCCGGTCTGCGTGCGCGGCGTTTGTTGATGATCCATGCCATTGCGGTACTCACCAACACCACGCAGACCGATGCCGGAATGCTGAAGAACGACGCAATCACCAGCGCGTTTTGCCACGGCGGTGCCGAGCCGTCCTGCATCACCACGGAGCAAACCACGGTCGTGGTGATCAGCAGATTGATCAGTGCCTTGAGCGCGCCGTGCATCCGGATAAAGCGCAACAGCACGGCGCAGACGCCGCTGACCAGAAAGGCCAGGACGAGGTGGGCAATGAGTTTGTCCATTGGGGGCGGAGATTTGGGATGAGGGAATGGGGATTCGTCACAGCAAAGGCAACCAGCATCGCGTGCCGGTTGTCCTTGCCGCAAAACGTTCGGGTCCGTCGAAGATCAGCGATGCAGCCATCCACCGCTCTTGCCAATCGCTAAACCCCAATCTCTAATCCCGGCAATCAAGCCAACTCGATGCAATCGAACTTCACATCCGTCTCCACATCGGCGTCGTAATCCACGTCGGTGCGCTCGAAGCCGAACAGCTTGAGGAACTCGTGCTTGTAGCCGGCGTAGTCGGTAAGCTCGAACAGGTTCTCGGTGGTGACCTGCGGCCACAACGCCTTGCAGGCGTCCTGCACGTCGTCGCGCAATTCCCAGTCGTCCAGGCGCAGGCGGTTTGCGTCGTCCACCTGCGCCGGCTGGCCGTCTTCGCGGTACAGGCGCTCGCGGAACAGGCGGTCGAGCTGCTCGATGGTGCCTTCGTGCAAGCCCTTTTCTTTCATGATCTTGTAGACCATGGAGATGTATAGCGGCATCACCGGAATGGCCGCGCTGGCCTGGGTGACCACCGACTTGAGCACCGCCACATTGGCGCCGCCACCGCGCTTGGCCAGGCGTGCATTCAAGCGCTGCGCGGTGTGGTCCAGATCGACCTTGGCCTTGCCGAGTGCGCCATGCCAGTAGATCGGCCAGGTGATTTCGGTGCCGATATAGCTGAAGGCCACGCTGCGCGCGCCATCGGCGAGCACGCCGGCGCCTTCCAGCGCGTCGATCCACAATTCCCAATCCTGCCCGCCCATCACGGTGACGGTATCTTCGATCTCCTGCGCGCTGGCCGGCTCGATCGAGGCCTGGATGATGGTGTCCTTGTTGGTGTCGATGGCGGTGGCGGTGTAGGTCTGCCCGATCGGCTTGAGCGCCGAGCGCTTCACTTCGCCGCTGCCCGGCAGCTTGCGCACCGGCGAGGCCAGCGAATACACCACCAGGTCGACCTGGCCGCCCATCTCGGTCTTGATCAGCTCGATCACCTGCGCGCGTGCGGCATCGGAAAACGCATCGCCATTGATCGACTTGCTATACAGCCCGGCCGCCTTGGCATGCTTGTCGAATGCGGCCGAGTTGTACCAGCCGGCCGTGCCGGCCTTGCTGGCGGTGCCGGGTTTTTCGAAGAACACGCCCAGCGTGTCTGCACCGAACCCGAAGGCAGCGGTGATGCGCGAGGCCAGGCCGTAGCCGCTGGACGCGCCGATCACCAGCACTTTCTTGGGCCCGTCAGTGCGTACGCCACGCGCACGCGTTGCGGCAATCTGCTCGAGCACATTGCGCTCGCAGCCAAGCGGATGCGTGGTGGTGCAGATGAAACCGCGCACTTTGGGATGGATGATCAACGTGGACTCCTGGTCAGCAAGATGCTGGCGGCATCTTAGTGCGTGTGGCGCGCGCGAAACAGCCTGATGCGTAACACACGCCGCTGTATGGAAGCACGTGAGGCCCACCGCGGGGCAGCCTGACGCCAGCACCTGCGCGCGCGCCGTAACGAACAGCGACCGCAATCGACTTACCCGGCAGCGGGCTGTGCTACGTTTCGGCCCTGCCGTGCCGTGCCTGGCCGCGCCTGAGGGCGATTGTCGAGGCCCCTTCCAGTTGTGCGACCGGTTATTTGAGCGATGTCTCTTCGAAGCGAGCGCGTCACGCAGCTGGGCTCCGTTCCGCGGTTCCGTCTTGGGCCATTGCTGGTCGAGCCGGAGCGGCTGACGCTGATCGACGACGGCCGGACCATCACGCTGGAACCGCGCATGATGGAAGTGCTGATCGCGCTGGCCGAGCGCGCCGGCGAGGTCATCAGCGCCGAGCAGTTGTTGATCGAGGTGTGGCACGGCAGCTTCTACGGCGATAACCCGGTGCACAAGACCATCGCCCAGCTGCGCCGCAAGCTGGGCGATGACAGCCGCCAGCCGCGCTTCATCGAAACCATCCGCAAGCGTGGCTACCGGCTGCTGCCGAAGGTGGTGTTTCCCGACGATTACCGCGGTGCGGTGATCGGTCCGCAGGCGTGGGGGCACGGCAACCCGTACATGGGGCTGCAGGCATTCGACCCGGCACATGCAGACGTGTTCTTCGGCCGCAGCCATGCGATTGCGCAGGTGCTGGGCGCGTTGCGCGCGCAATTGCACAGCCAGCGTGGCCTGGTGCTGGTGAGCGGCGCCAGCGGCTGCGGCAAGACCTCGTTGCTGCGCGCCGGCGTGGTGCCGTTGCTGTGCCAGCCCGGCGGCCTGGATGGGCTGGAGGCCACCGCGGTGGCGTACTGCAACCTGGCGCAATGCCGCGGCGGCGATGTGCTGGATACGCTCGCACGCGCATTAAGCGAGTGGGCACCAGGCGGGCGCACGGTGTTGTCGCCGGCGCAGACGGCACGCCTGCCCGAATGGCTGCAGCAACCTGCGCCGCTGCATGCGGCCATCGACGAGGCGATGCGCCAAACCGGCCCGGCGCGCGAGAACGTGCACACCCGGCGCCATCTGCTGCTGGTCATCGACCATGCCGAAGCGATGGTGGCTACGCCCGGCATCACGGCCGCCGATCGCGCTGCGCTGGCGGCCGCCTTGCACGCGCTGTGCGCCAGCGCGCACGTGGCCGTGCTGATGCTCACCCGCAGCGATTTTTATCCGCGCCTGATCGATGCGCTGCCGGACATCGTCGAGCTCAAACGCGGCGATGGGCACGTGGATCTGCTGCCGCCACGCGATGGCGAGATTGGCCAGATCATCCGCGTGCCGGCAGCGATGGCCGGGCTGCGCTTCGAAGAAGACCACAGCGGCGCCGGCCGCCTGGACGATGTGCTGCGCGATGCCACCACGCGCCAGCCCGATGCGTTGCCGTTGCTGCAACATCTGCTGCATGCCCTGCATGCGCAGCGCAGCGACGACGGCTTGCTGACATTTGCCGCGTATCGCGCCCTGGGCGGCCTGGAAGGCGCGCTGGCGCATCATGCCGAGCAGACGTTTCGCGCATTGCCCTCCAATGCGCAGGCCGCGTTGGGCGAAGTGCTGACGCTGCTGAGCGTGATCCACCCCGACAGCGATGCCGTCACCGCGCGGCGTGCGCTGTGGTCGGCATTGCCGGCCAGTGGCGCAGCGCGCGTGCTGGTGGATGCGTTCGTGCATGCGCGCCTGTTCGTCAGCGAGCTGGTAGCCGGCGAACCGGGCTTTGCGGTCGCGCACGAAGCCTTGTTGCGGCAGTGGCCGCGTGCGGCCGAGTGGATCCATGAAAACCGCCGCCTGCTGCAGGCGCGCAAGCGGCTGCAACTGGCGGCACAACGCTGGGCCGCCGAAGGCCGGCGCAGCGATCACTTGCTCAACAGCGGCCGCCCGCTGAGCGAAGCACGCGAGGCTGCGCGACGCATGCCGCAGGATCTGGACGCACTGGATCATGCCTTCCTGCGCGCCTGCGAACGCTCGCAACGCCAGCGCCGCAGCGTATACGCCGCCGCCGCCGCACTGCTGGCGGTGCTGGCCAGCGCCTCGCTGCTGCTCGGCTGGCAGGCGCGCCAGGCCCAGCAAGTGGCCGAACAACGCCGCGATCAAGCGCAGCAACTGGTGGGCTACATGCTGGGCGATCTGGCCGAGCAGTTGCGCACCGTGGGCAACCTCAAACTGCTCGATAGCGTCGGCAGCCGTGCGCTGCGTTATCTGGAGGATCTGCCCGAGTCGGGCATGGCAACCGGTGATCTGATCAACCACGCACGTGCGCTGCGTACCACCGGCGAAGTGCTGATGAATCAGGGCAAGCTGGAAGAGGCGCAGGCCGCATTCACGCGTGCCGCGTCCACTGCCGAGCAGGCGCGTACCCAGGCGCCGGACGCAGTGGACGCGCATGCGGAAATAGGTCAGACGGCGTATTGGCTGGGCAACATGGCCTATCGCAGCAAACAGTTTCCGTTGGCGCGCACCCATTGGTCGCAGTATCTGGCCGCCAGCGAATGGTTGGTGCGCACCGCGCCGGATGATCCACACTGGCAACTGGAGTTGTCGTACGCGCTCAACAATCTTGGCACGCTGGCGCGTAGCGAAGGGCAGGTCAACACGGCGATCGGCTTGTTCGCCCGCTCGATCGCGCTCAAACGCCAAGTATTGGCGCGTACCCCAGACAACGCGTCCGTGCGCTATGAGCTTGTCGACAGCCTTTCCTGGCTGAGTCTGGCGCAGGAAACCCAGGGCCTGCTGGCACCGGCCGAACAGGGCTATCGCGAACAGATCGAAACACTGCGCCTGCTAGTGCAGCACGATCCCGATGCCAACGCCTGGCGACGGCGCATGGCCACCTCGTTGGTGCGCACCTCCAATCTGGCGCTGGCACGCGGTCACCTGGCGCAGGCGCAAGCCGACGCGCAAGCCAGCGTGGGGATGCTGGAACCACTGGTCGCGCAACAGCCGGACAACCGCACCTGGCGCCGCGATCTGGCGCATGCCTATGCGCAGGCCGGCTGGGTGGCCGCGCTGGACGGGCACGCCGCTGCTGCCACACGCCAACTCACCCAGGCGCGGCAAACGCTGGCAGGCGTGCTGGCGCACCAGCCGCTGCCGGAATGGGAATGGCTGGACGCCATCATCGCACTGCGCTTGAATCGGGTGCAGGGACTGCACGGCGACCGTCAGACGGCCAGTCTGGCGGCGATCGTGGCGCGGCTGGATGCCTTGCATCAGGCCAAACCGGCCGACCTGATCGGCGTGTCGGCGCTGGCGACTGCATTGGTCTGGTATGGCGAACAGCTGGACGCCAGCGGCGATCACGTCGGTGCACGCGCCGCCTGGCAACGTGCCGTGGCAGTGCTCGGCGCCGATATCGGCAATAGTCGCGACAAGACCTTGCTCGACCCCTGGATTCGCGCACAGATTCATCTGGGTCGGCGCGCTGCCGTGACGCAACAGCTCGGATGGCTGTATCAAGCGGGCTACCGCCACCCGGGATTCGTTTCCCTCTATGCCCCGCTCTTCAAGGAATCACCAACGTCATGACCGATCCCAAGATCATCCCCATCACACTGACCGTGGCGCACGTTGAGTTCGGCGGCAATACCGGCAGGGGCGCCTACTTCTACAGCTTCTCGCCGGACCTGCTCATCTGTGGCAAAGGCGAACAGGGCGTGACCCTGCGCTACGCGTTCTGCAAATCGGTGCCCCACCGCTTCAAGATCATCAGCCTGCTGAATTCCGATTCGACGGGGCAGATCGGCCCGGCGGAAATTGCCTCCGACGGCAGTTGGGTGCAGGTGGTCAATGCCAATAAAGACCGGACACTGATCTTTTTCAGCGTGGTGGTGAAAGATACCCACACCGGCAAGCATTTCAGCTGCGACCCCCAGGTCGGCAACGATCCGGAAATTTCGCCGACCGAATTCGGGCGTCACTGATCCTTGAGTCCATCTCCGTCCGACGGTTCGCCGCCGGACGGGAGCCGCCGCGCGATCGAGCGATGGCTCAGTTGCACACAATAAGAGACCCGACCGCCGCGGAGCGCCTGCATGCAGGTGCTCAGTTGGTGTCCCGAACGTAGGTATCGATTGCCTTGGGCGTCAGGGCAATCACGCGACCTGCAGGAAAACTGGATATCACATAGTTGTCTGGCGCATCGCTTTTGAAAGGCACGTCGAACGTGGACGCTAGAGTGCGCGCCCACCCTTCCGGGTAGGTGCTGCCGCTGACATGGACAACACTCATCGAAGGCCAATGCACTTGGCGTTTTGTCTGCGGATCCGTCAGGTCGGCCTGGCCGATCAGCACCCGACGCGATTGGAGAGGATGTGTTTTGGCACGTGCTGCTGGCTGCAGCTTGAAGCTATAGGTTCCGCTTTCAGGGTAATACAGCTCGATGATCGATGCCGGCGAGGCAACGGTGACTTGAAATTCTTTCTCGTACCCGGCCTTGGTTGACCTGGCGCCCTCAAGCAGGCGCCACTGGTGATCGGCAATCGGACGCGCCGATACGATGATCGCGCCCCCTTGTTCCAGTATCGGCGCGTCGAGGGTCACGATCAGTCGCGACGATAACGTCGGCTGCTTTGCACAGCCGGTGGCGGCCATGAGCAAACATGCGATAGCCAAAACGGCGCAGCCAATCCGATACCTGCCCATCGTGTCACTTCCTCAACGCTGCACACCAGCATGGCCGCTCCATGCGGCCTTGCGTCTTTATACGTCCCTTCGCATCGACCGTGTTGCTGCGCGTCTAGCGCGTGTCGCCCGATCCTGCAGGATGACGGCGTGCTGCTGCCAGCCCGCGGCATCGATCTGGCGCCGCATGCACTGCGTGGCGCCTGCTCCTTGCCGCCGCTGCGGGCGTGGTGCATTCCAGGTAATCCTAGGAGCGTGGTTAGATGTCGGCCGACCTGCGCAGCCGCTCGTCGCGCTCGGTTCCGTTGCTGAAAGCCGGCTTGATCTGGCCACGGCTCGACCACGTGCCGGCCGTGCCCGTGCCGATGCCCGCGCATTCAGGGTCATCGGTTTGGCCGACCTGGCGTGGGCGACTCGCCAGACCTTGCCGGCAACCTTCTCCATCGAAGCGCCTGATCAGTCGATCGCAGGCATGGGCAGCAGTTCCCCGCACTGCCGACGCGCATCCCACGACGACCCGCATGTCGCGTTCGGCGACCGTTTGGATCGGCAGGGCTGCGCGGGGCCAACTGACCGGCAATTCGGCCTGGGTCGACGCCCCCCAGGCGCTGGTGAACAGCACGACGATCAACACGAACCACGACCGGACCAGGCGCATGACGGACTCCGCAGCAGACCGGAGCGCGGCGCGTCCCCGGGCGGCGTCGCTGGCCGCCGGATCACCCTTCATGCGCGGCCCCGCGCCAGACCTGACGGCAACCTTACGGTTGCTGGCCGACGCTGGCGGTTGCCCATAAACCCTTATGGAACAGTCACATAGAAATGCAGGCCTGAACGAGCTCGGCACTCGGGACAGCGTGTGGGCGGGGCGAAACGGCAGCAAGTGGTATTGGCCGTACCCTCACCCCCAACCCCTCTCCCGAGGGGAGAGGGGCTTGCGTCGTGTCGGGCAGCAAGCGAACTTCGGTCCTTCTACCGCGGGACAAGGTGGCGCGTAGTTACAGGAAGACGGTGCAAGGCTGCGCACTGTTCTGGGATGCAAAGCGGGATCGGCCGGTGAGGCCGACTGCAAGTTAAGGCCACGGCTGAGCTTGTCCGAGGTGGCTGTCTTCCGCCGTACCCTCACCCCAACCCCTCTCCCGGAGGGAGAGGGGCTTAGGTTCTCTTTAGCTCTAGGGCTTTCCGATCCGGTCCCCACCTGCCCGCTTTTCCGAGTCCCAAATCCCGATTCCCATTCCCCATTCCCGATTCCCCGCCCTCAAATCACCCGCAACGTGATCGCCTTCAACACCGCCCGGGTGCGGTCGCGGGTGCCCAGCTTTTCCAGGATGGTGGAGACGTAGTTCTTCACCGTGCCTTCGGCCAGGAACAGGGTGCGGGCGATTTCCTTGTTCGAATAGCCGCCGGCCAGCAGGCGCAGGATCGCCACCTCGCGTTCGTTGAAGGTCTCCCGCGGGGCCTGCTGGTCGCGGAACTGGTAGCGGGCGCGCACCGGGTCGGTGCTGACCGGCTGCAGCAGGGTGTCGCCTGCGGCAACGCGCTCGATCGCCTCGCGCAGGTCTTCCGGGGCGGCGTCCTTGAGCAGGAAGCCCTGCGCGCCGGCCTCGCTGGCGCGTAGCAGCAGGTCGCTGTCGTCGAAGGTGGTGAGCAGCAGCACGGGGGTGCGGTCGCCGCGGGCGCGCAGCTGCTCCAGTGCCTGGATGCCGTCCAGGCCGGGCATGCGGATGTCGCTGAGCACCACGTCCACCGTATGGATGGCCAGCGCATCCAGCAGGCCCTGGCCGTCGTCGGCCTCGCACACCACCTCCACGCCCTGCTGCTGCAACAACGCGCGCAGGCCGGCGCGCACCAGGATCTGGTCGTCGGCCAGGGCAATACGACGTGAACTCATACCGGTAGTCTCGCAATCAGGTGCATGCCGCCCGTGGGTGTGCGGCCAAGGTCCAGCTGGCCGTGCAATGCGGCCAGGCGTTCGCGCATGCCGGTAATGCCGTTGCCTTCGCGGATGCGCTCGGCGCGGCGGCCATCGTCGCAGATGTCCACGTGCAACTGTGCGCCTACGCAATGCAGGTGCACGGCCACTTCATCGGCGTCGGCATGCCGCACGGAATTGGTCAGCGCTTCCTGCACCAGCCGCAGCAGCAGCTCGGCCACGCGCGCATCGGTGACACGCACGTCGGCATCGATCTGCAGGCGCAGCGTCGGGCGCGGGAACGGGGCGGCCAGCGCGCGCAAGGCGGTCTGCAGGTCCAGGCCCTGGTCGTCGCGCAGCGATTGCACCACGTTGCGGATGTCCGACAGCAGTTCGGCCGATAACTGCTCCACCACCGCCACCTCGTCGCGCTGCGCCAGGGCCGGGTCGGCGCTGAGCAGGCGCAGGTTGATGCGCATGGCGGTGAGCTTGTGCCCGGCCACATCGTGCAACTCGCGCGCCAGCCGCAAACGCTCGGCATCGCGCGCACTGTCGGCCAGCAGCGCGCGGGTGGCCAGCAGATCGGCGTTGACGTAGGCCAAGGTGTCGCGCGCCCGCTCGGCACTGCGGGCGTAATGCGCGGTGAGTGCGGCAAAGGCCTGGAAGCCGGCATAGATGCTCACGATCAACAAGGCCCGATCGAAGCCGGCGTGCACTAGCACCGCGTACATGCCCGCGTTCAACACCAGCGCCAGCAGCAGCACGCGCAACGGCGGCCAGGTCATGCCCGCCTGCGCCACCAGCATCACCAGCAGGACCGGCGCGGTGCCGGCACGCGGCTCCATCCAGACCAGCAGCAATGCCAACGCCGCCTGCAGCAGGGTGGCCACCGTGCGCAATGCATGCGTTTGCGGCAACACGGTGTGCACGACGAACAATGCGGTAAAGCCGGCCAGCGCGCCCCAGCGCCAGGCACCGTAGGCAGACGCATCGGGCATGAACGACAGCGCGACCGCGGCAATGGTGAACGCAGCGGCCAGGCGCAGGGGGTGCAACAGGTGGCGGAAGGAAGAGTTCATGCGGCGATGCTGACCGCCATGCAGGCGCTCGGCAATGGTGCGCAGGCAGAAGGTGACTTCTGGCAGGTGGGATCGATGACCTGCGGCCCCTGGCATGGGTGCAGTGCGCGCGCAGACTGGCCTCATCCACTCACCGCGTTGCCAAGGAGTCACACCATGTCCGCTTCCAGTCTGTTCATCGCGCTCAATCTGGTCTGGGGTGGCTATGAGCTGCTGCTCAGCCGCCGTCGCCGCGCCGGCGATGGTGGCGCGCACGATCAAGGCACCCTGAAATACCTGTGGCGCGTGTTGTCTGCGGCGGTGGCCGTTGCAGTGATGCTGGCCTACAGCGGCCTGGCGCACTGGCCGCTGGGTTGGGCGGGGCCGCTGCAGTGGGCCGGCTGCGCCTTGATCGGCAGCGGGCTGGCGTTGCGCGTGTGGGCCATCCAGGTGCTGGCGCGCTGGTTCACGGTGGACGTGACCATCCAGCCCGATCACCAGTTGGTGCGTCGCGGCCCGTATCGCTGGCTGCGGCACCCGTCGTACACCGGCGCGCTGCTGGCGTTTTACGGGCTGGCGCTGGGCATGGGCAATGCGTTGTCGGTGATGGCGATCGTGGTGCCGGTGACCTGGGTCTTCCTGTACCGCATTCGCATCGAAGAGGCCGCGTTGCAGCGCGCCTTCCCGGTGGCTTACCCGGCGTATGCGAAGCAGAGCCGGCGCCTGCTGCCGCTGGTGTGGTGACGGCGCAGACAGCAGCGGCGTCGCATGGATGCCAGGCAGTGCTTCGTCTGCTTGCACCCAGGTTCGGCCCACACGACATGCCACCTGGCGGGCTGCTGCGAGTATGGGCGGCCCCACACGGTCCGATCTGCGACGGCCGCCAGCGCAGCAAGGTGGATACGCTGCGTACGATCGGTCCCACCGCGTCGCATCCCTATCGTTGCCAGGAGAGTTGCATGCTCGCCCGTCCCTATCCCGTTGTTGCGCTCGCATGGCTGCTCGGCAGCGCCGGCGTGCACGCCGCCGACCTGAACGTGGACGTCAGCGGCTTGCGTTCGCAACAAGGCAAGCTGCGCATCGCGGTGATCGCCTCGGCCGCACAACTGGACAGTGCACAGCCGCCGGTGCAGGCGCAGACGCTGCCGATCACCAGCAGCACACCGCACATCCAGTTCAAGAATCTTCCGCCCGGCCGTTATGCCGTGATGATCAATCACGACGAAAACGCCAACGGCAAGCTGGACACCAACCTGATCGGCATGCCGGTGGAAGGATACGGCTTCAGCAACAACCCCACCGGCATGCGCAAGCCTGGCTTGGACGAGATCGTCTTCGACCTGCCGGCCAGCGGGAAGCGCATCAGCGTGCAAATGCGCTGACACCGGCACGCGATAGGAGCGCTGCCATGCACCGTCGTCGCTTTCTGCAATCCCTGTTGGCCGCCGGCGGCAGCGCTGCGCTCGGCAGCTGGATGTTACGCAGTCTGCCTGCACACGCCGCAGAAGCGGCAGCGTTTCATACACAGTTGCAGCGCACACCGTGGCTGCTGGGCTGGCGCAGCGTGACCAGCCCCACCTTCGGGCCGACCACCACGGCAGTGCAGGGCAAGCTTCCCGAAGGACTGGCAGGCAGCCTGTATCGCAATGGCCCGGCCTGGACCGAGCGCGCCGGGTTCCGCTACGAACACTGGTTCGATGGCGATGGCATGGTGCATCGCTGGCAGCTGGGCGGCACCCAGGTGCAGCACGTCGGGCGCATGGTGGCGACGCATAAATTCACCCAGGAACAGCAGGCCGGACGTTTTCTGTATCGCGCCGCTGGCACCTCCGTGCCCGACATGCAGCCGGTCCGCAATAACGACGACGTCAACACCGCCAATACCTCGGTGGCGATGCTCAATGGCCGGTTGTTCGCATTATGGGAAGCGGGATCGGCGATCGAGCTGGATCCGGATGCGTTGCGCACGCTCGGCCCGGTGACCTGGCGCGACGATCTGGCTGCGATGCCGTTTTCCGCACACCCATTGATCGACCGCGACGGCAGCGCATGGAACTTCGGCTCAATCAATGCGGCAGGCGCCAGCGGCGTGGTGCTCTGGCACCTGGGCGCAGATGCCACGTTGCGTCACGTGCAGCTGCTGCACACCGACGCCCCCGGCTATATGCACAGCTTTGCCATGACAGATCGGCATTTGATTCTGGTCATGGCGCCGTACCGCCGGCTGGACGGCGAGGGCGCGTTCTTCGAAAGACTGCGCTTTACGCCCGAAGCGCCATCGCGGATTGCGGTGGTGCCCAAGGATGCGTTGGACCAACCACGCTGGTTTGAAGCCGACTTTGCGGTGGCATACCACTTTGCCGACGCCTATGCGCATCGCGACCGCATCGTGGTGCGCGCCATCGTGTACGACGATCCGGAGCAGGCGCGCTCGCCAATGCGTGCGGCCATGCACGGCGACCCGGCGGCCGCACCATCACAGGTGCAACTGCGCAGCCTGCATCTGGACCTGAGCAACGGCCGCGCGCACTGGCAGCCGCATCCGGTGGATAACCTGGAATTGCCGTTGTACGACCGCCGCACCCCGACCACCACCGGCGCACGCCTGTATGCGCCATGCATCGATGGGCCCGACAACTCGCCGTTCCTCAATGCCGTGGCCGGCTATGACCTGGAACGCGACCGCCGCCAGGTGCATCGCTACGGGCCGGACGTGCTGGCCGAGGAACATGTGTTCGTCCCCAGGCCCGGCAGCGACCGCCCAGACGATGGCTGGCTGGTCGGCACCGTGCTGGACACCCGCCGCGGCCGCACCGGGCTGATGGTGCTGGACGCACGACATATCGATGCCGGGCCGGTGGCCCAGGCATGGCTTCCGTACGCGCTACCGCTAGGGTTTCACGGGCATTTTGCGCCCGCCTAAGCGGGCGCACTGCAACGGGCATGGCACTGCGTCGAGCCGCATCCAGACCTAGAGTGCCGACTCGCTGCCCCGGTGCCGTGCCGTCTTGGATGGATCGTCTTACACTCGGCCGCTCCCCGCCGCTGCCGTCCCGTCTTCGATGATCATTTCCGCCGCTTCCGACTACCGCGCCGCTGCGCAAGCACGCCTGCCGCCCTTCCTGTTCCATTACATCGATGGCGGCGCGTATGCCGAGCACACCTTGCGGCGCAATGTCTCGGACCTGGCCGATGTAGCGCTGCGCCAGCGGGTGCTGCGCAATATGTCGGATCTGCGCCTGAGCACCGAGCTGTTCGGCGAAACGCTGGCGATGCCGGTGGCATTGGCGCCGGTCGGCCTCACCGGCATGTATGCACGCCGCGGCGAAGTGCAGGCCGCGCGTGCGGCGGCCGCGCGCGGCATTCCCTTCACCCTGTCCACGGTGTCGGTGTGCCCGATCGAAGAAGTGGCGCCGGCCATCGAACGGCCGATGTGGTTCCAGCTCTATGTGCTCAAGGACCGTGGCTTCATGCGCAATGCGCTGGAACGGGCCAAGGCCGCGGGCGTGACCACGCTGGTGTTCACCGTGGACATGCCCACGCCGGGCGCGCGCTACCGCGATGCGCACTCGGGCATGAGCGGGCCCAATGCCTCGCTGCGGCGCATGCTGCAGGCAGTGACGCACCCCCGCTGGGCGTGGGACGTGGGCTTGCTCGGCAGGCCGCACGATCTGGGCAACATCTCCGCCTACCGCGGCAGCCCCACCGGCCTGCAGGATTACATCGGCTGGCTGGGCGCCAACTTCGACCCGTCCATTGCCTGGAAAGACCTGGAATGGATCCGCGAATTCTGGACCGGGCCGATGGTGATCAAGGGCATCCTGGACCCGGAGGACGCACGCGATGCGGTGCGCTTCGGCGCCGACGGCATCGTGGTCTCCAACCACGGCGGCCGTCAGCTCGACGGCGTGCTGTCCAGCGCACGCGCGCTGCCAGCCATTGCCGATGCGGTAAAGGGCGAACTGAAGATTCTGGCCGATTCGGGCATCCGCAGCGGGCTGGATGTGGTGCGCATGCTCGCGCTCGGTGCCGATGCGGTATTGCTGGGCCGCGCGTTCGTCTACGCGCTGGCGGCCGCCGGGCAGGCCGGCGTGGAAAACCTGCTGACCCTGATCGAAAAGGAAATGCGCGTGGCGATGACGCTGACCGGCACGCATTCCATCGCCGAGATCAGCGCCGACGCGTTGAGCCGGGTGACGCGCGAGCGGGCAGAGACGATCTCGCCTTGACGCCGCAAGACCGTAGCGCGTGATCGAGCGCTGTGAGCGGTTCGCCAGGCAGCTGACAGAAAGTGCCTCACCATTCGCGGCCAAGCGCGCGCCGACAGGCGGGCATGCCGCCCGTACCGTCCGTGCTGCGCCCCCGCCTATCCCGCCTTGCGCCTGGGCGCGGCCGTCTTGGCGGCAGTCTTCTTGGCCGCCTTGCCTGCGGTCTTCCTGACGGCTTTCTTCGCCGCTTTCTTGGTCGCCGCTTTCTTTGCAGGTGCGCTTGCCGTTTCGGCCGTGCTGGATTTCTTGGCTGGCGTGCGCGTATTGGCCTGCAGGCTCTTCTGCAGCAACGACATGAAGTCCACCACGTTGGTGGTGGCGTCTTCGTGCTGAGGGGGTTCCACGTCCACGGTGGTCGTGCCGCCCTTTTCCTGGATGCGCTTGCGCAAGATCTTTTCCAGCTTGCCGCGGAATTCGTCGTGGTAATCCTCCGGCTGCCAGGTGCCGGACATCGACTCGATCAGCTGCTTTGCCATCTCCTGTTCCTTGGGCGTGATGCGGTACTCGCCCACCGCACCGGCCGGCAGCTTGAAGTCCTGCGGGTCCACCACCTCCTGCTGATAACGCAGCAACAACAGGATCAATGCATCGCCCTGCGGCATCACCGCCGCCAGATACTCGCGGGTGCGGATCACCACCTTGGCAATGCCTACCTTGCCGGTGTCGCGCAAGGTTTCGCGCAACAGCACGTACCCCTTTTCGGCCTTCTTGCCCGGCACCAGGATGTAGGGCTTTTCGAAATAGCGTGGGTCGATGTCGGCTGCATCGACAAAGGTTTCCACCTCGACCGTTTCATGGCTTTCCGGCGCCGCAGAGCGGATATCCTGTTCTTCGACGATGACGTAGCTGCCCTTGTCGTATTCGAATGCCTTGACGATCTCCTTCCACGGCACCTCATCGCCGGTGTCGGCATTGACGCGTTCGAAGCGGATCGGTTTTTTGTCGCGCGAATCCAGCATCCGGAAATGCAGATCCACCTTGCGCTCGCCCGACATCAACGACACCGGCACGTTGAGCAAGCCGAAGGAAAGGGTGCCGGTCCAGATCGGTCGTGCCATCAGTGCGCTGCTCCATGAATTGCGGCTTCGGGAATGTGGTCCAGGGCCAGCCAGGCATCTTCGACAATGTCGCGCACATGCGGCCAGTCCAGTCGCGAGGCTCCACGCATGCTGTCCCACTGCGCAGCCAGGGCCTGCTCGCAATCGATATCGGCCCCGCGCGGCCAATCGGCAGCGTGGGTGATCCGCGCAAACGCATAGGCCGGCGATAAATCGCGCCAGGTGGGCCCGCCACGCCGGCGGCGGCGCTGGTAGTCGGCCAGGCTGTAGCAATGGAAATCCTGCGCCACGCCAGCCGTATCCGGCATGCGTGACTTGCGCGGCGCGCGCCTGGGCGGAGCGGGCTCGACATGGGCACTGAACAGGCGACGGTCGGGACGGCGATCCTGGGGGCGCATGGGCGGCTCCACGGGGCGGCATGGGGGCTGACATCAGTAACGCCGCTGCCGTGAGCCATGCGTGAGAAATTCGCTTGCATTGCGCGATTTGCGTGCCCTTCACCGCAGGCGCGGTGAACTGCTCGCCCATCTTGCTGTCAGGAGTCCACCATGTCCCGCGACCCGTTACGCGACCAACCCACCCAGCCGGGCGAACAACACGGCAAGCGCGACGCCGAACACTATGAAGACCGCGGCGCCGGCGATGCGCCCGGGCGCCTGATTCCTGCCGATGACCAGACGCCGGCCAAGAAGCCGGGAAGCGCGCCATCGACGGGGACCGATGACTGAAGAGGTGTTCCTGGCGGGTCTCTGGCTGAAAGCGTGGGTTGAAAGACAAACCAACCTGCACCAGGCCGATCCGTGATCACGGGGCAAATCTCACCGCGTGGCTCACGCCCGGCCGGCCTGCTGCAACCGTGCGAATTCATCATCATCAAACAGCCGCGACCGCACCAGGAAGCGCACACCTTCCCCATTTTCCAGCGAAAACATGCCACCGCGCCCCGGCACCACATCGATGATGAGCTGGGTGTGCTTCCAGTATTCGAATTGCGGCGCGCTGATGTAGAACGGCGCGCCGCCGATCTCGCCCAGCAAGACGTCGCGGTCGCCGACGATGAATTCGCCGACCGCAAAACACATCGGCGAAGACCCATCGCAGCAGCCGCCGGATTGGTGGAACAACACATCGCCATGCTGGGCACGCAGCTTGTCGATCAGCTGCAGTGCCGCCAGCGTGGCCGTTACCTGGGCCGGCAGCTCAGTGCGCGAGGTGCTGTCTTGCATCGGCTAACTCCTGCGGCCGCTCCGGCCGCCTTGTCGAGCACAATACCCTGCCGCTATGTGCGGGCGTGCATGCACGCGGACACCGTGTGCATGCCTTTGCATCGATGGTGCAGCAGAACAAGCCCGGCTGGCTTTCGTGTGCGCAAACATCGAGGCGGTCAGCCACGCAGCTGCCGTTAGAAAAGCCCCAGCGCCTTCGGCGAATAGCTCACCAACAGGTTCTTGGTCTGTTGATAGTGGTCGAGCATCATCTTGTGGTTTTCGCGGCCGATGCCCGACTGCTTGTACCCGCCAAATGCAGCATGCGCCGGGTAGGCGTGATAGCAGTTGGTCCACACGCGGCCAGCCTGGATCGCGCGGCCCATCCGATACAGGCGCGAAGCGTCGCGACTCCAGAGGCCGGCACCCAGGCCGTATAGCGTGTCGTTGGCGATCGCCAGCGCGTCGGCTTCGTCCTTGAAGGTGGTGACCGAGACCACCGGGCCGAAGATCTCCTCCTGGAACACGCGCATCTTGTTGTGCCCCTTGAACACCGTGGGCTTGACGTAAAAGCCCCCGGCCAGGTCGCCCTCGAGCGTGTTGCGCTCGCCGCCGATCAGCACTTGCGCACCTTCCTGCTTGCCGATATCGATGTAGGAGAGAATTTTTTCCAGCTGCTCACTGGACGCCTGCGCACCGACCATGGTGTTGGGATCGAGCGGATTGCCCTGCTTGATCGCCGCCACGCGCGCAAGCGCCTTTTCCATGAACCTGTCGTAGATGGATTCCTGGATCAGCGCGCGCGACGGGCAGGTACACACTTCGCCTTGATTGAAGGCGAACAGCACGAAGCCTTCCACCGCCTTGTCGAGAAAATCGTCGTCTTCGGCCATCACATCGGCGAAGAAGATGTTGGGCGATTTGCCACCCAGCTCCAGCGTCACCGGAATCAGGTTCTGGCTGGCGTACTGCATGATCAGCCGGCCGGTGGTGGTTTCGCCGGTGAACGCAATCTTGGCGATGCGCGGGTTGCTGGCCAGCGGCTTGCCGGCCTCCAGGCCGAAGCCGTTGACCACGTTCAACACGCCAGGCGGCAGCAGGTCGCCGATGAGTTCCATCAACACCAAAATCGAAGCCGGCGTCTGCTCTGCCGGCTTCATCACCACGCAGTTGCCGGCGGCAAGCGCCGGCGCGAGTTTCCAGCACGCCATCAGCAGCGGGAAATTCCACGGAATGATCTGCCCCACCACGCCCAATGGTTCGTGGAAGTGATACGCGATGGTGTCGCTGTCGATCTCGGAAATACCGCCTTCCTGCGCGCGGATGGCACCGGCGAAATAGCGGAAGTGGTCCACGCACAATGGCACGTCGGCATTGAGCGTTTCGCGCACCGGCTTGCCGTTGTCCCAGGTCTCGGCGTACGCGAGCAGTTCGAGATTCTGTTCGATGCGGTCGGCGATCTTGAGCAGTACGTTAGAGCGCTCGGTGGTGGAGGTCTTGCCCCACGCCTCCTTGGCCGCGTGCGCAGCATCCAGCGCCGCTTCGATATCCGGAGCGGTGGAGCGCGCGATCGAGGTAAAGACCTTGCCGTTGATCGGCGTGGTGTTGTCGAAATACTGACCATCCTTCGGCGCGACCCACTTGCCGCCGATGAAGTTGTCGTAGCGCGGTTTGAAGATCGACTGCGGATCGGTGTTGAGCGGCTTGGTGGCAGGTTGCGCGTTCATCGTGATCTCCTGGCAAGTGGTCCGATGCGAACGTGTATACCCGCGCAAGTGCTAGCGCAATGTCATGTGCGATGCTGTTGCGCTGCGTCATCGTGGAACCGGGATTGACCCTGCCATTCCCGCAGAAAATACGCTGCAGCGCGTCATCGGCCTGACGTCGATGGCACTGCAGCAGAATGGCGTATGCCGCGCCGTTTCGTCTGGCCGCCGGCTTGCGGCATCTGTCGCAACGCAGGTTCGCCAGTGAGGCACTGACACACTGAACATCGGCGAGGAGAGCAAGGCGTGTAGCGCACGCGGCAAGCACGTCGAGTCAATCAACGCAACGCGGGCGGTGACACGACTGCCAGGCTTGTGCATTCACCGAGCTGACGCTGCCAACCGCGCTAAGGTTTGCCAGTTACCGTCACACCGTGCTCTGCTGCCGTGCCGATGGCCATGGATTGCTCCGGTGGCACTTGGCAGTCGGTTGCCGTTTGTAGCCGGTAAGAGCGCAGCTGCCATGCGGCACTCCGACCGGACTGCTCCCAGGAATAGACCCAACGATGGCGTTGGCCGGCAGTACAGGCGTCGATCGTGATTTCGTCGCGCGGCTGGCCGCGTGCGGGCAGCGGCGCGGCGTTGCTGATGTCATCGGCGCGCGTATTCAACGGACGATCGAAGATGGCGGTGCTGATGCGCACCGCGCCCAGCGCTGCGGCATCGGCCGGCGGCGGCGTTTGCCTGGGCTGCGTCCCCAGCCTGGATTGCTGCTGCAACCACGCGTGGATTTGTGCAATGGCCGGAGTGCCGGCCGGATAGTCGCGCACGATGCGCATATCCACGTGGTCTGCCCACGCGGCGTGGCAGACCAGCAGGCCGGCCGCCATCGCCGCCACCATGACCGTTCGCTTGCAGACCATCATCGTTGCGCTCCATGCCGTGAATGCGCGGCAGAGGCTAGCATGCCGATCTGACGGTGCCTGGCTCGGCGCCGACTTGCTCGGACTTGCGCAGGAGGCTGTCTACCAGAGCGCAACGCGCTGCGAGCACGTACAGGCAGCAGCGCAACCTTCAGTCTCGCCATCGGCTAGTCCCATCGGCACCGCGCAATAGCGCACTAGCCGGCCGCGGTACTTCCTCTCGCACGCCATTGCCGCACTGCCGCAAGCACGCGCTTGCCGTCGGTCGCGCTGCTGTCGCGTGCAGCGTAGTCGTGTGGCCTGGCTTGAACGTGGGCCGCCAACGTTGCGCAGGCGGCATGCTGGCCTGCCAGCACGGCGGCACGCTCGGTGGCGTCCAACAGCAGCAGGATCGAAAAGCCGGCGGCCGAGATCGCGCAGTTGATATCCAGCCAAGAGCGATCACCCTCGGAGAGAAGAAACCAGTCGGCAGGGGCGTGGTCGATGACGATCATGCTGGTGCGGTATGGCGTAGGGATTGGTCTGATCGGGACAGCCTCGTCGCGCCCGGGGGCGCTCCTACAAGGCCACGGTGCATAGTGGCGTGCGGTGCGTGGAATGTTTCTCAGCCGCCAAAATCCCACTGCAATCCCACCGTGTAGGTGCGGTCCGGGCCGGGCTCGTAGTAGCGGCCGTTGCCATCGTTGACGATGACCGAGCCCACGTACTGCCGGTCCAGCACATTGTCGATGCGTGCGAAGGCGCGCAATGCGCCCTGCGCGGTGGTCCAGCGCCGGGAGGCTTCCAGGTTCACCAAGGCGTAGCCGGGTGCACGTTCGGTGGCCAGGTCGTTGACCACGGTGGCGCCGGAGGCCACCGATTCGGCAGCCAACTGCCATTGCGCCGGCTGCCATTGCCAGCGCGCAAACAGTTGCTGGCGCGGCACGCCCGGCAGGCGCGAACCACTGGCCACCAGTGCGGTGGGCGTGGCGCAGCCGCTGCTGGCACAGGTGAGGTAGCCGTCGCGCACGGTGGCATCGACGAAGGTATAGGCCAGCTGCAGCTGCTGGGCGGCACCGATCGGCTGTTGCCAGCTGAGCTCCGCGCCCTGGCGCCGGGTGGCGCCGATGTTGCGATAGGTGCTGCGCCCATTGGTATTGCTGGCCACCGCCAGCTCGTCGTCGGTATCGGCGCGGAAGACCGCAAATTCCAGCGCCGCGCCGCTTTGCGCGCGCCACTTGCTGCCCACTTCGTAGTTGCGGCTGGTGGCCGCGCCCAGGTCCAGCGCCAGGCCGGCGCCGCCATCGCTGCGGTACCCCAGTTCGTTGAAGGTGGGCGTTTCGAAACCGCGCCCGACCGACGCGTAAAACCGCAGATCCTCGTCGGCGCGGAACACGATGCCGGCCACCGGCGTGGTCGCGGAATAGTCGCGCTTGCCGCTGTCGTCGGGATTGCGGCCCACGATGTAGTGGTCGTCCGATTCGAAGCGCACGTCGCTATGGCGCACGCCCAGCAGCGCCGACCAGCGCTCGCTCCACTGCCACCACAGCTGCGCGAACTGGTCCACGTTCTGGACCTCATCGCGCTGGTTGCGGCGCAATGTGCCCTTGATGCCGAGTGTGTCGCCGACGAAATTCTCGTAACCGGTGCGGTGCTGGCGCTGGCGGTCGACATTGGTGCCCACGGTCAGCTGCAGCGGCCGGCCCAGCGCTTCGCCCTGCCAGGCCCAGCGCGCATCGGCCCCTTCGTAATTGCTGTCCAGATCGATCACCCCGCCCGAATGCAGCGGGTTGCGCTGCACCGCCACCGGAATGGCCAGGAACTGCTCCACGCTGCGCTGGCCGCCATAGGCCATCAGGCGCAGCGTCTGGTTATCCAATTGCTGGGTGAAGATGGCGCCTGCCTGCGACTGGCGCACCGACTTGCGGGTATCGAACTGGGTGGCCACCGACGTGGCCTGTGCCGGGTCGGCAGTGAACTGGGCGCGGGTCAGACCGAGCGGGTCCTGGGCATCGGGTGCGTCCAGATAGTTGAGCACCAGGTCCAGCCGGCGGCCCTCGGCCAGATCGAAGCCGAGCTTGGCGTTGACCGAGTCGCGCCTGGCGCGGCTATGCGCACGGAAGCCATCGGTGTCGAAACGATTGGCCGCCACGTTGTAGTGCACCGCGCCCTGCTGGCCGAGCAATTGCGCACCGACGTTAACGGTGGCGTTGCTGCCATAGGTGGCGCGCAGACGCCACGGGTCGTCCGGTTGGCCATCGGCGCTCCACAGCTGCAGCACGCCGCCGGAAGAGTTGCCGTACAGCGCCGAAAACGGCCCGCGCAGCACTTCCACCCGTTGCGCGCCCAGCACGTTGAAGTGCGACAGCTGGCCCTGGCCGTCGGGCATGCTGGCCGGGATGCCGTCGACCAACAGCCGCACGCCGCGCACGCCGAAGGTGGAGCGCGCGCCGAAGCCGCGGATCGACAGCTGGGTGTCCTGCGCGTAGTTCTGGCGGTCGCGCGCCACCAGCCCGGGGATGCCGTCCAGCAGCTCGGACACCTGCGCGCCACGGCGGTTGTCATCATCGGCCGCCACCACGGTGAACGAGGCCGGCAGGTCGAAGTCGTCCACCCCGCGCACGCGCGCTGCGTCCACCTGCACGGCAGGCAGGCGCTGGATCGGCGTGGAGGCGGGCGGCACCGGATCGGCAGCCAGGACGGGCGATGTGGCGCCCGTGGCGAACAGGCCGCAGGCGGCGGCCAACAAGGTGAGTCTGGACATGCAGGTAGTGTCCCTCATCCGTACTGGCAGTGCATTGTTGCGTGCGGAACGAAGCATGCTACGCCGGCCATGGGCTGCTACGATGAAGTGGTTTGGCCCAACAGCGGTCAACGATCCGGAAGTACCCCACTCTTTCGTCCTTCAGCGAGTCATGCCGTGTCCTTCTTTGCAAACGTGGAACAGGTTCCAGGCGACCCCATCCTGGGCCTGACCGAGGCCTACAACGCCGACAGCCGCCCCAACAAGGTCAACCTGGGCGTGGGCATCTATTACGACGAAAACGGACGCATCCCGCTGTTGCGCGCCGTGCACCAGATCGAGCAGCAGCTCGCGCAGGACGCCAAACCGCGCGGTTACCTGCCCATCGACGGCCTGGCCGCGTACGACAAGGCCACCCAGGAGCTGCTGTTCGGCGCCGACTCTGCGCTGGTGACCTCCGGCCGCGTGGCGACCTCGCAGACCGTCGGCGGCAGCGGTGCATTGCGCGTGGGCGCGGACCTGCTCAAGAAGCTGCTGCCCACCGCCACCATCGCCATCAGCAACCCCAGCTGGGAAAACCATCGCGCGGTGTTCGGCGCGGCCGGCTTCGAGGTTGTCGATTACACCTATTTCGATGCCGCCAGCCATGGCCTGAACTTCGACGGCATGCTCGCCGACCTGGCCAAGCTGGAGCCGGGCACCGTGGTGCTGCTGCACGCCTGCTGCCACAACCCCACCGGCGCAGACCTGAGCCGCGAACAGTGGAAGCAGGTGGCGGGGCTGTTGAAGGAACGCAACCTGTTCCCGTTCGTCGACATCGCCTACCAGGGCTTCGACCAGGGCATCGAGGCCGATGCCTATGCGGTGCGCCTGCTGGCTGCCGAAGGCATCGACAGCTACGTGGTCGCCAGCTCCTACTCCAAGTCGTTCTCGCTGTATGGCGAGCGCGTGGGCGCGCTGTCGGTGGTCTCGGCCACCGCCGCCGAAGCCAAGGCCGTGCAGTCGCAGGTCAAGCGCATCATCCGCACGATCTACTCCAGCCCGTCCACGCACGGCGCCGCGCTGGTGGCCGGCGTGCTGACCAGCCCGGAGCTGCGCGATCTGTGGGAGCAGGAACTGACCGAAATGCGCGAGCGCATCCATTCCCTGCGCGCCGGGCTGGTGGAAAAACTCGCCACGCTGGGCGCGCCGGAGTTCGACTTCATCCAGCGCCAGGCCGGCATGTTCTCGTACTCGGGCCTGACCCGGACCCAGGTGGACCGCCTGCGCGACGAGTTCGCGATCTACGCCGTCGGCACCGGCCGCATCTGCGTGGCCGCACTGAGCCAGCGCAACCTGGACTACGTGGCCCAGGCCGTGGCCACTGTCAGCCGGGTGTAATGCAGCGCGGAGCGCCATCGGCGACAGCGGCTGAAGTCATAAGCCGGGAGCGCGCAAGCCTCCCGGCTTTTTTGTGCTTGCTGCTGCACCCTCGCCCCGACGACGCACGGCGTGCTGGATGCGGTAGCGCGGGACAACCCCCCGCTTATCACACGCCATCCGCACATATTCGATCACCGGCGATGCAAACCGCGCATCAAGTGATCGAAATCTAACGCGGCAATGGCGACAATGGCGGCCCACTTCCTACACAGGCTGCCCGTTCCCATGTCGCGTCCCTCGCTGACCCGCTTCCTGATCGAAGAGCAACACGCCGGCCGTATCGATGCGGAATTGCGCCAGCTGATCACCATCGTCTCGCGCGCCTGCAAGCGCATTTCCATCGCCGTGAGCAAGGGCGCCCTGGGCGGCGTGCTCGGCGATGCCGGCACCGGCAACGTACAGGGCGAAGCACAGAAAAAGCTCGATGTGCTCAGCAACGACATCCTGCTCGAAGCCAACGCCTGGGGCGGCCATCTGGCCGCGTGCGCGTCCGAAGAAATGGACCACAGCCAGCCGGTGCCCGACCAATACCCCAGCGGCGATTTCCTGCTGCTGTTCGATCCCTTGGACGGCAGTTCCAACATCGACGTCAATGTTTCGGTCGGCACCATCTTCTCGGTGTTGCGCGCACCCAAGGGCACCGAAAAGCCGGGCGATGAGCACTTCCTGCAGCCGGGCACCCAACAGGTCGCCGCCGGCTACTGCATCTACGGCCCCAGCACCATGCTGGTGCTCACGCTGGGCCACGGTACCCACGCCTTCACCCTGGAGCGCGAAGAAGGCAGCTTCCTGCTGACCCAGGCCAACATGCGCGTGCCCGAAGACACCGCCGAATACGCCATCAACATGTCCAACCAGCGCCACTGGGAACCGGCGATGCAGGCCTACGTGGGCGACCTGCTGGCCGGCAAGGACGGCGCACGCGGCAAGGATTTCAACATGCGCTGGATCGCCAGCATGGTGGCCGACGTGCACCGCATCCTCACCCGCGGCGGCATCTTCATCTACCCCTGGGACAAGAAGGATCCGGGCAAGCCGGGCAAGCTGCGCCTGATGTACGAAGCCAACCCGATGAGCATGCTGGTGGAACAGGCCGGCGGCGCCGCCACCACCGGACGCGAACGCATTCTGGACATCCAGCCGACACAACTGCACCAGCGCGTACCGGTGTTCCTGGGCTCGAAGAACGAAGTGGCCGAAGCGACGCGATATCACCTGGATGCCGATAAGGCGTAAGGCTGCGGGTGCAGCTTGCAAGGCACGCAAACTGGATTCCACAAGACACCCGCCTAGTGCGGGTGTCTTGGTTCATGGCGCCCGCTGATTGCAGCGCTCATTAGACGATGGCAAACGAGGGCCGCCGGCGCGACATGTCTTCATGGGTCGTCATTTGACTCCACGTGTGGCAGCAGTGAGTATCGCCCTCGGGCCGGAGCCGGAGTGGGACGGTCTACGCGAAGTCGATTCCAATCGCACTGCCTTGCACCAGTCGGCCGACTGACCGCAAGGATCACGTCTGGATCAGGGAGTTCTCATGAAGACCGCACGCGTTGCACTGGTGGCTGCCGTCCTGTTGCAGGCCACCCCCGCCTTCTCCGCATCAACCACGCCATCACCACTGGTCGGAACCTGGCTGCTGGACACCAGCAGCCTGCCGATGCCGGAAGCTGTACGCCCCAAACGTGTCGTCCTGCAGTTCAAGCAGGTTCCGGGTAACAAATGGGCAACCACTGCCGACATCGTTGAACACGACGACACGAAGTTGCAGGCGCAATCCACGCTACTGCTGGACGGCACACCGGGCCAGGCGTCGGGCACCTACCTGGTGGACCGTGCCGCGGTCAAAATGCCCGAGCCCGGAGTGTTGGTGATGCAGTTGATGTATCAAGGCGTCCCGGCCTCCACCCGCACCTATACGGTCAGTGCCGACGGCAAGGTCATGACCGAAATCGAAGCGTATTTCAAGGACGGCAACCCGATGATGCGCACGGCCTATTTCAAGCGCGCGGCAAGCCAGTCCAAGTAAGCACAATCGAGCCGACGCCGCTCGCGGCGCGGCTCGATTTACTTGAGGAGCAACGGCAATTTGAAGGCAGGGAGCCTGTATGCGACATCTTTTGCCGATCGATATTCCAGCTACATTACGGCGCAGCACGTCGGTCGAGCAGTTTCTCGGAAAAAGCCCAGTCGATGCAGCATACGTTCGCCATGTCGAGCTACGGCCGGCAAACGATTGCATCGAGGTATGGATGTATGACGTCGAGGACATTGGCAGCGAAGACTCTTCGGATCTGCATGACTTCGCATATTTCGAGCCAGACGGGCCTTGTGCCCCTGCCGCCATCTTTGCGGACGCTGCCGCTGCCGTGACGTATGCCAGCAAATTCCTGGCGGCGGACCCTACTCGCTGGACTAACCTCGGGATTGCCGAGTCCGAATACCTTGACTACATTCGGGCAGGGCGGCCTTCCCGCTGGCCGGTTGCCATCTGACCCTTCATCTCGATGCCGACCAGCAAGTGATTGGGTTCAACCGCCGGCAATCGCCCCAAGCTGCCGGTGTCGCGACGCAAATCGCCCCGATACCGCGGTTGAGCCAGCCAGAGCATCCATGATCGAGATCAAATTCAGCGAAGGCGAGTGGGCGGCATCACGCGCAAGATCCAGCTGTATTTCACCGAGGAACTGAAGCAGCAGATAGGACACTTCGATGCGGAGTTTCTGCTGGATTTCTTCGCCGAAGAGGTGGGAGCCTATTTCTACAATCGGGGTATCTGCGATGCGCAGGCCATCGTTGCCAAGAAGCTGGACGACTTGGGCGAATCGATATTCCAGCTGGAACGACCCACCGATTTCATAAGGTAGGACCCTCTCCGGTTCACGCGCATGCGCTAGCGTTTCCTCTTGAACGACAGATAGGGAAGACTGCAATGACTTTAGCGAGTGCCCGCTTCCTGCTCGTGATCGCCGGCGTGGTGCTGCCGTATGCGGCACGCCTGCCATTCGGACTGGGGTGGTTGCGCCAGTACACGGATGTCGGCCTCGGTGGTTGGCTGTTGTTGGGTGGATTCAATGCGATCGCCTGGGGTGCGCTGCTGTGCATCAGCTTTTTGTACCGGCGGCCGATTGCATTGTTGGTGCCGTGCCTGCTTGGCTTTGGTGTGCTCGCCTGGGCGCATGCAACCCTCGATTTACGCGCCGATGCACAGTCGGCATTGGCGCTGATCTTCATTCCGATTTACGCGTTGCTGCCGATCACATTGGGCGGCGTACTCGGCTATGTACTGGACCGAAAGCTCCGCCGTAGCGGGACGCCCTGAGACTGCGCTGAAGTGCCGGCTTCAACATCCCGTCCGACACTGTCCGGTAGTGCGCCTGCGCCCAGATGCAGTGCAGTGCAGTGCAGTGATTCGAGGGTGTCGTCGAATTTCCCTGCGTACGATAGACAGCGCACGCCCCGCTGGAGCGCTGGTACATCCGCAGCCGAGTCAAGGTTGCGTCGTCGCGGCCCACCGCCATGCGCACGATTCACGCTTGCTCGCGTTCGCTTATGCGGGCCACGTTCGGTTTGCATTGCAGGGAACTGTTTGGATCGAACACCGCTAGCACTTGACCAAATCGGTGTACGCGGTAACGCTCGGATGCCGGTGTGCGCCTCTCGCGCTGCACGCATCGATTGGAGAGACCGCACGTGGACCGTCGTACCTTCCTCACTCTGTCCGGCATCGGCGCCGCCGGGCTGCTGCTCCCCAACACGCGGCTAATCGCCGCCGAGCAGCTGCTTGCGCCAGGGGATGCAGCACGCAACCGGCGCCTTTCAGATGCCGCGCTCACCACCGCCAAGGCGGCCGGTGCCAGCTATTGCGACGTACGCGTGGGGCGCTATCTGCGTCAATTCGTGATCACCCGCGAGGCGCAGGTGGAAAACGTGGTCAATGCCGAATCCATCGGGGTGGGCGTGCGCGTGCTGGCCGATGGCGCCTGGGGGTTTGCGGCCACCAATACGTTGACCAGCGATGGCGTGGCCACCGCCACGCGGCAGGCGGTGGCCATTGCCAAGGCGAATGCGCGCTTGGGCGGCACGCCGGTGCAGCTGGCGCCGGTGACGCCGGCCGGACAGGTCAGCTGGAAGACGCCGATCAGGAAGAACGCCATGGAAGTGCCGCTGCAGGACAAGGTGGCACTGCTGATGGACGTCAATGCAGCTGCGCTCAATGCCGGGGCCACCTTCGTGGCCTCGCGCATGTTTGCGATCAATGAGCAAAAATATTTCGCCAGCAGCGATGGCTCCTACATCGATCAGGACGTGCACCGGTTGTGGCTGCCCTTCACCGTCACTGCAGTGGACAAGGCCAGCGGCAAGTTCCGCACCCGCGATGGGCTGTCCTCGCCCATGGGCATGGGCTACGAATACCTGGATGGCGATGCCGGCCAGAAGCACCAGCTGCCAGGCGGGCTGATCGGTTACGGGCACAGCTACGATGCGCGCGAAGATGCGATCGCCGCGGCTAGGCAGGCGCGCGCCAAACTCACCGCGCCGTCGGTGAAGGCAGGCAAGTACGATCTGGTGATCGACCCGAGCAATCTGTTCCTCACCATCCATGAGTCGGTCGGGCACCCGCTGGAGCTCGATCGCGTGCTGGGTTACGAGGCCAACTACGCCGGCACCAGTTTCGCCACCCTGGACAAGCGCGATGCAGGTTACCGCTGGGGCAGCGATGCAGTGACCTTCGTCGCCGACAAGACCCAGCCGGGCAGCCTGGGTGCGGTGGGGTACGACGATGAGGGCGTCAAGACCAAACAATGGGAGCTGGTGAAGAACGGCATCCTGGTCGACTACCAATGCACGCGCGATCAGGCGCACCTGCTCGGCAAGACTGCGTCCGATGGCTGTAGCTACGCCGATTCGTGGTCGAACGTGCAATTCCAGCGCATGCCCAATGTGTCGTTGGCGCCAGGCAGGACGCCGTTGGCGGTTGCCGACATGATCAGGAACGTGGAGCACGGCTTGTACATCCATGGGCGCGGTTCGTATTCGATCGACCAGCAGCGCTACAACGCGCAGTTCGGCGGGCAGCTGTTCTACGAGATCGAAAACGGCCAGGTCACCCGCTTGGTGGAAGACGGCGCCTACCAGATCCGCACGCCGGAATTCTGGAATGCCTGTAGCGCCGTGTGCGACGAGCGCGACTTCCGCCTGGGTGGCTCGTTCTTCGATGGCAAGGGCCAGCCGAGCCAGGTCTCGGCGGTGTCGCATGGCGCGTCCACCGCGCGCTTCGATGGCATCAACGTGATCAATACCGCGCGTTCGTTGGGTTGAGGGTTGGTGGATCGACTGCGTGGTGATTGAGTTGTCTGCGTTGGCTCAGCACATTTAGGCACTGAGATTGTGTTTGTTGCGGTCGCTTAACTATCTTCAAGCTTGGTCAGTCGAGCGCGCGGTGCCCTCACCGTTTGCGGGACACGCCGTGAACCCGTCCATGGGGGCTCGATGGCGGCATCCATGCCGCCAACGGTCCCGCAATCGGCGAGGAGACTGCACCAGAAAGTCCGCTGGTTGCTTGTTGAAGAACAGAGAGCACCGCGCGAGACCATTGCTGTTTGCTTGCTGAAAACTTTGCACACCGACCAACTTGACTGGTCCTTGCCTGCTCACCGTCGCGGGACCCTTGGCGGCATGGATGCCGCCACGGAGCTTACAGGGACGTACTTGCAGCGTGTCCTGCGATGGTGGGCGGGCAAGGACCCTGCAGTGAGCGCGCAGAGCATGCGCTCTGCACCTGATTTAAGGAATGGATCTGCGCATCCAATGTGCAACGATAGTCATCGCACACCGCCAGCCGCGCTCGCCATCCACTCGATGCACGCCGGTTGTGCCACGCCATCGGCCTGCGCACAACGTTTGCACATGCACCCCTGCCGAAAGTCATTTGACGCAGCATTCATCGCCCGGCAAGAATCGGCCGATACCGCGCGCAGAGCCATGTGCGTGTCACCACACCACCTGCGCGCCGCGCGGGACTATTGGGGAGTTGCCCGTGCAGCGACGTGATTTCCTGGCCCTCACCGGGCTGACCATGGGCGGGCTGATCGTGCCTGCCTACTTCGGCAAGGCCATTGCCGCCGAGCAGTTGCTCACGCCCTTCGATGTGGGCCGCAAGAAGCGTCTGGCCGATGCCGGCTTGAACGCGGCGCGCCAGGCCGGCGCGAGCTATTGCGATGTGCGCA
The DNA here is from genome assembly GCF_056725145.1 of Xanthomonas sp. NCPPB 3442. NCBI lineage: Bacteria > Pseudomonadati > Pseudomonadota > Gammaproteobacteria > Lysobacterales > Lysobacteraceae > Xanthomonas > Xanthomonas sp. NCPPB 3442. The sequence continues at coordinate 109,665 of NZ_CM161514.1, read as the reverse complement.
TCGGCCGCTACCTGCGTCAGTTCGTGATCACCCGCGAAGACAAGGTGCAGAACGTGGTCAACACCGAGTCCATCGGCGCCGGCATCCGCGTCATCGTGGGCGGCGCGTGGGGCTTTGCCGCCACCAACGAGCTCACCGAGCAGGGCGTGGCCAAGGCCGCCGCGCAGGCGGCGGCAATCGCCAAGGCCAATGCCAAGGTGCAGGGCACGCCGGTGCAACTGGCGCCGACGCCGGGCGTGGGCGAGGTGAGCTGGAAGACGCCGATCAAGAAAAACGCCATGGAAGTGCCGATCAAGGACAAGGTGGATCTGCTGCTCGGCGTCAATGCCGCCGCCACGGCCGCCGGGGCCAACTTCGTCAACTCGATGCTGTTCGTGGTCAATGAGCAGAAGTATTTCGCCAGCACCGACGGCTCCTACATCGACCAGGACGTGCACCGCATCTGGGCGCCGATGAGCGTGACGGCCATCGACAAGGCCAGCGGCAAGTTCCGCACCCGCGATGGGTTGTCCGCGCCGATGGGGCTGGGCTATGAATATCTCGATGGCGCCGCCTCCGGCAAGTTCGTCTCGCCCAACGGCGTGGTCAATTACGGCCTGTCCTACGACATGAAGGAAGATGCGATTGCGGCGGCCAAGCAGGCACAGGAGAAGCTCAAGGCGCCGTCGGTCAAGCCGGGCAAGTACGACCTGGTGCTGGATCCCTCGCACACCTGGCTCACCATCCACGAGTCGGTGGGCCACCCGCTGGAGCTGGACCGCGTGCTTGGCTACGAAGCCAACTACGCAGGCACCAGTTTCGCCACGCTGGACAAGCTCAAGGCCGGTTTCCAGTACGGCAGCGACAAGGTGCATATCCTCGCCGACAAGACCCAACCCGGTAGCCTCGGTGCGGTGGGCTACGACGATGAAGGCGTCAAGACCAAGCAGTGGGACCTGATCCGCGGCGGCAAGCTGGTGGACTACCAGGCCATCCGCGATCAGGCGCATATCCTGGGCAAGACCGCCTCCGATGGGTGCTGCTATGCCGACTCGTGGTCGAGCGTGCAGTTCCAGCGCATGGCCAATGTGTCGCTGGCCGCCGGCAAGACGCCGCTGAGCGTGAGCGATCTGATCAAGAACGTGGAAAACGGCATCTACATCATCGGCGATGGCTCGTTCTCCATCGACCAGCAGCGTTACAACGCGCAGTTCGGTGGCCAGCTGTTCTACGAAATCAAGAACGGCGCCATCACCCGCATGCTCGAAGACGTGGCCTACCAGATCCGCACCCCGGAATTCTGGAACGCCTGCAGCGCCGTGGCCGATCAACGCGACTACCGCCTGGGCGGCTCGTTCTTCGACGGCAAGGGCCAGCCGAGCCAGGTCTCGGCGGTCTCGCACGGTTCGTCCACCGCCCGCTTCGATGGCATCAACGTCATCAGCACCGCCCGCTCGCTCGGCTGACAGGAGAAACCCACATGAGCATCCTTACCGAAGCGCAGGCCAAGGCCATCCTGGACAAGGTCATCAAGCTGTCCAAGGCCGACGAGTGCACCGCCACGCTCACCGGCTCGATCGACGGCAATATCCGTTTTGCGCTCAACAACGTGTCCACCAGCGGCATCGTCGACAACACCGACCTGCAGGTGCAGGTGGCGTTCGGCAAGCGCGTGGGCGTTGCCACCATCAACGCGTTCGACGACGCCTCGCTGGAGCGCGTGGTGCGCCGTGCCGAAGACCTCGCACGGCTGGCGCCGGAAAACCCGGAATTCATGCCGGCGGTCGACAAGCAGACCTACAGGCCCAGCCCGACCTTCAGCGAATCCACGGCAGCGGTTGATCCGGCGTTCCGCGCGCAGGTGGCGGCCGACTCGATCGCCCCATGCAAGGGCAAGGGGCTGATCGCCGCAGGCTTCCTCGAAGACGGCCAGAGCTTTACCGCATTCGCCAACAGCAAGGGCAACTTCGGCTATCAGCGCGGTGCGCGCTTCGACTACACCTGCACCGTGCGCACCGAAGATGGTCGCGGCTCGGGCTGGGTGGGCCGCAATCTAAAGGATGCCGCCGACTTCAAGGCCGAGCAGGACATCCGCATCGCGATGCGCAAGGCCAGCGATTCGGCCGAAGCCAAGGCGCTGGAGCCGGGCAAGTACACGGTGATCCTGGAGCCGGCGGCGGCCGCAGGCCTGATCTCGTTCATGATGAATTTCTTCGACGCGCGCATGGCCGATGAGGGACGCAGCTTCCTGTCCAAGAAAGGTGGCGGCAACAAGCTCGGCGAACAGGTCTACGACCCGCGCGTGAACATCACCGCCGACCCGTGGGACCCACGTGCGGCAGTGATGCCGTGGGACGAGGAAGGCCTGCCGCGCGAGAAGATGTCCATCGTGGAAAACGGCAAGATCGCCAACCTGCAGTATTCGCGCTTCTGGGCGCAGAAAAACGGCAAGCGTGCGGTCGGCGAGCCGGGCAACCTGCTGATGGCCGGCGGCGACAAGAACATCGCCGAGCTGGTGCGTGGTACCGAGAAGGGCATCCTGGTCACGCGCACCTGGTACATCCGCATGGTCGACCCGCAGACCGTGCTGCTGACCGGGCTCACCCGCGACGGCACGTTCTACATCGAGAACGGCCAGATCAAATATCCGGTGAAGAATTTTCGCTTCAACGAATCGCCGGTGATCATGCTCAACAACATCGACGAGCTGGGCAAGCCGGTGCGCGTGGCTGGCGATGAATCCAACTTCGTGATGATGATTCCGCCGATGCGGCTGCGGGACTTTACGTTTACTTCGTTGTCGGATGCGGTGTGAGTAGAAGCCGGGAATCGGGAGTCGGGATTCGAGAATGGGAGAGCACAGCAGGCTCTCTGCATCGTGATACTTTTCCTGCACCTCCCGTTTCCGGTCTACGTCACTTGGCGGCGCCTGCGACGCGCCGCCACTTTCTCGGCCTGTTGCTCGGTAGCGTCGCTGCGTTGGCGCTGCCGCAGCGCGTGCGGGCGGCTGGCAATTACGATTTCTGGTTCACCCGGTTGCGCTACGACTCCGGCGATTGGGATGTGGACGCGCGCATGCCGTCCAACCTGATCACCTCGCTGATCGACTACACCCAGCTGCGGGTGGACCCGCAGGAACATGTGCTGGATCTGGCCGACCCGCGCATGTTGCAGGCGCCGTTCTGCTATCTGTCCGGTCACAAGCTGGTGGAGTTCAACCCGGCCGAGCGGCGCAACTTCGAGCGCTATGTGCGTAACGGCGGCTTTGTGTTCGTGGACGATTGCAACCACGATATCGATGGTTTGTTCGCCACCTCGTTCGAAGCGCAGATGACCTCGATCTTCGGCAAGACGGCGTTGCAGAAACTGCCAAAGAACCATCGACTCTACAGCGCCTTCTTCACCTTCCCCGACGGCCCGCCGGCCACCGGTTTCGAACTCAATGGCTGGGGCGACGACCTGGTGCACGACTATCTCAAAGGCATCAGCATCGATGGCCGGCTCGGGGTGCTCTACAGCAACAAGGATTACGGTTGCGAATGGGATTACGACTGGCGCAACAAGCGTTTTCTGGCCGAAGACAACACCAAGTTCGGCGTCAACATCGTGATGTATGCATTGACCAATTGATCGCCGCAGGGTGCTCGCCATGTCGAACCAGGCTTGCGCAATCAAGAATCACCGCTGAGGCCTCGTGCGCAAGCGCGCCGCGCATCAGCAACCATCCAACGAGAATTCGCGCATGACCTCCCCCAACGACGACATCCTCACCGCGCAGCTCTCCCAGCTGGGCACGTTGCGCGCCGCCCTGGCCCGGGCCGTGGTGGGCCAGGACGCGGTGGTGGAGCAATTGCTGATCAGCCTGCTCGCCGGCGGCCATTGCCTGCTGGAAGGCGCGCCGGGCCTGGGCAAGACGCTGCTGGTGCGCTCGCTGGGGCAGGCGCTGGAACTGCAGTTTCGCCGCGTGCAATTCACCCCCGACCTGATGCCCAGCGACATCCTGGGCACCGAGTTGCTGGAAGAAGACCACGGCACCGGACATCGGCATTTTCGCTTTCAGCAAGGGCCGATCTTTACCAATCTGCTGCTGGCCGACGAACTCAATCGCACCCCGCCCAAGACCCAGGCCGCATTGCTGGAAGCGATGAGCGAACGCACGGTGAGTTATGCCGGCACCACCTATGCGCTGCCGGCGCCGTTCTTCGTGCTGGCCACGCAAAACCCGATCGAACAGGCCGGCACCTACCCGTTGCCCGAGGCGCAGCTGGATCGCTTCCTGCTGCATGTGCGGGTGGATTATCCCAGCGAGCAGGAAGAGCGCGACATCCTTAGCCAGACCACCGGCAGCGCAATCGCGCAGGTACCCAAGGTGATGGACGCGGCCAGCGTGCAGGCGCTGCAACAGCATGTGCGGCAGGTGCATGTGGGCGCAGAGTTGCTGACCTGGATCAACCGTCTGGTGCGTGCCAGCCGTCCTGGCCCGCAGGCCAGCGACGAGGTGCGTCAGTGGATCAAATGGGGCGCCGGCCCGCGCGCCGGGCAGTCGCTGGTGCTGGCGTCCAAGGCGCGCGCACTGCTGCATGGACGCTTTGCAGCCACCCGCGAAGACGTGGTGGCGCTTGCGGCGCCGGTGATGCGCCACCGCCTGTTGCTCTCGTTCGCGGCCGAGGCCGAACAACGCACAGCCGACGACGTGGTCGCCGCATTGCTGCGCGCCGTGCCATTCCCTACCTGAGGCGTCGCGCGGCGTGAGTGTGGACGTGCCGGCCTTGATTCCCAGCGACGTGCGCAGCCGCCTGCGTGGTCTGCAGCTGCGTGCGCGTCACGCACAGGGTGCGCACGGCATCGGCCAACATGCCAGCCGTAGCCGCGGCGCTGGACTGGAATTTGCGCAATACCGCGCCTACGAACCGGGCGATGCGCTGCGCCAGATCGACTGGAAACTCTACGCGCGCTCGGACCGCTTCTTCGTGCGCGAAGCCGAGCGCGAAAGCCCGCTGACGCTGTGGTTGTTGCTCGATGCCACTGCCTCCGCCGGCCAGGCCGATCACGCGCGCCCCGGCAGCACGCGGCTTCAAACAATGGCGATGCTGGCGGCCTGCGCTGCTGAAATCGCGCTGCAGCAGGGCGATCAGGTCGGTCTGTTCGCCGTGCATGGCGGCGGGTTGGTGGCAGTGCCGGCCGGCGCCGGGCCGCGGCAACGCGACCGGCTATGGCTGGCCCTGCATGGCTTGCGCGCCGGGGGGCGTTGGCCGGGCATGGCCGCCGTGCGCCCGCTGTGGGAACGCATCGCCACGCATGCGCTGGTGCTGTCGATCGGCGATGGCTTCGACGAAGACCTCAACGCTGCACTGGAAAAACTCGCCGCCGCGCGCCGCGAGGTCATGCAACTGCAGGTGCTGACCTGCGACGAACGCGATTTCAGTTTCAGCGGCGGGCACCGGTTTCGCGACCCGGAAACCGGCGAACAATTGCTGGGCGATGGCGCGGCCATGCGCGCCGATTATCTGCACCGCTTCGGCGCGGCACAGCGCGCGCAGCAGGCGCGCTGGCAGGCCGCCGGCATCGCGCACGCAGTGCAGTATCTGGACGCAGCACCCGAGGCGGCACTACGCCAGTTGTTCGGGCAAGGCGCGCGGCGATGAGCTGGCAGGTCGGCTGCGCGCATGTCGCCAGGCGGGTGCCGCGATGAACCTGCTGTTGCTTTTCCCTGCGGGACTGGCCGCGTTGGCCGCGTTGCTGCTGCCGCTGCTGATCCATCTGGCCCGGCGCAGCGAACACCGGCCGACCGACTTCGCCGCGTTGCGCTGGTTGCGTGCGCTGCCGCGCCCACGCCACCGCGTGCGTCTGGACGAATGGCCGCTGCTGCTGGCGCGCTTGTTGCTGCTGGTTGCGGTGGCGCTGCTGCTGGCCGAACCGGCCGTGCGCGATCACGACGATGCACGCCCACGCATTGCGCTCAGCCCGGGAGTCGATGTGGCCGCCGCACGCCAGCTGCGCCACGTCGCGGACGCGCGGTGGGTATGGCTGGCGCCGGGCTTCCCGCCGGTCGATGCCGATGCCAATGCCAAGACCCCCAAGACTCTCGCCACGCCTGCGGGCGCGACGCAACCGGTCTCCAGCCTGTTGCGCGAGCTCGATGCCAGCCTGCCGCCAGATGCGGCGCTCAGCGTGATCGTGCCGGCCCAGTGGGGCCCGCTGGATGCGCAACGGCTGCAGTTGTCGCATCAGGTGCGCTGGCAGGTCGTGCCCGGTCAGTCGCCGCTTGCGGCGCCCGTTGCTGCCGCGCCGCTACGACTGCAGGCGATTGCCGACGACAGCACCACGCCGGCCCTGCGCTATCTGCGCGCCGTACATGCCGCCTGGGCGCTGCCGGGCAGCTTGCCGATAAGCACGCCGGCCAACGCACAGCCTTCGCGCTGGGGTCCCGGCACCGTGGTGGCGTGGCTGTCGCGCAGTGCCCCGCCGGCGCCGGTGATGGCCTGGGTCGCAGCCGGTGGGCAGTTGCTGGTGGATGCGCAGACACCTCTCCCGCCCAACCTCGCCGCGACGCTGCAGCCCGTGCAACAGACCGCCTCTGGCGCGCCATGGCTCGATGCCGCAGCGCTCGGCCGCGGACGCGTGCTGCGCTGGGCCGCACCATTGCAACCGCAGCAACTGCCGGCACTGCTGGATGCCGGCTTCCCCACCCGTTTGCACGACGCTCTGCAACCAGCACCCACACCGCAGCGCGCACTGGCGCAGACCCAGCACCCGCAGCGCGGTGCCGCCGCCCGCCTGACGACCACCCCGCGACCGCTGGCGCCGTGGCTGATCGGCCTGGTGCTGCTGCTGTTCGCGCTCGAACGCTGGCTGGCCACCGCGCTGCGCCGGGCCACTCCCGCATGAGCACGCCGGCACTGCAGCGGGCGTGGCAGGCGGCACGGCGGCGACAGGCCGCAGGCGTGCTGTTGTTCGGGCTGCCGTGGGCAGCGCTGCCGGCGGCGCTGGCGTGGCGCGCCGGTGCGCAGGTCGCCGTCGTGGTGCTGCTGCTTCTGGGCCTGCTGGCACTGGGCGGCGCGGCGCTGCTGGCCGCGCGGCGTCTCGACCAGGCCTGGCTGATCCGCCGGCTGGACCGCGATGCAGATCTGGAGGACAGCAGCGATTTGCTGTTCGCGCCGATCGCTCAACTCGGTCCGCTGCAGACCCTGCAACGGCAACGGCTGGAGCAGCGCCTGCGCAGCACCCCGCGCGATCTGCGCCCGGCCTGGCCGTGGCGCCGCGCCTGGCCCTGGAGCGTGCTGGGTGCGCTCGCCTGCGGTGCGCTGCTGCTGTGGCCGCAACCGGCCACCCAACGCACTCCGCCAACCGACCGCGTTGCCGCCGCGCGTGCCAGCAGTGGCGCCCCCACGCTGCGGCAGGCGCAGCTACGCAGCAGCCCGCCGGCCTACACCGGTCTGCCGGCCGCGCGCCTGCCCGGCCTGGATGCGAAGGTGCCGGCCGGCACCCGGCTGGACTGGCAACTGCAGGTCAGCCCGGCGCCGCGCAGCGTGGCCCTGCGGCTTACCGACGGCCGCACCGTCGCGCTGGCGCGAGAAGGCAGCAGCGAGACGTGGCAAGGCCATTGGGTCGCCGAGCGCGCCACCCTGTACCGCATCCTCATCGACGGCGCGCCGGCCGACCGCCAGCTGCATCGGCTGGACGTGCTGCCCGACCGCCCACCGCAGGTGCGTGTGCTTGCCCCCGAACAGAGCCTGGTGCTGTGGTCCCCGGCCAACCGCAGCTGGACGCTACGTTTCGAAGCCAGCGACGACTACGCCGTGGCCGCCAGCGCCGAGCTGCGCCTCACCCTGGCCCAGGGCAGCGGCGAGAACATCACCTTCAGCACCCAGCGCCGCACGCTCACCGGCAGCGGCCCGGCCCGGCAACGCGGCTTCGCCGCCACCGTGCAGCCGCAGGCGCTGGGCATGGCCGCGGGCGACGACCTGATTGCCCAGCTCATCGTCCACGACACCCGCCAGCCCGGCCCGCAGGAAGGCCGCAGCGCCAGTGTGATCCTGCGCTGGCCGCCGCCCGAACAGACCATGGCCGCCGGCCTGGAAGCCAGCGTCAAGCAGACCTTGCCGGCCTACTTCCGCAGCCAGCGCCAGATCATCATCGACGCGCAGGCACTGCTGAAGGAGAAACCGCGCCTGGACGCGGCCAGCTTCCTCAAGCGCTCCGATGCCATTGGGGTGGACCAGCGCCTGCTGCGGCTGCGCTATGGCCAATTCCTCGGCGAAGAGAGCGAAGGCGCGCCGCAAGGTCCGCCGACTGCCGACGCGCCACCCACCAGCGACGCCCCGGCCGATGATTTACCCACCGCCGATGCGCCAAGCGCGCCGGCCGCTGCTTCGGACACGCACGCCGCGCATGACCACGACGATCACGATCACGATCACGACGCCCACGCCAGCGAGCCCGGCGCCGCCGCACTGGACGACCACGACCATGGCGGCAGCAACGGCCGGCCCGAGCGCAGCAGCTTCGGCCAAGCAGAGAACGTGCTGGCCGAATTCGGCCATACCCACGACCACGCCGAAGCCGCCACCCTGCTCGACCCGCAAACCCGCGCCCTGCTGCGCGCGGCGCTGGACCAGATGTGGCAATCCGAAGGCGAGCTGCGCCAGGGCCACCCCGAGCGCGCGCTGCCGTACGCCAATAAGGCGCTGGGCTTCATCAAACAGGTGCAGCAAGCCGAACGCATCTACCTGGCGCGCGTGGGCACGCGGTTGCCGCCGATCGACCCCAGCCGGCGGCTGAGCGGCGATCGCGCCGGCCTGGGCGACCGTGCCGCCGGGTTGGACACCCGCCCGGCCCCGGACCCGTCCGCGCTGCAGCTGTGGGACGCGTTGGGCGAGGCAGCCCCAGTGCCCGACGCCACCCTGGCCCGCTACGCGCAGTGGCTGCAGACCCAGCACGACCGCCTGCACGACCCGCTGGGCCTGGCCGCCGCCGTGGAAACCCTGCGCGCCGAACCCGATTGCGCCCGCTGCCGCACCCAGCTGCGCGCCCAGGTCTGGCGCACCCTGCTCGCCCCGCCGGCAGCACCGCATCGCCGCGCCGCGCCCGACCCGCGCGGCCAGCGCTACCTGGATGCGCTGCGGCAGGAGATGCAGCCGTGAGTCCCGCCCTGATCCGCCTGCTCCCGGTGCACCGCTCGATCGGACCGAGGTGGTCTGTAGACCTGGCAGCAGGCGGTCCGCGGTCGTGCGCGCGGACCGCATCGCCAAGGCTGTACGGCGGGCGCTTTCAGGATGCATTGCGCCCGGAGCACCAACCATGACGCCCTCCTTGCCCTGGTTGGTCGGTGCGGCATTGCTGCTGATCGCCGTCATCGGCTGCGTGCGCCTGCTGCGGGCGCACCACCGGCAGCCGTATGCGCGCACCCGGCTCTGGCTGCTGTTCGCCGCCCAACCGTTGCTCGCGGCACTGCTCTATCCTGTGCTGCTGCCCCCGCCGCGCGCCGGTACCGGTGGGGAACTGCATGTCGCCACCGCCGGCACCACGGCCGGGCAGATCTCCACCGGCGACCTCGCGCGCTGGGTCGCCCTGCCCGAGGCGCCCGCATTACCCGGCGTGATGCGCGTGCCGGACCTGGCCACCGCACTGCGGCGCGCACCCGGCACCACGGCGCTGGTGGTGCATGGCAGCGGCCTGCCCGCGCGCGACCGTGAGGGCCTGAACATTCCGCTGCGGCTGAAGCTCAGCCCCGCCCCACGCGGCGTGGTCGCGGTCTCGCCCCCACCGCCAGTCGCCCCGGGCGACACCATTGCGGTGTCTGCGCAGGTGCAGGGCCTTCCCGACGCGCGCGTGGAACTGCTCGATCCGGCCGGGCAGGTGGTGGACAGCGCCGTGGCCGACCGCGCCGGCCGCGTGCGCCTGCGCGGCCTGGCGCGCGCGCCGGGCCAGGTGCTGTTCGCCGTGCGTGCACGCGATGCCGCCGGTGCAGAACGCAGCCGCGTGGAGGTACCGGTGCTGATCGCTGCCATGGCGCCGATGCGCGTGCTGCTCCTGGCCGGCGCGCCGCAGCCGGAGCTGAAATACCTGCGCCGCTGGGCCAGCGATGCCGGGCTGGACGTGCGTAGCCAGATCGCGGTCGGCGCTGGCGTGCAACTCGGCGAGGGCGCCGCGCTGGATGCGGCCAGCCTGGACCGGCTGGACCTGCTGATCGTCGACCCGCGCCGCCTGGTCGCACTGGGTGCTGCGCAGCGCCAGACCTTACGCGCCGCGATCCAGCGCGGCCTGGGTGTCTTGGTGCGCACCGACGGGCCGCTGGACGCCAACACCCGCGCTGCGCTGGCCGCGCTCGGCCTCGGCGTCAGCGGCGGCAGCACCAGCAGCCCGGTGCCCGCACCGCAGCGACTCTCGCCGCCGGCCGCGCCCGCGAATCCTGCCGGCGGCCCCGGCGACGCCCTGACGCTGGCGCCGCTGCAACGTCGCGACCTGCAACCGCAAGCCACCGACGCCCTGGTCGCCGCCCGCGCCGACGATGGCAGCGCCCTGGGCTGGTGGCGGGCCCAGGGCCGCGGGCGCATCGGCATCGGCCTGGTGGAAGACAGCTTCGCGCTGGTGCTGGCCGGCCGCAGCGATCTGCACGCCGCGCTCTGGGCGCAGTTGTCCGGCGCCGTCGCCCGCCCGGGCGGTGCGATGCCCACCCCGGTGCAGGACGGCTGGTCGAAACAACGCATGACCCTGTGCGACCTGCGCGCCGACGCCTGGGTGACCGACCCTGACCGGGCTCGCCACCCATTACTGCCGGAACGCAACGGCAATGGGCCGCGTTGCGCCGGCTACTGGCCGGCAACCCCCGGCTGGCATCGCCTGGAGAGCGGCAACACCCAACGCTGGCTCCATGTCCGCGCGCCCAATGAAGCGCCGGCCCTGTACGCACAGCAAAGCCGCCTCGCCACCATCGCCCTGGCGGCCGGCGCTGCCTCCGCACCCGTTGCACACCCTGCTAGCCAACCCGGCGCGCGCTGGCCGTGGCTGCTGGTCTGGCTCGGCGCGGCCGCCGCGTTGTGGTGGTTTGAGCGAAAGCGACCTTCGCAACGGGTGCCGTAACAAGCGCTTGAACGACCTAGGAAAGGCGGCGTTGCAGATCGACGTTGCCAAGGGCGGAATGGCCCGCTGCACAGAGTCGCGTGTGGTCTTGAATCCCGCGGTGCGATTCGCAGCAGACGGCTCACCGGTGCGTCATTTGCGCCTCGCGACGCAGCACGCGTTGGATTCCACACGCAAATGCGCAGGCTTGTCGCTACACGGTGAGACTTCGCGCCGAACCAACAACATGCCCATCAAGTCCGCCCAGCAGTGCCGGCGATTAACTCGCCGCCGTCAGCCGCCGCCACACCCGGCAATGATTATTCGCCGGCAAGGCCACGTCATCGATCAACTGCAACCCCACCGATGCCGCCAACGCATCCACCGCTTCGGCATCGCGAATACCCGAGGCAGGGTCGCGCTCGCGCAGCATGGTGTCGAAGGCGCGATTGCTGTCGCTGGTGAATTGCCCATTGCGGTTGAACGGCCCGTAGATCGCCAGCACCGCATCGGGCGCCATCACCGCCGGCAAGCCGGCAAACAAGGCCTGCACCTGCGGCCAGCCCATGATGTGCAAGGTATTGGCGCTGTAGATCGCATCGAAGCCGCGCTGGCCGCCACGCAGCACCGGCAGGCTGGGCGGCGGTGCGAGCCCGGGCGTGGGCGTGGGCACGGCCTGCAGTGCAATCGGTGGCGGCGTGTTCGGCAGCGCCGCCTCGTCCAGCCATTGCCGCATGCCGGCAAGATGATCGAGGTGATCGCTGGCCTGCCACTGCAACCATGGCATCGCCGCAGCGAAATGCACTGCGTGTTGCCCGGTGCCCGCACCGATTTCCAGCACCTGCTGCCGGTCGGCGAAATGCGTGCGCAGTACCTCGAGAATGGGGTCGCGGTTGCGCGCGGACGCTGGCGAAAACGGTTTGGGCATCATCGGCATCTGTCGTGGTTGCGGCGATTATCGCGCCCAAGCATCGCTTGGCGGCAACCGTTCGGTGAACCGGATGCCGCGGCCCTTCGCCCGCAGCGCGTTTCGTTGGGCTGCGTTGGGCTGCGTTGGGCTGCGTTGTGCTGCGTTGGGCCAGCTTCACCCGTGGCTGCGACACCTACTGCACGATGACCTTGCAGTCATCTGCGACCTTCGCATGCAGCGGCACGCATCACCGCGGTGGCGGCAATGCCTCGTACGCGCGCCGCACCGCATCTTCGCCGAAGCGGCGCTCCAGCCGACGCACGATGAAATGTCCGCGCGCCATCGCCTGGAAGTGGCGCATGAACACGGTATTGAGCGTGGCGCCGCTGACTGCGCCGACCAGCGGCACTGCCTGCACGGCGAGTTTTTCGCCCACGTTGACCGAAAACTTCGCCGCGATGCGCGAGACCAGCGAGACCAACGCCGGTGCGCCCTTGCTGGCAAAACCGTGTGCGGCCACGTAGCTGGCCGCCGCACTCAATTGCTGCGCCATCGCCGCACGTACTGCGAAGTAGCCGGATTCGGCGCCGTCGTCGCTGGCGCTGCGCCCGCCATGCGCCAGCACTTCCAGGCACGCCAGCGCGGTGTCCGGGTCGTGCAGCGATTCACCTTCGGCACGGGCGATATCGGCGATGGAGCGCAGCATCACCGTGGTGGTCACCGGCAGCTCCACCATCAAGCCCGGCAGGCCGAAAAACCCGCCTGCACCGCCGGAAACCGCCACCGCCAGCGTATGCCGCGTCGTGGATGCCGGTTGCTGCGCATCGGCCTTGCCGCGCAGGCTCAGCAACGCCGATTTCATCGCCACCTGAAGTGCGCGACGGGTCACGCCGTCGATGCTGCGGGTCACTACCTTGGGAAGCCGTTTGGTGATCAGGCTCTCGATCGGCGCGCCCAGCGCATTGGCCAGTTGCGCTGCCACGCCGGGGTTTTCCAGCAATGCGTGGGCCGTGGCCAGATCGCGCTGCGCGGCAGCGTCCATCACCGGTATCGGAAGCGTCGTCATGCCTGCTCATCATGGTTGGGACCTGGCCGATGGTACCCAGCGCGATGTGAGTGCCGCACAAGCGAACCGGACCCTGTTGGGCCTGCAGCGCAATTGGCTGTTAAAATGCGGCAATCATCGGCGTCCAAGCAGCGAATGCTCACCAGATGAATTGCGAGATCCGCCACAGCATCGTCATTGCCGCCGCGCCGGAAGTGGTCTGCGCCGCGTTGTCCGAGCCCAGGCAGCTTGCGCGTTGGTGGACCCGTGAAGTGAGCCTGGCCGACGATCTGGTGCGCCTGGACTGGAGCCGGCAGGGCTGGCGTGTGGAACTGAGCATCGACGAAGGCGCCGATCACCAACTGGTGTGCTGGCGCTGCCACGACTCCAACATGCTCGACACCGACGCCTGGAAAGGCACGGTGATGCGCTTTGAGCTGCGCTCCATCAGCCAGGGCACGCAGGTGGATTTCGTGCAGTCCGGGTATCGCGATTCGCCGTGCAAGGAGGCCTGCGCGCGTGGCTGGCGTTTCTTTCTCGGCAGCAGCCTCAAACGCTATGTGGAAACCGGCGAAGGCGCGCCGTCGGCCGATATGCGCATGCCCGTGTTGCCAGAGCACAACCCGTACACCGCACGCTAAAGGCAGCAGCGGCGAACCGCAGCATCGTGCAACGCGCTGCGTCGATCACGGGCAACAGCATGTGGACCTGAAACTTGGCGAAGCGAAGTTTCCACCCATCCTGTGCGTGACGAACAAGCACAGCCAACACCGCTGCTACGCAAACCGCCAAGCGGTTGCTCGCGACGGTTTTATTAGCCCGCCGACCGTCATCTTCGAAGGTTCCGGCCGTCACCTGCCCTCACATTGGCGGCGATGCGCAGTGCCATCGCCCGCATCGCGTCTGGCGTGACCTCACCGGTTGCTGCAACCGCACCACATGCGCCTGAAGCCACAAATGCATGCCGTGCGAATCGCCGACAACTCACGCCGTGCGCGGTTGGCCCATCGACGCTGTGGTGGTGACCGGCAATTGCGCATCCACCGTCACCGGGCTGTCGGCCTGCAGCAAGGCGCGCGCTTCGGCATCGCTGGCCACCGCCGGCGGCGAGCCGCGTAGCGGCAATCCCGCGGTTTCGCGCACGAACAGCATGGTCAGCAAGCCGATCGCCGCTGCGCCCATCAGGTAGTACGCCGGCACCAGCGGGTCGCCGGTACGCTCCACCAGCCAGGCGGTGACCAGCGGCGTGGTGCCGCCGAACAACGACACCGACACGTTGAAGGCAATCGACAACGCGCTGTAGCGCACCGGCGTGTAGAACAGCGCCGGCAAGGTGGACGGCATCGAGCTGGTGAAGCACACCAGGGCCAGGCCAAGCAGCATCAGCCCGGCGAAAATCAGCCCGTCGTTGCCGCTACCGACCAGCAACAGGCACGGGATCGCCAACGCAAACAACGCGATGCAGGCACCGATGATCATCGGCCGCCGGCCCAGTTTGTCGCTGAACATGCCGCCGACGATGTTGAGCGGCATCATCACCAGCATCACCAGGATGATCAGCAACAAGCCCTTGCTCTCGGCGTAACCCATCGTGACGCTGAGATAGCTGGGCATGTAGGTCAGCAGCATGTAGTCGGTGACGTTGAACACCAGCACCAGGCCCACGCACTTGAGCAGTTGCGGCCAATGCAGGCGCAGCAGCGTGGTCAGGCCCTGCGCGGCGGTCTGCCGTTCGCGCTGCTCGGATTGTTCGGTATAGGCGCGAAATGCCGGGGTCTCTTCCAGCTTCATGCGCATGTACAGGCCCAGCAACCCCAACGGCCCGGCGATCAGGAACGGCACGCGCCAGCCCCAATCAAGCATCTGCGCCGGAGTCACGCTCATGTGCAAGGCGGTCACGGTGGCGGCGCCGGCGATGTAGCCACCCAGCGTGCCGAACTCCAGCCAGCTGCCCATCAGGCCGCGATTGCGGTCGGTGGCGTATTCGGCAATGAAGGTGGCCGCGCCGCCGTATTCGCCGCCGGTGGAAAATCCCTGCAGCAAACGCGCCAGCAACAGCAGTGCAGGCGCCCATAAGCCAATGCGCTCGTAAGCCGGAATCAGGCCGATACTGAAGGTGCCCAGCGCCATCAGGATCATCGTGGCGGCCAGGACTTTCTGGCGCCCGTAACGGTCGCCGAGCGGTCCGAAGACCATGCCGCCGATCGGCCGCACCAGAAAGGCCACGGTGAAGGTGGCGAAGGTCGCGATCAATTGTGCGGTGGGGTTGCTTGCCGGGAAGAACACCTGGCCCAGCGTCACCGCCAAATAGCCGTATACGCCGAAGTCGAACCACTCCATTGCATTACCGAGCGCCGCAGCGCCGACGGCCTTGCGCAGCATGCTGCGGTCCACCACGGTGACGTCATCCAGTTGCAGCTGGCGGCGGCGTTTGAACCAGCCAAAGTGCGAACGCATCGCGCGGGCATCGTGCATTTATGGTCTCCGTAAGTTGCGCCCGGGATATCTCGTCGGGCGCAGGCCGTCGCTACCCACACGCCCTGGCAACGCACAGGACACGGCACATCACGCAAGTACGGCAACGCATTGCACTTAGATGACACCGGAGGCATTCCCGGACGGCCGCGTGGATTCAACGACGCTGCGGGACAGACGACCAAGGGATGGGCATTGCCCAAGGGCTTGATCAGTGCGCTATGTTACTACAGCCGGCCGATCGATGCAGGCGCGACGGCGCCAGGCGCGCAAAACACCTTGTTTTCTGGCCGATTCATCTGCACTGGTGCGCGATGCGTACGCGCCCGTCCGCTGTGTACGCATCCGCTGCGACGATGTCGCGCACGCCCTGCGTGACGCAGCACCTGCAGCAGCACGATGCATCGCAAGCCCGCTTTTTACAGAGAATGAAAACCTGCTGCGCCTGCGTCAGGCGACCGCACGCCAACGTTCGTCAGCGATGCTCAGCGCCGTGCAAGCGCATCTCAAGGCGATGCGATGTTGCGTGCAATCAGGCTGCATCCAGCAGCGACAACAGGTCTTGCAGGTCCTCACGCGTTTGCGGTCTGACTGCGCGTGCCAGTTCGTGCCCGTCGCGCAGCAGGATAATGGTGGGCCACAGTTTGACGCGAAAAGAGCGGCCCAGCGGCCGCCCTTTCCCGTCTTCGATCTTGCGGTAGTCGATCGCTTCGTATCCGCCCAACAGCTTTTGCAGCAGCGGCTGCGCGGCAATGCAGTGGCCGCACCAGTCGGTACCGAATTCCAGAACCTGCAAACCGGTCTGTGCCTCCACTGCGCTGCGTTCCGGGGCCTGGGAGGCGTACTGGCGAACGAAGCCCATCGTCTGGATGCTCCGCTTGATTACGACAAGGCGCGCTGGATATCTTCCAGCGGCAGGTTGGTCAGATCCTTGGCCAGGTCGCCCACCAGGCGCTGCTGGGTTTCCTTGTGCAGCAACGGGCGCACGCGGCCCAAGGTGGTCGGGTCGGCCACCAGCACCAGGTGCGTGTACTCGTGCTTCAAGGCGCCATCGTTCAAGGCGTGCGAGAGCTGCTTGGCGAATGTCATTTCGTCCAGGTCTGTTTCGGTGAGATCTTGCGGCGCCTTGCCGGCCGGGCCGTCGTCATCGACGTTCTGCACGTCGGTGCGCGCGTGCTGGCGCAACACCACCTTGGATTCGTTGCCGGTGTTGGTGAACCAGCGGGCTTCGCCGCCGTCGGCCACCACTACCAAGGCGCCCTGAGGAATTTGCAGACTCATCCCATTTCTCCTGGTCGATGTTGACGCTGCCACTGCAGCGCCGGTCGATCTCAACCTAGGCGAGAAGATGTAAGGATTGCGCCTAGCCGGTGTCAGCAGCGCGTTAGGGCTGCGCGTCGAACTTCGGCAACGGCAGCTGCGCTGCCTGCTGAAAAAAACGCGCGATGGCGCGTAGCGCCTGCTGGCTTTTTCCGTGGGGCGTGGGAAATGGAAGCTGTGCCGCGGCCGGCCCGCACCCGCACGGCGGCGAGCGCAGGTGTTGTTCGTTGCTGGGCATCCGCTCGGCAACGCGGCGTCATCGCGTGCGCTACGCCGGCAGTGTCCGAGCGAGGGACGTGGCGCCCTCACCTGAGCGATTGCATCGTCGTACACCGGGCACTGCATCAGCCCAGATAGGGGCGCTCGCTGGCAAACAACAGCTGCTGGGCGCCACGCCGCCATGCATCCGGGCAGCGCTGGCCCAGTAGGACCGCCGCCATCGTGTAGGCCAGGCCGCGGCCGACCAGGCTCACGCCGCCCAACGCCGCTTCGGCCTGCTGCTGGCTGCCGCCGGCCTGTACCGCGTCGAAGAACCGGGCGATGTAGGCGCCATCTTCGCCGGTGCCTTGCAGGGTTGCCGCACGCAACGCATCCGTCTGCCAGCCCTCGCGCGCGGCCAGTGCCCAGGCGCTCGGTGCAGTGATCGGGTCGAGCCCGGCGCTTTCGGGTAGCACGCGTGCCTGCTGCAGCAATGCGGCGCTGGCGCCATGGGACGCGGCCGCGAGCCGGACGATGCGCGCCTGCACGTCGGCATCGGCGGCCGCCTCTGTCACTGCCGTGTCCAGTTGCCCGTGGGCCAGGGCGTAATAGCTGTGGTACGGCGTGCCCTGGGTGCGCTCACCGCCCTCCAGTGCCACGATCGATGCCAGTGATGGCGACTGCTGCGCCATGCCTGGCAGGTCCGTCGCCAGGCCGCGGTAGCGCTGCAAACGCGCCAGCAGCGGCAGCACTTCATCGGCCAGTGCCGGCGCGCGCGCTGCCTGTTCGTACAGCGCCTGGGCTTGCGGCAGATGCAGCTGACCGACCTGCACGGCCGCTGCAGCGCGCTGCAGCCACGGGTCATTCGGCCAGCGCGCCTGTGCGGCGACAAACGCCTGGTCGCGTTCGGGGGTATCGCTGCGGCAGCGGATCGCCGCGTACTGCAATGCAGGCGCATCCGGATGCGCCTGCGCAGCGGTAGTCTGCTGGCCGCACACCTGCGCCCGTTGCTCGGGCGTGGCGATGTCCTGCTGCATCCGCAGCGCCACCACGTCTTGCCGGTTGCGCTGCAGGCGCTCGGTCAAAATGGCGGGCAAGGCCTGTGGCGCTGCGCTGCGCAATTGCTCCATCCACTGCTCCAGATACGCCGAGTCCGCAGCGTCCCAGCGCGCGTGCGCGGTGATCAGCGCCAGATCGCGCTCCGGTCCCAGCTCGCCCAACAGCTCGTGGGGCGAACGCCCGGACACGGCCGTGAGCACGTCGCGGTACTGGCCGCCCTTGCCGCTGACCTTCTGCGGCGGCTCGCTGAAGATGTCCTGCGCCTGGGTGCGTTCCCAGCGTGTGGTGCTCAGGCTGCGCGTGGTGTCTTCGCTGGCCGAGCCGTAGCTGGCACGCCAGTTCAGCAGCAGCGCGGCACCGGCCACGTTGTAGGCGAACTGGCCGCCGTGGCCGCCGCTGGGCGCATCGAAACGTTCGATCGCCGCGCCGTTGGCGGTGCGGGTTTCCACATGATGGGTCGAACGCTCTGACAGGCGAAACACATGGCGCTCATTGGCCGGGATGGTGGCCGACTGCCCGTCGATAGCCACCGTCACGGTCTGCTGCAAACCGTTGTAGGCGACCACTTCGGCCATGCCCACCGCGCCGCCGGCCCACAACACGCCAGCCACGATCGATGCGGCCACCGCCACCCGCGCCACCGACGGAAACACGCCGTCGGCGGCCAGAAAGCGCTGCCACAGGTTCTGCCGCAGATCGCGTTGGCGCATCTCGCCCGGCAGGCGGATCGGGTAGTCGGTCGGTGCCGCCGGAGGGGTGGCGTCGGTTGGCGAGGTGTCGCCGCTGCGCAGTCGCTCGGCCACGGCGTTTTCTGCACGCAGCAACTCTTCCAGGCTGGCATCGCGCAATGTGCCCAGGGCGTCCAGGGTGACTTGCACCCAGCTGCCGGCGGCCTTCATCCAGGCATTGATGTTGTTCTCGTCGGCCTCGACCAGACCAAATTCCGGCAGGCACTGCGACCACTGCGGCTTGCCCAGGGCCTGCGCCAGCGGCGCGTTCATCTGCACCTGGCCGGCTTGCGCATACACCTGACCCAGCGCGCGTTGCACCTGATTGCAGGCCGCCACCAGCTTGCGCAATTCCTTGGACGAGACGCGGCCATCGGCGATCACGCTCTGGAAGGTCTGCAGGTACAGCAGATTGGCGTCTTCCAGATCGGCGATGGTGTGGTCGGTGTAATGCAGCACGGCCAGATAGCCACGCAGCAGCGCCGGCCAGCCGCCGCCGATACGGTTGGCTGCCGCCAGGTGCACGCTGCGGCAACGTTGATCATGGCCGCTGACGCGCGCACGCAGCACCCGCAGCTCGTCGTCCAGCTCGGCGATCACCGCCGGCAGCTGCGTGCGCGACAACGTGGTGCCCTTCCAGGTCACCACCCCGCCGGCGGCGCGCAACCCGCCATCCATCAGGCCTTGCAAGGTGGCGCGTTGGCGCTCGCGCTCGCGCAGTTGTTCGATCGCCTGGCCATCGTCGGGCAGGTACAGGCCGTCCAGCGCCTGCAGCAGGTCGCCGGACGGCAGCGGCGTGGCATACAGCTCGTCCAGGGTGCGCGCGGTACGCGTGCACGAGCGCCCCAGGTACAGCCCTTGGTAGCGCCGCGACAACGACAACGCGGCGAAGTCGCGTTCCAACTGCTCCAGCGAAACGGCAGTGTCCACGCAGGTGGGCGCCTGGCCGTTGAACATGCCCAGCGACACGCGTTCACGCAGCGCCTGGGCGTCATGCAGCAGCTCCATGGCCGGGCGCGCATCGATGGGGCAGGCGATGTAGCGGCGCTTGAGATTCTCCTCGCGTGCGGCGCTGGGCGGATGCGTGGCCCACATCTGCGAGGGCTGTGCGATTTCGCCATGAAACAGCCGGTGCATCGGCGCTGTCTCGGTCGGTACCGCCGGCACCGCCCCATGGCCGGGGTCGTTCAACACCACGCGCATGTGTTCGATGATGCGCGACTGGATGGCGAACAGATCCTTGACCGGGCGGTCCTGGGCGAATTCGCGCGCGGCAAAGCGCAGCGCGCGCTGGAAGCCGTCATCGGCCGCTTCCAGCTTGTGCAGTGCATGCACCAGCGCATCGCTGCCGGTGAGCGATGCGGCGACCAGGTCGGCCTGATATTCCATCTCGCGCGAGAGGGCGCGTTGCGCCAGTACCACGCCGCGGAAGGCGATTTCGACCAGCGAGCGGATCGACCACACGATCAACGACAGCCCCCAGCCGATCCACGCCACGCGCAGGTCGATGCGCGACAGCGTGGCCAGTACGCGGTCCAGCGCATCGCGCTTGCCCACGATGTGCGCGGCAATCTGCTGGGCGATATACACCCAACGGCCGACCGCCATGGTGCGCTGGGCGAAATGCCCGAATTCATGGGCCAGCACCGCCTTCAATTCGCCCAGGTTGAGCACATTGACCAGGCCCAGCCCGATATCCAGATTCTTGCGCGAGGGCAGTAGCAGATTGATCAGCGACAGGTCGTAGAACACCCCGGCGTTGACCTGCGCCGACAGGTACACCTTGTGCGGGCGCGGTGCCCCGGCATCGTCGGCCAGCCGGTACAGGAAGGCGAACAGCGCCGGCTGCTCGGCGGGGGTGAGTTCCAGCGCGCGGGTGTCGCGTTCGGCGCGCTTGTTGAACACCAGCGCCTTGGCCATGAACACCGCCAGAAACGCCGCGCCGGCGGCCACCACCCAAAGCCAGAACGCTTGCTCGCCGCCGGAACCCTGCAGCAAGCCGGCGACCAGCCGGTAGGCGGTCCAGCCGAACCACACCAGCAAGCCCAGGTACACGGCGATGAAACCGCCCAGGCCGAGCATGGCCAGCCAGGCGTTGCGACGATAGTTGCTGCTGGGCGCAGTGAGCTGTTCCGGCACCACGGCCGGGCCTTGCGGATAGAGCGATTCCATTCGTGTCCCCTGATGAGTGGCCGGGCGCCACGCAGTCGTTCGGCATCCCGGCCGTGCGATTCGATCCGCCGGGCGCGCTGTCCCCTCGCCCCGGCAGCGCAGAAAATAGCCGAGCGCGGCGACAAAATCCATGTGACCTACGCGGCGCACATGCCGCCGCAGGAGAGCCGCAGCGCGGCTGTCAGGCAGTCATGCCCGGGCTGCGGCGCGCTCGGCCTGCACCTGCTGCACCGCCTGCATGGCCGAGCGGGTCAGTGGCGTGGGCAGGGCATCGAGTGCGAACCAGCCGAGTTCCAGCAGCACCTGCGGTTCGCGCAGCACCGCCTGTTCCGGGCCCTGGATGCTGGCTAGATACACCGGCGCCACCCAATGCTGCGGCGGGTCCATGTCCGGCTCGAAGTGGCTGACCACGCAGAGCACGCGTTGCGGGTGCACCTGCAGGCCGGTTTCTTCGAGCACTTCGCGCACCACCGTGGCTTCCACGGTTTCCATCCAGTCCACCTTGCCGCCGGGCAGCCCCCAATGGCCTTGCTCGGGCGCACGCCCGCGCAGCACCAGCAACAGGCGGCCATCGGCGCGCTGGATGAAGGCACCGCAGCCAACGCGCGGGCGTAACTCGGAAGACATCGGCATCAGCAACTCTCGCAGACTCTGGCCCGTCAGTGTCCTAGATGTGGTGGCTGCGGGGAATGCTGGCCGGCCTGTTCGATCGCCACGCCTGGCACTGAGGAGCACCACCCAGGAAGCAACGGCGGCAGCGCGCAACTGCGGAGGGCATGCGCCTGTCGCGGTATGGCAGTGCCGGTGCGCGATTACACCGCCTTAGCACCGCGTTGGCGAGGATGGCCGCCTTTCCGCGCCATGTCGGCGCGCAGCTGTTGGAGAGGTGCATGTCTCGAATTCTCGTCATCGGTGGTCACGGCAAGGTGGCGCGCCTGCTCACGCCGCTGTTGGTGCAAGGCGGGCATCAGGTCACCGCGCTGTTCCGCAACCCTGCACACGAAGACGACGTGATGGCCGATGGCGCCACGCCGGTGGTGTTCGATATCGAACACGCACAGACCGATGCCATCGCCGCGCAGCTGGCCGGTCACGATGCGGTGGTGTGGTCGGCCGGGGCGGGCGGCGGCGATGCGGCGCGCACCTACGCGGTGGATCGCGATGCGGCCATTCGCTCCATGCATGCGGCCGAGCAGGCGCGCGTGCGGCGCTATGTGATGGTGTCCTATCTCGGCGCCGGGCTGGAACACGGCATCGGGCCGGACGATGCCTTCTTCGCCTATGCGCAGGCCAAGGCCGCTGCCGATGCGCACCTGCGCAGTACCACGCTGGACTGGACCGTGCTCGGCCCCGGCCGGCTCACGCTGGACCCACCCTCGGGCCGCATCACCCGCGACCCGGGCAGCGATGCCGAAGGCGGCGTCTCGCGTGCCAACGTGGCGCAGGTGATCGCCGCCGCACTGGCAACGCCGGGCAGCATCGGCAAAACGATCGGCTTTATCGACGGGCAGACCCCCATTGCGCAGGCGCTGTCGCAGCTGGGATGAACGCAACACCCCATGCGATCCGCACTGCACGCGGCCACCGGCGCCGGCTAACGAATTCCTAAAGCCGGCGCCCGCATAGTCGCTGGCGCAGCCATTGTGGAGGTCGCTTATGTCCGCGTTTGTCAGCGCGCGCCGCGCCGGGATCCTGCCGCCGTATCTGCTCGAACATGTGGCGCAGGCTGCGCCCGCACACGCGCGCCAGTGCGCGCTGCTTTCGCGGCAAATCACCGCCCAGCTACGGCAGCAGCGCGCACTGGGGCTGCTGGCACGCGCCGATGCGCCGGCGGCAGATGCCAAGGCGCAACAGACCGCCCCGGCGGTGCAGCGGCGCATCTACGATGCCCAGCAAGGCACCGCCCTGCCCGGCACCCTGGTGCGTGACGAAGGTGCCGCCGCCACCCAGGACGTGGCGGTGACCGAAGCCTACGACTACCTGGGCGCGACCCACGATTTTTTCCAGACCGTGTACGGGCGCAATTCGATCGACGCGGCGGGCATGCCGCTGATCGGCAGCGTGCATTACGAGCGTGGCTACGACAACGCGTTCTGGAACGGCGAGCAGATGGTGTTCGGCGACGGCGACGGCGAGGTGTTCAACCGCTTCACCATCGCCCTGGATGTGGTCGGGCACGAGCTCACCCACGGCGTCACCGAGCGCACCGCCAACCTGATCTATCAAGGCCAGTCCGGTGCCTTGAACGAATCGATTTCGGACGTGTTCGGCGTGCTGATCAAGCAGTACACGCTGCGCCAGAGCGCCGGCCAGGCCGACTGGATCATCGGCGCCGGCTTGCTGATGCCCGGCATCAAGGGCGTGGGCCTGCGCTCGATGCAGGCGCCCGGCAGCGCGTACGATGACCCGGCCCTGGGCAAGGACCCGCAGCCGGCGACCATGGCCGGCTATGTCGACACGCAAGAGGACGATGGCGGCGTGCACTACAACTCCGGCATTCCCAATCACGCGTTCTATCGGGCCGCCGTCGCGATCGGTGGGGCGGCGTGGGAGAAGACCGGGCGCATCTGGTATCGCGCGCTCACCGGTGGCGAGCTGGCCGCCAGCGCGGACTTCGCCACCTTCGCCGCGCTGACCGTCGAGGTGGCCAGCGCCGACTACGGCGCCAACAGCAGCGAAACCGCAGCAGTGCAGCAAGCCTGGCGCGACGTGGGTGTGCTCGCATGAGCCCACAACGGCCACCGGTGGAAACCGGCGTGACCTTGCGGCTGGCGCGCGAAGGCGGGGTGGCGGCGTTTCCGGCCATGCGCCGCGAGCGCCATTTGGCGATGGATGCGCTGGACGATGCGCAGCGGGTGCGACTGCGCAGCGTGCTGGATCAGTGCATGGCGCACGCGCTGCCGGCGCCGCAGGCCGGCGGTGGCGATCGCCGCTATTTCAGCATCGTCTGGGATGGCGCCAGCGAGCCGCTGCGCATCCCCGAAGAACATGCACCTGCGGAAATCGTGCAGCTGTGGAAGCAGGGCACGCTGTAGCGCAGGTCGATGGCCGCAATGTGACCTGGAAGGCACCGCTCTACAGCGGCGCGTGCGATGCGCGGCATTGGCTTCTTACCCAAACGAAGACACCGCGCGGTGCGCGGTGTCTGTCGGTGAGCGAATGTGGTCCAACTGCGGATGCCTGCACCCTTTAAGCTGCCTAGATGCTCTAGGGCTGCACAGCTGGTGATGCATAGTGGCGCGCGCCGCGTTAGCGCGACGTGCAGCGCAGCGGTCAGTCTGAAGACATGCCTCTCATCGCTGCACTGCACCAAGCACGCGGTACGCGGCAGCCGATCAATTCTCCGGATGCGCTTCCACCAGATGCGCCAACAGCATCAACGAATCCTGCCAACCCAGGTAGCAGGCGTGTAGCGGAATCTGCGCGGGAATGCCTTCCTGCACCACGTGCAGATCGGTACCGCACGGCAGCGTATGCAACTGCACCGTGGTGACCATGGTGCCAGGCAGCGAGGGGTCGTCGAACGCATCGTCGTAGCGCAACAGCACGTTGGGTTGCAGCTCGCGGTAGGTGCCGCCGAACGCGTGGCGCTGGCCATTGGCGAAATTGGTGAACGCCATGCGGAAGGTGCCGCCGACATGCGCATGCAAATGCTCCACGGTGCAGGTGAAGCCATTGGGCGGCAGCCACTTGGCCACCGCATCGGCTTGGAGGAAGGCGCGATAGATCCACTCGGGGCTGGCACGTATGACGCGGTGGAGCGTGACGGTGGACATGGGCACTCGCTTGGGCAGAGAACGTCTCTGCATGCTAGCCATGAACCGGCCGTTGCACATCATCGGCAGGCCATGGCCCGCGTGCGCCACTATCGCGCCCGGGCGGCGGCGGCTCGGCGAGGTATGAGCTGCTGCCTGCTGCACGCACTGCGTTGCCCCAGCCCGCAACGACGCGACGTTGGCCTGCTGCATGTGCGCGCCAGCCTGCCCGAGAGTCCGACGGCAATGTCCAGCGACACACCCTCGCATTGCCGCCGCGACCGGCTTCGCGGATAGTCGCCGCACTGATCGGACGATTTTTCCATGATGCTCGTAACTGTGTTGCTGCTCGCCGCCGGACTGCTAGGTGCCGTTGTGCTCGCCGGAGGTCTGTGGTGGTTGCTGGCGCGACGCCGCGACGCCAAGGCCGATGACATCGCGCCGCCGTCGGCAAGCAATGCGTCCACAGCACATGCGTCGCCCTCGCCGATTGCACCGGAGCCATCGCCCGCCGCGCCGCTGCAGCAGCCCGTGCCGCCGCCGGCTGCGCAGACCTTGCAGATCGAACCACCGCCGATGCGCCCGCTGTTGCGGCGCATGTATGCGGCGGTGATGGCCACGCCATCGCTGGCCGAGGGCACGCTGCCCACCGACCCCGCCCAGGCCGAGGTGTTGGCCGCCGTCGCCGCCGCGCTCGAACAAGTCGACCTGCGGCCGCAATTGCTGCCGCGTCGCCCGCACCTGTTGCCGCAGCTGATGCGTGCGGTGAACGATCCCGATGCCTCCGGCCGCGGCATCGCCGCGATCATCGCGCAGGACCCCGCGTTGGCAGCCAACCTGCTGCGCATCGCCAACAGTGCGCTGTACCGCCCGCAAGGCGGCCCGCTGGAAAGCCTGGAGCGCGCGGTCGTGCATATCGGCACCGAAGGCGTGCGCCAGATCGTCGCCGCGGCCGTCATGCAGCCGGTGCTGAGCCTGGATGGCGGGCTGTACTCACGCCTGCCTGCCGCCGTGTGGGATTACGCCCTGCGCACCGCCACCGCCGCTGCCGCCTACCTGCGCGAACGCGGCGGCGACACCTTGTCCGGTCAACTCGCCGGCTTGCTGCAGGGCCTGGGCGCGATCGTGATCCTGCGCGTCCTGCGCGACACCTACGCCGAGCGCCGCGGCGTGCCCTACAACCTGGAGGTAGCCGCCGCCCTGGTCGAACGCCATACCGCCGCCGTGGCCAAGACCATTGCCACCGCCTGGGACCTGCCGCCACAGCTCGGCACCGCGCTGGACGAACAGCGCCCCGAACACGACACCAGCCTGCTCGCCACCCCGCTCGGCCTGGCATTGCGCTACGGCCGCCTCGCCGCCGCCCTGGCCATGCTCGCCCGCCACGGTGCCGAGCACGAAGACCGCGCGCTCGGCATCCTGGCCACCCTGGAGCCGGACAGCGACGCCAACGCCGCACTGTGGCAGCGGCTGGTGGCAGCGAGCGTGGAGTGAGTTGCAGTAACGCTACGGCCGTTGCTTACCGCAGCATCCCAGCGTCAATCAGCCGATGACCATGTCCACTGCATGCCTTGAAGATTCGGCTTAGCCAGGCCCTGCTGGCTGAATGCAGCTGGCGCAAATGCACTAACGCAATTAGTGCATTCGCAACTGGGGCATCCGGATGCAAGCGCACATCATGCTCACGCCGGCGCGCACAGACTGGCCGGGTTCCCCAAACGACGAGCAACATCCATGGATAAGAATCGTATCGACGGTGCCGCCAAGCAGGTCAAGGGCTCGGTCAAGGAAGCCATCGGCCGCGTCACTGGCGACAAGAGCACCGAACTGGAAGGCGCCGCCGAAAAGAATGTTGGCAAGGTGCAGCGCAAGGCCGGCGAAGTTGCCGATGACGTGCGCGACGCTGTCAAATCGAATAAGTAAATCGGGTGCATGATCGGTAGGCGGATGCCTGCCGTGCTGTAAACCGCATCAGGACTATGCGTCGCGTACATCGCACGCAGTGATGTAGCGCAAGCAGCGCTCGATCACCAACGCCCCGACCTGGTCGGGGCGTTGGCGTTTTGGCACGCGGCGCTGACGCTGTATCGCGCGTATAGAACAGCAGGCTGGCGTGCATACCGAACCGGGTCTGAAGGTGGGTATGCATATTGGCGAGCGCCTTGCCAGCACCGGGACTATGGGGGCTACTCACTGATGGCAGCGCCTGGCGTGACGGATGCGAGACGGAAGGTAACCATCTCATCACCCGCGGCCGCAGCTTCGCTGCCTCACGCCAGCTGCTACACGGTGCAGCACGCGGCAATGCGAACCGCACCAATGCAGCAGCCTGGGCGAAGGCTTCCGCATTGCAGAAGACATCGGCACCTGCACCTACAAGCCCATGTACCGATGCCGATGCAGGATTCGTGGCGGCGCTGGAAGCGGCGCAGCGGCATGAGCGCGACAGGCATGCCGTCGAGGCGACGCGATGAGTGGTGACGTCGGCTGCTTTGAAGGGCATGAGTTAGAGCAAGCGATACCGTTTGGAAGCCACGCTTTTCGAAGAATCTGCCTGTTGACAACAAGAGTTAGTATCCCTAACTTCACCAGCATCCGAAAGACATCGGAGCTGTGGTTGATGGAAGACAGCAGAGAGGAACGCGTAGTGTTCCCGCAGGTGACGTGGCTGCTCAAGATCATCGCGACTTCGACCCGGGCCGATGACGTTATGTCAGGACGGATTCGAGATGGTATGCGTGCACCGATCTGCCGCTGAGTCACATGCTCAGTGGAGCAGCGATGCTATGAGTGAATCCTTTGCGGGGAAGTGATCCCGCGACCTGCCTTGCTCAAGTACGATGACCTGCCTACGTGTACGGATCGCGTATGAGACCCACCAAGGTTGCAATGTTCTCAGTTGCCATCCTCTGCGTAACTTCGCTATGTGCATGCGCACATACACTTGTTAAACCTACTTCGCCACTTCCAAAAAAGCCGCGTGCAATGACGACGCCTGATACTTCAATGGTCAACCCCGACGCCCCCCCGATTTTGAGTAGCACCTCAGTTTGGAGTCCAATTCCCTAACTCGAGGAGATTGGACGTGAAGAAGCGTTTTTCTGAAGAACAGATCATCGGCTTCCTGCGCGAAGCTGATGCCGGTGTGGCGATCAAGGACCTGTGCCGGCGGCATGGCTTCAGCGAGGCTTCCTATTATCTGTGGCGCAGCAAGTTCGGCGGGATGAGCGTGCCCGATGCCAAGCGGCTCAAGGACCTTGAGTCCGAGAACGCGCGGCTGAAGAAGTTGCTGGCCGAGCAGCTGTTCGAGAACGACCTGATCAAGGATGCACTGCGAAAAAAGTGGTGAGCGCACCGGCGCGTCGCATGCTGGTGCGCGAGTGGATCGGGCGTGGTGCCAGCGAGCGTCGTGCGTTGGCAGTGATCGGCATGAGCGCCAGTGCGCTGCGATATTGCCCGCGCGAAGATCGCAACGTCGAACTGCGCGAACGCATCTGTGCGTTGGCGCATCGCCATCGCCGTTATGGTGTGGGGATGATCTATCTCAAATTACGACAGGAAGGACGCATCGTGAACTACAAGCGTGTGGAGCGGTTGTACCGCGAGCAGCAGCTGCAGGTCCGGCGCCGCAAGCGCAAAAAGGTGCTGATAGGAGAGCGTCAGCCGCTGCTGCGGCCATCGCAGGCCAATCAGGTGTGGTCGATGGATTTCGTGTTCGACCGCAGCGCCGAAGGCCGAGTGATCAAGTGTCTGGTGATCGTGGACGATGCAACCCACGAAGCGATCGCCATCGAGGTGGAGCGCGCAATCTCGGGCCATGGCGTGACACGCGTGCTGGATCGGCTGGCGCACAGTCGCGGCTTGCCACAGGTGATCCGCACAGATAACGGCAAGGAGTTTTGCGGCAAAGCGATGGTGGCCTGGGCACATGCGCGTGGCGTGCAGTTACGGCTGATCCAGCCTGGCAAGCCAAACCAGAACGCCTACGTCGAATCGTTCAATGGCCGGCTGCGCGACGAATGCCTCAACGAGCACTGGTTCCCAACCCTGCTGCATGCGCGTACCGAGATCGAACGCTGGCGACGCGAATACAACGAGGAGCGACCCAAGAAGGCCATTGGCGGCATGACGCCATCTGCGTATGCCCAACAGCTGGCCAACACCGATATCATCAACTCCGGACTCTAAACCCGGCCGCTACTCAGAGCGGGGGGACGTCGGGTTCGCGAAAGACGGAAGCGGAAACGACATTGTGATTTCGCTCCTTCCTCAAAATGAAGTGCCAGGTTCTCCCGGCAGGCTATGTGTCAAATCAATTGGAACACTGAACTAACCAAGGACGGAAGCTGATGGCAACGCCTAGCCCGCAACTCGAAGCAGCTCTCGCCAGCTTTTCTACGTATGAATTCACACATTGTATGCTGCGTCTGTGACCCCTTAGGATCTGCCAATGCGCTTCCCCCGAGCAGCCCTGCTCTTCCTAACCGCACTCTGCGCACCTGCACTAAGTGCTTGTGCCCATGGACCACTGAAGCCGCTTCCGAAGGAGCACGCTGACATGACTTTGCCAGAGGCTGTCACCGCCAACAAAATTACGCTTAGCGCTGAAGAAATAGGCAATCGGTTCTTGAAACTGATCGAGGGGCTAGAGTCCCGTGATGACCTGAGTCCCGAACGTATTCGGGAAGTTATGGGGATCACTCTTAAGAAACCAGATCCAGCAGAGCTGTCAGTGGCGTACTGGAGCATCGATCTGCAAGATGGGTGGCGCTATGCATTTACCTATGTTCCAGAATCGCCCTCGCTTTTAAAAGGCGTGGACTTGACTTTTCAAAACGATAAAGACGATTGGTCTAATATGTCTGCTGTCTGCGGGCTTGATTTTGATCATTATGACAAGGCACTTAAAGCAATGGGCTTTAATGCCTCACCCACTTACGGACCGATTGGTCAGCTTGAGGATTGGCGTTACACAAAATTTGCAAAAGATGGAGTTGGTGGGGATATCGTTATTTCCGTTGTCCCGAGGAACATTGTGGTCCGTGAGCCTGGTCGACTTTGCGTCAAATCTATCGGTACGTTGAACTAATCAACAAGGAACGAAAGATGGCAGCCGTCAGCCCCCAACTCGAAGCAGCGCTTGCCCGTTTCTCAACTGATCCAAGTGTGACGCGGGATCAAGCACAGCAACTGCGCACGGCAATTATCTCCAACACAACGCTTCTTAAAGATTTCGAGAAAGAGGCTAAAAAAGGGCATTTGCAGGGATTTTCCTTACAGTCATCAGCTAATAGAGCCCCAAATTTAGTGGGCAGTTACGACATGCAAAGCGGAGTTATCACGCTCCCGACGGCAAGCTTTCAGCCAGCAGGCACAACTCCTAGTAGTGATTTAAAGGCTACGCTGCAAGTCCAACATATGACTCTGGTGTTTGCTCGGAGCACGTATCAAGATGTGGCCAGAGTCAGTCATCCTGTGACGCAGGATATGGTGGACAACTTGCAGTCCACGCTAAACAGATCACCGTTCCTTGCTGATCAGCTTAAGAAAGCGGCAACCACCGTCGATCCTTCGGATACATCAAGCCCGAAACGTGCACAACTTGAGAGCTTTGGATTTGTTGGACCGGGTGTCTCCGCCGGCGGGACCTATGATGGCAACAACAAGGTTATGAATTTGCCGCCGATTGGCTTGCAGACAGCATCTGCCAACAACCCTCAGGGCAGATTCTCTGAGAAAGATATGGTGTTCGTACTTGGGCATGAAATTCAACACAGCTTTAATCATGCGGATAAAACAAAAGCTACCGCCAACTTTCTGAATGATGTAAGGAGTCAGGCAATCGCCAAGACTCCTGTGCACGACTACACCAACGAGCTGCGTTCATATATCCAGTCGGGACGCGAGGACGAAGCGAAAGCAGAAATCGCGGGTTGGAATGCGTTACTCAGCCACGAAAGACAGTCTAATCCGACTGCCAATGGCCT
Organism: Xanthomonas sp. NCPPB 3442; assembly: GCF_056725145.1. NCBI lineage: Bacteria > Pseudomonadati > Pseudomonadota > Gammaproteobacteria > Lysobacterales > Lysobacteraceae > Xanthomonas > Xanthomonas sp. NCPPB 3442. The sequence continues at coordinate 78,976 of NZ_CM161514.1, read as the reverse complement.
TGATCTCATGTTAAACACCAAGAATGCGAGGACGCTAGATTTCGTACACAGGGATCCGCTTACCACTAAGGCAGTGGCAAATCCTGGCCTCGGCTTCAATCAGGATGGCAGTTTGTCTCCAACGGTCAGCAACATCGCCGCAATGGGCCAGCATTACTTCGACCGTCCATCTCCCCTCTACGCGCAGCCAGGCCAGCACCCGGTAGGCCTCGGCGAGCACCGCAATCAAGCTGGCCAGCTGCAGCCCACTGCGGATTACACCAATTACTACGGCACCTGGGCTGTCGAGCAGATCCTGCAGGCCGAAGATCGCGCGAACGTGATGTATCAAGGTGCCCGGCCGCAAGTGACCATCGATATGGCAGCGCTGGGGCTCAAAGAACATTTGATCGAGAACGAAGGGCTGGACCGAGGCGTCAACAAGTCACCGTTTCCGTATCAGGACACAAGTACCCGGCCGCCCACGCTGCATCATTTCGACCATACCCAGGATGGAAGCGTGAATCCCGCGCACGACCATACCTATGTTCCGGTTGTGCCCAGTGCGCCTGCTGCAACGGGCTCGCTCGGGCCGGACGATCCTGCGCACCCGGATCACCGCATGCTGGAGCAGATTCGCAGTGGCGTCCGCAAGATCGACGAAAGCGTGGGCAAGCCGTACGACGACATGAGCGAGCGCGTCAGCCGTAGCCTGCTGGCGGTGTGCAAAGACAACCGCGAGGCCTACCCGGCTGCAGGGGATCGCTCGCTGGCAGACAATGCGTTGAGCCGCGTGGACCATGTTGTGATGGGCAAGACCGGCAACGTGTTTGCGGTAGAAGGGCGGCTGGATGACCCAGCGCACAGGCGGGTGCACGTGGAGATCGACCAGGCAATCCGCACCCCGGTGGAACAGTCGGACCAGAAACTCCTGGCGGCCAACCAAGCCATTGCGCAGGAAAGGGCGCTGACGCAGCAGCAAGAGCTGGCGCGTGGAATGAACGAGCCTAACCAGGGCAGCCTGTCCCGCTAGATCGCACGCTTGCGGAGCACCACGACGCCATCAGAGCCCGATGGCGGTCTGCGTTGCATCACCTCACACCGCTTGATACACGCCAAACCCGCAGTACGCATATGCTAGTTGCGCACCGGCGCAGGGCGAGCGCTGTAACTTGACCCTAGCCACCACCGCCCGCACACTCCCGCTCGGAGCCTAGAAACTCCACACAGACAGCGGCACCCACCTCCGAGAATTTGGTGGGTTTTTTGTGCCTGGCCGAAAGGCCTGGCACGGCTCGGCGTTCTTGCGCCGGGAGGGCGGCGAATACAACACCCGCAAGGGGAATAAGCCCGCCGGCTGTCTGCGGTTTCTAGCCTCCCGGCATCCCGCTGCGTTGTGCAGCGGGAGCCAGCCCATGGCAAGGAGAGCGGCATGCACGACGAACCCGGCTACTGGATGTCCGAAGGCACGCAATACCACCTGCTACGCGTACGCGACCAACTGCGTCTGCTGGCCACCTTGGCCACACCGCGCACCCGCGAGGAAGGCGCCATGGGCATGCCGGCCATTCCCCTGCAGCAGTGGGCGCATTGCCTGCAGCACTTGGCTGAGCAGGTGGATGATGTGCTGGGGGATTTGGGCACCGCCCGGTAACGCACTTTCTTCGATGCAAGCAAGGCGCCATGTGATCGAGCACGCAAGCTCGCACCGTCAAGCGACCTGATCCACACGCGCATGCAGCGCGTGGGCTAGGATCGGTGCATACAGGGGGAACACCATGGACAGGATCACCACCATCGCACGATGCCTCGTGCTGGCAACGTCAGTGCTGTGTGGCGCGGCATACGTGCAGCCGGCGCATGCACAAGGCATGCGCTCGGCCACCGGCACGGCAACAAGCAAGTACATTGCGCCAACGCAACAGCCGTATAACTCGATGGCGCACGACACCACGCCCTTCAACTGCGAGCAATACCGCACGCACCCGCATCCGGGCATGGTGCGTTACTGCCAAGGCGTCGAGAACATGATGCTGCGCAATGAAGCGCAACGTCAGGGGCGCCCTGCCCCATCGGACTCCGTCATCACATTGCCGGGTCTTGGCACTGCAGAAGCCAAGCAGCTGGGTTATGCATGCGTGGGCGGGCAAGCGATGAAGCGGCTGCGCAATGGATGGGAGCAGGTGGCGGCTCCTGCCGGTGGGTGGCAGCGGTGTTTGGGTGGGTAAGTAAACCTGACCCCGTTATTTTCAAGATCATTAAACTCTAGCGGCCGGGAATGCATCACTCTATTTCTAGTCAAAATAAGACGGTCAAGATCTTGCTGAAGTGCTTTTATTTGCTGGCTATATCGCTCAGGAAAATGCGACATGTGGCGGCGTGTCAACGAGAATAGGTCGCCAAGATCAATATATTCGATTAACATTGATGTATCTGGGGGAGTTGAATCTCCAAGGGGCTCGGACCCAGCTCTATTGAGCAAAGTTTCGTGCAACTCCTTACTAAAAAAATCCTTAGTTCCCATAGCGCTGGCGGGAAATCTACACAGAATATCTCGCATATCTTCTTCAAGACTGGATATCAGAGCGTACAAAGTAAGTCGACTTAAGCTAGAAGGCATTCTTGTTAGATCCTCATTTTAGGGAAAATTACACCCACTAGTTAACCTAGATATCTTTAAGTGCATATCATGCGTCAAGCACATATAGCTCAGGGAAAATCTCATTGCTACACATTCTTCTACGACGCTGACACTTATCTACTTGCGCTTCTGTGCCTGCACAGTGACGACTTCCGCCGGCGTGTCCCTCGCGCGCGAGTGGATCAATTATTCCGCTTCAACTTCTCAGGCCAGTTTCTTCCGTCACATAAAAGTGATTGAGGCAGCCTCGCGTGCGAATGATATGAAGTAGCTGCACCCGAGGCGACTAATCTCTAAGGCGATGCGATTTCATAATCCTCAACCATTAATGACTACCGACCAATCTAGAAAGCGTGCAACCCGCAAATGCCCTGCTTCATCCATGTAAAGGTGCAAGCACCACGCTGGTGCTTTGATTAAAATATCGTGTGGGTGAGCCACTGTGTCGCGACGGCATCCGCAGCGCGCCATTACGGATACCAAAACGCCGATGTCTACTTCATGCCCCAACACCTATGGCAGTAGCTGCACAACATCTGGTTTAGTCCTTCATCGCCTGCTTCCTATGCATGAAACCCCGTTCCAGTCTGCACACTACCGTTGTGTAGTTGTTTTGTCAGCGGAGTACCCGACATTTTGTATCAGCGGTGTCATCCGCTGTGATTGCACGCACCAAATTGCAGAGCTAGAGGCGCCCGTCTTTAAGCGAGCGCCTCTACCGATTTACTGCAGCGCTCGCTTATCTATTTTTGCCTTTCTTGTCCGGCGTCTGACTCAAAGCGGACGCGGCCGCGGTTTTTGAAGCCTTGCCGGTGCTGCCGCTACGCAAGACCTTGCTTGCGGCCTTGGCCGCTTTCGGGCCGGTTTTCTCGTTGGTCGCCATGTATATGACCTCCTTGCCACCCCAGTGGTGGCAAGGCGAAACTAGGCCGATGATGTCGGCCGCACAAGTCTGGTTACAGCGCGCGATACGGCAGATACTGTGAGACCGCCGATGCGTTGTCTGTGTCTGCTATCTGGTGATATGCGCAGTGCTATGTGCCTGATGTTTTTAGCGTCCGCGTGCAACAGTGCTGCGCCAATCAATGACTGCGGCGACGGCTCAGGCAATAGCTGCCGCGCCGCGCCCCAAGTAAGCATTGCATCCGACGCAGGGCACAGCGCCTGCCCCAAAGCGGTGCGGTGTCCGGGGTGTGCGGCTTTCCCATGGGTGCGTGACTTACCTTTGCCTGCGTTCTTGTGGCCGGCGTGGCGGCTGCCGATGATGGCACACACGTTTTGTAATGGAGACCCCGCCATGGCATTTGCCCTGCCCGATGCGGTTGCCTGCTTCTTTGCGGCCAGCAATAGCGGCGATGCGGCGTTGTTGCTGCCCCACCTGGCCGATGCTGTGGTGGTATACGACGAAGGTCGCGAGCACCGAGGCGCAGGTTTCGGGCGCCTTCCCGCAGAGCCCGCTGCAGCTGGAGCATGTGTTCCGGTTAGTGGACGGCAAGATTGCGGCGCTGCGAATTCATTGATGCGCTCTGCGTGGTGATGCGTGTGGCGCTGCGTGGGGTGAGATGGCCACTGCTGTGCTCGCTTCTTGCTGGCCTTTTTACACCGCGCGTGGTCGGGCGACCTTGCCCGCCATCGCTGGCGTGGCTCGCTACCTGACCGCATCCCGTTTCGCGTTGACGGCGCTTTTTGCAACACGCCGGTAGCGTGCTGTCGCATTGATGCGGCTGCACGTGAAGCCGCGCTTATTTTTTCTTTGGAGTGATTCCCCGCATGCATGCCCTGATTGTTGTTGCACACCCCGAGCCGCGCTCGCTGACGCACGCCATTGCCGCGCAGGTAGGCGCAGGACTGGCAAAAGCCGGCGGCGGCCACACGTTCGAGGTTGCTGACCTGGCGCAGGAAGGTTTCGACCCGCGCTTCAACCAGGCTGACATCGCGCTCTTTCAGCAGCGCGCGGCACCTGCGCCAGATGTAGCAGCCGAACACGCGCGGCTGGACCGGGCCGATGCGCTGGTGCTGGTGTTCTCGATTTACTGGTGGTCGTTTCCGGCACTGCTCAAAGGCTGGATCGACCGGGTGTTTACGCTGGGCTGGGCGTTCGACGAAAGCGCCGACGGCAAGATCATGAAGAAGCTGCAGCACCTTGATGTGCACATGCTGGCCATTGGCGGCGCAGACGAGCGCACCTACGCGCGGCACGGCTACTTCGGTGCGATGAAAACGCAGATCAACCACGGCATCTTCGATTTCTGCGGTGCGCAGGTGCGCACCTCGGAGCTGCTGACAGTGCCGGATGCGGGCTTTCCGCAATCGCACTTCGACACAGCGCGCGCAATTGGTGCGCGGTTGTTTGTCGCAAAAGCATCTGCATGTAGCTGACCGGCTGACTCCAGGCTACGGCTACCGCGTCATTGTGATTGGTCAGGTCTGCCAGCTGCCTGCGTGCCTGCGTGCCGATGATGCGCGCGCGTCATGACCTCGCTTGCATGATGCCGCGCTAGTCATGACGTGCAACCGCATGACCGTTTGCTGGCAGCGCATGCACCCTGCGCGGCCGCGCGTCCGGGGTCGTGCAGCAACCTGTCGCCCACCATCACGCATCACTCAAACGGCCGTGGAGACGGGCGCGAGGACTTGGCAAAGGTCTGGTACAGCACTGCCGCACGCTCATCTGCAACGACGTTTTCGATACCGCTCAAGCCTCTTTGTGCGATGGCCGCCGATGCCTTGCGATCGCCGAGCAGATAGGCGAGCCGCAGATACGCTGCGCTCTCGACCAGGTTCTTTTGCGGGGTGTCGCCGTTGTAGGCCTCGGACAGCCCGTAGTAGGCGTAGATGTTTCCGGTGGCTGCGGCCTTGCGCAAGATCGCCACGCCGCTCTCGAAGCGGCCGCTGCGTGCGGTCCTGCTGCCGTAGAACACTGTGGCGGCCGGATTGCCTGCCTGCGATTCGGCCTGCAACTGGGCCAGATTCAGCTTGCTCAAGCGTGCGTGCTCGGCCGGCGATGGGTAGCCGTGGGCAATCAGCCAGTGCGCTTCTGCCTGCGAGCTAGCCAGCAACGGGCCGCCAGCGACGCAGGTGTCTGAGCCGGGGTGGCAGAGATAGGGCGCGGTGTCGGCATGGGTCTTCAGGGTCCGAGCTCCCTGCGACGGTGGCGCGCTGCTGGGTGCGTTGCTGTCGCTGGCAGTGCGCGTGCGAGCTGCACGCGCGATGGATGCCGGCGCGTGCTCAGGCGAGGTTGGCGGCGCAAGTTCGCAGGTGGTTGCTGCCACGGCGGTGAATGCGGCCAGCGCGATGCGGGCGAATGTCATGAGGCGATCCTGTTGGCGTGCGTACTGTGCCGGGCTTGCACACTGCAGGCCCTGCACTGCTCCCTGTGAGCCAGCACCTTGCGCGGCGGCGCTGGCAGGGTCAAGACCGCTACCGGCGGGTGGACATGCTCTGCCGGCAGGGCATCCGCCTCGCGCTTGCTGCTGCCTGGCTACGTCACGCAGAGCACCGCCAGCGCGACTAGCCCACGGGCTCCGTCACGCCGGCCTGTTTGGCGAATTCGCCAGCGGCCCAGTCCAGAAACACGCGCACCCGTGGCGACAGCTGGCGGGCGCGGGAATACAGCAGCGACACCGGGTTGGAGGGCGGCGGGGTGTCGCGCAGGATTTCCACCAGCGTGCCTTGCTGCAGGTCGTGCGCCACATGGAAGCGCGGCACCTGCGCGATGCCCAGGCCAAGCCGGATGCCGGCCAGATAGCTTTCGGTCCCGGTGACGCTGAGCGGGCTGGGCAATGCGAAGGTGCGCAGCCCCTGGGCGGTCTGGAATTCCAGCGGTGTGACCACACCGGTGGTGATCGAACGCAAGCCAACCATGCGGTGGTGTTCCAGCGCTTCCAGCTGCGCAGGCAGGCCGAAACGTTGCAGGTATTGCGGCGTGGCGCAGGTGAGGCGTTCGAGCATGGCCACGCGGCGTGCAACCAGTTCGCTGTCGCGCAGCGGGCCATAGCGCAGTACGCAGTCGATGCCTTCTTCCACCAGATCCACCCAGCGGTCGCTCTCGCTCATCACCAGCTGGATCTGCGGGTAGTGCGCAAAGAACGCCGGCAATCCGGGCAGCAGGAAGTGCCGCGCCAGCGTGCCCTGCACTTCCACCCGCAGCAGCCCCTTGGGTGCCACGCCACGGAAGCTGCCTTCGGCATCGTCCACGTCGTCGAGGATGCGCATGCAGCGTTGATGGAAGAGCTCGCCATCGAGCGTGGGCCGCACCACGCGCGTGGTGCGTTGTAACAGGCGCACGCCCAGGCGCGCTTCCATCTCGGCGATGACCTTGGTGGCGGTGGAGCGCGGAATTTCCATGTCGTTGGCCGCTGCAGTGAAGCTGCGCCGCTCCACGATCCGCACGAACAACCGCATGGCGTCGAACCGATCCATGACACTCCTTGCCCACTGTTCGGGCGCTGGAAACAGTGCTGTGCAGTTTAGTGTGATGATTATCGTGTCATTGCATTGGATAGTTTCCGCAACGCCGCAGCCCGCGGCATAACGGAAGAACATGCATGACTCAGCAGCACACTGTTGCAGTGATTACCGGGGCCTCTCGCGGTATTGGCGCTGCCATCGCGCAGCGATTGGCCGGCGATGGCTTTGCCGTCGTGCTCAACTACGCCGGCCATGCGGATGAGGCCGATCAACTGGTGCGCAGCATCGAAGCGGCCGGTGGCCGCGCGATCAGCGTGCAGGCCGATGTCAGCGACCCGGTCGCCGTCGAGCGCCTGTTTGCCGCGGCCGAGACTGCGTTCGGCGGCGTGGATGTGCTGGTCAACAACGCCGGCATCATGCAGCTGGCCACGCTGGCCGACAGCGACGATGCCTTGTTCGACAAACACATCGCGATCAATCTGAAAGGTACCTTCAACACGCTGCGCCAGGCCGCACGACGGCTGCGCGACGGCGGCCGCATCGTCAACCTGTCCACCAGCGTGGTCGGCCTGAAGCTGGAAACCTACGGGGTGTATGCGGCCACCAAGGCGGCGGTGGAAACACTGACGGCGATCCTGTCCAAGGAATTGCGCGGGCGTGCCATCACCGTCAACGCGGTGGCGCCTGGCCCGACCGGCACGGCGCTGTTCCTGGACGGCAAGTCGCCGGAATTGATCGAACGCTTGTCCAAGGCCAACCCGCTGGAACGTCTTGGCTGCCCGGACGACATCGCGGCAGCGGTGGCGTTCCTGGTCGGCCCGGATGGCGGCTGGATCAACGGCCAGGTCCTGCGCGCCAACGGCGGCATGGTCTGACCCGCTGTGGCGCGCGGCAGTGCGCACGCTGCTGGTTTTCCCTCTCAAGGAGCAATGACATGCGCAAACGCATTCTGGTGACTGGCGCGTCCAGCGGCTTTGGCCGATTGGCCGCGCAAACGCTGGCCGCCGCCGGCCACACCGTCTACGCCTCCATGCGCGATACCGCCGGCCGCAATGCCGGCGTGGCGCAGGCGATGGCCGACTTGGCGGACAAGCAGCAGCTGGCCTTGCACACGGTCGAGCTGGACGTGCAATCGCAGGCCTCGGCCGACGCGGCGGTGGCATCCATCGTGGCGCAGGCCGGTGGGTTGGACGTGGTGGTGCACAACGCCGGGCACATGGTGTTCGGCCCGGCCGAAGCGTTCACCGCCGAACAGCTGGCGCAGGTCTACGACATCAACGTGCTGGGCACCCAGCGGGTCAACCGCGCGGCACTGCCGCACTTGCGGGCACAGCAGCAGGGCCTGTTGGTGTGGGTGTCCAGCAGCAGCTCGGCAGGCGGCACACCGCCGTATCTGGGCCCTTACTTCGCGGCCAAGGCGGCGATGGATGCCTTGGCGGTGCAGTACGCACGCGAGTTGGCACGTTGGGGCGTCGAGACCTCGATCATCGTGCCCGGCGCCTTCACCAGGGGCACCAACCACTTTGCCCATGCCGGTACGCCCGACGATGCCGCGCGCGCCGCTGCGTACGAGGCCGGCCCGTATGCGGGCTTTGGCGAACAGGTACAGCAGGCATTTGCGCGCCTGGTGCCCGAAGACGCCGACGTGGCCGAGGTGGCGCAGGCGATCGTGCAGGTGGTGAACGCACCGTTCGGCAAGCGGCCGTTCCGGGTGCATATCGACCCGGCGGGCGATGGCGCGGACGTGGGCTTTGCGGTCCTCGATCGCCTGCGCGCAGAGATGCTGCACCGTGTGGGATTGGATGATCTGTTGGCACCGCGCGTGGTGGAATGATGGGATGCGGCAGGCGCTTGGAGTGCCTGCCGGCCGTAGAGCGGCTAACAGACGGTGCGAGCAGTCGTCAGCTGGTTGTGGACGGCGCACTCACAACCGACGTGTCGGCGCGGTGCATGCCGCACCGAGCACCGGCTGCGCCCGCCTGGTGGCTGTGCCGTGGTTTTGTTGGCCGCTCTTCTTAGCGTGAAAGACGGTTCCTGCGAAGCGCGCGCTCCCACCGCATGACGTGCACCAGCACAATGTGCTGCCCATCCACGCGGTAGAACACGCGGCAAGGTGGTTCGACAATCTGGCGATAGCGCGAGCGCTTGAGTTCCTGTGGCCGGCTTCCGCTGTCGGGGTGTTCAATCAATTGCTCAACCTGCGGCAACACCCATTTGACCAGCGCCGCCGCTGCAGCGGGTGCGTTATCGATTGCGATGTCGTCGGCAATTGCGTCCAGATCAGCCAATGCCGGCACCGACCAGATTATTTCAGCCATCGCGCCATGTGTTGCTGTGCCTGTTCATGGCGCAGCGTACGGCCTTGCGCGACTGCCATTTCTCCACGGGCGATTCCTTCCAGGAGCGCAATGCGCTGCTGCATGCGCTCATCGCTGGCAACATCCACCACATAGGCTCTGGGTAAACCGTGCTGTGTGATCAGGATTGGCTCCTTGTCGCGCTCTGCAGCTGCAAGGGGTTCGGTCGCCTGACGCTTGAGCGTGGTGACAAGTTCGGTGCGCATGCAGTGACATCAAGTATCACTTCGGGCGGGGCAAGCGGCCGGCCCGAGGACGCCACACTGCGTGGTCACCCCTCGCCCAACGGCCGCAGGCACAGCCAGATGGCGCACCAGTGCGACAGCGCGCCGCCCAGCACATGGGCGTGCCAGATGGCGCGGTTGTAGACCATGGATTTGCGCACGTAGAACGCCACGCCCACGGTGTAGAAGGCGCCGCCGGCAACGATGAGCCACAGCACCGCGCTGTCCAGCCCGGCGATCATCTGGTTGATCACCACGATGCCGGCCCAGCCCAGCAGCAGATAGATCGCCACCCAGAAGCCCTTGGCGATGCCGGGCAGGCACAACTTGGCGAACACGCCGAACAGGGCCACGCACCAGACGCTGAGGATCATCACCCAGCGCCAGGTGCCGTCCAGCGCCACCAGGAAAAACGGCGTGTAGGAGCCGGCAATCATGACGAAGATGCCGGCGTGGTCGAACTTGCGCAGCATCGGCTGGCGCTGCGGCGGTGCGAAGTTGTAGGCCGCCGAACAGGCGAACATCACCAGCAGCCCCAGCGCGTAGATGCAGGTGGCCAGCAGCATGGTCTGGTTGGCGTGCGCGCGCACCACCATCCAGGCGCCGCCGACGATGGCCAGCAACAGGCCGGCGGCATGCACCGCGATATCGGCGCGGCGGGCAGAAACGGACTTGTAATGCGGAGCAGTGACGTTGGCAGGCACGGGCACGGCGTTTCTTCGGTGTGGGGGATCCCACAGCGTGCAAGGCAGCCGTGACGCTGTGGGGGCGACAGGATACCCGGCTTGCTGAATCCGCTCAGTGAGGCAGGCTGGGCGCGGGCGCGCCGGTCTCATACCCTGAGACATCCTTTTCGTTTGATCTCCCTCTTTGGGAGCCCTTGCCGTATGCCTCCGTTTGCCCTCGCTCCCCGCACCGAAACCGCCGAACGCGCGCTGGCCACCACCGACGGCCGGCCCAGCCGCGACGGCGCGTTGCTCACGCAGCGCCTGGAACGGCGTTACCACGACCGCATCACCGGCAGCTTCACCATTCCCGGGCGCGCGGGCTGCTATGCGCCGATCCCCGATGATGTGCCCAGCGCACTGGCCGATGCGCTGCAGGCGCGCGGCATCAGCCAGCTCTACAGCCACCAGGCCGATGCCTGGGCAGCGACACAGCGCGGCGAGCATGTGGCGATCGTGACGCCCACCGCCTCGGGCAAATCGCTGTGCTACACGCTGCCGGTGGTGAGCGCGGCGATGACCAGCGGCGCCAAGGCCTTGTACCTGTTCCCGACCAAGGCGCTGGCGCAGGACCAGGTGGCCGAGCTGCTGGAGTTGAACCGCGCCGGCGAGCTGGGGGTCAAGGCCTTCACCTTCGACGGCGACACGCCCGGCGATGCGCGCCAGGCGATCCGGCTGCATGGCGACATCGTGGTGAGCAACCCGGACATGCTGCATCAGGCGATCCTGCCGCATCACACCAAGTGGGCGCAGTTCTTCGAGAACCTGCGCTATGTGGTGATCGACGAGATCCACACCTATCGCGGCGTGTTCGGCAGCCACGTCACCAATGTGCTGCGCCGGCTCAAGCGCATCTGCGCGTTCTATGGCGCCACCCCGCAATTCATCCTGTGCTCGGCCACCATCGGCAACCCGCATGCGCACGCGCAGGCCTTGATCGAAGAGCAGGTGCATGCCATCACCGAATCGGGCGCGCCCACCGGCGACAAGCATGTGCTGTTGTGGAACCCGCCGGTGGTCAATGCGGATCTGGGCCTGCGTGCCTCGGCGCGTTCGCAGAGCAACCGCATCGCGCGCATTGCCATCAAGAGCGGCCTGAAGACGCTGGTGTTTGCGCAGACGCGCCTGATGGTGGAAGTGCTGACCAAGTATCTGAAGGACATCTTCGACCACGACCCGCGCAAGCCGGCACGCATTCGCGCCTACCGCGGCGGCTATCTGCCCACCGAGCGGCGCGAGGTGGAGCGTGCAATGCGTGCCGGCACGATCGACGGCATCATTTCCACCTCGGCGCTGGAACTGGGCGTGGATATCGGCGCACTGGACGTGGTGATCCTCAACGGCTACCCCGGCAGCGTGGCGGCCACCTGGCAGCGCTTCGGCCGTGCCGGGCGCCGCCAGCAACCGGCGCTGGGCGTGCTAGTGGCCAGCTCGCAACCGCTGGACCAATACGTGGTGCGACACCCGGATTTCTTTGCCGATGCCTCGCCCGAACATGCGCGTACCGCACCGGACCAACCGCTGATCCTGTTCGATCACATCCGTTGCGCGGCCTTCGAGCTGCCGTTCATTGCCGACGAGCCATTCGGCCCGATCGACCCGGTGGTGTTCCTGGAAGCGCTGGCCGAAAGCGAGGTGATCCACCAGGAAGGCGACCGCTGGGAATGGATCGCCGACAGCTACCCGGCCAATGCGGTGAGCCTGCGCTCGGTGGCCGATGGCAACTTTGTGGTGGTGGACAAGAGCGACGGCAAGCAGCAGATCATCGCCGAGGTGGATTATTCGGCCGCTGCACTCACCTTGTACGAAGGCGCCATCCACATGGTGCAGAGCACGCCCTACCAGGTGGAGCGGCTGGATTGGGAAGGCCGCAAGGCGTACGTGACGCGCACGCATGTGGACTACTACACCGACAGCATCGACTACACCAAGTTGAAGGTGCTGGACCGCTTCGACGGCGGCGTGGCCGGCCGTGGCGATTGCCACCACGGCGAAGTGCACGTGGTGCGGCGCGTGTCCGGCTACAAGAAGATCCGCTACTACACGCACGAAAACATCGGCTACGGGCCGGTGAATCTGCCCGACCAGGAATTGCACACCACCGCGGTGTGGTGGCAGTTGCCGCAGGCCACGCTGGGCAAAGCCTTTGCATCCAAGCAGGATGCGCTGGATGGATTTCTGGGCGCTGCCTATGCACTGCACGTGGTCGCCACGGTCGCCGTGATGGCCGATGCGCGCGATCTGCAAAAGGCGGTGGGCAATGGCGACGGCGCCTGGTTTGCAGTGGCCGACCAGACCGGGCGTGGGCAACTGCGCGGCGTGGAAGAAGGCGATGCGGCCACGGTGGAATTGCAGCAGGCCTTCGTGCCCACGGTGTATCTGTACGACAACTTCCCTGGCGGGGTGGGCTTGAGCGAGCCGCTGTGGCTGCGCCAGGCCGAGCTGCTGCAGCGCGCGGACGAATTGGTGCGGCGGTGCGATTGCAGCGCCGGCTGCCCGGCCTGCGTGGGCCCGGTGCTGGCCGCACATGAAGCCGCCAAAGGCGAATCGCCCAAGTCGCTGGCGCTGACGGTGCTGGCGTTGTTGTTCGATGCCGATGCGCCATTGCGGCATGCCACACAGGTGGACGAGGACCTGGCGCTGGACGTGCTTGCATGAGTGTGAGTGCGGACCGGCTGCGTTTGTTGCGGCGTCAGGCCGGGCAGGCGGATGTGCCTGCGCCGGCGAAGGCTGACGATGGCGATGGCGATGCGCTGCACGATGCGCCGGCGGTCGATGCGCAGGCTGCGGATGCCTCGCCTGTCGATGAGGCCGCGCAGCCAGCTTCCGGCGCCCACACGCAGGGCACGACGCCTGCGCCTGGTCATGCCACGGGCGTCAGCGCCGAACGTCTGCGCTTGCTGCGCCGTCAGGTTGGCGGCCTGACGCCGGCAGCGCGCAAGGACGATGCGGTCATGCCGACACGTGCACGGCGGGCCGCGGTCTCCAGCGCCGCGTTACCTACTGCGGGCTTGCCGCTGCGAGAGAACGCGGCTGCACGTCATGGCGCCGTGGCCGGTCGCCCCAACGAGGCGCGCGACGCATCAACACGCACGCGCCGCGCCTTGCAGGCGCCCATGCCTGCACCGCCTGCGCGCGAGGCATCGGTATTTGCGTGGGTGGAGCACGATGTGCGCCACAAGCCGGCGCTGCCTTCGAATGTCGATGCAATCATCGCCGCGAATACGGATAGCGCGCGCCCTTGGCCCACAGCGCGCAGCACAGCGACAACATCGCCCGCATCGATGTCGCCGGCACCACCGGTACAGCGCCGCACCGATATCGCCGGCCTGCGCAAGATGATCGGCCTGCGCGAACGCGCGGTTTCGGCGCATGCACCCATCCACGCGCCATCCACCGACCGATCTCTGCCTGGCAACGAGATCGCGCCCGGCCTGCATCTGATCCAGGCGTTCCTGCCACAGGCGATTCCCACCGAGGCACTCTCGCTGGCCTTCGCCAAACGCGACGATGCCGTCGACCCGATGGACCTGCTGTTCTTCGATACCGAAACCACCGGCCTGGCCGGCGGTACCGGCACCCGCGCCTTCATGATCGGCGTGGCCGATTGGGTGGTCGATGCCGTGCAGGGCAACGGCCTGCGCGTGCGTCAATTGATGATGTCCACGATGGCGGCCGAAAGCGCGATGCTGGATCTGTTCCGCACCTGGCTGACACCGCGCACCGTCCTGTCCAGCTACAACGGCCGCTGCTACGACGCCCCGCTGCTGAAGACGCGCTACCGCCTGGCACGTCGCGGCGACCCGATTTCTGCACTGGACCATGTGGATCTGCTGTTCCCCACGCGCCGGCGCTATCGCGGCACCTGGGAGAACTGCAAGCTGTCCACCATCGAACAGCGACTGCTGCGCGTGGTGCGCGAAGACGACCTGCCCGGCTCCGAGGCCCCGGCCGCCTGGTTGAGTTACCTGCGCGGCGGCAGCGCGCGCAACCTGCGCCGCGTGGCCGAACACAACCACCAGGATGTGGTGACGCTGTCGCTACTGATGCAACGGCTGGTGGCAGTGGACGCGCAGGAGCGCAATGCGCTGACGTTGGCGCGCACGCCTTGACCGGTCATGCGATTTGGGTGAGGAGTTGGTGCGGGGCAGGAGGTTGGCCGGACTTGCCCCACGACAGGGCGCTTGACGCACGCTGCGTGCACTCCACGACCACCCGTCCGGCCATTCATTGCGGCGTGTTGAGCCACGTGGCGCGCCAGCCATGGGTGGATGCTTGCGGTGGACGACATGCAACGCCGTGATGGCGCACCGCAGGCGTCCGCGGGTCATTCCGATCAGGCCACGCAGTCGCCTCCACCGATGAATCGATGGGAGGCAACGGCGGATGCGTATGCAGGTAACGCGACAGCGCACGCCGCGGCACCTGCACGCAGGGCACTGCAACGCGGCTGATCGGCCGCCCCACCGCTCCCGGCGCCGGCTTGCCGGTACAGGCGCGTGATCTCTCCCAATCCCTGACGCTGCCCGAGCGTGGCTTGGAGCATCTGCATGCTGCCCCACACGCTCGACCTGCCAACCGAAGCCGTGATTGGAAGGTTCAATCCGTCTCCGTCTGCCTGGCCTGCTCATTGAGATAGTGGGTCACAGGCGCGCCACGGTATTTGTCGGTCAGCAAACCAAGCGCTTTGGCGCGCTTGTCCAGCGCACGCGTTGCCGCAGGGTCATTGACCATGTCTGCGGTGTGATCGTGTTGCTTGCCTTCGCGAACCGCGGAGATGTGGTTCGGGTCAGCGGGGATGGAGCTGGCCTGAAATTGCTGGGTTCGCTGCTTCACGATCTCGGCATCCCGGTTGATATCGATGGGCGTTTCCGGCGGCACGTCGAGTTCATTGCCGGTATGGCCCCGGGCCAGCGCGCGGTTTTCCAGGATGGCGAGCAATTCGGCCTCGGGCTGATCGGTCAACAGGCTTTCGCCATCGTCGCGAAACGCGCCGGCCGTGGTGCGCTTGACGCCGAAGGCCTCGTTGGTGAGCTTTTGGAGCTCACCGAAGTTGCGGTAAACGTAGTAGTCCTTGTCGTGATTGGCGCGCGGCACGGAAAAGTCCTCATACCGGTAGCTCACCGAATACGCGGCCTTCGCGTAGGCCGAGTCCGGCTGGCGCATCCGCGTCCGAGCCATTTCCATGGCCTTGCCGGCATCGCTGTCGTCGGTGGCCACCGCCTCCACGATCACCGGGCGCATCTTGGTCCAGCTGTCCAGCCACTGCATTGCGGTGTCCGCGAGCCCCGCGGCGCCCTGCTCATTGCTTCGAAAGAAGCCGCGCAAGCGCTCGTCGTTCAACATGCCCTGGCTCAAGACCGGCACCACGTTGATCTTGGCCAGCAAGCGATCCAGCGCGGCGCGGCGCGGCGCATCCTGCGAGTGCAACGGGTTGATCTGGTAGTGCTTGTACAAATTGGACAGGAATTGGTCAAAGCCGCCCGTGTAGTACTTGGCATAGACCTTGATCGCCGCAGCCTTGCGCAGGTCCGGCCGGCGCATCAGCAGCATCGCCACCGCTTCGCCGGTATTTTCCTTGCAATCCAGCGCCACCGACATCGGCTCGGGCTTTTTGAGCACGTGCTCCAGCATCTGCTCCACACCGGCGATGGTCTGGTCGGTCTTGACGTAGTTTCCATCAGACGGGTTGCGAATCACCAACGACATTTCACGCAGCTCGGCAAACGGCACCTGCGACACCAATCGGTTCTGCGGGTCGCCTGCCATGCGGCCGATGCTGAAATCGTGCATCAACACCGGCACGCCATCGGAACTGACTTCGACGTCCAGCTCCAGATTGCGGTAGCCCTGCTCGTAGGCATGATCGATGGACGCCAGCGAGTTTTCCGGAATGCCGGCGTGATTATCGAACAGCCCGCGATGCACCATGACGTCCTTTCCGAACGCACGCGTGCTGGGTGCCTCGAAGTAGTGGTCGTGCACGAGCGATTTTCGATGATTGCGCAACAGCGCTTGCTTGCCTTCCAGCAGGCGATGGTCGTTGGCCTTGAAGAACCCGGCGCCACCGTCGCGGGCCGGCACCTCGTGGCCGTGATAGCGCGCGGCTTGCTGCAGCTTGCGCCGCCCCGGCGTGCCTGCGGCAGGCTGCAGCCAGTTCGGCGTTGCCAGCCCGTGGCCGGAGAGATTCAACTGCTTGCCAAGCGCGGCAAGCGCCGCGTCGCTGAAGGTGTCGCCAGGGGCAAACGCGCGCTGCAGATTGAAGATGATGCGACCTTGTTGTGCATCGATCAGCACCGGGCCTGCGGCCGCACGTGCGCGTGCGGGCAGCCCGCGCGACATGGCATTGAAGGCGGCGGTATCCAGATACACCGGCTCCAGTGTGCCGGCGACAAAGCGTGCGGCAATGCTGTCGGGTTTGAGCGCCGTGCCGGCCTGCGCAAGATGCGTGGCAAGCTTGGCTTGCAGTGTCTGCACGGTGATCTGGCGCGCCTGCACTTCGGCCAGACGCTGCTCTGAGAATTCGCTGTCGAGCGCCACCAGGGCCGGCTTGCCGGTCATCGCGCTGTCGTTCAACGGCACCAGCGGGGGCATATTGGTGGCGCGGCGACGCGGCCTTTCTCGCAGTGGCGGAGTGTTGCCCGGCATGTGCGGCACCTGCGTCGGGCTGATCGCACTGGTGTGCGTCGGTAGTGCCGGCGCGGCAGTGTGCGCGATAGAAGGTTGCAGAGGACCGATACGCATGATGACCTCGAAAACGCGGCGGGCGGCCAGTAAAGCGCGTGGCATATGACAATTGGCAAATTAGGCGAAAAGTACCGCCCGGATGCGAAACGATGCCTGCGTTGCGCGCGCTGGCAGGCGTGCGGCGCAGGCATTGTTTTGACGCGTTGCCAGCACTTGGCGCGCATATCGCCGCGCATGCGGTGCGCTAGAACAGCGTTTCCTTGAACGGCAGCATGGCCGCGCCCAGCACGGTGGCATGCGCCGTCACCTGCCCGACCTGCAGCGTGGGATACGGCAATGCAACGCCACGCCGCGGCGCAGGTTCGAAGGCGATGCGGGCGATCAGCCGTTGCGCAAGATCGGTGGGCAGGCGCGCGCCAAAAACAATCACACGCGGATCGATCAACGCAATGATCGCCGCCACCGCAAGCGTCACGGTCGGCTCCACTGCATCCAGCCACGCATCGATCTGCGGCCAGGCCGCATCGTAGTGCTGCAGCATGGTGTGCAGGTCCGGCAGCGCGTGGCCATCGGCGGCCAGCGCCTGGCGCAGGCTTTCCAGGGTTGGCCGGGCCATGCCGGTGATGGCCGAGATGCGCCCCAGTTCGCCCACATTGCCGTGCGCGCCGCGGCGCACGTTGCCGGCCGCAATCACGCCGGCAGCAAAGCCGTCGGAGATCGACAGATACACCAGGTCCGGCGATTGGCGGCCAATGCCGTACACGGCCTCGGCCAGGGCGGCGCAATGGGCGTCGTTGTCCATCCAGACCGGTAGCTGCAGGCAATCGGCGACAAACCGGTCCAGCTCCACCTGCATCCATTCCGCTGCCAGCGACAAGGGCGGATTGACCCGGGTGCCGTCGCCGATGCGCGGGCCGGTCATGCTCAGACCGACGCCGAACACATGCTGCCGATCCACGCCGGCCGCCGTTAGCAGCGCCTCCACCAGGGCCGGCAGTTGTGCACGCACCACCGCCAGCGTCAGCGGGAAGGCCGTGAGCTGGCGCATGCCGCGGACCTGGCCGGCGAAGTCGATCAGCACCACCGCAAAGCCATCGACCATCACCGACACCCCCACGCTGTATGCATACCCCGGCACCAGGCTCACCTGCGCGCTGGGTTGGCCACGGCCACGCCGCAGCGAGGGCCGCAGCTGCAGCAGGCCGTGCGCCACCAGCGGGTCGACGATGCCCTTGATGCCGGGCACGCTGAGCCCGCTGGCGCGCGGCAGATCCGCACGCTCGAATTGCCCTGCCCTGCGGATCAGATCCAGCAGCAGGCGCTCGCTGGAACCGGCGGCCTGCCCATCGCTGCGACGACGGTAATGCGAACGAATGGCTGCGTTTGCGAACAAAGAGGGCATGCAGGGCGAAACGTTCGTCGTTGTCATAATTGCTTTAATTAAGCAGCTTAATTTAATCCGTCCGCGGCCCTGCGTTGGGGCCACCGACGTTGATATCGTGCCATGCGCCTGTTGCATCCCCCTTCCCGCCCCACTCGCATTGCCCCGTCTTGGCCACAGCCTCCGCATGCGCTGTCGCTTGCGCTGGGGCTGGCCTTGATCGGCTGGCTTCCCTCGCACGCCACCGCCGCCGACATGTCCGGCGGAGGCGACGCGCTGACCATGGACGCGGTGCAGGTGCGCAACCCGTTCCAGTCGCAGAACACGCGCGCCATCGCCACCAAGCAGGCGGCGCCCACCATCGTCGATTCGGTCGCCGCCGACAGCATCGGGCAACTGCCGGACTTCAATGTGGGCGATGCGCTGCGCCGGGTCACCGGCGTGAGCACGGTCGAGTACCAGGGCGAACCACGCTATGTGACGGTGCGCGGCCTCAACGGCAACTACAACAGCATGCTGATCGACGGCTTTGCCTTCGCCAGCAACGACATCGGTAGCCGCCAGGCGCTGATGGATGTGCTGCCGGCCAACTTCGTGGACCGCATCGATGTGGTGAAGTCGCTGCTGCCGGAGAACGATGGCGGCGCGATCGGTGGTGTCACCAATCTGGTCACCGCCACCGGCTTTGCCCGGCCCGACGGCCTGCTGACCGCCTCGGCCAAGGGCGGCGCCAACCTCATGGGAAGCCGCTATGGCGGCCGCACGCCGGTGGGCGAAGGCGAGCTGAAATGGGGCAAGCGCTTCGGGCGTGACGGCCAGTTCGCGTTTTTGGGGGCGGCCAGTGTCTGGCGCCGTGAGATTTCGGTGCCGCAGCAGGAAAATGGCGGCGCCCTCAATTGGTACAACGCCGACGGCACGCGCGCGTCTTCGGCCTATGGCGGCACCGGCGCGGCGGTGCCCAGCGAACGGCGCTGGTACAACTACGACAACACCCGCGAACGGCGCAGCGTGACCGCACGCGTGGATTGGCAGCCGGATGGTCCGCTCAGCGGCCATGTGTCCGGCTACACGTTCAACCAGCACGAATCTTCCGACCGCAATGCCCAGGTCGCCCAGGTGCAGAACAGCGCGCGCCTGACCCGCAGCGGCCCGCAAAGCGGCACGCTGGACAATCTCAACCAGCTCGTCGAGTTGGGGCAGCTGCGCTGGAAGCGCGGGCTGTCCGGCATCAACGGCGAATTGCTGGCCGAGCTGCCTGACCAGTGGCGCGGCGCGCTGCGCGCAAGCACCTCGCGCGCCACGGTGGACAACCCGCAGACCTGGGACCGCTTCCAGCAGAATGGCCTGGCTTACGGCTTCGATTGGAATGGCACCCTGCCGGCATTCACGGCCCTGGACCCGGCCCTGGCCGACGACCCGACCCGTTACGCCAACCTCAACCACCAGCAGGAGCGCACGACCTACGCCGAACGGGTGAGCGACCTGCAACTGGAGCTCCGTCGCAACATGGACGAAGACAGCCAGGGGCTGGGACTGGCCTTTGGCCTGCGACAGGTGCGCACGCACATGCAGACCGCGTTCCAGCGCACGACCTGGAGCGGGTTGCCTTATTCGCTGGCCGATGTGCTGGGCAACCCCACCTGCGCCCTGGGTTGCAATGCGCCCATGTTGATCATCGACCCGGACCTGGCCGACGCGCGCTGGGATGCGGTGTCCGGCCAGGCGCGCGGCGTGGCGGACATCACCGCGCAGAACAGTGGCACCTACAGCGTGGATGAGCAGGTGCGCGCCGGCTTCGCACAAGCACAGTGGCGCGGCGAGCGCTGGCGGTTGGCCGGCGGCGTGCGCCTGGAGCAGACCCGCTTCGGCAGCAGCGGCCAGCAATTGAGCGGCACCGTCTGGGCGCCTGTCAGTGCGCAACGCACCTACCGCAACTGGTTGCCATCGCTGGCCGGCCAGGTGCAGACCAGTGCCAACGGCACGTTACGCTTCGGCGCCTCGCGCTCGATCGGGCGACCGCGCCTGGACCAGATGGCGTTGAACGGCGGCGTGCTCACGCTGGGCAGCAACCCGCCCACGCTCAACCAGGGCAACCCGGACCTGCAGCCGCGTCGCTCGCAGAATCTGGACCTTGGCCACGACTGGACGTTCGACGACGGTGGCAGCCTGCTGTCGATCGCGCTGTTCCACAAGACCATCGACAACGAGATTTTCCGTTACGGCCAGCTGCAGAACATCGACGGCGAGCAGGTGCTGGTCACCCAACCGCGCAATACCGACCGGCCGGTCCGCATGCGCGGCGCCGAACTCGGCGCGATCAAGGAACTGGGCCCGTGGCTGCCCGCGCTGGCCGGGCTGTCGGTCGGTGCCAATGTCACCTTCCTGGACGTGGACTACCCGGTGGTGCTCGGCGATGGCAGCCGCACCACCTTGTCGGTGCTGCCGCAGCAGCCCAAGCAGCTGTGGAATCTGACCCTGAACTACGCCCGTGGGCCGCTGCGCAGCACCCTGGCCTGGAGCCGTACCGGCGAGCTGTGGGACGACCGCTACCCCAACTACAGCAACCAGCAGGAGTTTTATCGCAACCGCTACCAACAGCCGCTGGACCGTCTCGACCTGAAACTGGCCTGGGATGTCTCGCCGGCAGTGGCAGTGAGCCTGGATGTGCTCAACCTGACCGGCCAGGGCTACGAATACCGCATCGGCCGCCACCAGGAATACGTGCAATCGGCCTGGAAAATGGCACCCACCGTGATGCTCGGCGTCAACGTCAAACTCTGAGGGTTTTCCCATGTCGTCGTTTCTGGACACACGCATCAGCCGCCGTCGCCTGATGGCTGCCGCCGGCACCTCGCTGCTGGCCACCAGTCTCGCCACTCCGGCCATGACGCCACCGCCCTCGGATGTGGGCCGCAAGTTTCTGCGCTCGCGACGGCCGATGCCGTTTGCCGGCAATACCTTCGTGGGTCATCTGGAACAACAGGGCGATGGCTACGACAGCTTCGACCGCGTGCTGAACATCTACCGCCAATTCCCCGAGCAGCGCTTTGCCCACAAGTTCGCCGTGCTGCCGCCGAGCAGCTACCACGTGACCTTGCTGGGCGGGGTCAACGAGATCGATCGTGCGCGTGGGCCCTGGCCGAGCGATCTGCCGCGCGACCATGCCTTGGCGGATATCAACGCGGCCTATCTGGCGCGGTTGAAGGAGCGCGCCGCACCGCCGCTGGGCGCTTGCCGCTTCCTGGTCAACCCGACCGCAGCCAGCACCGGCAATAACGACAATCTGCTGATTCCGTTGAAGCCGGCCGACACGCAAACCGCGCAGCGCCTGGAAGCTGCGCGCCAGGCGCTGATGCAACTGACACGCTTGCAGCGCCCCGACTACACCAACTTCCAGTTTCATATTTCGCTGGCCTACCTGTGCGACACGCTGGATGCGGCAGAACAGACGGCGTATCGCTCCGCGGTGCGCGGCTGGCTCGCACAGCTGGCAGCCGCGGGGCCGATCACGGTGCCACGCTTTCATTTTTGTACGTTCGACGACATGGACGCGTTTCGCACGGTGCAAGAGGTCTGAGGTTGCCTGAAGTCGGCGGCGCAGCGATGTGCGCCGGCCACGTGGTTTCAGAACTCCCCGCCGCGCACAGAGCGCTTGGTTTTCTGCCTGGCGTGCTCGGCAAAGGCCTGGCGCTGCGCTCGTCTTGCGCATCGCCCGCTACCGGTGCGCTTGCGTCACCGCCGTGGTCATCTGCCACGCGGCACACTCCTGCTCGAACTCGGCCAGCGTCAGCAGCCCCATGCAGGCATGCGCACCGATCGGCAACCGATGCCCGGCGGCAAGTTTGCGTATCAGCAAGACCGCGGCGAAACACGGAATTTC
Organism: Xanthomonas sp. NCPPB 3442; assembly: GCF_056725145.1. Classification (NCBI taxonomy): domain Bacteria; kingdom Pseudomonadati; phylum Pseudomonadota; class Gammaproteobacteria; order Lysobacterales; family Lysobacteraceae; genus Xanthomonas; species Xanthomonas sp. NCPPB 3442. The sequence goes on along the minus strand of NZ_CM161514.1, from coordinate 56,692 downwards.
CGGGCCGTGCAGCATCGCGGCGGTGAGGTCCCAGTGCAGCACCAGCGGGCGGCTTGCCCCGTCCGTGCCATCGCAGGTGCCGCGCAGCTCCACGCGCATGCCGCCCAGATCGGTGCCGAAGCGGTCGAACCAGCGCCCGGCGTTGGCAAACACATCGGCCAGGCGCTGCATCGGTAGCGGCACGCCGCGTCGACGTAGCCAGGCGACGCCGGCCAGGCAGCGCTGCAGGAACGGCACTTCCAGCGCCGCACGAAATTGCACGGTCTGCACGCCGGGATAGCGCTGCGGCAACAGGTCGTGATCGGGCACATCGCACGGCGAGGCCAGGCGTGGGGCGAGCTGCGCGAAGCGCACGCGCGTGGGGCGCGCCCAGCCCACCACCTGCTGCCAGCGGCCGGCCTGCCACCAGTGGAAGGGCGTGCCGCAATACGACAGCACCGCACGCACCGTGGCCAGGCCCAACGGCGTGCCCTGTGCGGGCGCGATGACGATGCCGATCTCGTGCAATGCCGAAAAGCGCGGCAACAGCGCATCGATCACCGCGCTGGACAACGCCGGCAAGGTACTGGCGCCGCTGATCGCCACGCGCTGGGCCTGCCGCGCGGCGGCATCCATCGCCGCGGGGAAATCGCGGACGAAGGCGCGGCCATCGGCCAGATCGATATAGTGCATGCCGGCCTGCAGGCAACAGCGGGCCACCGCGTACTCCTGTCCCTGGAACGGCCCGGCGGTATGCACCACCGCATCGGCACCGGTGGCCGCCAGCTGCGCAGGGAAGTCGCTGGCATCGATATCCAGGCGACAGGTGGAGATGCGACCGGGTGCGGCACCCGGCCATTTGGTCGCGACATCGCCCGGATGCCGCCCTGCCGCGATGACATGGATCTGCGCCGTTGCCGCCAGCGCACGCACGATGCGTGCGCCGAAATGACCGAAGCCGCCCAACACCACTACCCGATACGTCATGGCCTGCTCGCCGCCTGTGTCTGTGCACAGTATCGGCGAGCGCACCGTCATCTGCGCTTGTGCTGTTGCGCGAGGGCACTCTGCGACTAACCGTCGATACGCGTCGCGCGCCCGCTTCTCAGTGCTTCGCGCAATACCTTCAATGCCTGCTGCGTGGCCAGGCGGGATGCACCGACCTGCTTGCTCGCCAACTCGGCCTGCCGTTGCGCCAGTGCCTGTTGCTGCCTGGACAACGCCTGCAGCGCATCGGGGGTTGCAGGCGGCTGCGCCGAGGTGGAGGTCGTGGCCGATGCGGTGCGTGTCGAGGCCTGCAGCAGGCGCGGCGCGGCATGCGCAGACAGCTGCGCGGCGAGTGCGGCCTGCCGTTCGCTCAAGGCCTGCTGACGTGCGGCCAATCCGGCTTGCGCGTCGGCCAATTGCCGGCTGCGCAGATGCGCCACGGCCAGCTGATGGAGCAAGGTCGGGTCGCGCACCAGGTACTGCTTGCCATCGGCGCGAAACCACAACACCCGTCTTCCATCGCCAGCGTAGCGGCGCGCCGTCTGCAGATCATCGGGCGTGCCGTGCATCACTTCGCGATCGCCATGTACCAGCACGTAGGCATCGCCTTGGCTCTGCGTGTTTGCAATGGCATGGCCGCAGGATGTCGGCATGCCCATGCGCGGCCGTGCCGGCACAGTAACTGCAGTCGGTGCAGCGGGAGCGACCGGTGGCGCTGGAGAAATGGCAGGCGCAGCGGGCGCTGCTGGTGCCGTCCGGGCACCGGCGACGGCAAGCGCAGGCGTCATCGAGGCGGCCGGCGCTAGCGGAGCGATCGCAGGCGCGCGCCGTGCCGCGACAACCGGCACGGTTCGCGCAACGGTACTCTCCGGCGTGACTGGCGCAACCGTTGCAATGCCATCCACAGGCAAGACATCGGCAATGGATGCAAGCTGCGTTGTTGCTGACGCAGCAGAACCAGCAAATACCGGTGCAGCAGGTGAGCTGCGCACACCGGCAACTGCAGGCACGGCAGAGGCGTGTGCGATGGCCGCGCCGCCGGCAACTGCGGCAAGGGCCAACAGCAACGCCGAGCGCAGGCACAGCACGGGGGAAGTGGTCTGGATCATGTGAGATCTCCACGAAAGGCACAGCGAGTTGAGTGCCGCCTGCGCAGGGCACGCAGGCGGATGGAAACAGCGATCACGCGGCCACGGCGTTGCCGACGCTGCAGGCGTCGTGACGCAGGAGTGACGGGCTGTGGCGGGCCCGTGGTGATGCAGGTGCTGCCGTTACCCAGGCGATGCCAATGCAGTGCGCCGGCCGCTGCTTGGCGTCGGGACCTGCGCCGAAAAGCAGCGAAAGGTGACTCCACTCACCGCCCGGTGGGCGCCGGGCGGTGCTCTGAAACGGCATGTACCGCGCCTACACTGCGATTCCGATCGCGCTGGCCACGCCCACCCGACGACTGCTCGCGACGCTCTTTTCTCCGCTGTTACTGCGGCCGCGCGTGTGCCGGCCGTGCACGGCCGGATGTGGAGCGGGCTGCATGCCATGCGTTGCTGCTCCGTGGCCAACGGAACCCCATCGCCGCGGTAACGTGCGGTCTACCGCGACCCGCGCTGGTTCTCCTTACTGGACTGCTGCGGCAGCCGGCAAACCGGTGCGAACAGCTGTCGGCGATGGCGATCGGCTGGCGCAATGCGCGCGCCAAGAAGCGATGCGTTCCCGAACCTGCACGTGGTGCATGCCGACTGCTCGTACCGACCATACGCCCCTGACGGTGAGCGCAGCCGTCTGGTCAATCGCGCCTAGTTGTTCTTCGCCCGCTCTGCTTCTGCTTGCGCTTGGTCTGCCTCTGCTTGCGCTTTTTCGGCCTCGACCTGCGCTTGCGCTGCCTCGCGTTGCGCTTGCGCCGCTTCCCGTTGCCCACGTTCGGCCTCGGCGCGGCCCTGAAGAGCGGCCTGCTTGGCCATTTCGACCTGGTGCCGCGACAGCGCGTCCGCCTGGCGCACCGCGGCCGCATACGCGTATTGCGCCTGACGATGCTGTTGCGTCATTTCGCGAATCTGCTGCTCGGCTTGCCGCGCTTGCTGTTGCGCTTCCTGTTTGGCCTGCGCCAGTTCCGGGCCTAACGAGGCCAGTTGTTCGCGTGCGTCCTGCAATGCGTCCTGCGCGGCCTGCATGCGGTCTTGCTGCAGTTCAAGGTCGTGGTTGTCGGCAGCGAGCGCATCGTGCACGGCGGCTTGCGCGTCACGGCTGGCATCGCGGCGGATGCGGTCCAGGTCGAGATTCCAGCCGCTGTCTATCGGGTCTGCGTCCTCGTCATGCAGCGGTTCGGCGCCCAGCACATCGGCGATGACACCGTGCGTGGCAGGGGCGGCCACTTGCGCCGGCGCAGCTGGCAGCGCCGGCAACGCGCGCATCGGCGCTGCGGCGTCGGCAGGCTCCGCCGTGCTGCTGACCTGTGCACGCGGCGCTGCCGGGGCCGTCACCACGACCGGCTGCATGCCGGCAGACGTCACCGGTGCCGGCACCGGCATGGCCACCAGGCGCAGCGGCAGCACACCGCAGACCGCCACCGCGGCCAGAATCATCGCGGCAGCCAGCCGCGGAAACGCGTGGGTGTCCTGCAACATCGACAGCCTGCGCTTCAAGCTGATGAACGAAGGCGAGGCACTTGCCACGCCACCGCGCGGGCGCGGCGCCACACCCAGTTGCAGCAACAAGCGGCCGTAGTCGTGGCGGCAATGGCGGTGCCCGGCGACCACGGCGGCATCGCAGGCGGCTTCGCGGGCGATTGCATATTCGCGCGCGGCCAGATGCACCAGCGGGTGGAAGAAGAACAGGTGCTGCGCCAGCGCCGGCAGCAAGCCCCACCACAGATCGCCACGACGCAGATGGATCAGCTCATGGGTCAGCGCCATGTCCAGATCGTCATCGGCCATGTGCGGCAAGCGTGCAGCGGGCAACAGCAACACCGGTTGCCACGGGCCGATCAACTGGGGCGAATCGATCTGCGCCGACAGCCGCAGCGCCGGCGGGCGCGACAAGCCATGCGCTTCAGCAGCCATCTGCAACGCCTGCACCAGGGCGCGGTCGTTGCAGGGCTGCGCGGCGCGCACCAATGCACGGCTGCGCAGATAGGCGCGCGCCGTGCCGGCAGCCAGCACCAGCACGCCGGCCGCCCACAGTGCCAGCAATGCCACCGGCCAGGTCGACCAGGCGCCAACCTGCATGGCCTGCGCGGTGACGCCTGCATGCGCGGCCGTGGATGCCGCGGCGGTGGCGTTTGCCAGTGGCGCCAGGCTGTCGGCCGAGCCCAGCGCCGTGGTCACGCTGTGCGCCGGCAGCACCGGCAACTGCACCGGGTTGCTCCACACCAGGCCCACCACCGCCTGCACGCCCACCAGCCACCACAACCAGGTCTGCGTGGCTGCCGGCAGGCGGCGCACGCCGCGGCACAGCGCCCACACCACCAACACCAGCACCGCGGTCTGCACGCTGGTGGCGCCAAGCTTCCATAACACCGCTTCGATTAGGGGCGACATGACTCAATCCTCCTTGCGCTGCGATTGCAGCTTGGCAACCAATGCTTCGAGTTCGGCCAGTTCGGTATCGCTGACTTCGGCGCGTTGCGACATCCACGCCACGAACGGCGACACCGAGCCCTGCAGGGTCTTCTCGACGAACTGCCCCACCGCCCCGCGCACCACATCGTCCTGGCCGGCGGTGGCGCTGTAGCGGTACACACCCTCGACCTGCTTGCGGCGCAGGAAGCCCTTGGCCCGCAGCCGCTCCATCATGGTCAGCACGGTGGAGCGGGCGAGCCCGCGCGGCTCGCCGAACGCCCCCGCCACTTCGCCCACGCTGGCATGCCGCTGTTCTTCGATGTATTGCAGCAGGGCCAGCTCCTGGTCCCCGATGGTCTTGCCGCGCATGGCGCTCTCCATGACTACAGTTGTCGCTACCGTAGGCCTGACGACAGCTGTAGTCAATAGGTCGGATGGCAGGGGGGCGTGTGGGTGGCCGTGGTGTCTGTGTGCCTTTGCCAAGGCCCGATGGCACGGGCAACCGCTTGCGCGCAGAAGCTCGCCACGCGCTGGCGGACCTGGCGCACGTTCAACAGAACCGCGCCACCGCCCTACCCCTTCAACACCAACGACGCGTCCGGATAGCGGGCGCAGATGAAATCCACGAAGGCGCGTACCTTCGGCGCTGCCAGGCGCCGGGAGGTGTGCAATACCCACAACGCCGGCGCCACGCCGGAGATCGTTCCCCACTGCAGCAATTGGCCGCGGGCGAGTTGCTGCCACGCGATCGACTGCGGAATCAACGCAACGCCGCCACCGGCAATCACCGCATCGCGCACCATCAGGAACGAGGAAAACCGCATCCGCGGAATCGGCTCCAGGACCAGGCGCCCACCATCCAGCGTCCAGGTCGTGGGCTCGAAGCTGGACATCACCACGCCGGGCACCGGATGCACCGCATCGCCAGACGGCATGGCGATGGACGGTGCGGCCACCACCACCAACCGGTCCTTGGCAAAGCAACGCCCGACCAGGCGGCTGTCCGGGCTTGGGTTGATGCGGATGGCGACATCGAACTGCTCTTCCATCAGATCGACCGTGCGGTCCTCGGCCACCACCTCCAGCGTGATCTCCGGATAGGCCGCACAGAAGTCGGCGCCGATGTGCCCCATCGCCAGTTGGGAGAACAACACCGGGGACGCCACGCGCAAGCGGCCGCGCGGCGATGACAACCCCTCGCGCGCGGCTGTCATCGCCTCGGCCACCTCGCTCAACGGCACCTGGGTGCGCTCCATCAACTGCTGTCCTGCCTCGGTGAGCTTGAGTCCACGGGCACTGCGCTCGACCAGGCGCACCCCCAGCTGTTCCTCCAGCTCGGTGATGCGCCGCGACAAGGTCGCCTTCGATCTGCCGCTCGCGCGGCTGGCCTTGCCCAGCCCCTGGTTGGCGGCCACCAGCGAGAAATCGATCAGGGCATTGAGGTCCATGCTGTTCCACATCTGAAACGGGATGTCTACATCCTGGCGTCTTCGTACTGGCAGTGCAACGGCATATCGTTGCCCCACCCACCAGGCGGCCGCACCGGCAGCAGCACCACCGCACCGGCCGCTTCGCTCCGATCCAACCGTCCATCCAACGCAGGAGATTCACCATGAGCATTCTCGTCACCGGTGCCACCGGCACCGTCGGTTCCCTGGTCACCCAAGGCCTTGTCGACGCCGGCGCGCAGGTCAAGGCGCTGGTCCGCCAGCAAGGCAAGCGCTCCTTTCCGGCAGGTGTCACCGAAGTGGTGGCAGACCTCACCGACGTCGCATCGATGCGCGCCGCACTGGCATCGGTGCGCACGCTGTTCCTGTTGAATGCGGTCACCCCCGACGAAGTGACCCAGGCGCTGATCGCATTGAATCTGGCCAAGGAAGCCGGCATCGAGCGCATCGTGTATCTGTCGGTGATCCATGCCGACACGTACACCAACGTGCCGCACTTCACCGGCAAGCACACCGTCGAGCGCATGATCGAAAGCCTGGAAATTCCGGCAACGATCCTGCGGCCGGCGTACTTCATGCAGAACGAAGGCATGGTGCAGCAGACGATCACCGAATACGGCCTGTACCCGATGCCGATCGGCGCACAGGGCATCGCGATGATCGATGCGCGCGACATCGCCGATATCGCAGTGGTCGAGCTGCTGCGCCGCGACCGTGCAGACGGTCCGTTGCCACGCGTCACGCTCGACTTGGTCGGCCCGCAGGCACTGACCGGGGTGGATGCGGCCAAGATCTGGAGCGCAGCGCTTGGGCGCGAGATCGCCTACGCCGGCGATGACGTGGCCGCCTTCGAAGCACAGCTGGCGACGTACGGCCCGTCGTGGCTGGCCTATGACATGCGCCTGATGATGGCCGGCATCCAGCGCCTGGGCATGCACGCGGCAGAGGGCACGGTGGCGCAGTTGCAGGCGGTGCTGGGACGTCCGCTGCGCACCTATGAAGCCTTCGTGCGCGAGGCGACTGCGCCGGCGTGAGCGCAGGCGGCGTAGCAAACGCGGGGATTCTCGCGCTTGCTACGCGATGTGCGCGGCGTCAGGTCGGTTCGGGTTGCGTTAGTGCGCCTGCGCAGGCACCAGGTCGAAGATCTGTTCGGTTGCCGCATCTACCGCAGCGCGCGTGTACAACAGCGGGAAATAGCGTCCCTTGAGCCATAGCGGTGCGAGGTCGCGGTAATGCGGGCTGGCCGGGTCGCCGGACTGGCCGGGGTAATTCATGGCGCGAGAGTTATCCCAATTGCCCAGGTCGATGATCAATCGTGCAGAAGGACCGATCGTCTGGCGAAAATCGGCAGGGTCGTAGCTGGACTGATTCGGCGTATAAGGGCTGCCACCCTTGGCGAACGGACCGACATCAAGCAGCGCGCGATCGGCACCGGCCACCGCGCTCATCGCATGCAAGATCTTGTTGGTATGCAGTTTGCCCCATCGCCACTGCGAGGCATCGGGGCCTTGCAGCGAGACAAGCGCCTGGTACGCACTGCGCAACGACTGCAGCAGCAACTGGTCGCGGCGTGCGGCCGGCGTTGCGCCGAACGCGGCGCCGGGATGTTCCAGCGCATCCAGCATGGCCGCGGCATCGGGCGCGCCGAAGCTGTCGGCCTCCGACGGCTGCAATCGCAACGCTTTGTATGCATTGCCCAGATAGCGACTGAACCAGACCTCTTCCAGCGCTGCGGCGGGCGACGTAGCGCTGACCTCGCCATTCCATGGCCGCAGCAGCGTCAGTGCGGCGCTGATATCAGGGTCCTGCGAACGCAGCGGTCGCAATAATGCGGCCAGGCGTTGCGCGGGCAACGAGACCTGATCGTTCTGCAGTCTTTCCGAATCCTCCAGCGTCACCTTGGGCAGCTGCGAGAGCACCTGGGTGATGCGGGCATGGCGAGCCTCATTGGCCCACTCAAAGCCAAGTTTGCGCTGCGCAACCGGGTAGCCGGCGGGCAGGTTCATCTCGTTGGAGGTGGTGATGAAGCCGGCTTTGGGATTCTTCGACCAGGGCAACACCGTGCTGTCCCAGAAGCCGTTCCATTCGTAGCGGCCATCGCCGGGCACGGGCAGCAATCCATCGCCGTGATCGCGGCGCGGGGTCATGCCGGCGGTGGCCCAGCCGATGGTTCCGCCGACATCTGCATAGACCTGGTTGACCGACGGCGCTCCCCAATGGGCGAGTGCGGCCTTGAACTGCACGAACGCGTTGCTGCGCAGGTAGCGTAGCGAGCCCAGATAGGGCGCCGCGCCGGGCTGGCTCCATACCGACCGCAGCGCATACGCCACATGTTTTTCGACATCGACATAGATCACCGGCCCGTGACGGGTGAATTGCAGCTCTGTTGTCACCGGCGCGGCGCCGCGCACGGCGATCTGTTCGTGCTCGCTGCGCAGCGGCTCCCATTTGCCCTGGTACCAGTACGCCGCGTTGTCGTCTGGACGCAACCGATACACGTATAAATCTTCCTGATCGATGTTGAAGATGGTCAGGCCGAACGCGCTGGTTCGGTTATGCCCGATCGCGATGCCAGGCGCGGTGGGCTCGCCGGCACCGATGATGTCCAGACCAGGGCTGTTGAGATGCACGAAGTAGCGAAGACTGGGCACGTTGTAGGCCCGATGCGGGTCGTCCGCCAGCACAGCGTGACCGGTGGCGGATTTCTGCGACGCGATGACCCAGTTGTTGCTGCCTTCGGCAGAGGCGTCATCGTCAATGGCCGATAACGTCGATGCGATTGCCGCAAGTTGCGTGCTTGCGCTCAGCTTGGGGCTTTGCGTCGCCAGCTCGTAGACCTTCAGCACGTCTTTCGGCAGACACGGGTCCAGCCCGTCCGGCAGCGTGGTGGTCCAGGCCGGCTGCAGTCTCAGGCGTATCGCATCGACAGCCAGCGAGGCCTTGCAGGCGACGTTCGCACGCGCCACTTCGCTTTTGACATTACGGCTCAGGCCGGTGGTGCGGATGCGCAGCACATCCTCCGGCGCCCAGCGTTCGGGGCGATACCCCAGCTTGTCGAATTCGTAGGGCAGTGCCTGCGGGTGACTGTCCAGCCATGCGATATACGCATTGATGCCGGCGACGAATCGGCCCACGTCGCGCCGGGCAGTGGGCCCGTAACTGCTCCATTCCTGTGCCATGTCGCCGCGATACAGAAACAGCCGCGCGGCACGGTCCTGTTCCACATAGGTTGGCCCGAACGCATCGGAGAGATGGCCCAGCCCTTTGCGGCGAAGTAGATCCAGCTGAAACAAACGGTCTCGCGCCACATTGAAACCCTGCACGAAGAACGCGTCGTCGTCGGTCTGCGCGTAGATATGTGCCAGGCCCCACCTGTCCACGCGGATCTGCGCCGGCCGTTGGAGACCTGCCACCGTCATGGTGGCTTGGCTGGGCGCGGGCGCTGCACGTGCAACCGAAGGCGGCAGCGCCGCGCAGGCAACCAATGCAAGCAGCAGCGGTTTGATGGTCATGCTACTGATCCTCTGGGTTGGAAGCAGGAGTCTGCACCTCTCGCGCTGCTGGGCGAGGCGCTGTCCGGAAACACTGGATTGGCAAGCGAATCCAGGTAGCCCAGCGTTGGCGCAGCGTGTCCGGCGCGCTGACGATCACCGGCATACACGGGTGAGGCCCGTCTCTGACACGGTGCCGCGCAGCATCTTCATGCCATCCCGACAACGCCACCTTCACGCTTGCGGCATTCTTGCCCTGGAGCTTCCCGATGATCCGTATCCTCGCCCCACTCGCTGCCGCTGCGTTGTTGTCGGCCTGTGCCTCCAACCAGGTGGCACAGGTGCAGCCCATCGACGGCGCCATCTCCGGCCAGTGCCATGGCGACAAGGTGCGTGGTGCGGTGGGTCTGGCGGCGGCCGCGCAGACCATCGAACGTGCACGTGTGGATAGCGACAGCCAGCGCGTCATCGTGCGCCGCGGCGAGCGCGCCACAGGCGGCACCACCGCCAGCGGCCTGGCCGACCCGGCCCAGGGCGCCAGCGAAAGCGGCGGCGATCAGCTCACCATCGAAACCGGCCCGAACAACAGCATCACGGCCATCTATTGCGGTTGAGGATTCGGGATTCGGGATTCGGGAATCGAAATTCGGGATTCGGTACGGCACTCGCTGCTGTCTGCATCCCGAGGCGGCCACCTGGAATGTTGACACCGCGTCGCTGATCGTCGCCAGGCGGACATGAGCGACGCGCAGGAACCGGCGTGCGCACGGTACGCGATGCCCGCACACGCCGACACCCCGGCTGTGGCGAATGCCGTGGCGTGTCAGCCTCGGCCGCTTACGCCGACTTGCGCCTTGCCGCAGACGTCGACTGCGTCTTGAGCCTGCTGCGCGAAGCGCTCAAAAACTTCAGCGTGGCCGCTTCCCACTGGCGCTCGCCACGCACACCGGTGGCCATGGCCTGCAGCTGGCCCGCACGCCAGCCTTCGAAGACGCATGGGTCGATGTAGGCCTTGCGACACACCGAGGGCGTATTGCCCAAGGCGTCGGCCACTTCGCGGATGACATCGTTCTGCACTTGCTTGAGCGCACGTTCGCTGCTGCGCTCCGGCAGCGGCAGCCGGGCCAGGCGTTGCAGCGCGGCCAATGTGCCGCCCCAGGTGCGGAAATCCTTGGCGGTGAAGTCTTCGCCCATGGCCTCGCGCAAATAGTCGTTGACCTCGCCCGAATCCACCGGCTGCAACTGGCCGTCGTCGTCGCGGTACTGGAACAGCGACTGCCCCGGCAGCTGCTGGCATTGCCGGATCAGTTTGACCAGTTGCTTGTCGTCCACTTCGATATCGTGGTCCTGGCCGCTCTTGCCACGGAACTTCAGCCGCGCGCGCCCGCCTTTCAGAAATTCCATGTGCCGGTTGCGCAGCGTGGTCAGCCCGTAGGAGCGATTGCTGCGCGCGTATTCGGCATTGCCGACGCGCACCAGGGTGTCGGCCAGCAACGCCACCACGATCGCCAGCACCTTTTCGCGCGGGAATCCCGGCAGCACCAGATCGCGACGCAACCGCCGCCGCAACTTGGGCAGTGCAGTGCCGAAGGCGATCACGCGTTCGAACTTGCCTTCGCCGCGGACCTGCGCCCAGTCGGCGTGATAGCGGTATTGCTTTCGCCGCCGCGCATCGCGCCCGGTGGCCTGCAGGTGGCCATTGGGCTTGGCGCAGATCCACACGTCGGTATAGGCCGGCGGAATCGCCAGCGAACGGATGCGCTGCAAGGTGTCGGCATCGGCGATGCGTTGCCCGTCGGCATCGCGGTAACTGAAGCTCTTGCCGGCCTTGCGGCGACTGATGCCGGGCTGTTGGTCGTTGACATAGGTCAGCCCGGCCGCACGCGCGGTCGCCTTGGCCTGCGCCACAGCGGCTGCGCTTGCCACAGCGGCCGTGGCGACGGCGGCGCCGGTGGCGACCGCCGCGAGCTTGCCGGCCGTACTGACGGCGACTGCGGCATTGCGAACAACACGTTTGGCTTTCATTGCGCACAGGTCGAGGGACTGGCCGCGATTGTTGGCCGCAGCAAGACTAGGCTGCGTCAACGCTACGACAACGCCGTGTGCGCAAGCCATGCCCGTCGCGTGACTTTGTGCTTATGCTTGGGCATCCCCCTTTGCTGGAGTGATCGATGCGCGCTGTTCTACCTGTTGCTCGCCTGACCTGCACCCTGGTGATGCTGGCTGCATTGACTGCCTGCAACAAACCGCAACCCGATGAGCAGGAAGCCGTCACCGCCAAGGCCCAGCACGCGGCCGAACAAGCCGCTGCGCCCGCACCGGATGCAGCGCCGGAAGCGCCGCCGATCGGCACTTGCGATGCCACCCAGGTGCAATCGCTGGTGGGCCAGCCGTTGACCGATGCGGTGGGCGAACAGGCACGCAGCGATGCCGGCGCCAAGTCGGTGCGTGTGCTCAAACCCGGCCAGATGACCACCATGGAATTCAATGGCGAACGGCTCAATCTGGAAGTGGACGCCAAGAACGTGATCACCTCGGTGCGCTGCGGCTGAGACGGCCTTGGCGCCTGTCGCAAGACCGGCGCCAAGCCTGCTGGCACAAGGGGTTGCAGCGGTTCTCGTTGCAGCTGTAACGGTGTATTGCGGCACCGCATCAACTGTGGTCTAGTCGATCATCCGGTGACCTCTTCGAACGCTCCACGGATCGAGCGCTGCGACGTCGTCGCCGCTCTCCTAAGATCGCAAAGAGGCAGACATGGCCCCCCGCACTCGCCAAGGGCTCAACGACTACGGTCTCTACAACAGCGTGCGCGACGAGCGCGACGCGTGTGGTTTTGGCATGGTCGCCCAGTTGGACGACCAACCCTCCCGCGCGCTGGTGGATACCGCGATTGCGGCGCTCTCGCGCATGACCCACCGCGGCGGTGTCGCCGCCGACGGGCTCACCGGCGATGGCTGCGGCCTGCTGATTCGCAAACCCGATGCATTCCTGCGCGGGCTCGCGCGCGATGCCGGCATCCCCCTGGGCACGCGCTACGCGGCCGGTGTGGTGTTCCTGCCGCTGGACGAGGCCGACGCCGCGCGATGTCGCGCCGAACTGGAAGCGCAGCTGCAGGCCGCCGGCGTGCAGCTGCGCGGCTGGCGCGTGGTGCCCACCGACGACAGCGTGTGCGGCCAGCTGGCGCGCGACACCTTGCCGCGCATCGAGCAGGTATTCGTCGATGCCGGTGCGGAGCAGACCGAAGACGGCTTTACCCTGGCGCTGTTCCTGGCACGCCGTCGCGCCGAGCAGCAGCTGCAGGGCGTGCCGGACTTCTACGTCACCACCCTCTCGCCCAACGGCATCAGCTACAAGGGCATGGTGCTGCCGGACAAGCTGAGCACGTTCTACCCGGACCTGCAGCGCAGCGACCTGTCCTCCAGCGCAATTGTCTTTCACCAGCGCTTTTCCACCAACACGCTGCCGCGCTGGCCGTTGGCGCACCCGTTCCGGCTGCTCGCGCACAACGGGGAAATCAACACCATCGAAGGCAACCGGCGCTGGGCGCAGGCGCGTAGCAAGGTGTGGCAGACCCCGCGCTTTGACATTGCCGAATTCGATCCGGTGATCTCCATGCACGGCTCCGATTCGCAGAGCCTGGACAACATGCTGGAGCTGCTGATCGCCGGTGGCATGGACCTGCTGCAGGCGCTGCGCATCCTAGTGCCGCCGGCGACCCAGTCGCTGGAGTTCAAGGACGCCGACCTGGCCGCGTTCTACGAGTTCTACGGCCTCAATACCGAACCCTGGGACGGCCCGGCCGGCATCGTGGCCTGCGACAGCCGCTACGCGGCCTGCATGCTCGACCGCAACGGCCTGCGCCCGGCGCGCTGGATGCTGACCTCCGACCGCCACTTCCTGGTCGCCTCCGAAGCCGGCGTGTGGGAATTGCCGGCCGAGCGCATCACCCGCAAGGGCAAGCTGGGCCCGGGCGAGATGATGGCCATCGACCTCAAGCGCGGCGACCTGCTCGATTCCGATGCCATCGACCGCATCAACCGCGCGCGCGCGCCGTACAAGCAATGGCTGCAGCAGGGCGTGACCTACCTGCAGACCGAGCTGATCGACCCCTCGCTGGTGGAAGAACCCTTCAGCGAGCAGACCCTGCGCAGCTATCACAAGCTGTTCCAGCTCAGCACCGAGGAAGTGGAACAGGTGCTGCGCCCGCTGGCCGAGACCGAGCAGGAAGCCACCGGCTCGATGGGCGACGACACCCCGATGGCGGTGCTCAGCCGCCAGACCCGGCCGCTATATGACTACTTCCGCCAGGCGTTCGCGCAGGTCACCAACCCGCCGATCGACCCGCTGCGCGAAGGCATCGCGATGTCGCTCACCACCCAGCTCGGCAGGGAGACCAATATCTTCCACGCCGGTGCGGAGACGGTGAACCACGTCATCCTCAACTCGCCGGTGCTCAGCCAGCGCAAGCTGCGCCAGCTGCTGAAGATGGAGCAGTACGTCGAGCGCAACCGCCTGATCGACTTGTCCTACAGCCTGGAAGAAGGCCTCAAGGCCGGGCTGGAGCGCATCTGCCAGGAGGTGGAAGCCGCCGCGCGCGACGGCGCGGTGATGCTGCTGCTGTCGGACCGTTACCCGGTGCCGGACCGGCCGATGGCGCATGCGCTGCTGGCCACCGGCGCGGTGCATCACCACCTGTGCAAGGTAGGCCTGCGCTGCGACGTCAACCTGATCATCGAGACCGGCACCGCGCGCGACCCGCACCACATGGCCTGCCTGCTCGGCGTCGGCGCCACCGCGGTGTATCCGTACCTGGCCTACCAGACGCTGTTCGACCTGGGTCGGCGCGGCATCCTGCAACTGAGCAAGGGTGGCGAGCAGTCGCAGATCGGCCGCCGCTACCGCAAAGGCATCTACAAGGGCCTGTCCAAGATCATCTCCAAGATGGGTATCTGCACCATCGCCAGCTATCGCGGTGCGCAGCTGTTCGAGATTGTCGGGCTGGACCCGGATGTGGTGGACCTGTGCTTTGCCGACACCCCGGCGCGCATCGGCGGCGTGGATCTGGCACGGCTGGACACCGAGGCGCGCGAGCTGACCGTGCGCGCCTGGAACGACCAGCTCAAGCCGGAAGTGGGCGGGCTGCTGAAGTACGTGCACGGCGGCGAGTACCACATGTACAACCCCGACGTGGTCATGACGCTGCAGCGCGCCACCCGCACCGGCGATGCCGGCGATTGGCAGAAGTACGTGGACGCGGTGCATGCGCGCCCGGCCTCCACGCTGCGCGACCTGGTGCAGCTCAAGCGTGCCGACACCCCGACGCCACTGGATCAGGTCGCCCCGGCCGAAGATGTGCTGCGGCGCTTCGACAGCGCCGCCATCAGCCTGGGCGCGTTGTCGCCCGAGGCGCACGAAGCGCTGGCCATTGCGATGAACCGCCTGGGCGGGCGCAGCAACTCCGGCGAAGGCGGCGAAGATCCGGCCCGCTACGGCACCGAGAAGCGCTCCAAGATCAAGCAGGTGGCCTCCGGCCGCTTCGGCGTGACCCCGGAATACCTGGTCAATGCCGAGGTGCTGCAGATCAAGGTCGCCCAGGGCGCCAAGCCAGGCGAGGGCGGCCAGCTGCCCGGCCACAAGGTCAACGAACTGATCGCCCGGCTGCGCTACGCCAAGCCCGGCATCGGCCTGATCAGCCCGCCGCCGCATCACGACATCTATTCCATCGAAGACCTGGCGCAGCTGATCTACGACCTCAAGCAGGTCAACCCGACGGCGCTGGTCTCGGTGAAGCTGGTGGCGCATGCCGGCGTCGGCACGATTGCCGCCGGCGTGGTCAAGGCCGGCGCCGATCTGATCACCGTGTCCGGCCATGACGGCGGCACCGGTGCCAGCCCGGTCAGTTCGATCCGCTATGCCGGCGTGCCGTGGGAACTGGGCGTGGCCGAGTCGCACCAGGCGCTGGTGGCCAACGATCTGCGCGAGCGCACCATTCTGCAGACCGATGGCGGCCTGAAGACCGGCCTGGACGTGGTCAAGGCCGCGCTGCTCGGCGCCGACAGCTTCGGCTTCGGCACCGCGCCGATGATCGTGCTGGGCTGCAAGTACCTGCGCATCTGCCACCTCAACAACTGCGCCACCGGCGTGGCCACCCAGGACGAGCGCCTGCGCGCCGGCTACTTCACCGGCCTGCCGGAGCGGGTGGAGCACTTCTTCCGCCTGCTGGCCGAAGAAGTGCGCCAGTGGCTGTCGTACCTGGGCGTGCGCTCGCTGGACGAGATCGTCGGCCGCACCGACCTGCTGGAACAGCTGGAGGTTTCGCCGCGCCCCGGCGTCAAGGTCGACCTCTCGCGCCTGCTCACGCATGCCCGCTACGACGGCAGCCACTGCGCCGCCCAGCGCCTGTACGAATCGCCCGACAGCCTGGCCACGCAGATGGATGGCTTGCTCGCCGATGCGATCGCGCACAAGAGCGGTGGCGACCATCGCTTCCTGATCCACAACACCGACCGCTCGATCGGCGCACGCCTGTCCGGCGCCATCGCGCGCGTGCACGGCAACCACGGCATGAGCGATGCGCCCTTGAATCTGCGCTTCCGCGGCACCGCCGGGCAGAGCTTCGGCGCGTTCAACGCCGGTGGCCTGCAGCTGGAGTTGGAAGGCGAAGCCAACGACTACGTCGGCAAGGGCATGGCCGGCGGGCGATTGGTGGTGCGTCCGCCGCGCGGCGCGCGCTTCGAGGCACGCAACACGCCGATCGTCGGCAACACCTGCCTGTACGGCGCCACCGGCGGCGAGCTGTTCGCGGCCGGGCGGGCGGGCGAGCGCTTTGCGGTGCGCAACTCCGGCGCGCTGGCGGTGGTGGAAGGCGCCGGCGACCACTGCTGCGAATACATGACCGATGGCATCGTGCTGGTGCTGGGCAAGGTGGGCCTGAACTTCGGCGCCGGCTTCACCGGTGGCCTGGCCTACGTGCTGGATATCGAACGCGACTTCGTGGACCGCTACAACCACGAGCTCATCGACATCCACCGCGTCTCGGCCGAAGGCTTCGAGAACCATCGCCAGCATCTGCATACGCTGATCAGCCGCCACCGCGAGCTGACCGGCAGCATCTGGGCGCAGCAGATCCTGGACGAGTTCCGCGACTACATCGGCAAGTTCTGGCTGGTCAAACCCAAGGCCGCCAGCATCGAGTCGCTGACGGAGTCACTCAGGCGGGCGGCCTGAGTGACGGGATTGGGGATTCGGGATTGGGGATTCGCTCAAGCCATGCGACCTGTCGTCGCCTTGGCAAATCCCGATGTCCGAATCTCCACTCCCTGCTCTCACGCGTCGATTGCTGTTCGAGATTCGCACTGCGTCAGACCCATGTCGCCCGCTGTTGCGAATCCCCAATCCCAACTCCCGAATCCCAGCCCCTATGAGCCGCAAGCAAGCCTTCCAATTCCTCGACCTGCCCCGGACCATGCCCACGCGCATTCCGGTGGAACTGCGCACCTCCGGCGACTGGGGCGAGTTGTACGGCAAGTTCGACAAGGCCGATGCGCAATACCAGGCCGGCCGTTGCCTGGACTGCGGTAACCCGTATTGCAGCTGGAAATGCCCGGTACACAACGCCATCCCGCAGTGGCTGCAGCTGGTGCAGGAAAACCGCATCGAGGAAGCCGCCGCGCTATGCCATTCCACCAACCCGCTGCCGGAAGTGTGCGGGCGGGTGTGTCCGCAGGACCGCCTGTGCGAAGGCAGCTGCACGCTGGAGGAATTCGGCGCAGTCACCATCGGCGCGGTGGAGAAGTACATCGTCGACACCGCCTTCAAGATGGGCTGGCGCCCGGATCTGGGCAACGTGCAGCCGACCGGCCACCGCGTGGCGGTGATCGGCGCCGGCCCGGCTGGGCTGGCGTGTGCGGACCGGCTGGCGCGTGCCGGCATCGAGGCGGTGGTCTACGACCGCTATGAGCAGATCGGCGGGCTGCTGCAGTTCGGCATCCCCAGCTTCAAGCTGGACAAGTCGGTGATCGGCAAGCGCCGCGAGATCCTCGAAGGCATGGGCGTGCAGTTCCGCCTGGGCGTGGAGATCGGTAAGGACGTCAGCATCGAGCAGTTGCTGGGCGAATACGATGCGGTGTTCTTAGGGACCGGCGCCTATCGCTACACCGACGGCGGCCTGCCCGGGCAAGACCTGAAGAACGTGCTGCCGGCGCTGCCGTTCCTGGTGCAGAACAGCCGCATCGTCAGCGGCAACGACCCGCACGGCCGGCCGATCGCCGGCTGGGAAGACCAGCTCGCCCTGCCCGACCTCAGCGGCAAGCGCGTGGTGGTGCTGGGCGGCGGCGATACCGGCATGGACTGCGTGCGCAGCGCCATTCGCCTGGGCGCGGCCAAGGTCACCTGCGCCTACCGCCGCGACGAAGCCAGCATGCCCGGCTCGGCGCGCGAGGTGGCCAACGCGCGCGAAGAAGGCGTGCGCTTTTTGTTCAACCGCCAGCCGCTGTCGATCGAATCCGGCGCCGACGACGAAGCCATCGGCGTGACCGTGGTGGAAACCAAGCTGGGTGAGCCCGACGCCAGCGGCCGCCGCAATGCGGTGCCGGTGGAAGGCAGCGAATCGCTGCTGGAAGCGGACGTGGTAATCATCGCCTTCGGCTTCTCGCCCACCCTGCCCGACTGGTTGTCCTCGCAGGGCGTGGAAGCCGGCAGCAACGGCCGCATCGTCGCCCCGGCCGACGGCAACGGCCGCCTGCCCTACCAGACCAGCAACCCGCGCCTGTTCGCCGGCGGCGACTGCGTGCGCGGTGCGGACCTGGTGGTCACCGCAGTGGCCGAAGGCCGCGATGCGGCGGGAAGCATCGTGCAGCTGCTGGGGGTGAACGCGCAGGTCAAGGAGCCGGCTGCGGCATGAGGGTGATGAGGAGCATATGGATCGCGCCTAGCTCAGCAAGGCGAAGAATCTTTCCTACAGAGACCCCGAAGTCGCGCCTCAAGAGCTACGTGAGATAGAACTAGCAATACCTGAGCTGGACGTTGCGCCTCGCATTCGACATCTAAAGATCAACGAACTCAATGATGCCCGAGGGTACAGGCAAGCTGCGCTCTTAGCTTGGGCATGTCACATAACCTTGCGCTGCCCGTACGCTTCTCTCCGTCGAAGCGTGTGGCAGCCTGGTGAGAGAGAAGTGCACGGCACTTTGCATCGATTCATCTGAAGGAACTCGTTTCGGAATCACTCAACAGCCCGATCACTATTCAGGCGATTATTGCTGGTTTTGCGAAATCAACGTCTTGTTTTGCCGGGTTCTACACGTTCGGCTTCAACGAGAATCACTACAAGCCAAACCGAGACTCGGGTCGATTAGACGTAGACATGAAGAAATTAACCTTGCGGAGCCTGCCTAGCTCAGTTTTACCTGAGTACACATCAGTTTCGAAAATCGTTTATGAAAAAAACTGCTGCGTCGTACACTTGACCGCCCATGCCTCTAATAGGACTGTCCAAATCATTTTTAGCGATGTGGTCGGCGTAAAGATACTGGACGAACGCGATTTCTCTGAATTCTGGCGCTGCAATATGGAATCATTTGATGAGATAGAGGGAGCAACCGTCTCACAGGTTCTCTTTGGCGGTTGGAGCCAGCACGATGAAGTACTTGAGTCGTATATTCCAACAGGATTCTACGGCGAAGTTATGGAGTTTTTCATCGCTGACCACTCTGAGTGCATCAACGTTCTATGCACAAAGGAACCCTCTATCCACATCGTTGATTAGCTCGCCAGCAGAGTAGCGAGGTGTATTACCGTCCGCATCGACAGCGACGCAGACGGCAACATTACAGCGTGACGTAACAACTACTCAGGCCGCCTTATCCAGCGTGGCCATATCGATCACGAAGCGGTACTTCACGTCGCTCTTGAGCATGCGCTCGTAGGCCTCGTTGATCTGGTCGGCGCGGATGGTTTCGATGTCCGAGACGATGTTGTGCTTGGCGCAGAAATCCAGCATTTCCTGGGTCTGGCGGATGCCGCCAATCAGCGAGCCGGCCAGGGTGCGGCGCTTCATCACCAGGTTGAACACCGCCGGCGACGGGTGCGACTGCTCGGGCACGCCGACCAGCACCATGGCGCCGTCGCGCTTGAGCGCGTTGAGGAACGGGTCCAGGTTGTGCGGCGCGGCCACGGTGTTGAGGATGAAGTCCAGGGTGTTGTACTGCGCGGCCATCTGCGCTTCGTCCTTGGAGATCACCACTTCGCTGGCGCCCAGGCGCAGCGCATCGGCGCGCTTGCTCTCGGAGGTGGTGAACAACACCACGGTGGCGCCCATCGCCTTGGCGATCTTCACCGCCATGTGGCCCAGGCCGCCCAGGCCGACCACGCCCACCTTCTGGCCCGGACCCACCTTCCAGTGTGCCAGCGGCGAATAGGTGGTGATGCCGGCGCACAGCAACGGTGCCACCGCGGCCAGGTTGTCGCTGTGGGTGATGCGCAGCACGTATTTCTGGTCGACCACGATATGGTCGGAATAGCCGCCGTAGGTGTTCTCGCCGCCGCCGAACATCGGCCCGTTGTAGGTGCCGGTGAACCCCTGTTCGCAATACTGTTCTTCGCCTTCCTGGCAGGAGGCGCAGCTGCGGCAGCTGTCGACCATGCAGCCGACACCGGCCAGGTCGCCGACCTTGAAGCCGGTGACCGCATTGCCGACGGCGGTCACGCGGCCGACGATCTCGTGGCCGGGCACCGAGGGGTACAGCGTGTTGTGCCATTCGTTGCGTGCGGTATGCAGGTCCGAGTGACACACGCCGCAGTAGGCGATGTCGATCTGCACGTCGTTGGGGCCGGGCGCGCGGCGTTCGAACACGAACGGGGCAAGTGGTTGATCGGCGGCCTGGGCAGCGTAGGCGTGGGCTGTGCTCATGGGAAAACTCCGGGGGGTGTTGCGTCGTCGGCAAGGCGCGCCAACAACGGGGAGAAAGGGTCGGTAGCTTAAAACGCGCAGATGTCGCACTCCTGCGACAGTGCGTCTTACCTGGTCTCTTGCGAACGCGAGCGCAGCAGCATGATGCGCCTTGCGCGTGTTCGCAGGCGGTCAAATCCGCGCCATGCGCGTGAATGGCGCACTAACGTGCGAGCTCCCAGACTCACGCAGCAGCAGATGGCGCTGCACCATCTGCGCTGGCCGTGCCCTCCCCCGCGGCCGCCCACGTCGATGCCGAAGGAGACTTCCATGTTCCGCACTCCCCCGCACTTTCCCCGCTTGCGCATCGCCGCGCTCGCGTTGACCTTGCTCGCCGCCGCCCCACTGGTCCAGGCCAAGGAGCCGCCCGGCCCCAGGAAGGACACCGCTGGCCTGAAGTATGTCGGCGTCAATCTGTCCGGCGCCGAGTTCAACTCGCGCAAGAAGCCTGGCACCTTGTTCAAGGACTACACCTACCCTGCCGCCTCGGATTTCAGCTATTTCGCCGGCAAGGGCATGAATACGATCCGCCTGCCGTTCCTGTGGGAACGCGTACAGCCCGAGCTCAATGGTCAGCTGGACCAGGCCCAATTGGGCTTGATCAAGAAGTCGCTTGAAGCAGCCAAGGCCAACAAGCAATACCTGATCCTGGATCTGCACAACTACGCCACGTACAACGGCAAGCGCATCGGCACCAGCGATGTGCCGGCCGGCGCGTTGGCCGATCTGTGGCGCCGGCTGGCGCTGGAGTTCAAGGACGACAAGGCGGTGATCTTCGGGCTGATGAACGAGCCCAATGGCATTTCCGCACCCGACTGGGCCAATGCCGCGCAGGGGGCGATCAACGCGATCCGCAAGACCGGCGCGAAGAACCTGATCCTGGTGCCGGGCACCGCCTACACCGGCGCACACAGCTGGCGCAGCACCAGCTACGGCGTCTCCAACGCAAAGGCGCTGGAAATCCTCAAGGACCCGGGCAACAACCTGGCCTTCGAAGCGCATCAGTACCTGGACAAGGACTACAGCGGCACCAAGCCGGTGTGCACCAGCGACTCGGTAGGCCAAGAAAAGCTGCAGGGCTTCACTTCGTGGTTGCGCGAGAACAAGCAGAAGGGTTTTCTGGGCGAATTCGCCACGGCCAACAATCCGGTCTGCGACAAGGCGCTGGAAGGCATGCTGACCTACATGGAAAAGAACAGCGACGTGTGGCTGGGCTGGACCTGGTGGGCGGCGGGCGCCTGGTGGAAGCCGGACTATCCCTTCAACGTGCAACCGGGCAAGGACGGCAGCGACAAGCCGCAGATGGCGATCCTGAGCAAGTACGCACGCCGCGCCGGCAGGTAAGCAGCGGCGCAGCCAGAGGTGGTCGCAACCGGTGTTGCGGCCACTTTTTTGTCGTTGCCGCAGCGCGTGGGGCCGCCTGCTTCGGAGAAGGGCAGACCGCCGCTGGCTCGCTGCGGGCAGCAGAAGGCAGAGGCAATCGCGCGCCAGCTCACGCGCTGCGTGTTGCCGATGTGCGCTGTTCGATCGCATGCAACAGCCCGGTATCGAGCGCTGGCCATATCGTCCATGCGCTGGTGCAACTTGCAGTGCGAGGCTGCCGTCTCGGCGACGCCCTGATGCGACGCCTGCGCGCCACGATGCATGGACGACGCGCGAGCGATCTCATCCAATCCGCGCTATCGCGTCGACGTCCGCACTAAACCTGCGCACTGTCTGCCGCTGTGGCTGGCATTGCCCGGCGACAGCATCGCCAATCAGGCAACCCATCGTGATGGACAGATAGGCGCTGCAGCGCAAAGGCATTGCACGAATGCAGCTGCATTCGCCCGCGATGTACAGCACGCCATCGCGCAGGCGATGCGCGCCACTGTTCGAAGCGTGTGCAAACGGTGCGGTACGTTCGCGCCATGCGTGCGCGCTCTAACACAAGAACTGCGGGTCACTGCACAGCTTGGCCGATTGATCCCTCTCAACCGTGGTTTGTGCGGGCGTATACGCCTAGTCTGGTGATGGACGCGTTGCTGTCTTACATCGAACGAGCTCATACCCGCATCAGCGCGCCGTCCTTGCACAGGTCTTTCGCACGCAGAAGTCTCAGGAGTTCCCCCATGAAATCCCTCACCACGCGTACGCGCCGGCCGCGTTGCCGCGCGCTGTCTTTGCTATTGCTTGCCCTCATGCCGCTCGCGCAGGCGCAAAGCACTTCCGGCCTGAAGTATGCAGGCATCAATCTATCCGGCGCCGAGATCAAATCCTCGCAAAAACCCGGCGTGCTCAACATCGATTATCACTATCCGGCGGCCGACGAATACGCCTACTTCGCCGGCAAGCACATGAACACGGTTCGCCTGCCGATCCTGTGGGAACGGCTGCAGCCAAAAGCGGGCGGCGAGCTGGATCCGGCGCAGCTGGCGTTGATCCGGCAGGCGGTCGCCAACGCCAAGGCGGCCAACATGTACGTGATCGTGGATGTGCACAACTACGCCAAGTATTACGGCCACACCATCGGCAGCACGAAAGTGCCGATCAGCACCTTCAACGATCTATGGCGACGGCTGGCGATCGCCTTCAAGAGCGACAACGCCGTGATCTTCGGGCTGATGAACGAGCCTTACGACATCGATCCGCAAGCGTGGGCAAGAGCCGCGCAGGCGTCGATCGACACCATTCGTAAAACCGGTGCAAACAATCTGATTCTGGTGCCGGGTGCGTTATGGACAGGCGCGCATAGCTGGTACTCCACAGTGGCCGGGCAATCCAATGCAGTGGCGATGGCATCCATTCGCGACCCGCTCAATCGGTATGCCATCGAAGCGCATCAATATCTGGATGCCGATTCCAGCGGCACCAGCGGCGGGTGCGTCAGTGCCACGATCGGGGTCGAGCGCCTGCGTAGCTTCACCGAATGGCTGCGCCTGAACAAAAAACGCGGGTTTCTTGCCGAATTCGGTACCGGCAACACGGCCACCTGCAATCTCGCGCTCAACGGCATGCTGGGCTACATGGAATCCAACAGCGATGTGTGGATGGGCTGGTCCTGGTGGGCGGCAGGCGCGTGGTGGAGCAGGGCGTATCCGTTCAACGTGCAACCGGATGCGCAGGGGCGCGACAAGCCGCAGATGTCGATATTGGGCCCACGTGCGCGCCGGATTACCGATTAAGCGCGACCAACGCGCCCAGCAAATAGTCGTCAGCTGGGCGCGGATGGCACGCAAACCACACCGTAGGTGATCCACGCCAAGCGCCTGCCGCGCCCGCCTGACGCCTGCACGTGGGTGCTGTCGCTGCTGTTGGCAACGATAGCGCCAGTGCAGGCACGTGCGGGCGCCGCAGGCAATCGTCATCACACGTCGCTCTTCCATCCGGTAGCGAGCGCGCTTTCTACCGGGCTGAGCATTGCCGCGATTGGCCACTTTTCCTGGTCTTTTCGCGGAAAGATCGAGGCAGCCTATGCCTGCAACCTCGGTGGCACTTCAATGTGGCATGGCGTCATGGACATGACGTCATGCCACTGACGGCAGGCGCTTCTATACGACGCAAAGTCGACAGCACGGACGAACCCGTGCCGCACTTGCGCAAATACCGGCCCATATCTGGCGCTTTTGTGCGGCCTATCAATCTCGACAACGCGCCTTGCAGAGTGTGACTGCGATGCAGTTCGCATATTGGCGCTGAACTGGCCACCGGCAGCAATTGGGCACGGCTGATGCATTGACTTAGACCGATGCAGTGCATCGCACGTAACGCGCATGCACTTACCCGCATCGCCCCCGTCTGAGGAGTTGTGTCATGTCTGCTGTCTGCTTTTCGTTGCGCGCGCTACTGCGCTCTACGCTGCTTTTCATCGTGTTCGGGAGCCTGTCGCTGGCCCACGCGCAGACGCGCGCGCTCACTTATGCCGGCGTCAATCTGTCAGGTGCCGAGTACGCATCTTCCAAGAAGCCCGGAGTCCTCAACAAGGACTATATGTACCCCGCGACCAACGATTACACCTATTTCGCCGGTGTCGGCATGAATACCATCCGCCTGCCGATCCTGTGGGAGCGGCTGCAGCCCAGCGCGAACGGCGAACTGGACCCGGCACAGCTCGCGTTGCTGCAGCAGGCGGTGGCACGCGCCAAGGCAGCCGGTATGTATCTGCTCATCGATATCCACAACTACGCCAAGTATTACGGCTACAAGATCGGCGGCCCGGAAGTACCGGTGGCCACGTTTACCGATCTCTGGCGTCGTCTGGCGCTGGCGTTCAACAGCGACAACGCGGTGATGTTCGGGCTGATGAATGAGCCCAACAATATTTCGGCCAGCGAATGGGCCGGCGCAGCGCAGGCCGCCATCGATGCCATCCGCAGGACCGGTGCCAATAACCTGATTCTGGTGCCCGGCGCATTGTGGACCGGCGCGCACAGTTGGTATTCCCCCACGAGCGATGGCTATTCCAACGCCACCGCGCTGACCGCCATCTACGACCCGCTCAATCGCTACGCCTTCGAAGTGCACCAGTATCTGGATGCCGATTCCAGCGGCACCAGCAGCACCTGTGTCAGCAGCACCATCGGCGCCGAGCGCCTGCGCAACTTCACGCAGTGGCTGCGCACCAACCGCAAGCGCGGCTTTCTGGGCGAATTCGGCACCGCCAACAATGCGGTGTGCAACCAGGCGCTGCAAGGCATGTTGGCGCACATGGAAACCAATGCAGACGTGTGGCTGGGCTGGACCTGGTGGGCGGCCGGTTCGTGGTGGAACCTCAGCTACGCGTACAACGTGCACCCCAACAAGGACGGTACCGACAAGCCGCAGATGGCGATCCTCTCGCCACAGGCCGCACTCGCCACGCGTGCGCCGGTTGCGACTGCCGCAGCGCGCAGCTCCGCTGCATCGACCTCGGCAACAAGCACATCCGCTGCACGCACGACACGCTGATGCCAAGCAAAGCCGCCGCAAGGCGGCTTTTCCAGCGCACGCAGCGCGCGCGGGCATACGGTGTCGGCAAGGTGAGAAGCACACGCACGTTGCTGCGATTGCGATCGTGGATAACACACGATGCGTGCTCAGCCGCGACATCCGCGTCGATGTAAACATCGCGTGCATCGCAGGTGAGCAAGCACCTTGGCGTTTCAGCTAACTGAACTTTCGTTGCGGCCGCTTGCCCGTTTTCACCTGATGGCGATAGGCCGCCCTCCAGCATGAGCGCACTTCACTGCAGGAGCATTCCCATGACACAGCGATTGATGAAGACCGCACTGATCGGCGCCCTTGCCTTGCTGTCGCAGGGTGCGTTGGCACAGGCGGCCGACAAGCCGGCCAAGGCGCTCACCTCCGGTGAGGTCACCAGCATGCTCACCGCAAAGGGCTACACCAAGGTGCACGACGTCAAGTTCGAGCATGGCGTCTGGACGGCAGACGCGCGTAGCGGCGACGGCAAGGACGTGGACGTGCACATCGATCCGGTGACCGGCCGCGTCTATGGCGACCAGACCACCTCCAAGCTCAGCGAAGCCGACGTGCGCGCATCGCTCTCCACCGGCGGCTATGCCGATGTGCACGACCTCAAGTTCAAGGATGGCCTATGGAAGGCCGATGCCAAGCGCAACGGGCAGAAGGTCGAACTGCACGTGGATCCGGAAGACGGTCACGTGGTGAGCGTAGAGAACGACTGAGTGGCGCACGTCTCGTTCGTCTGCCAGGCGGGTAGGGTAGATCGAGCGTCGCAGAGCATGCGCGCTTGCCGCATGGCCATGCGTCCCATCCATGGGCTGAGATGTAAGGTCAGTGCAGGCGCCTGAGCGCGCAAGATCGCAGCTGCGCGATGTGGCGTGGCTGATCGCCAGAGGCCTCACATGAGGCAACGCAAAAGGCCTCCGGTGGGAGGCCTTTTGCGTAACAGCTGGTTTCCGGCGATGGTCGCGCAAGGCAGGCCGCTGATGCAGTCGTGCCACACCGTGCGGCAATGACGGCGCGGCAGCCTCAGCGTGGAGATTGGGCCTTGTGCGTCTGCGTGGCCGCGCTGTCAGCGTCGGCCGGCTGCGCGCTCGCCGCGCTCGCGCCAGGCTTGCCGGCCATCATGCGATCGCGCGCGGCCTTGAACGGGTTGCCGGGGTACCAGTTGGGCCAACGTTCGCCGGCAGCGACCTCCTTGCCCACGCCATAGACCACCTGCAGGTCTTCGATGGTGCCATCGAGCTTCCAGGTGGCGGCGTCGTATTCGTCGCCCGGGGCGTGATAACGATGGCGTCCGTAGTCCTCGGCCGCGGCACGTCCGGCGGCAGTGCCGCCCTCGCGCAGGTCTTCGCCGCCATCGGCATACAACGCCGGCACGCCGGCCTTGGCGAAGTTGAAGTGATCCGAGCGGAAGTACGAGCCGCTTTGCGGGGTGGCTTCTGCGTGCAGGGTGCGCCCCTGCATGGCGGCGATCGGCTTGAGGATGTCCTCCAGCTCCGAGCTGCCCATGCCCACCACGGTGACATCGCGTGCGCGCCCGGCCACCGACATCGCATCCAGATTTATCACCGCCGCGATCTTGTCCAGCGGGAAGCTCGGGTTGGCCACGTAATACTTGGAACCGAGCAGGCCCGATTCTTCCAGCGTGACCGCCAGGAACACCACCGAGCGCGCCGGCTTGGGATCCTGGTGCGCGA
Organism: Xanthomonas sp. NCPPB 3442; assembly: GCF_056725145.1. NCBI lineage: Bacteria > Pseudomonadati > Pseudomonadota > Gammaproteobacteria > Lysobacterales > Lysobacteraceae > Xanthomonas > Xanthomonas sp. NCPPB 3442. The sequence goes on along the minus strand of NZ_CM161514.1, from coordinate 29,647 downwards.
ATGCATCGGCAATTTCCAGGATGCCGGCCACGCCGGTGGCGTTGTCCACCGCGCCGTTGTAGATGTTGTCGCCGCGTTCGCCCGGATGCTTGCCCAGGTGGTCCCAGTGCGCCATGTACAGCACCGCCTCGTCGGCGTGGCTGGTGCCCGGCAGCACGCCGACAACATTACGCGAGGTCTTGGCCGCGATGGTGCTCTTGAGATCGACCGACCAGCTGGCCTTCAACGGCACCGGCTTGAAGCCGCGCTTGCTGGCGTCCTTGTAGGCCTGCGCCAGGTCCAACCCGGCGTTGGCGAACAATTGCTTGGCGGTTTCGGCGCTGATCCAGCCCTGCACCGGCAGGCGCGGGTCGGGGTCGTCCTTGGCCGGCAAGTCGTATTGCGGGCCGGACCAGGAATTTTTCACTACGTCCCAGCCGTAGCTGGCGCCGGGCGTGTCGTGCACGATCAACGCCGCAGCCGCGCCCTTGCGTGCGGCTTCTTCGAACTTGTAAGTCCAGCGCCCGTAGTAGGTCATGCGCTTGCCATCGAACAACTTGGCATCGTCGGTGTGGAAGCCCGGGTCGTTGACGAACATCACCACCGTCTTGCCCTTCCACTCCTGGCCGGCATAGTCGTTCCACTGCTGCTCGGGTGCGTCCACGCCGTATCCGACGAACACCAGCTCGCTGTTGTCCAGCTTGACCTCGGCCTGGCCGGAGCGCGTGCCGACCACGATGTCGGTGCCGAAGGCGAGGGTGCGGGTCTGCTCGCCGCTGCGCAGGCTGGGCGCGGTGGATGCATCGGCGGTGGTTTCCACCATCGGCACTTCCTGGAACCAGCTGTCGCCATTGCCCGGCTGCAGCCCGATGCGCTGCATCTGGTCGCGGATGTAGGTCACGGTCTTTTCTTCGCCCGGCGTCCCCGGGCCGCGGCCTTCGAAGTCGTCCGACGCCAGTGTCTTGACCAGTTCGGCGAAGTCGCCGGTGGTCATTTCCGGGGAGAAGGTGTGGCGGCTGACCGGCGCGGTGGGCGCGCTCTCGGTCGGCGTCTGCGCGGCAGGCGCACCGGGCGCAGCGGCGGGTTCGCGTTTGCAGCCGGCCAGGGCCAGCGTCGCGGCCAGGCACAACAGGATCTTGCGGGGCATCGGAACTCCTCGTGCGGCGGAGTCCCGATCTTAGAGCGTGCGTCGGACGGCGGGGTGAGCGCGCGGCTGCGTGTACGGCGGTTGCATGGCGGGCCGGGCAGGGCGCCTGGAGCGGGCGCCCTGGATCCGGCGCACGCACCGGCAGGTGCGCGCTGCGTTGGTCAGTCCTTCGGTGCGACGTCGCTGTCGAAGCTGCGCGCGGTGGCGCCGCTCACCGCGCCGATCTTGGCGCTGCGGTGCACGTACAGGTTGACCTCGCGCTCGAAGTGCAACGGCCCATCGACCACCGCATCCGGGCCGATCACCACGCGCGGCTTGCGCGAGGGCTGGAACGAAAAACCGAAGCTCGGCTTGCTCACTTCGATGCCGCCGCGCACATGCGACCCCACCCCGACAGTGATGTCGCCGTTGACCGTCTCGATGCCCTTGCCGAGCTCGGTTCCCACCAGCCCGATGCTGCCATTGACCGTTTCCACGCCGCCGCTGATCTGGCTGCCACGCTCGGCCAGGATGCTGCCGTTGACCGTCTCCAGCCCGCCGGACACGGTGACTTTCTGGCCCAGCGTGATCGAGCCGTTGACCGTTTCCACGCCACCGGTGCGCGCGTTGTCGCCGATGCGGATGCCGCCATTGACGGTTTCCACGTTCTTGGTTTGCGCACCGGCACCGATCTCGATGGAGCCGTTGACCGTTTCCAGGGCGCCGTAGGTCTTGCCGGCATCTGCGCTGATCTTGCCGTTGACCTTGCTGACGTCCTCCTCGGCCCAGGCGCTCGTGCAGACCAGGGACAGTGCCAGGAGGAGAATTTGGGGCTTCATGCTGAACCTCGCGCGGCGGCGGTAGTCTGGGGCGTGGCGGCGATCACATCATGCTTGGCTACAATCGCGCACCTGCCTGAAGTCACTGGATCTTTCGTTGCCCCCTTCGTCCGCACCGCTGCCGCACCTGCCGCTCGCTCCCGCCACCGGCCGTGGGCGGATGTGGCTGGCGGCGGGTGTGCTGGCCTGCACGTTGCTGGCCTGCACGTTGCTGGGCAGCGTGGGCGCAAGCGCGCAGAGCCAGCGCGAGACCGAGCGCAAACTGCAGCAGCTGCGCGATGAGCTCAAGACCATCAGCGCCGATCGGCGCGAACTGGAAGGCAAACGCGGCACTGCCGCGCAACAGCTACGCCAGGCCGACGAGAAAGTGGCCAAGACCGCACGCGCCTTGAGCGAAACCGAAGCGGCGATGCGCGCGCAGGAACAGCATCTGTCCACCCTGCAGCAGGAACGCGCGCAGTTGCAGCGCGGCCTGCAGAGCCAGCGCACGCAGCTGGCGGCATTGTTGCGCGCTGCCGATCAGGTGGGCCGCAATGCACCGTTGAAGGTGCTGCTGTCGCAGGACACGGTGGGCGATGCCACGCGCATGCTGGCCGATCACCGCTATGTGCAAAACGCACGTGCGCAACGCATCCACGCCCTGACCACGCAACTGGATACCCTGGCGAAAGTGGAACAGGACATCGCCACCCGGCGCCAGGCGCTGGATGCCGCACGCGCGCAGCAGAAGGCGCAGGCGGCCTCGCTGCAGAAGGACCGCTCGCAACAGGCGGCCACCGTCGCGCAGCTGGACGATCGTTACAAGCAGCGCGCCGAGCGCGAAAAGGCAATCGGCCAGGACGCCAAGGCGCTGGAACAACTGCTCGCCAATCTGCGCGCGGCGGCCGCCAAGGCCGAAGCCGAACGGCGCGCTGCCGCAAAACGCGCTGCCGCCGAAGCCGCCGCGCAGGCCAAACGCAGCAAAACCGAGCGTTCCGATCGCCCCGGCAAGACCCCGCCCAAGGTGGTCGCCAACGCACCGGCCCCCAAGGTCGGTGGGCTCAGCTGGCCAGTGGCGGGCAATCTGCTGGCGCGCTTCAACGCCACCTTGCCCGATGGCCACACCAGCAAGGGCGTGCTGATCGGCGCGCCCAAGGGCACCACCGTGACCGCAGTGGCCGATGGCACGGTGGTGTTTTCCGACTGGATGACTGGCTACGGCATGATCCTGATCGTGGACCACGGCAACGGCTACATGAGCCTGTACGCGCATAACGACACCTTGCTGCGCGATGCCGGCGCATCGATCAAACGTGGCGACGCGGTCGCCAAGGTCGGCAGTTCGGGCGGGCAGGGCGTGCCGGCGCTGTACTTCGAATTGCGACGCAACGGGCAGCCGGTGGATCCATCGAGCTGGCTGCAACGCCGCTGAGCGCCGCGCACCGCCCGCGATTCAACGCGGATTTACCGCTGCTTCGCGCATAATCCGGTCAGCTCCGCGCTGCGGGGCGCCTTATCTCTTTGTCGGAGTGCTTCATGCGCGTAGCCGTCCTGTCCGTTGCCCTGTCGCTGGCCCTGTTCGCGTCGCCTGGTTGGGCGCAGAAGGCCGGCCCCGCCGCCGCCCAGGCCAGCGCGGACGATCCGGAAGCCAATGAAGCCGCTGTTTCCAAGGTGCCGCTGGATGAGATCCGCCGTTTCGTGGCGGTCTACAACGCGGTCAAGCAGGCCTACGTCGACCCGGTCGAAGACAAGAAGCTGATGCACTCCGCCGTGCGCGGCCTGCTCTCGGACCTGGACCCGCACAGCACCTATTTCGACAAGGAAGATGCCGAAGCCTTCGACGAACAGGCCACCGGCGCCTACGACGGCATCGGCGTGGAATTGCTACAGCAGCAGGACAACACCCTCAAGGTGATCGCGCCGATCGACGACACCCCGGCCGCGCGCGCCGGCATCCGCGCCGGCGATGTGATCGTGGCCATCGACGGCAAGCCGATCGATGCCAGCAAGGCGATGGAGCCGCTGCGCGGCGAATCCGGCAGCAAGGTCGTGTTGACCATCATGCGCGACAAGACGCCCAAGCCGTTCGATGTGACCCTTCAGCGCGAAACCATCCGCGTGGCCAGCGTGCGCAGCAAGCTGCTGGAGCCGGGCTACGGCTACATCCGCATCAGCACCTTCCAGGCCGACACCGGTGCCGATTTCCAGAAGAACCTCAAGCAGCTGCAGGCCGGCGGCAAGTTGCGCGGGCTGGTGCTGGACCTGCGCAGCAACCCCGGCGGTCTGCTGACCTCGGCGGTGCAGGTGGCCGACGATCTGCTGGACAAGGGCAATATCGTCAGCACGCGCGGGCGCATCTCGATCAGCGATGCCAAGTTCGACGCCACTCCGGGCGATCTGCTGAGCGGCGCACCGGTCGTGGTGCTGGTGGATGCCGGTTCGGCCAGCGCGTCGGAAGTGCTGGCCGGCGCGCTGCGCGACAACAAGCGCGCACGCATCATCGGTAGCCGCACCTTCGGCAAGGGCTCGGTGCAGACCGTGCTGCCGCTGGACAACGGCGACTCGGTCAAGCTCACCACCGCGCGCTATTACACGCCCAGCGGCAAGTCGATCCAGGCCAGCGGCATCGTGCCGGACGTACTGCTCACCCCCGAACCGCAACCCGGGGATGCCGATGTGTCGGCCAGCCTGACCGACTACAGCGAAGCCACCTTGCCGGGCCACCTGCGCGGCGACGACGAAGGCGAAGAGGGCTACAGCGCCGGCGACGTACTGCCGGGCGACGGCCCGATCGCCGAAGCCCTGGCCGAACTCAAGCAACCCGGCTCCGCCGCCAAGGCGCAGGCTGCACGCAAAGCCAAGGCGCAGGCCGCGCAGAAGGCCAAGCCAGCCAAGACCGGTGCCGATCCCAAGCCCGCCGCAGCGCGCCCGGCGACCACGGACAAGCCCACATCGGCCGAACCGGCAGGCAAGGCCAAGCCGGCCACTGCACCCGCAGCGCCAGCCGAACCGGTGCAGCCGGGGCCGCCAAAGGACACGCCAGCGTCCACCGAACCGGCCAACTGAGAGCGGCCCATGCAACGTCGTGGCCCGTCGTCAGGCGGGTTTGGTCGTCTCGCAGAGGATTGGTGTGGGAGTGGTGCATGCGGCACCCAACATCAATCGCCGCTCACCTGGCAGCAGCGCGCGCGGCTGGTCGGCTGCTTCCGGGCCGCGCTCACCCAGCGGGGAATCACACCCGCTGGGTTGTTGCCAACACCTCAGGATTGACCAGGTTGCGCGGTGTGCCCGCCGCGAACGCCAGCACGTTATCGAACGCCGCGGCGAAATACAGCGCGTAGCTGTCGCGCTCCACGTACCCCAGATGCGGTGTCGCCAGCACGCGCGCATGCCGCAGCAGCGGATCGCGCGGGTCCAGCACCGGCTCGTGCTCGAACACATCCAGCGCGGCCTGCGCCGGCCGGCCCGCGTCCAACGCAGCGAGCAGGGCGCCAGGGGCGATCAACTCGGCACGGCTGGTGTTGACCAGCAACGCGTCGGCGCGCATGCGCGCCAGATCCTGTGCGGTGATGTCATGACGTGTCTGCGCAGTCAGGCGCCGATGCAGCGACAGCACGTCGCTGCGTTCGAACAGTTCCTCGCGGCTGCCCGCAACCGCGAACCCATCGCGCGCTGCCTGCGCACAGGATGCCGCCCCGCCCCACACCAGCACCTGCATGCCGAACGCGCGCCCGAAGCTGGCCACGCGTTGGCCAATCCGCCCATAACTCCAGATCCCCAGCGTGCGCCCATGCAGCACGCGGCCCAGGCCGGGATCGCCAAGCGCCTGCCAGCGTCCCTGCTGCAATGCATGCTGGTAGTCGGTCAGCCGACGGCTGGCCGACAGGATCAGCGCCCAGGTCAGCTCGGCCGGCGCCACCGGCGAGCCGACGCCTTCGGCCACCGCCACACCCGATGCGGTGCACGCCGCCACATCCACATGCGCGCCAACGCGCCCGGTCTGGCTGATCAGTTTCAACCGCGGCAGCCGTTGCAGCAGCGCCGCATCCACGCGCGTGCGTTCGCGGATCAATACCAATGCGTCGGCGTCGGCCAGAGATGCGGCACGCGCGTCGAGCTCCGCGTCCAACGCGCCGAGCACCTGCACCGGGTGGCCCTGCATCTGCTGCAGGCAGGGCAGCTGAGCGACGGCGCCCTGGTAGTCGTCGGGCACCACAATGCGCATCAGCGTGGCTTGATCGGCGAGGGGAACGGGGTGACCACCTTGTCGCCGGTGGTGGCATCGCGAATCACCGACTGGCCTTTTTTCTCCACTTCTTCGATCCGCACGATGCTCTGCATCGGCAGGTGCAAGGTCTTGGTATTGCCGAATTCCTCGCGCAGGCGTTCTTCGGTGGGGTCCACCACCAGCCCGTCGTGCACGTCGAACACTAGCTCGCCGATCTGGTTGAAGCCCCACAGATGGCTGCCGGTGACCTCACGCGCGTAGAGCTCGTACACCTTGCCGTGATTGAGGAAGGTGACTTTGTACAGAGACTTGGACATGCACACGATTATAGGCGCGCGCCTGGACAGCGACGTGCGCGGCATCGTGCCGGTACCTCGGCCACGCATGGGGTGCGGCCTGCCGCTACAGCCCGGATGCTGCGCGGCTCAGAAACCGTGGCGCTTGCGCAGCCGCCGCGCGATTGCCGCGCGCACGTACAGGCCGTACACGATGCCGAACACGAAGCCGGCGATGTGTGCCGACCACGCCACCATGCCGAACGCCGGGCCGATATAGGCGAACACCACCTGCAGCAGTGCCCAGGCGCCGATCAACAGCGGCGCCGGCACACGAATGAATTCCAGAAACACGCCCAGCGGCAGCACCACGCCCAGCTTGGCGCCCGGAAACAGCGCCAGGTACGTGCCGATCAACGCCGACACCGCACCCGAGGCGCCGATGATCACCCGGTCCGGCGTGCCGATGGCAAAGATCGCCGCCAGGTTGGAGGCCGCGCCGCCGACCAGAAACAGCAGCAACAACCGCCACGGGCCCAGGATGCGTTCGGCCGGCAGCCCGAAGATCAGCAGGAACACCAGGTTGCCGAGCAGATGCGACCAGTCCGCGTGCAGGAACAGCGCCGTGAACAGGCGCAGCACGCTGCCGTCGCGCAAGGTGGCCCACCAGTCGCCCAGATTGGAGACCCCGCTGGAGAGCGCGCCCCAGTCCAGCCACAACGTATTGCGCGCCTCGCCCGGCCGGCTGATCGACCACAGATACGCCAGCCACACCGTGGCGAACAGCAACGGCACTGCCCAGCGCGGGGTGGGTTTCTTGCGGGAAGGAAGAGAGACGAACATCGGACGGCGACAATAGCCGGTCCACGCTGCTGAACCCAGCCCTAACCTGACGGCACGTTCAGCGCGCGCCTCGTTATTGTTCGGTTAATCGTCATGGGTATACTGCGTACGGCGTCGTATGTCGGGGGGGGGTCTCCGGCGCGCTCCGGGCACTGGATTGGTGCTGGACGCGGGCGCTGAACCGACCATTGCAGTCCTTATCCGGAGAGCTACAACTTATGTCTACCGCTTCCACTCTCAGCCGCGCCACCCTGTTGGCCGTCGGTATCGCTGGCGTGCTGGCCGTTGGTCAGGCGCACGGCGCCGCGTTCCAGCTGAAGGAAAACAGCGCCAAGGGCCTTGGCCGCGCATTCGCAGGTTCGGGCAGCGCCCCGGATGATGCCTCCATCATCGCCAACAACCCGGCAGGCATGCGCCAGCTGGACGGTCGCCTGTTCCAGGCCGACGTCAGCGCCATCAGCTTCTCGGCCAAGTTCCAGCCCGACACCGCGGCCTACGCCAACGGCGCTCCGGTCTCCGGCGGCAACGGCGGCGACGCCGGCATGATCGCGCCGGTCCCGGCGATGTACTTCCACGTGCCGTTCGGCGAGAACGACAACATGCACCTGGGCACCTCGCTGACCGTGCCGTTCGGCTTCAAGACCGAATACGACCGCGACTGGGTCGGCCGCTACCACGGCACCAAGACCGAGCTGCAGGCGATCGACTTCAACGTCGCGTTCTCCTATGACGTGAACCCGTACGTGTCCTTCGGTGCCTCGGTGTTCGCCGAGCGTCTGGATATCGACCTGGCCAACGCCGTGGATTTCGGCAGCGTGCTGGCTGCGCGCCGCGTGCCGGGCTTCGCGCCGGGCAGCGCCGATGGCTACTCGCGCATCAAGGGCGACAGCACCGAAGTGGGCTTCACCCTGGGCGGCTTGTTCAGCATCGACGAGAACACCCACATCGGCTTCAGCTACCGCTCGCAGGTGGAACACAAGATCACCGACGGCACCGCCGACTTCACCGTGCCGGGCAGTGCTGCCGCCGTGCTGGGCGTAGCCGCGCCGGGTACCTTCGTCGACACCAAGGGCCGCGCCACCGTGAAGCTGCCGGCCAGCGCCACCGCCAGCTTCACGCATAACGTGAACGAGCAGTGGTCGATCATGGCCGACGTCACCCGCACCGCCTGGAGCAAGTTCGACCAGGTGACCGTGGACTTCGCCTCCAACCAGCCCGATAGCGTGCTGGACTTCTCCTACCGCGACACCACCTTCGCCTCGATCGGTGCCGACTACCGCATGAGCGACACGGTGACCCTGCGCGGCGGCCTGGCGTACGACCAGACCCCGACCACGGCCGAACACCGCGACGTGCGCGTGCCGGACGCGAGCCGCAAGTGGGTTTCGCTGGGCATGAGCTGGCGTCCGTCGGCGCAGACCGAGTACAACTTCGGCTACACCCACCTGTTCACCAGCGACCCGACCAGCGACACCCGCAGCGCCACCGGCGACCGTCTGGCCGGCAGCTACGACGTGAAGGGCGACGTGCTGGCCGCTTCGATCAACTACAAGTTCTGATCGCCGCAGCACGCGTTGCGTGACGAAAAACCCCGCTTCGGCGGGGTTTTTCTTTGGCGCCTTGCATGCTCCAGCCACGACACGGGCAACGAGCAACAAGCAACAAGCAACAAGCAACAAGCAAAGCAGGCAGGACACATCGCCTCGGCACCGCGCTTGCCCACCGTGTGCGGTGGCGCCACCTGGCCACGCACGGGTGATCCCGACAACCTCGCGTGCTGATCCCCCGGCACGCACCGCCTGTCGAACGCTGCAGCCGGCGCGCCGGATTGCTATGGTCAGGCGCATGAGCCAACCCGACTTCATCCAGATCACCGACAACGCCATCGCGCGCGAGGAGTGCGTGGCCATCGTGCAGCGCATGCGCCAGAGCCAGCAGCTGCATCCCGGCCGCATCGGTGGCGGCGTCTTTCCCGACCTCAAACACAGCCGAGACTTGCGCATCAGTGGGATGGCCGAATGGGCGGAAGTGGAAAACCGCCTGCAACAGGCCGTGTTCGATGGCGTGCTCACGTATCTGCGGCAGTATCCGCAGGCGTTGATTTCACCGCTGATGCTGCAGGTCACCACCGCCGATGGCACAGCGCATCGCCTGGTGGCCGAGGATATCGTGCAGATGAGCGACCAGGCGCTGGGCGATCTGGCACGCACCTGCCTGCGCCCGGGTGCGATCAATCTGCAGTGGTATACCGCCGACCAGGGCGGCTACCCGTACTGGCATTGCGAGCTGTATCCGCGCGATGCCAATGCCGACACGCTGCATCGGCATCTGCTGTGGACGCTGTATCTCAACGAGGAATTCGAGCAGGGCGAAACCGAATTCCTGTTCCAGCAACGCAAGGCGCGCCCACGCACCGGCAGCCTGCTGATCGCTCCCACCGCCTTCACCCACACCCACCGCGGCAACCGCCCGGTCGGCGGCGACAAGTTCATTGCCACTAGCTGGATTCTGTTTCAGTCGGCGCAGGCGCTTTACGGCGGGGATTAGGGAATCGGGAATAGGGAATGGGGAATCGCAACGGCGGCGCTTTCTGCTGTTGCTGTTGCTGTTGCTTTGCCGATTCCCGTTTCCCGATTCTCCATTCCCCCAGCTGCGCCTGCGCCCTGCACTGCGTCGTAGCAGTTGTGCTCGCTCCTCGGACCGGTACACGTCGCTTGCACCAGGCTTGGTTAGTAAGAATACTAACGGCATGCAGAAGAACTCTCTCCCCGGCGCGAGCGCGGCAGCTGAGCGCGATGTCCGCAGCTCGCGTACGGTCATCAAGGGGCGCGGCACCACCGCCTACGTGCCCGGCCGCTTCGCGGTCACCACCGCCGTCGAGATAGACGATGGCTGGGGCGCGCTCGATGCCGACGGCGAGGCCGCCATGCGTCCCAAGACCGTGGTGGCCGAGGAAATCGCGCGCAGCATCATCAGCCGCAACAACTCGCCCGACATCGGCTTCTCGCAGTCGGTGAACCCGTACCGGGGATGTGAGCACGGCTGCGTGTACTGCTTTGCCAGGCCCTCGCACGCGTATCTGGATCTGTCGCCAGGGCTGGATTTCGAAACGCGGATCTTCGCCAAGCCGAATGCGGCAGCGCTGCTGCGCGCAGAGATCGCACGCCCGTCCTACCAGTGCTCGCCGATCGCGTTGGGGATCAATACCGACGCCTACCAGCCCACCGAGCGGCGCCTGCACATTTCCCGGCAATGCCTGCAAGTGCTTGCGCAGGCCCGTCACCCGGTCAGCTTCGTGACCAAGGCAGCGTTGATCGAACGCGACATCGATGTGCTGGCCGAGATGGCGCAGCACAACCTGGTGTCGGTGTATTTCTCGGTCACCACGCTCGACAATCGCCTCGCGGCCAAGATGGAGCCGCGCGCCGCCGCGCCGCACGCGCGACTGCGCGCGATGCAGGCGCTGCACGCTGCCGGCGTACCGGTGGGCGTGCTGGTCGCTCCGGTCATCCCGATGATCAACGACAAGGAACTGGAGCGCATCCTGGAGGCGGCCGCAGCCCACGGCGCACGTTCGGCCGGCTACGTGTTGCTGCGCCTGCCGCACGAGCTCACCCAGTTATGGCGCGAGTGGCTCGAGCTGCACTATCCCGATCGTGCCAAGCATGTCATGAGCCTGATCCAGCAGATGCGCGGCGGCAAGGACTACGACAGCCGCTTCGGCAAGCGCATGGTCGGCGAAGGCCCGTTTGCAGAACTGATCGCGCAGCGGTTTTCCATCGCGTATCGGCGCCTTGGATTCGGGCGGCTGCCCAGGCTCGATACCACGCAGTTCCGGCCACCCAGACCGGATACGCCGCAGCTGGACTTGTTTTGATCCTGTCGGGTCCGCGCTGCCTGCAGTGGCCTTGGCCCCGACGCGCAGGCAACGCATTCGGCAGCAGGACCAATGCGCCAGCGCCGGCAAACGCGCTGCAACGCGTCCAGCAGAGGGCTACAGCGTGATGCCGTGGAAGGGTTGCAGCACGATCTCGGCAATTGCCGAACGTCCCACCTCGAAGGCATGCTGATACTCCGCATCGGCAATCATCTGCTTGAAGGCGGATCGACCCGGATACTGCACCAGCGTGACCGCATCCCACGGCTGTGCCTGGCCCGCGGTCAGCACCGGCAGGCCATCGCCACTGAAGACAATGTGCGCGCCGAACCGGGCCAGGATGGGCGTGGCTAACCGCAGATACTGGTGATAGCGCTCGCGGCCACCATCGGCCTGGAAGCGAATCAGGTTCAACATGACGATCGCCGAGGTGTCCTCGTCATCCAGGAACGCACCGAGCGCATCGGGTAAAAACGCAACCATGTCAGTCTCCTTGGTCTGGCTTCCTCGCAGTGGAAGCGGCCAACACACGCTAGCGTTGCGGCGTGTCAGAAACTGTCAGTAGCGAACGCCAGTCGCGGTCCTGCTGTCGCCATTGCTTCACCAACGCCTGGCGCGACTGCGGGTAACGCGTTTGCAGCAGTGCCTGCACCTGCAACCGATCGACACGAAAATGCCGGAACGCGCAGCGGCGCTCGCACCAGGCTGCCAGGACGCGTACGTCGTCGAAATACACCAGGGCGATCGGCCAGACGATGCGCTCGGAGTGCGTCTCGTGCGCATCGACATAGCCGATCGCCAGTTTGCATTGCCGCCGAATGGCCTCGCGCAACACGGCGGTCTGCGGATGATCGACCGACTCGGATGTGGAAGCGGCGGTCAGAATCGCCGCTGGCGCCATGTCTGTGCCGGCGCCATCGCCGTGCTTTCTGGCAGACAAGATCTTCGCCAGGGCGCTTTCACCACATCTGGCCAAGGCAGGATCGGCGCGTTGTTTGACCCAATCCAGGCCCAGCATGACCGCATCCAGTTCCTCCTGCGAAAACGCCAGCGATGGCAGGAAGAATCCCGGCTTCAGGTAATAGCCAACGCCGGCTTGGCCCTCCAACGGCGCACCGAGCGCGCGCAAGGTGTCGATATCCCGGTAGACGCTTCGCTGCGATACCCCCAACTCGGACGCCAGCGCAGCTGCCGACACCGGCCGTCTGTGCGCGCGCAGCAGGCCAAGCAGTTCAAACAGGCGGGTTGTCCTGGACATCCATCAGCCTTCGCGCGACAGCCTTGCATTCCGGCGCTCATCCTAGAGCGTGTCATGTACTTTGAGGTGAGTGCGAAGCGTCCTATGGCGCGTGGAGACACCGCGTGCGCTGCGGCCAGGCTTGCCGCCTGGGCACGGCGCGCAACGCGGTATCGGCGCCCCACACGGCGCTTCCCCGGCAGGTTGGCCGCCAGCGCTGCAGTGCGCTCTGGCGAATGCCATCCAGGGCTGGAAGCGCCCGGGCACGCGACCGACGCCTGCAGAACGGGCAGGTCTTGCCGGCTCGAGGGCACCGGCGCGTGCAGGCCGCTATCGGCAGCGTTTGCGTGCCGCCGCCGCCATCGCCACCTCGCTCACGCGGGCAGTGATCATCGCAACACCGCATGCGCCCCGTAGAATCCGCGCATGCTCGCACTTGCACAGGGCGCGTGGGAGTGGCTGGCCACCATTCCCCACCTCGAAGCGCTCCTCCTGGCCGCCTATGTGCTGTATCTGCTGTGGATCGCCGGCTGGATCGTGCTGCAGAAGCGCGAACCGGTGGCCACGCTGAGCTGGGTGTTGTCGCTGGCGGCGCTGCCGTACCTGGGGCTGCTGATCTACTACTGGCTGGGCCCGCAAAAGGTCAAACGGCAGCGGCTGCGGCGCGGGCGCTCGCGCTCGGGCATGGAGAGCTACAGCAGCGTCTGCCCGCCGGATGCCGACTGTACCGAGCTGGCCAAGATCGCCCAGTCCACCACCGGGCTGGCGCCCAGCAGCGCCACCGAAGTGCACTGGCTGGTGGATGGCGCTGCCACGTATGCCGCCATCATCGAAGCGATCCGGGGCGCACGCGACCATATCCATCTGGAGTACTACATCTTCCAGCCCGACCACAGCGGTACCGCGATCTGCGCTGCGCTGATGGAACGTGCCCGTGCCGGAGTCAAGGTGCGGCTGCTGATGGATGCGATCGGCTCATCGGCAATGACCCGACGCGCACTGCGCACGCTGCGCGAGGCCGGGGTGGAAACCGCCTGGTTCCATCCCTCGCAATTGCTCAAGCCATTCAAGCGGCCGTGGTTGAACCTGCGCACCCACCGCAAGGTGATCGTCATCGATGGCCGCGTGGGTTTCACCGGCGGCATCAACGTCACCGACGACGAGAACGAGCAGGTGCGCAAGCAGGCGTATCGCGATCTGCACGTGCGCCTGCAAGGCCATGTGGTGCGCAGTCTGCAGCTGGTGTTCCTGGAGGACTGGCTCTATGCCACCGGCCAGGGCCGCGCGGCCTTCCACGGCCAGCAGCTGTGGCCGGACGATGTGCCCACCCGCGCGCAAGGCACGGTGGATGCGCAGGTGCTGGTGTCCGGCCCGGATTCGTCGTGGGAAGCGATCCACCGCCTGATGGTCGCCGCCATCCATGAAGCCAAGCATCGCGTATGGCTGGTCACTCCGTACTTCGTGCCCGGCGAAGCGGCGCGCATGGCGCTGACCTCCGCCGCACTCGGCGGGCTGGACGTGCGCCTGCTGGTGCCGCGCGTGAGCGATTCGCGCTTGGTCACCTACGCGGCGCGCTCGTATTTCGACGAGTTGCTGGAAGCCGGTGTCCGCATCTACGAGTACGGCCCGCGCATGCTGCACACCAAGGCGCTGCTGGCCGACGACGATGTCTGCATCGTCGGCAGCGCCAATTTCGACAGCCGCAGCTTCCGGCTGAATTTCGAGTTGTCGATGCTGTTCCGCGACCAAGCGGTGGCGGCAGAGATGGCCGGGCTGATCGGCACCGATCTGCAGCAGGCGCAGGAAGTGCAATTCGCGCGGCATCGGCCGTTATGGCGCTCGCGCCTGCCGGAAGCCTTCGCCCGGCTGTTGTCGCCGCTGCTCTGACCAACGGTGCGGCGCCCACGTGGAACCGCGCCGGGTGCGGCGCTACACTGCCGCCACTCAACGGGGGAGCGCGTCATGCACTGGCTGTTTCTGCTTATGGCACTGGGTGCGCTAGTGCTGGCTTTCAGCACGCCGCACGTGTGGTTGCTGGTGGTCTCGCTGCTGGTGGCGTTGGTGCTGCTGCTGTTGTGGACGCGCGGTTGGTTCGCCTCGCGCATGGGCGACACCCAACGCGATACCAGCAGCATGATCGATCCGGCCGAGCTGCGCCGCCTGCGCGAGCTGGCAGAAGCACGCAAGTCGGCCGCCCTGGCCGCCGCACGTGACAGCGAGCCGCAGGCCTGATCACCGCATGACCACCCAGCTCAGCGTCAACGTCAACAAGATTGCAGTCCTGCGCAACTCGCGCGGCGGCACCGACCCGGACGTGGTGCAGGCCGCACGCGCCTGCATTGCCGCCGGCGCGCACGGCATCACCGTGCATCCGCGCCCGGACCAGCGGCATATCCGCGCCGACGACGTGCTGGCGCTCAGTGCGCTCACGCGTGTGCAGGCGGTGGAATTCAATATCGAAGGCAATCCGTTCGCGCCACCGCGCGCAGGCTACCCGGGGTTGCTGGAATTGTGCCGTGCCACGCGCCCGCAGCAGATCACCCTGGTGCCGGACGGCGACGGGCAGCTGACCTCCGATCACGGCTTCGATTTTGCGCAGGACACCGCGCAGCTCGCCGAGCTGATCACCGCGTTCAAGCAGCTGGGCAGCCGGGTCAGCCTGTTCGTTGATGCGGGTAACCCGGACATCGCCCGCGCAGCCGCGCTCGGTGCGGACCGTATCGAGTTGTACACCGGCCCGTATGCGCACGCGCACGCCAGCGGCCAGGCCGATGCCACGTTGGCGCTGTTCGCCGATGCCGCGCAGCGCGCCAGTGCCGCAGGCCTGGGCATCAATGCCGGGCACGATTTGTCGCAAGCCAACCTGGGCGATTTTCTCGCCGCTGTGCCGGGTGTGCTGGAAGTATCCATCGGCCACGCCTTGATCAGCGAGGCCTTGTACCAGGGATTGGATGCAAGCGTGCGCGCGTACGTCGGCATCCTGCGTGGCAGCCACGTTGGCGCTTGAGTCCATGCGCTAACGTCGGCATCGATGATCGATGCCCGGGTTGGCGACAACCACGTTCGCGTGGTGGATGCTACGCAGGAACATCACGACGAGCGCCTGGTTAGCGACGGCCAGCTGCTGCCGGTGAGAAACAACCTCGATTAACTCCCCATACCTGTCGCGTCCGAAGCCGCGATGCGGCGCCTGGGCGACCGCATCGTGCGTTGTTGCATGCACTGCACTTGGCCAAGCGCAATACGCGCTTGCAGAAACTACTGCACGAAGGCGATGCGCTGCGCTTACGCGTTCTTCGCTGCCGCCAGCACGCTGGCCATCACGGCATACTCGGCATCCGCACTGGCGGCGATGCGCAGTTCCGGCTGATGTCCTGCAGTTGCCTGCATCTGCTCGATCAACCTGGACTGGAGTTCCTGCAAGGTCACCGGGTTGGCGTTCCAGAACAGCTGTCCGTCGGCATCCACACGCAAGGCGATTGGTGCAGGCGGCTCCGGCCGTGTGGTCACTTGCGAACTGTGCTGCGGCAGATCCACCGCGATTGTCCGCGTCACCATCGGTGCGGTGACGATGAAGATAATCAACAACACCAACATGACATCCACCAGCGGCGTGACATTGATCTCCGCCAGCGGTCCCCGATCCCCTGTCGTACTGAAAGCCATGACTGCCTCCCGTGCTGTGATCGTGGGTGCTGCACGGCCGAGCACACACCTGCGACCTGCACCGGCAACTCGACGCGGGTACGGGCGCGCTGGCGGCACGGCATCGGCTCGGCAATGGGTGCTTGACGCTGAAGGGTCTACAAGCGCTGCCATTAACGCGCTTGGGTCGAAGCACACATAAAAAAACGCCACCGTTTCCGGTGGCGTTGCAGTCGCGTCATGACTGTTGTGTTGCGGTCTTGCAGATACGTTTACTGCTGCATGAAGCCGATTTTCTTCATCTGCGAGTTCTTCGCAGCGGCCAGCACCTTGGCCATCACCTCGTACTCCGCATCCGGATTTGCATCGATGCGCAGTTCCGGCTGATTGGTCGGATCGGCCTGCAC
Source organism: Xanthomonas sp. NCPPB 3442 (assembly GCF_056725145.1). Classification (NCBI taxonomy): domain Bacteria; kingdom Pseudomonadati; phylum Pseudomonadota; class Gammaproteobacteria; order Lysobacterales; family Lysobacteraceae; genus Xanthomonas; species Xanthomonas sp. NCPPB 3442. The sequence goes on along the minus strand of NZ_CM161514.1, from coordinate 13,212 downwards.
CACTTCTTCCATCTTCTGTTGCAACACATCGACCGGAGTCGGGCTGTTGTTCCAGAACACCTGGTTGCTGGCGTCGATACGCAACTCGATCGGCGGCGGCGGTTCGGTCGTCTGCGGTGGCGGGTTGAGCACCCGCTGCGGCAGATCCACGGCGATCGGGTAGGTCATGATCGGCGCGGTGACGATGAAGATGATCAGCAGCACCAGCATCACGTCCACGAGGGGCGTGACGTTGATGTCGGCCATCGGCCCACGGCTTCCACCAGTACTAAATGCCATGGCTTACTGCCCCTTCACTTTGGTTGCAACGAAACCGACGTCCAGCATGCCCTGACCCTGCGCGATCTTGGTGATCTCGTTGATCGTACGCATCTTGGTCGTGCGGTCGCCACGCAGGTTGAGCGGCGGCTGCGGGGTCTGCTGTGCGGCTGTGGACAGGCGCGACTCCAGGGCTTCCTTGGAAATCGGCTCGTCGTTCCAGTACAGCGACCCATCTTCCTTGACGGCCAGAGTGATCGGCGCGGCGCGTTTCTCCGCATCTTCCTTCTGGATCAAGTTGGCCTCTGGCAGCTCCACCTTGACCTTATGGGACATCAGCGGTGCCGTAATGATGAAGATGATCAGCAGCACCAGCATGACGTCCACGAGGGGCGTCACGTTGATGTCGGCCATCGGGCCACCGCTGTTTCCACTACTGAAGGCCATAACGGGCTCCGTCTAAATCGTTGCGAAGGCGTTCTTGACGACCGGATTAGCGAACGCGCGAACCGGTGGCGAAGAAGTCGTGCAGGTCGTGGGCAAAGGTGTCGAACTTGGCGATCACCGAGCTGTTGACCTTGGAGAAGAAGTTGAACGCGAACACGGCCGGGATCGCGACGAACAGGCCGATCGCAGTCATGATCAGCGCTTCACCCACCGGGCCGGCAACGGCGTCGATGGAGGCCGAACCGGTTGCACCGATCTTGATCAGCGCGCCGTAGATGCCCCACACGGTACCGAGCAGACCGACGAACGGTGCGGTTGCACCGACGGTGGCCAGCAGGGTCATGCCCGACTGCAGCTTGGTGCTTTCGCGGGTCACGGCCTGACGCAGGGCGCGGTCGACGAACTCCGAACGGCTCAGGCTCTCGCCCAGGCCACCGGTGCTGCCTTCGGCACGCTGGTGGTGCGCAGCAGCCTGGGCGGCGTCCAGCGCGATCTTCGAGAACGGCTCGGAAGCCGGCTGTTCTTCCATGGCGCGGATGGCGTCCTGTGCATTCGGGGCATCCCAGAACGCGGTGGTGACGCGGTCAGCCGCGCTCTTCAGGCGGGTGGCACGGAAGATGTTGATGACAGTCCAGTACCAGGAGGCAGCGGACATGGCGATCAGGGTGATCAACACGACCCAGGACACGGCGAAGTCGCCGGGGCTGGAAGTCATTTCGGTGATCAAGTGCTCGAAGCCCATCTGCGACAGAGCGGCCGACGGATTGGAGCCCCCTGCAGCGGCGGCGATAAAGAATTCCTGCAGCATGACGCTTACCTTTGTTGTGTGTGGTGATGAAGGGTGGAGCGAAAGGAAGACAGGATCCTGGGCCGACCGTGGCCGGCCCGTGGGATCAGTTCAGAGCAAAGTTGACCGGGACGCGGACACGTCCGGCGGCTTTCTGCCCGTTGACGGTGGAAGCGTTGAACTTCCACTTGCGTGCTGCGTCCATCGCGGCACGGTCAAGGTCGCGGTTGCGGCTGGACTTTTCGACCGACACGTTGGTCACGTTGCCGCTGGCATCCACATCCACGATCAGGATGACCTCACCTTGGACACCGGCACGGAATGCAGCCGGCGGGTACTTCGGCGGGTTCATGTTCTTGGACGAGATATCGACGCTGGCGCCAATGTCGCTCGGCGGAGCCGGCGGGCTCGGCGGGCTCGGCGGCGTGACGATATCGCTCGGACGCGGTTCGGGAACGTCGACCACCGGAGCTTCCGGCGGCGGCGGAACCGGTGACGGCTTCGGCGGCGACAGATTCTTGACCGGCGGCGGCGGCTTGTCTTCCGGCGGCGGCGGCGGCGGCGGCGGCGGCGGGGGAGGAGGCGGTGCATCCACCAAGGTGACCATGGTGGTGCGCTCCTTCTCTGCCGGAGCCTTCGGCGCCACTGCAGGGATCAGCAACATCATCAGTGCAGTGAGGTGCAAAGCAATTACAAAAGCAATGCCGATAATGCGGGCCCAGCTCAGACCCTGGTTCCCGGCATCGTAGTCATGCCTGTGGATAACGAGTTGTTCCGTCATGCGCCAATGGCTCTTTCAGTGGGGGCCCGGATCACTGTGATGATCCCCAGGTTTTCGGACGGCTTTGACACCGCAGGAACTCCCAAGCTTATACCAATCCCGAGTCCTGTAACCACTAAAAACACAGGGATTTCGGGGGTTTATTTTCTTTTTTTACTTCAGGTTGATGATCTTCTTGGCGTCTTCGGGTTTTTTAACACCCTTGGCGATCGCCTGCTGTGCGGCCTGCTTGGCCTCGGGGATGCGACCTTCCGAATGCAGCACCTTGGCCAGATTCAAATAGGTCTCGCCATCCTTGGAAAGCGGTGCGGCCTTCTGCCAGTTTTCGATCGCCTTCGGGACATCGTCGCTGTAGTAATACGACTGGGCCAGGGCAAGGTATGTCTGATAATCGGGCTTGAGGATGCCTTTTTGCATACCCTCATTGATGACGGCAATGACGTCCTTTTCTTTGTTCTCGGTGTTGGCGTAGATGGAATACAACTGCTTGTATTCCTTTTCTTCGGTCAACTGGCCGGAGGCACGCAGCTTGTCCATCACGCCTGCGGCCTTGTCCATCTGGTCGGCCTGCATGTACATGTTGGCCAGGTTGAGCTGCGCCTTTTTGTCGTTGGGCGTCTTGGCGGCCAGCGCCTCGGCGGCCGCAACGGCCTCACCGGTCTGGCCAGCTTCGGCGTAGGACGCCATCAGCAGCTGGTTCCAGCTGTCCTTGGGCTCGGGCGAGGCAGCGATGGCCTGCTTCAACACCGGAATGGCTTCCTTGTAGCGCTCGGTCTGGTACAGCGCCTGGCCCTTGAGGATCAGGTCTTCCGGACGCTGCGACTTGCTCTCTTCCAGATATTTGTCCAGCGTGGCCAGACCCTCGGCCTGCTGGTCGTCCTGCATCTGCAACTGCGCCAGCATCAGCATCGACTGGAACTGGCCGTTGTTGTCCAGCGCGTTCAGGCCGATGGCCTGCTGCAGGTACTTCTTGGCAGCGGCGGTGTCGTCCAGGTTGTAGGCAGCCTGCGCGGCCAGCTGGGCCGCCAGCGCCTTGTCGGCGTCGTTGGCAGCGCTGTTGGCCAGGATCTCATCGGCCTGGGTGCGCACGCCTTGGTAGTCCTCGCCCTTGTTGAAGGTTTCGATCAGCTTCTGCAGCTTGCTGCTCAACTTGGAGGACGGCTTGATCGTCGGTGCCTGGCGGGTCGACTGCGGGTACAGCTCTTCGGCCTTGCCGCTCTTGGATTTGCGGCTGGCGCGTTCGGAGGAACGGTCCGACTGCGCGACCGCATCGGTGACGACAGCCCCACCCAGCGACGCGGCGATGAACAGGGACAACAGGGCTTGCTTGCGGTTGAGCAGTTTCATGTTTCACCTCGGACGATCCGCCGTCGGGCGGTACGAAAAGCGGAATGGGCGCTGTACGAAAAATCTGAGCCGGCAAACTTAGCAGAAAGTCTCAGTTCCCGAAAACGGTTTCCATGTTGTGTTGCGGCAATCAGAAGCGGGAAACCGATGTCTAAGCGTCGCTAACAGGCCTTGACCGGTGGAGCGACGCGTGCGCCACGCGGGGAGGCGGGCAAGCGCCGCATCGAATCGGTGTTCGTCCAGGTTGACGGCGGCCGCACGGATGTCGTCAGCAGCACTAGCCACAACGCGGCACGCGCCCGCTCTGCCTGGCCTGCTGGTACACCGGTTCGAGCTGGGCAACGTCGGCCTGCAGTTCGCGGATGCGGTTGGCAGGGTCGGGGTGGGTCGACAGCCACTGCGGTTGGCGATTGCCGCTGGCGGCCATCATGTTCTGCCACAGCGTCACCGCCTGTGCCGGATCGAAGCCGGCCTGGGCCATCAGACGTTGGCCGACCACATCGGCTTCGCTTTCCTGGGTCCGCGAGCCGGGCAGCAGGAACACTGTCTGGGCAGTCATACCGCCGACCTGATTGACCGCGCTGGCCGCCCCGTCGCCATAGGCGGCGCCGGCGAGTGCGCCGATGATGCCCAGGCCCGTCTGCGCGCCGAGCTGACGGGTGATGCGCTCTTCGTGATGGCGCGAAATGACATGGCCGATCTCATGCCCGAGCACGGCGGCGAGTTGATCCTGGGTCTTGGCGACAGTGAAAATGCCCGTGTTGACACCGACCTTGCCGCCGGGCAGGGCGAAGGCATTGGCTTCGTTGTCCACGAACAGCGCGGTTTCCCACTTGGTTTCGCGCCATTGCGGCGGCAGTTGTGCCACCAGCGCATTGACCACGCACTGCACGTAGGCGTTCTGCTTGCCATCGGTGCTGACTTTTTCCTTGGCCTTGGTCTGCGCAAAGGATTGCGCGCCCAACTGGTCCAATTGCTGTTGCGATACCCCGCCCACCACCTGTCGGCGGCCGGTTGGCGAAGTTGTGGTGGCACACGCCGTCAGTGCAAGCACGGCAACAACGATCAACAGCCTAGCTTTCATTCGATCCCCCTAGAACCATGGGGGCATTCTGGCAGGCTCGTCTTAACTTTTCGTCAAACGGTTCCGTGCGGCCGATGACGCGTGCCCAGCCGGGGCGATCGGCTGTCCAAAGCGTGCGGATCCATTCGGTGCCCAGGCGCCGCGCCGCTGCGGCTGGGTTCTCGCATCTGACCGCTTGTGGACTCAGCCAAGCCCGAAAAAGTACAGCGCTGCCAGGGCCGTGGTGTTGTTGATGCCATGCGCGGCAATGGGCGCCCATAACGTACCGGTGCGCCAGTACAGCCATGCGAACGCCGCGCCCATGCTGCCGTACACCAGCCACAGCTGCGCGATCGCGGCCGGGCCGTTGCCGCTGATGCCGGGTACTTCGTGCACCAGCGCGAAAATCGCCCCGCTCAGCACGATGCCCAGCCAGGGGCGGCCGGCAGCGAGCAGGCGCCCGAACAGCACGCGACGAAACAGCAGTTCTTCGTAAGCCGGCGCGATGACCACCGCAAACAGCGTCAGTGCCAGCGGCCACTGCTGGAGCGCGTCTTCCATCAACGGCAGGTTGGTGGGCACCGGCTTGATGCCTAACGCCGAAGCCGCCACGCTGACCAGGTTGCTGAGCAGGAACACTGCGGCGGCGACCAGCGCGGTCCAGCCCCAGGTGGAGGCGCGACGCGCGGCAGCCCGCGAGGCGGTCTGTTCGGCAGCGGTGGCGCGGCGGCGCCAGTAGTACAACAGCAGCGCCGGCGTGGCCGTGCTGACCAAGGCGGTGAGCAGCTGCACCATCACGCCGGGTTGGCCAATGGCGGCCATGACCTCGGTGGGCGAGGGAGTCAGTCCCTGCGCCTTGGCCGCCTGTACGTGGCCAAAGCCACGCACCGCGCCCCACAACGCAAAGCCGGCCACGCTGAGGGTCAACAGCAGGCCGGCGGCGATGAGCACGTCGACCCAGAAACCCACGAGCACGGGCAGCAACGGCGGCTTGCCGGCAACCGTGCATGGTGCCGGGGGCGGTGGAAGATCGGTGCGCATCATCAATCCTGCGAACACCGCACCGGCCACCACGCCGCGGTTGCGACGTGTCGGCCGATGCGGGTGCCTCAGATATCCAGGTTGGACACCTTCAGCGCGTTGTCCTCGATGAAGTCGCGGCGTGGCTCGACCACATCGCCCATCAAGGTGCTGAAGATCTGGTCGGCGGCCACCGCGTCCTCGATGCGCACCTGCAACAGGCGACGCGTGTCGGGGTTGACCGTGGTTTCCCACAGCTGCTCGGCATTCATTTCGCCCAGGCCCTTGAAGCGCTGCACCTGGCGGCCCTTCTTGGCCTCGTCCAGCAACCAGGCATGGGCCTGCGCGAAGCTGGTGATCGGGTGGCTCTTGTTGCCGCGCACGATCTGGGCACCTTCGCGCACCAGGTCGTGCAAGGCCAGCGAGACCTCACGCAGCGGACGCAGCTCGCCGCTTTCGAACGCACCCATCGGCAGCACCTGGGTGAACTCTTCGCCCATGTGGCGGCGGATGGCCACCAGGGTGGCAGGCGCGTTCTCGCTGCCGGGGTCGAAGCGCAACTGGTAGCGCGCGGTACCCAGGGTGCCGCGGTTGAGCACTGCCTGCAGTGCATCCAGGGTCGGATGCTGGTCGCCTTCTGCCTGCAGTTTTTCCACATCCAGTGGCGGCAGGTCGATCAGCGCGGTGAGCAGGGCCGGGTCGTAGCGGTGTGCGTTGCGCGCGATCGCTTCGTTGGCGCTGGTGAACAGCATCAACAATTTCTCCAGCGCTTCGCCGGTGATCGGCGGTTCGTCGGTAGCCGGAATCAGCGCCGCGCCCTCGACCGCATTGCTGGCCAGGTAGGCGTTGAGCGCCGCGTCGTCCTTCAGATACAGCTCGCTCTTGCCCTGCTTCAGCTTGTACAGCGGCGGCAGGCCGATGTAGATGTAGCCGCGCTCGATCAACTCCGGCATCTGCCGGTAGAAGAAGGTCAGCAGCAGGGTGCGGATGTGCGAGCCGTCCACGTCGGCGTCGGTCATCAGGATGATGCGGTGGTAGCGCAGCTTGTCCGGGTTGTACTCGTCGCGGCCGATGCCGGTGCCCAGCGCAGTGATCAGCGTGCCGACCTGGTCGGAGGCCAGCATGCGGTCGAAGCGGGCGCGTTCGACATTGAGGATCTTGCCGCGCAGCGGCAGCACGGCCTGGTTCTTGCGGTTGCGTCCCTGCTTGGCCGAACCGCCCGCCGAGTCACCCTCGACGATGAACAGTTCCGACAGCGCCGGGTCCTTTTCCTGGCAGTCGGCCAGCTTGCCCGGCAGGCCGGCGATGTCCAGCGCACCCTTGCGGCGGGTCAGGTCGCGTGCCTTGCGGGCGGCTTCGCGCGCGCGCGCGGCATCGACGATCTTGCCGGTGATGGCCTTGGCTTCGTTCGGGTTCTCCTGCAGGAACTCCTGCAGGCGCGCGCCGAAGGCGTTCTCCACCGCCGGGCGCACGTCCGAGCTGACCAGCTTTTCCTTGGTCTGCGAAGAGAAGCTGGGGTCGGGCACCTTGACCGAAAGCACCGCGATCATGCCTTCGCGCATGTCATCGCCGGTCAGCGCGACCTTGGCCTGCTTGGCGATGCCGTTCTGTTCGATGTAGGTGCTGAGCACACGCGTCAGCGCCGCACGGAAACCGGCCAGGTGGGTGCCGCCGTCCTTCTGCGGGATATTGTTGGTGAAGCAGTACATGGTTTCCTGGTAGGCGTCGGTCCATTGCAGGGCCACGTCCACCATGATGCCGTTGTGCTCGCCGGTCACCGAGATCACATTCGGGTGCAGCGGCGACTTCAACTGCGCCAGATGCTCCACGAAGCTGCGGATACCGCCTTCGTAATGGAAATCGTCGCGACGGCCTTCGCCGCGCTCGTCGATCAAGGTGATCTTGACGCCGGAATTGAGGAAGGACAGCTCGCGCAGGCGCCGCGCCAGGATGTCGTAATGGAACTCGACGTCGCTGAAGATGGCCACGGACGGCTTGAAGCGCAGCGTGGTGCCGCGCTTGGTCGAGGCTTCCAGCTGCTTGAGCGGGTACTGCGGCTCACCCAGCGCGTACTCCTGCTGGTAGTGGAAGCCGTCGCGCCAGATATCCAGCCACAAGTGCTCGGACAATGCGTTGACCACCGAGACGCCTACGCCATGCAGGCCGCCGGAGACCTTGTAGCTGTTGTCGTCGAACTTGCCGCCGGCGTGCAGCACGGTGAGGATCACCTCGGCCGCCGAGACGCCTTCTTCCTTGTGGATGTCGACCGGCACGCCGCGCCCGTTGTCGGAGACCGCCACCGAGCCATCGGCCAGGATCTTCACCACGATGTCGTCCGCATGCCCGGCCAGGGCTTCGTCGACCGAGTTGTCGACCACCTCGAACACCATGTGATGCAGGCCGGTGCCGTCATGGACGTCGCCGATATACATGCCGGGGCGCTTGCGGACGGCCTCCAGGCCACGCAGCACGGTGATCTTGCTGGAGTCGTAGGTGCCGTTGGGTGTTGGCGGGATGTTTTGTTCGTCGGTCATGCGCGTGCCGTTGGCTCCACAACACGGGCGAAGGCGGCGATAGCCGCTCCGCACCGTGGGAAAAGGGGGATAGCGAGCAAATTATACCCGGCACGAGCCGGCCGTCGCGGCTCAGTGGGCCGCTGCCTGTCGCGTAATGTGGCCGTGTTCCACGTGGAACTGCTGCAATAGTGCGCCGGCATCTGCAAGGCCAGGCGGGGTTTCGGTTGCGGTGATGAGCACCTGTGCCGGCGCGCACGCGAGCCGCTGCAGCACACGCCCCTGATGGTGCCGGTCCAGCTCCGAGCCCAGATCATCCAGGGCGATGACCGGCCACTCGCCGCGTTCGTAGGCGAAGTCCTCCGCCTGTGCGAGCAGGCAGGCGAGGGCGGTGAGCTTGGCCTGTCCCCGGGAAAGCGCGTCCCGTCCAGGGAGTGCCTGAAAGCTGGGCACCCAATCTGCCCGGTGCGGGCCTTGCGAGGTGTAGCCATTCTGGCGATCGCGTTCGCGCGCAAGCAGCAGGGCGTCTGCCAGCGAGACCTCGTGGCGCTTCCAGCCGGGAGCGAACGTCAGCGCAGACAGTCCCAGCGCGGGCGCGATCGCATCTGCCACGGGAACCAGCCGCTCCTGCAGGCGTTCCAGGTAGCGCGTGCGCCGAGACGTCAGGCTCTCGCCGGATTCGGCAAGTTCGTGGTCCCAAGCGTCCAACATGCGTGGCTGCGCGCCCTGTTTCAGCAACGCATTACGTTGCTTGAGCGCCCGGGCGTAGCGGCGCCACATAGTGAGAAAATCGGGTTCCACGTGGAACAGGCCCCAATCCAGGAAGCGGCGGCGAGGTTCGCCACCGCCACTGATCAGCACGTGGCTGCCGGGCTCGAACGTCACCACTGCCAGCGCAGCGCAAAGCGCGCCAAGCTGCGCCACGTCTTCACCATCCAGACGTCCCGTCCATTCCTGCCCGCTATGACGCAGGCCGGCTCGACGCGTCCGTTCGCCCGCAGCGCCGTTGCCTTCTTTCCATTCCACGAAAACTTCAAGGTCGTTGGCGCCTTGTTGGATCAGGCCGTCACGGACGCGCCCGCGGAAGCTGCGGCCGTAGGCCATCAGATGCAGCGCTTCGAGCACGCTGGTCTTCCCCGCACCGTTGTCGCCGGTCAGCAGATTCAAGGTACTGGAGGGATGAAGCTCGACCGTGTGAAACCGGCGAAGCCGATGAATGGACAACCGCACTACATGCATCGATCGGTGTGCTCCGGGCTGTAATCCGGCATGCCGGTCGGGTCGAAGGATACGGGATCGGCATGAAACGCGCGCAGTTGTGGCCGGCACAACGGCGGGATAGGCAGGGGATAACATGTGGACAAAAAAGGGGCCGAGGGCGGTGTTTTTGCTTATCCACAGCTTGTAAGCCGTAAAACAGGTCGATAAACACAGGGTTTCGACCCGCTAATTTCCTTTAAGAACAATCACTTGAGGTGTTTTTACGCGAAATCTGCGTCTACCATCACCACAAAGCTCTTAAGTTATTTATAGATTTAAAAGCAAAGCGCTATGTGCATAAGTCAAAAACAGTAGGGAGCTGAACAGCTGAACGCTAGATCTCGCCGACATGGTGCGATAGCAAATCAGTCGGTTCACCTTGGACTGAATTTGTTCAGGTTGAACGAGCAGAGTTTTAAACCCAACGGCGCATGAGAGAGAAGATGTCTTGTTCTCTGCCTGCTTTCGCTGTGTCCCGGACCAGGCCAGCTCGACGGCCAAAGACAGGGCGCATGAATCAGGCTCGGCTCCGGCCACGTTGAGACTTTCGGACCTCGCTGAGTCGCCAGGTGCCAGGCCCGTCCAAAATTTCAGGACACTGCTGACGTAACGCGAAGAGGCGTGGCGACGGCAACAGGCCGTAAAGGACCCACGTACGCGCCGCGGTGAGTCTTGTCCTGACGTTCGACCAAGTCGGAGCTGGATCCGCGGCCGTCCCATGTGGATTCTGAAACTCGATGTGTACCGCGTCTCAACCCTGGCGCCGATGTCCAGCCAACACAGCAGCGCCGTGGCAAGCGCGTGGAGCGCGTTTGGTCGATCGATCGGATCGAAGGCATAGCTCCCACGCTTACGTCAGCGCTTTATCCCTTCAGATCATGCACAGGCGCCATAGCTCGACCCACGCCCCATTTGGTCGCCACAGACGACTTGGCCGCGATGCTTATCTACACACAACAAGCCCCCGAATGGCGCAAACAAAAAGCCCGGCAGATGCCGGGCTTTTGCGTGTTCCACGTGGAACGAAGCGTTAGAGACGCAATGGCATCACCACATGGCGCGACTTCTCGCTGCTGGCCTCACGCACCAATGCAGACGAATTGGCATCACGCAGCTGGATCACCACGTGCTCGTCGCGCAATGCCGACAGCGCGTCGAGCAAATAGTTGACGTTGAAGCCGATAGCCAGGTCGTCGACCTTGGTATCGGCCTCGATCTCTTCCTGCGCTTCTTCCTGCTCGGGGTTATGCGCGCTGATCTTCAGCTGACCCGGCGACACTTCCACACGGACGCCGCGGTACTTCTCGTTGGACAGGATGGCGGCACGCTGTAGCGACGCGCGCAGCGCTTCACGATCCACCTTGACCTCACGATCGGCACCGATCGGAATCACTGCCTCGTAGTCCGGGAACCGGCCGTCGATCAGCTTCGACGTAAAGGTCACATCACCGCGCTTGACGCGGATATGGCTACGTCCCACTTCCAGCTCGACCTCGCGATCGGCACCTTCCAGCAAACGCTGCAGCTCGGTCACGCCCTTGCGCGGCACGATGATCTGGCGCTTGGCGCCGCCGGCTTTCTCCAGCTCCATCTCGCACAGCGCCAGACGATGACCGTCGGTGGCCACGCAGCGCAGCAAGCCGTCGCGCAGGTCGAACAACAGGCCATTGAGGTAGTAGCGCACGTCCTGCTGGGCCATGGCGAACGCGGTGCGCTCGATCAGCTCCTTGAGGCCGGCTTCGGGCACCACGACGCGCTCGGTCGCCTCGACCTCGTCCACGGACGGGAAGTCATTGGACGGCAAGGTCGCCAGGGTGAAGCGGCTTCGCCCGGCCTGCACGGTGACTTTGTCGCCGGTCTGCGAAATGGTGACGCGGCTGCCGTCGGGCAGGGCGCGCAGGATGTCGAACAGCTTGCGCGCCGGAATCGTGGTTTCGCCGTCCTGCGCGTCCTCCACCAGCGTGCGCGAGATCATTTCCACTTCCAGGTCGGTGCCGGTCAACGAGACCTGTCCGTCCTTGACCTGGACCAGCAAGTTGGCCAGGACGGGCAGGGTTTGACGGCGTTCGACCACATTGACCACTTGTGCCAATGGTTTGAGGAAGGCTTCGCGCTGCAGTGTAAAACGCATGTGGTTCCGTGCCCCTATGCTTTAAAAGATATGGAATAAATCAAAAGCTTGGTGGTGATGGTAGGGCCGTTTTCAGCGGATAACCACCGTAACTATTTGTTTCCAAAGACATTTCAGCATCTGAAACGCGTTGGACTAGTGCGCCTGAGCTGGTCGGAAAACCTGTGGATAGTTTCCCAGCCGGACTGCGGTGCAACGTTATCCACAGATTCTCCCGCATTTGACCCCAACGTTTCCACGCTTTTTTCCAGCCTGGCGCCGATGGCAGCCGATGGCCTACTCGCTGAGCTTGCGAATCAGCTTTTCCCAGTCCTCGCGGAGCTTGCCGTCGGCCTCCATCAACGTGCGGATCTGCCGGCAGGCATGCAGCACGGTGGTGTGGTCGCGGCCGGCGAACGCGTCGCCGATCTCCGGCAGGCTGTGCTCGGTGAGCTCCTTGGCCAACGCCATTGCCACCTGGCGCGGGCGCGCCAGCGAGCGGGTGCGCCGCTTGGACAGCAGGTCCTTCATCTGCAGGCCGTAGTAATCGGCCACGGTCTTCTGGATATTGGGAATGCCGATCGCCTGTTGCTGGGCGCGCAGCAAATCGCGCAGCGTCTCCTGGGCAAATTCCACCGTGATCGAGCGGCCGGTGAAGTTGGCACGCGCCACCAGGGTGTTGAGCGCGCCTTCTAGGTCGCGCACGTTGGAGCGCATCTTCTTGGCGATCAGGAATGCCACGTCGTCGGGAATTTCGGCGCCGCGCTCGCGTGCCTTGGCCAGCACGATGGCCGCGCGGGTTTCGAAGTCCGGCGGGTCGATCGCCACCGACAGGCCCCAGGCCAGGCGCGACTTCAGGCGCGGCTCCAGGCCTTCCACTTCGCGCGGGTAGCGGTCGCAGGTCAGGATGATCTGCTGGCGGCCATCGAACAGCGCGTTGAAGGTGTGGAAGAACTCTTCCTGGGTGCGGTCCTTGCCGGCGAAGAACTGGATGTCGTCGATCAGCAGCGCATCGATCTGCTGGAACTGGCGCTTGAACTGGTCCATCGCCTTGTCCTGCAGCGCCCGGATCATCGCGCTGAAGAACTGTTCCGAACGCAGGTACATCACCTTGGCGGCCGGATTGGCCTGACGCAGCGCATTGCCGGCCGCGAACATCAGGTGGGTCTTGCCCAGGCCGGTGCTGCCGTACAGCAGCAACGGGTTGTGCGCGCGGTCGCCGGGCTTCTGCGCCGCCTGAATCGCGGCGGCCAGACCCAGCTGGTTGCTGCGGCCTTCGACGAAGTTGGCGAAGGTGTAATGCGAATCCAGGTTGCCGGCGAACGGCACCATCGGCGCAGCCTGCGGCGCACTTGGCACCGCCGCCGCTGCGGGGGCCGGCTCGGGCGCACGTGGACGCGAACCGACCGCCAGCGCGACTTCGCCGTTGCCGGCGAAATACGCCAGCAATTCGCGGATGCGCGGCAGGTACCGTTCGCGAACCTGGTCGACGATGAAGGCGTTCGGGGCGTACAGCACGATGCTGTCGCCGCGATCTTCGGCTTGCAGGGGTTTCAACCAGGTGTGGACATCTTCGGGCGGGAATTCGGCTTCGAGACGTTCCAGACAGCGGGGCCAAGCATCCAT